>JAYOBJ010000001.1:6996-214808 GCA_038104845.1 Methanobacteriota archaeon
AATCGGACAGCACCTGCGTCAGTGGAAAGCCCACACGGTTCTCGTCGTTGAGCGGCTGGACCGCTTGATGCAATCGTCCAGCGCCTTTGAGCGCTGCATGGGCCAAGGCCCCTTGAACGGAGGGCACCCATGCAAACCACACCGTTTCGGTTGGTTCGCTCATGGCGGTTTGAAGGGGGGAACTGCTTTCAAGGTCCCGTTGCGTGCGTGGTAACGGTGACCTCCGTGAGCGCCTCGTCCAAGCCCACCGCACGTTTTTTCTCGATCATGATGCTCGTGATGTTTTTCACGCCCTTCATTGCACCGTTCGTGAGCGCTGCTGGCATGCAGGCCTGCAGCACCCTCGGTGGGACGTGCGACGAATACGACCACGCCGAAGACATGACGCCCAACAACCAGGATTGGGTTGAGGGGACCTACGATTTCACGCTCTCCTCCACCTCGTCCATTGACCTGGTGCTGACCTGGGCCGTTCGGGAGTTCGACCGCGATTCCATCGGGTTGGGTTCGGGAACACTCATCGGCGACGCGCTGGAGGACACCGACGGTCTGGACGCCAACGACGGGGCACCCGCCGACTTGATTCGTCAAACCTTCAACCAGGACATTGACGGTTCCGGGACCACGGTGGGCAACTCCTTGAAGAGCGAAGTGAACGACGCCATCGAGGACGCTCTGACCTCCGGGTTCGGTACGGTCACGAGCCTCTCCACCGACTACGTCAACTCCTTCAACACGCCAGACGGTCCCATCGCCTGCTCCACCGACGACACCACCGATGCCGCCGATGAAGGCGCACCGGTTGACAACGTGTTCGAGCCCCCGCTCTGCTTCAGCGCGGTGGCTTCGGTGCAATTGGCCGCCAGCCAGTTCAACCTGGTCGGTTCGGAGAACCTCGACCTCGAGCGCACCTACCAGGGGTTGTTGACCATGGGGGCCGAGATCAACACCGATTTCCAGTTGACGGCCCAACCCGGCCACCGGGCCACCTTCGCCATCAACCCACCGTCCTACTCCACCGTGCTGGCCGTGGACGACAACGGTACCCTTGCCGCCCGTTTGGGCTCTCCGAATTTCTGGGCTGCTGAATGGACGATGGACCACCTCAACGCCACCGAGTCCGACACCAACATGGTGCAAACCGTGGAGATGATGATGGGCCATCGCAGCACGACAGCCACCCCCACCGTGAGCGTCCCGGAAGGCAGCAAGGCCATCGACTTGAGCATCGTCCTCGACCTGCGCGACGAGACCGCAGCCACCGTCGACTTCGTCGCAGGGCTGTATTACCTCGACAACCAAACCTTGTCGGATTGGGGCATCAACATGTTCGAGGTGTCCTCCGCCGCCAGCATTCCCCTCATCACGTCCGACGGCATCCGTTTGGCGTACCACAACGACATCGTTGACCTCACCGCCTTCACCAACCAATTCCCGGTCGGCGACATCGTGGAGGGCATCGCCGACACCGTCGCCGGCGTGGGCGACATCGAAATGAGCGACATGACGTGGGTCAGCTCGACCGACGGCACGGGCAATTTCGAAGCCCCTGGCGGTTTGAACTACTCGCACACGACCGGTTGCACCGAGCCCGTCACGGCCGACCAGGACCTGCATTACTGCTTGGCTGGAGAGGTGGCGATGGATGCCTCCTACCCCATTTACCTGCAAACGACCAGCCAACCGTTCAGCATGTCGCTCATCGACATCCTGCAGGAGTACAACACCAACGAGATGATCGACAGTTTCCTTGACGGTGTCCAGCAGCGGGACCTTGAACGGCTGATGAACGCCGGGTTGTCCCTCGAGACCGTCATCAATTCCAGTTACCTTGACGCCATCGTGCCCGCCAACCTGCCGCCCTCTGAATTGACGGTGGAGATCCTCATGCCTTCGTGGGTCGTGAACAACGACGGTGGCTCCAGCATCGTGTTGGAAAAGACCCTCAACGGCACCCAAGCCACCGATGTGTCCTTCCGCGGGACGGACCCGTGGGACTGGCAGCACGAGATCACCAACGAAGACGACCAGGTCCTGTGCTACGCCAACCAGTCCACCTGCGTCTCGAGTGCGATTCAGTTTGATTGGTCGGAATTCAACCTCAACGAATGGTCGCAATCCGTGAGTTTCACCTTCGCCCTCGAAGCCGAGGTCAGCATCTACCGCGTGGGCCTGCCCACCGACCAACTCCCTCAAAACGGCGACACGCGTGTCCAGATGGACGCCGTACCCTCCGACCTGGTGCGCCTCCTCATCGACCTGTCCAGCCGCATGGACGAACCCCTCACTTCGGGTGAATTCGAACTGTGCGACCCGGCGGATTCCGACCTGTCCATCTGCGACCAATCGGTTGAACTCATCGCCACCCGGCAGGGCATGAAGGACTTCGCCACGCAAATGGGTGAACTCGTGACGGCCGGTATCCACGATTTCGGGGATGCAGCAGAAGAAAACGAAAGCATCCAAGAAATGGACCTTTCCAAATTCATCATCAAAACCAAGGTGGACGGCATCGAAGCCCCCGATGAAGTGGTCAGCGACGACGAACCCATCACCTTGACCGTCACCATTCCAGAGGTTGAATTCACAATTGGCTTGGACGCTGACCTCAACAAGGTCCAGAACGGCGACATGAGCGGTCTGCGCCTGAGCGTGGTCACCGACACCCTGCAGAGCATGTTCGTGCAACCGCTCCGCATCGTCACCGACGCCTTCACCCACGGGTTGACCGCTTCGGTCGTCAGCGGGGACGGTGTGACCTACCCACCGCCCGGTCAGGACAAGATCAGCTTCTCCACCGGGACGGTCAACACGACCGTGCTGGAGGAAAACAACCTCGCTGTGTCCGGTCCAGTGACCGTCACGTTGCCACGCGGGGTCGAACTTGTGGGCGCCACGTCGTCATCGGGCAACTTGATCATCAAGGAAGAGGATGGCCGCCAAACGGTGACCTACACCATCCCGCCCGGTGAATTTGAGGACGACATCTCCTTCAGCGTTCGCGTCGGCTGGGTGTACTTCCTGATCCAGTTCTGGATTTACCCAACCATCGTGCTCTTCCTGCTCTTCATGATGGTTCGGCGGTTCCGACGTCGTCGCAAGAACAAAAAGAAGAAAATCGCGAAGCGGCAAGAGAACATCAACAAAGCTCAATTCAGCGATGAACAGTTCGCCAACCTCAGCGGTTTCAGCAGTCCGGGCCTCAATCACGGTGAGGACATCAAGGATGTCCCCAGCCTCGACGACCTCTGAGATCAGTGGAGCGCATCGTGGATTCGCTCGGCGAGCGAAGGTCCGATGCCGGGCACCGTTTGAAGCTCAGACAAGGTGGCGTGCTCGATGCCCTTCCGGCCCCCGAAATGACGCAGCAAGGTTTGCAGCTTTTTGGCGCCCAACCCGTCGACGCCCTCGAGCGGGTCGGCCAACCGGCTTCGGCTTCGTCGTTTTCGGTGAAAGGTGTTGACGAAGCGGTGGGCTTCGTCGCGAGCGTGGACAAGCACGCGACCTTGCCGGTCGAGCACGAGCGGCTCGTGATGCCGGCGGTGCACGGTTTCCTCGCGCTTGGCCAGCGCTGCGAGGGGGAAGCGGTCGGCCCAGCCGTGCTCTTCCAGGGCTTGTTCGATGGTGGAGAGGTGGGTTTCACCGCCGTCGATGAGCAGCAGATCGGGCCACTCTTCTTGGCGCTTGGCCCAGCGAACGACGACCTCCTTCATCATGCGGAGATCGTCCATGGCCTCGCCTTTGACCACATACTTGCGGTACTCGCTTTTCGCCGGTCGCCCGTTGCGCATGACCACGCTGGCGCCCACCCGCTCATCGCCCAGCAGTTGCGCCATGTCGAAACACACGACATGGTCCAAACTCGGTAGACCAAGCAACCGAGCGCCTTCATCAGCAGCCCGTTGTTCCAAGGAGCCACTGGATTTGGACACCAGTCGCGTGAGTTGAATCTCGGCGTTCTGGCGTGCGAGCGTGGCGAGGTTTTCGAGGTCACCGCGTTGCGGGGTGCGCACCTCGACGTTGCTGCCCCTTCGCTCGTTGAGCCAATCGTTGAGGCCGTCAAAAATGGGCACCGGGCTCAGCAACAACCGCGGCGGCCGTCGATGAGCGTAGTGTTCGGCGATGAACATGGAGACGGTTTCACCAACGTCGTCACGGTGGACCACCGGCCACGCTTCTTGGCCCTGAACCACCCCTTCATCGGCGTGAAGCACGACCACGGCCGCCAAGTCGCCTTCCGATGCAACGCCGATGGCGTCGCAATCGCGGTAGACCTTGCTGGACACGATGTGTTGAGCCGTGGTCGCTCGCACAGCTCGAATGGTGTCGCGGTGATGCGCAGCCAGTTCAAACGCCTCTTCATCGGCGGCCTGCTCCATGTGCTCCACGAGTTCTTCGAGCAGGGCCGTCGCATCGCCGTTGAGGACCCGTCGCACGTTGGCGACGCGCTCGTCGTAGCCGTTGGCGTCGATGCACGGACCGGCGCACAATCCAATGTGCATGGAGAGGCACCCCTGGGGCAGCAACTCCTTGCAGTCACGGATGCCGAATTCCCGACGCAGCAGTTGCATCACCTGCTTCGCTGCGCCGGCGTTCGGGAAGGGTCCCCATTGTTGGCTCCGCTTCGGGGGGCGCCGGGTGTACATGATGCGCGGGACGGCTTCGTTGGTCAGCACGAGGTAGGGAAAGGACTTCCCGTCCTTCAGCATGGAGTTGAACCTCGGCATGTGTTCACGGATGAGTTGTCGCTCGAGCACGAGGGCGGCTTGCGGGGTTTGGGTAACGATGCATTCAATCTCATCGGCCCTTGACACCAGTTCGGGGATCATGGCTCGGTCGGGATTTGCAGCGAAATAGGACCGGATGCGCTCGTTGAGCCGGGTGGCTTTCCCGACGTACAGCACCCTGCCTTGTTTGGTTTTGAACAGGTAAACGCCCGCTGCTTTTGGCAGGTGGGTGGACGCCAAATCCACGGGCATGGTGGGACGACACCAGCGGACGCACAAAAGCCCACGCTTTCACAAGGGAGCGCACGGGCGGGGTGGCTTCATGAAGGGGCGTGTGAACATGCGACTTGTCCACCATGCTCACGCGAGCCCAACGTAACCTCTTGCACCACTTGGCGTCGTTTCCCGACGCGCTGGTGGATGCGTGGGATGTCCCTCGCGACCTGTCGCTGCCGGGGTTGTCCGACGCCATGGGCATCGTGCGCTCGGGACTCAACGCCCCGCTCAAGGCCCTCGAATCGTCCGGTTTTGTGACCAAACGTATGGCACACGTCATCGGTGGCGGGTCCCGTCGCCGCCATGTCCATCACATCACCCCCGCCGGTCGGGCGTGGTTGGAGGGCAACCCGGCCGGTGCAGAACCATCACCCAATCGCCGTTCCGAACCGGAGGCCCCCCTCGTCGCGGTCGTGCCAGGCCAGGAGGGCGATGCGGTGCCTTGGCAACGTGTTGTGGGTCGGGGCCAGGCCATGGACGCTGTGGTGGAACACCTCTCATCAGGTGGAGCCGTTCACGTCCACGGGATGTCGGGCATTGGAAAAACGGCGTTCGGTCAAGCCCTGAGGCATCGAACGGAGGGCTCGCGATGGGTCGCATGCGATGCGTTCACCGACGCTCAAGCTGTTGTTCGGGGTTGGGTCGGCGGTTCACAGGAAGCACCCTTGGACCGAGCGGCACTGCTGGACGCAGCGCTCGCCTTGGGCGGGACGCTGTACATCGATGACCTTCACCTGGTGGACCCGAGGCACCTTCCGGGCGTCGTGGATTTGCTGAACGGCATCGTGGACGGCGGTGGCCGTCTCGTGACCTTGGCCAAACCGCCCCTCGACGTCGACCTGGCCGGCGAGGTGCATGTGCTGGGGCCGCTCGAGCCCGAGGTGGCGGCCTCCCTGCTCCCCGAACACCTCGAGGAAACGGAGCGAATGGCGATTGCCCGGGCCCTCGGGGGTCACCCAATGGCACTTCACCTCCACCAGGTGGGTGACGCCCTGCCCGAGGAAGGCGAACCCGTGCAAGCCTACGTGTCCCAGGCGGTGTTGGGTGGTTTGGATGCGGAGGTGCACCGTGCGCTCGATGCGTTGGTGCTCTTTCCTCGACCCTTGCCCGTTGAGCATGTGCCGCATGAGGACGCCATCGGGCCCCTCGACGACCACGCGTTGCTGCGATGGAATGCCACCTCCAACCGATTGGAGATTCAACACGTCGTCCGCAACGTGCGACGGGCGATGCTCACACCCGAGGTGCTTCAGCGGCTCCACGCCGAAGCGGCCGAGCATTGGGCGGCGCGTTCGTCGAGCGAGGAATTCGAGGTGCTACGCCTCTACCATGAACTGGCTGCCGGACAACGTCCCGAAGACCTCACCGAGCGTGTCAACGCCCTCATGGCGGGTCAGCACGGCCCGCTGGCGGTGGTGTTGGCGGGCGCCCTCCAGCACGACGAAGCCGATGAGCCGCTGAACGCCCTGGCGGGCCATGTCGCCCTGCACCGGATGGAGCTCGACAACGTTCGCCAGCACCTTGACCGGTTGGCGCCCGGTGCCCGCCGACGTCGTTTGGCCCACGGTTTGGCGGTGGCGGAAGGTGACGAAACCCTGGCCGCTTCCCTGGTCGACGAGGCAAGGGAGGACGATGCGCTGGAAGCGTCGCGTTTGATGCTCGCCTCTGCTGTCCAAGCCGTGGAGGACCGTCTGTTTGACGGCAACTTGGAGGCGAGCCCGGGGGCGGTGTCCGCTTTGTTGGACCGCATCGTGTTGCCCGCGCGTCCCGAGCAACGCACGCCATTGACGGTGGGCATGGCGCTCGTCCGTCACGCCATGGCGCTGCGCCAAGGGGGTCTCAACGAAGCCGGTGCGGTCCGGGACGCCTTGGCCGGCGTCAGTCATGACGATGACCCGACGGTTCAATGGTTGGCCGTTCGTGAAGCCATGGCTTCGAATGAGTTGGTCGGGGACACGCTCGTGCAGCGCCTGTCCGATGTCGCCGCTCGACAACCCACGCCGCTGCATGCAGCGTTGCTGACCTTGGCCGGAGCGGAACACGCCATGGTGTCGGGTGATCGCGCCACAGCGGCGTCGTTGCACGAACGGTTGCCGTTGCCATCGACCCTTCCCAGCCTCGGTCAAACCGCGCAGCGCTACGCTGCTCGCTGGTGGTACCTCAAAGCGCACCTCCAACCGGAGGAGCGACGACGCTGCCTGCAGGAGTCCGCAGCTCTGTTTCGTCGTGCAGGATGCCACCGTGCCGCCCGACAGGCCGTGGCCCGTTTGCACCGGTCGCTGTGATCTACAACTCGGCGCCGATGAGGGTCTGGCTGTCCTTTAACCCGGGTAAGGTCCGGATGTCCTCAACGATGCACCGCGTGATGTCGTATTCGTCGTCGGCTTGAACACGGGCCATGAGGTCGAATTCGCCAAACAGCATCCAGCGCTGCGTCACCAATTCGATGCGGTCCAAACCGCTCAGGACGGCCGCCTCTTGCCCCGGCAGCGTGGTCATCAAGACGAACCCAACGGCCATCAAGCCCCCTCCACAGCGATCATTGTACGGGTTTCTCGAACCCCCTCAATTTGCCGGAAGGTGTTCATCAACAGGTCGCTGAGGGCTTTGGAATCGGTGGACGTGATGCGGACGAGCAGGTCAAATTCGCCGTACAAGGCATGGACTTCGGCCACATCGGCGTGGCCGGCAAGGGCCAGGTAAACCGCTTGCTCGTGGCTGGGCTCGGTTTTGAACAGGACGAAGGCGTCGGGCACGCCACCCAATGGGCATTGGCGTATTTTGATGCTTCCGCGGCGGTGCACGAAACGAACACCGGCCCGAACCCTTGAAGTGATGCAGGCCGAGCATACACCCATGGACCACCGAAGGCCATCGCCCCTTCGCATCTGGTTGGTGGTGGTCCTCATGCTGGCGCCGTTGGCCAACATGAGCCTGACCAACGACACCTACCTCGGCGTGGAGGCCGACAACGCCCTGCCCGCCAGCGGTCGAGCTCAAGTCACGTGGTCGGGCGCTCAGACCTTGACGTCCAGCTACACCGTCCCGGTGTCGGATGAGTTGATCATCCAAGGCTGCACCACCGTCGAAATGGCGGCCGGTGCACGGTTGTTCGTGGAGGGCCGGCTCACGGTTCAAGCCACGTCCACCTGCCCCGTCGTGATGTCGTCCAGCGGGACCGGTTTGCACAACGGCGTGCAGTTCAACGCCTCATCGGCCGGTCGTGGATCCCTGGTTCAACACCTGGTCATCGAGGATGCAGTGTACGGTGTGACCATGTACGGCGCCAACCCCGTCATCGAGAACCTCACGGTGGTGAATCCATCTCGGGTCGCCGTGGATCTGTTTTCCAACGCCGCCCCACGCATCACCGACCTCGTGGTTGACCAAGCCGGGCGCGACCTGACCGCTCAGTCGGACTGGCGCTTCGGGTTGGGCTTGTCCGTGGGCAGCGGGTCAACCCCCATCGTCAACCGAGCCACCTTCACCGATGTGCTCACCCGCTCGTTGAACGTGTGGGGTGCCTCGGGCGGCCTGTTCAACGGCATCTCCATCAACAACACCACCGGTTCGAGTTGGGTCATGGTGGCCGGTGTGTGGGTCGAGGACAGTCAGCCCCTGCTGACCAACGTCTCCATCGACACCTCCGACAACGGCATCGTGGTCCGCCACATCGACGATGGCGGGTACACGCACGCCGTCGGGCGCCACATCACGGTCTCGAATTCGATGTACCGTGGCGTCTATGTGGACAAAAACAACCACACCAACTACACCAATTACGAAACGGCCGATTTCACCAATTTGACCGTTCGAGGCACAGGGTCAATCCGAGCCTTGACACCCAACATCGGCTTTGCGGCCATCGACGTCAACGCCACGGGGGCCTGGTTTGAGGACACACTGGTGGAGGATTCCACCACCGTGGGTGTCCGTTTGTACTTCGTGGACAGCACCACCACCTTCCGGGGGTTGGTCATCCGCGACTCCGGTGACCCCGGACAGGGTCCCCATGAAGCGGGTCTGGCGATCCGCTCATCGGATTTTGCACCCACCTTCGACGGTCTGGAGATCAGCGGCTCGGTGGGTGCAGGCATCGTTTCCACCTCCGGTGGGGCCATGCAGGGCAGCGATTGGCACCTGCACAACAACACCCATCAGGGGCTGTCGGTCAACCGAGCCATCCTCGAAGTGAGCGGGATTGAGTTGCACGACAACGGCCGTTCGGGCGCGCAGATCGTCGATGCCCGCTCCATTTTCCTCGAAAACCTCACGGCTTCCAACAACGGCGGCAATGCGTCCACCAACCCGTTCCCCGAACACCAAGCAGGGTTGTACTTTGAGGATGCCAACGACGTGGAAACGTCATCGGGCGACGTTCGCTGCCGCAACTGCACGGTCACGGGGTCGACCGGGCATGGGATTCTGGCCGTGAATTCGGTGGACCTCTGGTTGGAAGGGCTCACGGTGCACGGCAACGCAGCCGACCTGCCCGGCTTGATGGTCGACAACCTGGCGGTTCAACCGTCGGGCGCCACCGGTCGTCTCCACATGTCGGGGGCCGATGTCGCCACCGAAGCCCCAGGTGAGCCTGCGGTTCATCTGGACCGTGTGGCGGCGTTCATCGACGACCTCACCACGTCGGGCAACAACACCGGCGTCGTGTGGCGTGGGGACAACAACGGGCAATTTTCCTCATCGCTTTCCAACAGCGTCCTGTCCGGCACGGGCTGCTGGGTCCTGACCGGTCACGATGCCTTGAGCGGGTCGGGCAACACCCTCGGCACCGACTGTTTGGGCACCGTCCAACTCGTCGACAGTCAGGTCAATTGGTCGGGCCTGATCGACGCTGCGGGCCAAACACCCACCCCCAACGTCATCGAGCTCGACGCCACATCCACCCTTCACCTCCACCAACCGGTGGACGTGGCGTTGGCCGACGCCGTACTTGCCAACGGGGCGGTGATGGACGTGGCGTGGGACGTGCTGGTGTGGGTCATCAACAACTACTCCAACGGCGTACCGGATGCGGCCGTCAACGTGAGTTTCTCTCAAATTGAGCCCACGGTGCTCGTGACCACCGACGACCTCGGTCAGCGGTTCCTCCCTGACTTCATCGGTCAACGTTGGACCGCTTCGGGTCCATCGGCCACGACCACCCTCAGCGTGAACTGTGGGTACGACAGCACCTTCAACACGACCACGGTGGACCTTGGCGACGACATCACGGTGTACTGCGTGCTGCCGCTGGACAACCAAGCACCGTTCCTGCGCTGGACCTCTCCCGAGGACAGCAGCGTGTTCCCTTCCCAAGCCGAAGTGACGTTCAACGCCAGTGATTCGTGGGATTTGGACAACGACTCGCTGACCTACACGTGGACCTCCTCGCTGGACGGCGTCGTCGCCACCGGTACGCCTTCGTTTGTGGCCAACAACCCCGGGTTCACCGCCACGCTCAGTGACGGCATCCACCAGTTGACGCTCGAGATCTGCGACCCCAGCCGATGCGTCAGCGAAACGCGAACCATCGAATTGGTCAACCTTGCACCCGTCTTGAGCTTGGAATTTGAACCCGCCCTCAACCCGTGGAGCGAGCTCGTGATGCCCCAAACCGGCACGGTGAGCATCAACACCACCGGCACGTACGATCCTGAAGGCGACGACTTTGCTTGTTTGATCAGCTTCAGCGGCTACAACCGGCAAGGAACGGGCTGGGGCAACAGTTACACCTGCCCTGAGACCTTGTCGCACACGTTTGACCATATCGACGACGATCCACCCGCCTCGTTTACCCTCACGGTGCTCACCTTCGATCGGGTGGGAAATTACGCCAACTACAGCGTTCCTGTGATGCTGTACAACGAACTTCCTCAGGCATCCTTCACGGTGGAACGAGACACGAACCTCAGTTCGTCCACGGTGGTGCTCAACGGCACCGCCACCGTCGACGCCGAGGGCGACACGGTGTCGGCCATCTACACCTCCTCACTCGACGGGGTGCTCAGCACCGACGGTTTGGTCTGGGAAGGGCAACTCTCCCGAGGGGTTCACACGTTGACGCTTGAGGTCAGCGATGACCGCCCGGAACACGTCAATGCTTCCACCACGCACACCCTGCTGGTGACGGTCGACAATTCGGCCCCGGTGGCCAACATCGCCACCCCGGGGTCTGCCACCTACGATTCTTCCGAACTGATTTGGTTCTCTGCGAACGGGTCGGGCGACTTCGATGCCGACTGCAGCACCTTTCCCGAACCCGGCGAATGGATGTGCGTGCCGTTCGAACCTGCCGGCGGTTCGGAATTTTTGGTCGTGGTGTGGGAGAGCGACCTTGACGGCCGATTGACACCTGAAGGCGAGGATTGGCTCATCTTTGACGCTCGCCTGAGCGCCGGCGAACACACGATCACCCTGTCCCTCGACGACGGCATCAACGACCCGGTCATCACCTCACGCACCGTCACCGTCACCGCCTCCGCCCCTGTGTTGGGCTTGCTCAGCCCCCTCAACGGTACCCAACACCCCTCCTCCACGGTGTTCGACCTCGACGTGAGCGATAGCGTCGACCACGACGGGGACGCGTTCACCGTGACGCTGCGATCGTCCCTGGTGAACGAACCCTTGTTGAGCGGTGTGGACCCCAACGCCACCCACGCCTTTGGTTTGCCCGCCGGCGACCACATCATGACCGTCACCCTCGAGGACAGCACCGGCATGAGCCGCGACGAGACCTTCGTGTTGACCGTTGTTGAATCCGCACCGGTGCTGGTGTTGGAATCGCCCGAGAACCGTGCCTCCATTGCACCCGGCGGTGCCATCGTGTTGGCCGAAGCCTCCTACGATGCCGACAACGACCTCGTCGTTCGGGAGTGGCGCCGCTGGTCCACCGCCTCCGTGCTGCCCGAGGTCATCGCCACCGCGTCCCAAGCCACCTTGACCGGATGGTTGCCAGGCGAATACCACCTCTCCCTCTACGTTGAGGACGCTCGAGGGCACAGCGTGGAGGAACACCTGAACATCACGGTCCAATCCAGTCTTCCACGGTTGGACGGCGATTCGCTGGTGTTGAGCAGCACCACGTTCACCCAAAACGAACTCAACACGCTGACCTTCAGCATCGTGTTGGACGACGCCGACGGGACGACGCAGGACGTTCGGGCCAACATCACCTTGGGCCTGCAGCAGTGGGAGGTCAACCTCTCGGACGCTGACGGGGACGACGTGTGGGAAGGGAGCCTGGAGTGGCGTCCAGAATCGACCGGCCGTCCGAACTTCAAGGTCGTCGCACGCGACGGCGAGGGCGCCAACGTCAACGTTGACATCGTGTCCCGCACCCTTGTGGTCGAGGCGCCCGAAGGCGACGCTCGAGCCGTCTATTTCGCCGCTGGTGTGGGCGGTGTTGTCCTCGTGTTCGCCCTCGTGGCCTTCCTCGTCGTTCGGCGAAAGCGGGCCATGGAGGACATCGACATGCTGACGTCGTGGGAAGCCTTCCGAGCTCCGTCCAACGAACCGCAGGTCAAGTCCATGCCCGACCTGCCGCCGGTGGACGGTACGGACGAGGTCGAAGCCACGATGGACGACGACCTCATGGTGTGATCGAGCGAACATGACGCTCGGCGAGCGTTCCATCGGTACCCATGGCCCGTTGGGCCTCACGGATTCACTTGGTTTGCTCGGGAAGGGTCCCTTGCTCGGAGTCGGGGTTGTCGGGCAACGCCCCCCACTCCGTCACGGTGCGGTGCAGCCCGAAGCGCTTGGCGTAGAGGAAGCGCAGGTTCTTCCAGCCGTCGCCCCAGGTGTGGATTTCAGCTTCACCAACACGCGGCCGGTAGGGCACGGAGATTTCGATGGCCTTGGTCTTGCCCAGATGGCGGCGAGCGAGAATCTTGATCTCCTCACTCAACGGCATGCCGTCGTTGGTGGGGCGCATCTTTTCGTCGTTGAAGATGGACTTCTTGAACACCCACATACCGCTTTGCGAGTCCTTGACGCCGTACCCGAACAGGAGCCGAGCGGTGAACGAGAGCACCCAGTTCCCAAAGCCGTGGAGGCCCGACATCGAGCCGTCTTCTGCCAGCGTCAGGCGGTCGCAGGTGATGAAGTCCAGGTCGTCGTGGAGCAGGCGCTTGACGAGGTCGGGGATGACCTCTGCCGGGTAGGTGCAGTCGGCGTCGAGCGTGACGATGATGTCGTTTTTGGCGACGTCGAAACCGGAACGGTAGGCTCGGCCGTACCCCTTTCGTGGTTCAAGATGGATGCGAACACCTTTCTCGAGGGCGATTTCGCGCGTGCGGTCGGTGGAGTTGCCGTCCACGATCATGATTTCGAGGTCCTTGCACCAGCCGCGTGGAATGGCGTCAATGGTGGGTCCAAGGGCCTCTTCTTCGTTCCGCGTGGGAAGAATCACGGTCACGGAGACCGGGAGGACATCGCTCATGCTTCCGCCAGCCTTGCGGTCTCCTTGAAAGGTTTGGCCAATTGCTGAGGTGGAACGGTTTCTTGCGATGACCTTGATAGGTGGAGCGCCCACCCCTCCAGCATGCACATCGCCATGGTGTCGGGGGAGTACCCGCCACGGTGGGGCGGCATCGGTTCGGTGGTGTTCCATCTCGCCGGGCATTTGGCCCAGTTGGGACACGAGGTCACCATCATCACCCGGACCCACGCTCAACCCACACCGCAGCAACCGGGTGTGAAGGTCATCCACGTCCCTTGGCGCAAGCTGCCCATGGCGTTCACGCGCTCCTACGGCAAGCACGCGCTGCAAGCCCTGCGCCGCCTCCACCTCGTGAAGCCGGTCGATGTGGTCCACACCCTTCTCCCCCTGGTCAGTTGGACGGTCAAGGAAACCGTGTGGGTCGAAGAGCACATTGCTCCGGTGGTTTCGGCCCTGAACGGCAGCTGGATCGGTGAGCGCGAAGGGATGAAACTCGCCGCCAAACACAAGGAAGCGGCGACCTGGAAGAACCCCAACGACCTCGCCATTCTGTTGACCGCCAAGCACTACGCCAAGTACGAACAGGCGGCCCTTGATGCGTCGTCGTTGTGCGTCGCCATCTCCGATTCCACCCGCGCCGAATTCGAGCGCTGGTACCGGCCGCCCGAAGATTGGTGGTGCGAGACCGTGCTCTACGGCGTGGACCATCAGGTGTTTCGGCCGGTGAACCACGACCATGAAGAGGATCAACTTACGCACGAGGCACTGCGAAAGAAATACCACGCCGACGACGAAGCGGCCTTGACCGGCCTGCCTGGCACCGCAACACCCCTGCTCCTGGCCGTGGGTCGGCTGGTCGCACGCAAGGGTCACCGCACCTTGCTGAGGGCCATGCCGGCCGTGCTGGAAGCCCATCCCGACGCCAAATTGGTCATCGTGGGTCGAGGGCACATGCGCGGCACCCTGATGCGGCAGGCCAAACGCTTGGGTGTGGGCCACGCCGTCACCATCCAACCCGGCATGCCGTTCGACGAACTGGCACAGCACTTCCGTTCCGCCGATCTGGTGGTCTATCCGTCCTACTACGAGGGTCAAGGCCTCATTCCGTTGGAAGCCCTCGCCAGCGGCACGCCGGTCGTCACGGTGGACCAACCGCCCCTCACGGAAATGATCGACGCCTCCGTGGGCGGCCTGTTTGCCTGCGGCGATGCCCAAGACCTGGCACGCGCCATCGTGGCCTCGCTGAACGACCCCGAAGAGCGTCGTGCGCAAGCCGAACGGGGGCGTGCGCGTGTGCTCGACCTCTACACCTACGAGCACAACGCCGTGGCCTACGAGGCGCTCTACACCGCCGTGACCCAATGAACGCAAGGTCATTATCCCCCTGCTGTCACGCACGGTCATGCGCACCCAAGCGTGGTTCCTCACCGCCCTCGTCCTCTTGCTACCCCTGAGCGGCTGCTTCGGTGAGGACACGCCGGTGACGACCGATGAACCCGATGAGGTGACCAGCTCTCGTACGTTCGTGACCGGAAAGGACGGTTTGCCGGTCAACGAGGCGCTGTTGGAGCTGGACTACTACTTCAGCAACGTCAACGAAGACGGCCCGGAGCCCAGCATTGGCATCACATCGTCGGGTTGCATCTTTTTCATCGCCATGGAGAAACCCATGCGGTCCTGCGACGGTGGCCTCACCTGGGAAAACACCGCCGACATCACCCAGGCGCCCTTCACCAGTGACCCCTACGGATGGGTCGACCCCGTCACCGACCGCATCTTCAACATCCACATGATGGGCCTTGAATCGACGTGGATCGGCTGGTCCGACAACGACGGCGAATCCTGGATGGGCAACCCGCACGACTCGGGCACCACCCCGCTCAACGACCACATCAAATTGGCCAGCGGACCGTGGACGGATGCAGGTTACGGCTTGGTGGGCCAACTCTCTCAGAACGTGTACGACCAAGCGGTGTACTTCTGTTACAACAAACTGGTCGGCATCTTTTGTTTCACCAGCTACGACGGCGGCGCCACCTTCGAGACCGGCGGTCAAATCATTGGTCTTGCCTCGACCAACGGTGGGCTGCACGGCGCCGTGTCCACGGCTCCCGACGGTACAGTGTACGTGACGCCTCGCGTGGCCACGCCCACCATCATCATGTCCAAGGACAACGGGTTCAGTTGGGAGGAGCGCACGATGGGCACCGACGCTGGAACCCCCAACCCGCGCAAGAATTCCGAAATCGCCACCGACACCGAATCCAACGCCTACCACGTCTGGACCGGTGCAGACCAGGGCATCTACCTCGCCCGAAGCACCGACTCTGGCGACACGTGGGACACCGAGTCCCTTCGCATCAGCCCGGTGGAGGTGATTTCGACAGCGTTCCCCCAAGCCGATGCCGGCGACCCAGGACGCATTGCGGTGACCTATCTGGGCAGCGAAAACGCGTCCTTACTCAACACCTCGGACATTGACGGCAACAATTGGGACGGCAACGGGCATTATTCACCCAACGAAGTGCACTACCATCTCTACATCACGTACAGCCTGAACGCACTGGACGAGAACCCCACCTTCCACACCTACCGGGTGACCGACGACCCCGTTCAGATCGGCGCCATGTGCCTCAACAGTGGGGATTGTCGCAGCGACCAAGGCGGTTCCAACCGCAACCTGCTCGATTTCAACGACCTGCACATCGACCGTGAAGGCCGGATTTACATCGCTTTCGCCGACGGTTGCACCGGTGAGTGCGCCACCATGGACACGCCCACGCCCGCCGATTCGCGCAGCAGCACCGGTGGCATGTACTACCTGGCTTCCGGCCCCAGCTTGCTCGCCGAATTCGGTCAGTTGGAGCCGCTGGTGGACGCTTGAGGGCAAGCATGGAACAGAACTTTATGTTCCCGTCCCAAGAAATAACACCGTGTCCACCGACGATGTCGACCGTGTTGAGGTCCAATCCAGCGCCCAGTGGTGGGGGTGGCTGGCCGACCACCACGCCGACTCGAGCGGCGTGTGGCTGGTGACATGGAAAGCCGCCCATCGGGACCGCTACGTGTCTCGGGATGAGGTGTTGGACGCCCTCATCGCCTTCGGCTGGGTGGACGGGCGCCGCAAGAAACTCGACGACGACCGCACGATGCAGTTGGTCACGCCACGCAAGGAACAAGCCTGGGCTCGCACGTACATCGAGCGCGCTGAACGGCTCGAGGCGGAAGGCCGAATGCAACCCCCCGGTCGAGCCGCCATCGAGGAAGCCAAAGCCAACGGTCGCTACCTGTCCATGCGTGAAGTGGACGATTTGGTGGAACCCGAGGCGTTGTTGGAGGCGCTTCGAACGGCGCGCGCAACGTCCTGGTGGACGAATGCGGCGCCTTCGTACCGTCGCAACATCCTGAGATGGATCGCCAAAGCCAAGCGCGCCTCCACGAAAGAGAAGCGCATCACCACCGTGGTGGAGCACTGCGCTCGTGGTGAAAAAGTTCCCAATTACTAGGGTCGATTCGACCGATGGGGCAGAACGTTCGGTTTTGGGCAACCATCCATGCTTTCATTCTTCGAAGTTTTGGCCCAGCAACTTCGCGGCTGTTTTGCGCCCGGCGGCCACGTCCACGTTCGGGAACACACCGTGAATCAACAACCGCACCGAACCCAGCAGGCAGACAAAGGCGAGTTTCCATGCGGTTCTGAAGTGTGCAAACCACGACATTCCGATGTCCTGAAGGTGACCCATGGTTGTTCGGCAGTTCCACTTGCCTTCAAGGTTGGGGGCGAACTCATGGGTTTGCCCGCCGGATGCGGGGTTCGGTCGGCGTGAACCATGGCGTTGGCTGGAGGCGACCGATTTCAAGCACCGAGGACGCGGGCTCGAACCTTGCGGAGGTTCAAACGAACGCCGAGCATCAGTTTGCGGAACAACGGAAGGCGAACGGGCTGCGTGAACACGTCGCCCGAGCGGCGAACGATTTCGTTGAGGATGGACGTGTACGCATCGGCCATGATCTCGGGTTGGACCCGGGCCCGGGCATCCAAATACGGGAACAGGTGAGCAGCGGAGGTCCGGTGGCGCTGAATGACCTCCATATACTCGGCCATGAACCCCTTCCATGCAATGGATTGGGCGATGTCGGTGCGGCTGAGGTCGTCTTGGCTGATGTTGTGGGCGTTCAGCACCTCCAGCGGGAGGTAGACCCGGTCGCGTTCGAGGTCCTCGTTCACGTCGCGCAGGACGTTGATCAGTTGCATCTGAATGCCCAAATCAATGGCGTGCAAGCGAGCAGCACGGTCTTCGTAGCCGTAGATTTCAATCAGAATCAAACCGACCGCTGAGGCGACCTTGAAACAGTACGAACGCAGTTCATCCCAGGTTTGGTGAGCGACGGGGTAGAGGTCGTCCTCCATGCCTTCGAGCACGGTTTCAAAATCACTCAGTTTGATGGAGTAACGTTGGAACACGTCTTGGAGGGCGATGAAAATCGGGTGCTCGTCCTCATCAAGGTGACCGTCGCTGGCGGCAGCGAGCTTGCCTCGGATGTCCACGAGCGCCATGAGTCGGCGTTGGTGTTCCTCTTCGGGCAGCGTCGGCGTGGCGTGGTGATGCACCTCGTCAATGACCGCTTGGCGCGATTTCGTGGCGGCCAGCAGTTCAGGCGTGGCGTCCACGTGCGGTTCTTCGTCCCCATCCACGATGTCGTCCACCCAGCGGCACAGGGCGTACACGGCGTGAACGGCTTTTCGCTTCTCCAGTTGGAGGGCCGAAAACGACGAGTAGAAGGTGGTCGAGGCCTGTCGGCACACCGCTTCGCAATAGGCGTAAGCGTCGGCCAGTGAGGTCGTCACGAAGGTCACCTCAAGCGGATGTGGGACGGCCGCCGGGGGCCTCCTTCGTGGCGTTGGTAAGGGCGGCACGGCCTTGCTTGGAGCGCCTTCGGCTTTCAAACCAGGTGTCAACACCGTTCCAGTCGGGGATGATTCCCAACCCGTCGAGCAGGAGTTTGCTGCTGATGCGAGCGGATTCGTAAATCACCGGCAGGCCCGACCCGGGGTGAGTGCCGCCGCCGACGAGGAACAGGTTCTCGATTTCGTCGAACTGGTTCTTGGGACGGCGCCAGAGCATCTGGTCAAGGCCGTGGGCCAGGTTGAATACGGCGCCGCGGTAACAGTGGTCGCCCCAATCTTCGGGGGTGATGGTCATCTCGGTCACGATGTGATCGCGGATGCCTTCAAAGCCCAGTTTTTCTTCGATTTGGTCGAGAATGCGCTCTTTGTAGGCATCCTTGTGTTCTTCCCAATTGATGTTCTCGTGAATGTGGGACACGGGCACCAAGGCGTACACCGTTGAGCAACCTTCGGGGGCGAGGGTAGGGTCGGTGATGCTGGCGTTCTGCACGTAGACCGATGGATCGTCCCATGTGATGCGGTGGTGCTTTTCGATGTCCTCGAGGTTCTTCTCGTAGGTCGCTGAGGCGTAGATTTGGTGGTGGGGCAGGTGCTCATAGGTCTTGTCAATGCCCAAGTAAAGCATGAACGTCGAGCAGGAATACTTCTTGCCGTCGAGCTTTTTGTTGCTCCACTTCTTGCGTACGCTGTCGGGGAACAACTGGGTCATTCCGTTGGCAAAATCGGCGTTCATGACCACACGGTCGGCCATGAACTCACCCTGAGCGGTGCGCACGCCTTTGATGGTCTTCCCGTCCATGATCACGCCTTCCACGGCCTCGTTCATGCGGAACGTCACACCGAGTTCCTTGGCGATGGCAGCCATCTTTTCGCTGACGCTGCCCAACCCACCGGTGGGGTGGAAGATGCCGTATTCGTACTCCAGGAAGGCCAGCATGGTGAACAGGCTGGGGCAGTTGAACGGCGACATGCCGAGGTACTTCGTCTGGAAGGACATGGCCAGCATCAAGCGGTCGTCGTCAAAGAGTTTCATGAGGTCGCCAGCGACCGAACGGTGCGGTCGAAGCACCCCGGCCACGCGCATGGCTCGTTTGGCCAGCAGGTCGGTCGGTCCTTTCCAGGGCTCTTGGAGGCAAGCCTTGGACTTGTTCAACTTGGTTCGGTTGTCCTCCACATACCGGCGGAAGGCGTTGGCGTTCTTGTCGCCCGAAAGGCCGCGGATGCGCTCGGTCATCACGTCGAGGTCGCTGGTGCAGTCCAATTCACCGCCTTGTCCGAAGATGAGCCGGTAGTTGGTCTCGAGTTTGTTGAGGTTGAGCTCTTCATGGGCATCGCGGCCAATGGCTTGGAAGATGTCCTCGATGACTTCGGGGTAGTGGAAAAAGGTCGGTCCAAGATCGAACTTGAACCCGTCCCGATCGAAGACTTTGTTGCGACCGCCAACGGCGCTCGAGCGTTCGAACACGGTGACGTTAACGCCCGATTTGGCCAAAAGGAGGGCGGATGCGAGTCCGCCGGGGCCGGCTCCAATGATGGCGACGCTGGGTTGCTGGGTGTTGACCATGAGTCTAGGGTCGTTTTGAAGCATATAAAGTGCGGTTTTTGTTCATAAAAAATTATGAAAAAATTACACCGGTGGGCGGACCAACTTACGCCGTCGTTTTGGTTTGGCCGACGATGGCGTACGGATCGATCAAGACCGAGAATTCATCCAAATACGGGCCCATCGAGCTGATGAGATCCACGTGCGGGTGCCCCTTGAGCACCATGCCGTCCATGTACATCAGCGACCGAATGATCGGAAAGGCCTCTTCGCCGAAGGAACATCCTGCGAGCACCGCTGCCTTGACGGTCTTCATCATCTGTTCCGTGAGCGAAACCTCGCTGACCGAAGTTCCGACAAAACCGTTGTAGAGGGCGTCCATGGACGCATAATAGGTCGCCAAGGTGTCGCCCGTTGGACGTTCGTCGGCCATGGTCAACATGGCGTCGAAGGCGTGGCGAAGTTCGCCTTTGGCGAGGAAGAAAAAGAAACCAAACAGAGCGTTCCGAACGTGAGCAGGGGCGTGACAAATGGCGCCCGTGTCGATGAAATGGAAGTTGCCTTCGTCGTCCATCATGGCGTTCCCAGGGTGGAGGTCGCCATGGAACGTTCCCAATCCAAACATGAAGGCACCGTGGATGCGAAACAGGTCCAGCATGTTGGGCCAATCCAAGGTTCTTGCATCCAAGTGTGCTTCAAGCGTGGGATGGGGGATTTCCTCCATGACCAGCACATGCCGATTGGAAAGGTCCTCCCACATGCGAGGGAACCGAAGCTTGGGCATGGGAAAGACGTCCTCGACGCTTGCGGCCTTGGCCAAGAGGTCGGCACGTCCCCGGATTTCATTGGTCAAATCCAACTCTCGAAGCGTGTAGTCCTCAATGTGGGCAAGCAGGCCCAGCGGGTTGCCCACCTTGCGCAATTTCGGGTTGAAGAACAAGCCCATGCGAATCCACCGTTGCATGCGCTTGACGTCCCGGCGGAACGAACCTTCGAAATCGGACTTGATGAGTTTCACCACGACCTTGGTGCCGTCGTTGAGCGTTGCTCGGTGGATTTGTCCAATGCTGGCCGCTGCGAAGGGCTCAGGGTCAAAGTGATCGAAGTGGTCCAAGAAACCCTGTGGTGCAAAGCGGTCGATCAACCGCTGTGAATTCTCCTTGGGGATGGTGGCGGCCCGGCTGTACAACTTTTGCAACTCGATGCAGCGGTCTGGGTCGACCAAATCAGGGCGAAGGGCAAAAATTTGGCCCAACTTCACCGCCAGCAACCCCATGGACTGAATCTTGTCGATGTTGACCGGTTTTTTCCCTCGAATTTGACGGAAAAAGCGGATGAACGTCGCGAGCTTCAACGGCTCACCTCAGTCGTTCAGCTCGATGGCGTTGAGTTCATGACGATGGATGACGTAGTGCCAGAGGTCATCGGGCGAACCGCTGCCGTCCATGCGCTGAATGACCACGTTGGAGTCCTTCGCGAACCGAGTGGAAAGAGCACCCTCAATGATGCCGTCGTCCATTTCCCACATGGGAAGAGCGTCGGGGTCGTCAACGGGGGGGTGGTTGAGGCCAACACTGACGTGGAACTGAGGGTCGACGTGATACTGAAGAAGCCCCAAGCCGGCGTGCTCCCACCAGTCCATCATTTCGTCAAGGAATTCAATGTCGTTGTTCAACGACCGCAAGGAAAAGGCAATCTCTTGGCCCACACGGCAACCGATCTGCCTCAGCATGCGGCCAATGTCGATGCCGAGGACCTTGAGGTTCGAGAGCTTGCCTTCGGTCAGGCGCATCCGAGCTTCGTTGACCTCGTTGCCAGCCGCAAAGAACGCATCGGGATCGAACGGCGTGTCTTCCTCGGGAAGTTGACCGTCGAAGCCAAGGGCGACGGAGACGTTCTTGAGGAACGAACCCTCACCGATGGTCAACCGAAGTGGGTCGTTGATCTGGTTCTCGGTGAACCTAGCTCGGGCCACATCCAGGTGGACAGCGCCCTCCCAAATCGCGTCGATGAGGTGAAGGTGAGCGCCCGCAAACGGTCCCGATTCGATGATCAGGGCAGCGTCCTCTTTACCACGGCCGACCGGATTGTCTTCGATGTTGAGGTATTGAATCACCTCTGCATGGTCTTGAACAAAGCCCAGCGAGTCCAATTCGTCGGAATGGCGAACTTCGATGCTGTCGTGGAGTTGGTCGAAAAACCGGAGCGTTCGCCCGTCGAGGTGCGTGATGATTTGAACGACCACGCCCCTGACCGCAGCGGTGTTGACCGCTTCGAGGGCATCGGGGTTGCGGCACAGGTGGAGAATTCCGAACTGGCCCAGCAGCAAAATCAGTCGCTCCTCGGCGTCGTTGGCCATCTTCTGCAGCCGGTTGTAGATGTGTCCGCGCTCTTTGAGCACAGCGAAGCGAGGGTCATCGATGTCGCGTCGCCGCTTCTCGTACGATGCATCGGTTTCCGTGATGCCTTTGGACAGCTCATCAAAGCCGTCCACCAAACGGTCAAGTTGCGACTTGCGCGACTGGATGATGTGCTCCATGGCTTCGTTGACGCGGAGGCTTGAGAAGAGCATCGGCCGGTCGGCGGTCGCCGTGACGATGCCCATTTCTTGAAGCCTTGAGAGGCTGTTGTACGCATCGAGGCGCGTGGTGTTGAGTTCCTTGGCCAATTCGGAGGCTTTCATTTTCGGACGGGATCCGAGGATCATGATCGAGCGCACCTCGCGCTCGTTCAATCCCGCCTCCAGCAGGAGTTCATCCCACATTCAACCGTCCCCCCGAACCACCGAAATGTCGGCGAGGATTTTGGCGACGTGGCGACGGGGTCGGAAGAGCCAGTCGTAGACATACCGGACGGTGTTGTCGGGGGCGATCAAGAAGGAAGATTTGGCGGGAAATTGGCCGAGATGCATGGGGACGTTGAACTTCTGGCCCACGATGCGGTCGGGGTCCGCCAGAAGCGGAAAGGGGAGGTCGCCTAGGATTTCACGGAATTTGGCTTGCTCCTCCACCGTTCCGGGGCCGATGCCGACGATGGAACAGCCGGCGGAGGCAAACAGGTCGTGCTGTTCCTTGAAGGTCAGGCATCCACGCTTGCAGGTGGGGGAATTGTGCCTTGAATAGAAGAACACCACGCGCCACGCACCGTCAAGGCTTGAACTGTCAAAGATTTCACCGCCTTCCATCGTCAAGGTGAAGGAAGGAGCAAGTTGCCCCACCAAATTACCGTCGGTCACCCAATCACCTCAGGAGGGCAGGATGTGGCCCATCCGCTTGGCTTTGGTCGACATGTAGGATTGGTTGTGGCGGCATTGACCGACCACCAGTGGAATTCGCTGGTTGACGTGGATGCCGTGTTCCATGAGCTGGGTTTTCTTTTCGGGGTTGTTGGTCATCAAATGGATGCCTTCGACCCCCATTTGGTCGAGCATGTCCGCTGCGATGCCGTAGGTGCGGGCATCGCCGGGGTAGCCAAGCGCTAGGTTGGCGTCAAGGGTGTCGAGACCAGCGTCTTGGAGTGCATACGCCTGCATTTTGGCGAACAGGCCGATGCCACGTCCCTCCTGGCGGAGGTAAACCACTGCGCCCGAGCCACGCTCGGCGATCGCAGCAAGCGATGCCTGCAGTTGCGGTCCACAGTCGCAGCGGAGGGAGCCGAAAGCGTCCCCCGTGAGGCACTCGGAATGGATGCGTACCATGGGGTGATGGTTGGTGATGTCGCCCATGTACACCACGCAATGCTCCTTCCCGGTGGCGTCGTCGACGAAGGCCCGAATGCGGAACTCGCCGTGAACGGTGGGGAGCACGGCATCGGCTTCAGGGGCATGTGTTGTTGGAACGGTTGACCCCTTCAGCATGTTATATAATTCGCTGAATTCCTATATGAACTCTCGTCTTTTCCTTCAGGGGGGACAAACCCCACTTGATATACTGAAGCGACGAAATGCACCACATGGCCAGCCTGCACTGCGACCTTGGCGTGGCCGCTCGTGCGGTTCGTCATCACCGCATGTTGGTGGTCCAAGAAGCACGTGGGCGCTTCAAAGGCCACTGGGGCCTGCCAAAAGGCCGAGTTGATCAGGGTGAATCGGTGGAATTCGCCGTCCTCCGGGAGTTGAAGGAGGAAACGGGCTATGAGGGGTCGGTCTTGGGGCTCTCTGGCGTGCGAACCACGCTGCGAAACGGTGTCCCGGGCGTCTTCATGTGCTTTGATGTGGCCGTGAACGATGCGCCAACCGCCGGCCACGACGATGAAATCAGCAACGTTCGATGGGTCACGCTCGATGAGGTGGCCCATTTGGACTGGGTGTCAGAAACCATGCGTCAGTTGGCCATCGATGCATTGGTGCGGCCCAGGGTTCTGCACGGCCGCACGAACTTGACGCCAAGGGATACCCCCTACGTGGTCTACTCCTCGGCCAACGCACATCCATCTTCTGGAGGTGCAAGCCGATGATTCCTGCCTCACGGTTGCGCGTCCACGGCACCCTGAACGAAGCCGGTGAGTATGTCCTTTACTGGATGACGTCGGCCCGACGACCGACGTGGAACCACGGGTTGGATCACGCCATCGATTTGGCTCGAGAGCACGATGTGCCGCTCGTGGTGATCGAGAGCCTCGCACTTCAACACAAGTGGGCCAACGACCGCATCTCCACCTTCGTCCTGCAGGGGATGATCGACAACCGACAGGCGTTTTTGGGCTCCTATGTCACCTACATCCCGTACGTCGAAACCAAACGAAAGGAGGCGTCGGGTTTGCTGAAGGGTTGGTTGAAGCGTGCCAAAGCCTGCGTGATCGATGATTTTCCCACCTATTACCCACTCCATGTGCTCAACACGGCCCTGACCATCAAACCCTGTGAAATTCACGCCGTCGATTCCAACGGCTTCATGGCCATGCGCGCTCAAGGGCGCGATTTCAAAACGGCCCACTCCCTTCGGCGCCACCTTCACAAAACCATCACCGAGCACATGCACGAATTCCCCCATGCCAGGCCGCTGGAGCGCGCTGAGGGTTTGGCCATGCTGGCCAACAGCACGGTCGCCGAAATCTTCGAGGCGACGAACACCCCCATGACACCCTACGAATTTCTGTGGCGTGTCGGCGAAGGCGGGGACATCGGCCGAGTTGCGTTGTCCACGCTGGCCATCGACCACACCGTTCATCCGGTGGTGAGCAAGAAAGGAGGGCACCTCGAAGCCAAGCGCCGTTGGCGTGAATTCTTCAAGGAAGGCCTCACGGTGTACCACGAAGCTCGCAACGAACCCGAACGGGAGGGCGCGAGCGGGCTCTCGCCCTGGCTTCATTTTGGCCACATCAGCATCCACCGCATCCTGCATGACGTCTTCGAAGCGCACGCTTGGGACGTCACGCTCGCCAACCCACCGCACAACGGGCGACGCGAGGGTTGGTGGGGTTTGCCTCAACCCGTGGAAGCGTTTCTCGACCAAATCATCACCTGGCGCGACATCGGGTTCATCCATTGCGCCATGGTGGACAACCACACCTCGTACGAATCCCTTCCCGATTGGGCCAAAGAAACGCTTGATGAACACCGGTCCGATCCCCGGCCAGCCGTTTACACGCTGGAGGAACTTGAACAAGCCAAGACGCACGACGACTTGTGGAACGCCGCCCAAACCCAACTCCTCCAGGACGGCATGATTCAGAATTACCTGCGGATGCTGTGGGGCAAGAAGATCCTCGAATGGTCACCGGACCCTGAAACGGCCATGGCGTGGATGATCGCCCTCAACGACCGATGGGCGTTGGACGGCCGTGACCCCAACTCCTACACCGGTGTGGGTTGGGTCATGGGGAAGTTTGACCGTGGCTGGACCGAACGGGCCGTTTACGGCAAGGTTCGTTGCATGACCACCCCCTCGACGAAACGGAAGTACCGAACGTCTGGATACATTGAACGTTACCGCAGGCCGATGCGCGTCCAATCCTTGCTCGGCTCAGGTCCCGGATTCTACGCCACGCACCAATGAGGAATCCCCATGCCAACGTACGCACACACCGCCGAATACGCTCACCCCGTTAGCAACGTGTGGGCGTGGTACGATAGCCCGGGCGCCTTTCGACGGATCATGCCCGAGTGGGAGGGCATCACGCCCGTTCAGGCCGGTGCGCTGGTGGACGGCGAGCGCACGAAATTCAAGGTCAGCATCGGCCCCATCAAACGCATGTGGGTGGCCCGCCACCATGGGGTTGTCTCGGGTGAGGTGTTCAACGATGTCATGGAAAAGGGGCCGTTCGGCGCGTGGGACCATGAGCATAAGTTCGTGGCCAAAACCGACAGCACATCGTTGATTGAAGACACGATTCAATGGCGTCTGCCTTTGCACCCCCTGACCTTCTGGACCGCACCGTTCACGGTCAAGGGTCGAATGGATCAGATGTTCGCCTTCCGCACTGTGCGCGTCCAGAACGATCTCGAGCGCATCGCTGAGTTCGCTCATCTCCCCCGACAGCGCATCCTGATCAGCGGCTCGACCGGACTGATCGGTTTGCAACTGTGTGCGTTCCTGTCGGCGGCTGGACACAGCATCACACGCTTGGTTCGCCCTTCCACCCAACTTCCGTCCGACGCCCAAGGCGACGATGTCGTGGTGTGGAACGACCAAACAGGAGAGGTGGTCAGCGGTGACCTCAACGGTTTTGACACCGTGATTCACCTTGCAGGTGCTGGCATCGGCGACAAGCGCTGGAGCAAGGCGCGCAAGGCCCTCATTGAGTCCAGCCGAACGGTGCCGACGCACAACCTGGCCACCTTGCTGGCAGGGTTGGACGAACCGCCAAAGGCCTTTTTGTGTGGTTCAGCCATCGGTTTCTACGGGAATCGGGGTGACGAGACGTTGAACGAATCGTCCTCACCCGGCAGCAATTTCCTCGCCGATGTGTGCCGAACTTGGGAAGCCGCAGCCCAGCCAGCGGTGGATGCAGGCATTCGAACGGTTTGGCTGCGAACCGGATTGGTCATCACGCCCATGGGGGGTGTGCTCCAGAAACTGCTCCTGCCTGCGAAGCTCGGTGCAGGTGGGCCGGTTGGCAACGGCCGTCAGCAATACTCTTGGATTTCACTCGACGACCAAATCTACGCCATTCACCATCTCATGATGAACGAGACGTGCGAAGGGGCGTTCAATTTGACCGCACCAGAACCGCTCCCGCAAAAGCGGTTCGCAAAAACCTTGGGGCGGGTCCTCCGTCGTCCTGCGTTTGCACCGCTGCCTGGTTTTGTCCTGAAGATCATGCTCGGTGAGATGGCGCAAGGTTTGGTGCTCGATGGGCAGCGTGTCCTTCCGGAGCGGTTGGAGGCGAGCGGTTATCGGTTCCAACACCGCGACCTCGAAACATGCCTTCGTCAATGCCTCGGTCGTCAACGGTGACGCGACCGGGGAAGCGCTTGTTAGGGTGAAGGTCTATTCACGTCCATGGCGGCGGCATGCACTCACCCTCGTTTGGTTCATTCCCGTGGGGAAGGTGCGGCTCAACGTGCCTTGCAAGACGCATTCATGCAACATAGATTGGAAAGTCCGTTTCACTCATTCATTCTGCATCAAAAGGACACAGAAGCCCAATTAGTTGATTTGAATAGGAAATCACCCGTTCCGCATTACAGCGTTTTGCGAGAACCCTACGTATCCTGTGAGTGGCGCCCCTTCCCTCTCCTTGCCCTTCCCAAATGGGCTCACCATGATTCGCCAAGCAACGGGGTGGGGCTGTGACACCGCTCGCCGTTGCGGGATGGTTGTTGGGCAGCCTATTGGTCCTGTTCATCGGCCGTTTGGTCTACGTTTGGTTCACTCGAATCCGCCCGCTGGAGCCGTCATTGAATCTGACGTGGGCTGCGGATTGCGAGCACCTCACGACGGCGACGGTTGACGACGGCATCATCACGTTCCGGAACGTGAGGGATTTCCACTGGCGAACCACGCGCGACCGGGATGAACGTTGGGACGAGCAGGTGCAGGTGCGGGTGGATGAGTTGGAAACCGTCTGGTTTGTGGTGGATCACTTTCACAGCATCCATGGCATGGCTCACACTTACCTGACTTTTGACTTCGCTTGTGGGACATGCCTTTCGTTCTCGTTTGAAACACGCCGGGAAAAGGGTGAACGCTACCATCCATGGGACGGCATGTGGCGGGCGTACGAGCTCTACCTTCTCGTGGGCCACGAACGCGATGTGACCGGCCTGCGCACCAACGGTCGACGTAACCGTGACTACATGTTTCGTGCCGTGACGCCCCCTGGAAAGGATCGTGAGTTGCTCCTGGCCATGGTGGGCAAGTTGAACGAACTTGCGAAGCACCCCGAGTGGTACCACTCGTTGCTGACCACCTGCAACACCTCCATCGTCAACATTGTGAATCAGGTGACGCCAGGTAGGATTCCGTTTCTCTGGCGCAATTTTCTTCCTGGGTACACGCCAAAGGCGGCGTTGAAATTGGGGCTCATCGAGGATTGGGGTGGTCTTGAAGCCACGCTGGAAGCGGCCCGCATCGATGAAGTGGCGCAGGCATGGGACGGAACGGGTGATTATTCGGTCATGCTCCGTCAGCATCTTCCGGCGGAAAAAACGCTATAGAATCGGCCACAACAGCCAACCGTCCCGTTGCGTAAGAAAGCGTCACGCTGTCGTCGGAGGCGACGTTGTGCACGCCTTGGGAACCCGTCCGGAGGGTGGCGTGGTCCAGTTCAAATTCAGCGCCGGTCAGGGTGAGCCCGCCGACGTCGTGAACCGCCATCAAGGAGAAGGAGGCTCGATGCCCGACGAACAGGCGATGCTGGGTTCCGCGACTCAGGAATTGCCGCGCACCTCGGCTGTCCACAACGCAAATGTCCAGCGTCGAGGCAGCGCACGCCAGCATGTTCCCCCATTCGTGCTGCAAGTCTCCGCCCGTTGCACCGAGCACCAGCAGGGACCGGTGCCCCGCTGCATCGGCCCATGCCACTGCTTTGGCCAAATCGTTGGTTGACTGGTCCGGCATGTGAATCACCTGGACGTCCGATGGCAAGACCTCATTGCGCCCCAGCTCGTTGAGGCTGTCAAGGTCGCCCACAACGGCGTGAGGTCTCGTCCCGTGGTCAAGGCAAGCCCAAACAGCTCCGTCGCAGGCCACCACGGTCATGGTGGTTGGATCGATTCGGCTCAAATTCGATCGGGAGACGTCACCGTTGGTCACGATGGCACAGGTGGGCGCCTCCATGGTTTCTCCAACCGTTCTGCCTTCTCAAAGGCACGGTTCTAGGTGGCTGGTGTTGACCCCCTATGGGGGTCATCCATGAACAAGCATTTTCTATGTCCGCGGCTGTGGTGAGCGCATGACGCCACGCCGTGATGCATTTTTGGTTTCCAAAAGCCTCCTGTTGGTGGTGTTTTTCCTGCTCGCTTCGGTGACCCCATTGGTGTCGCCGGCCGAGGAACCGTCGGTGCTGAGCGACGCCCCATCGCCCGCCATGACGAGCCTCCACTCGGCCTCGGATGGCTATGGCCACGATTTTGGCGGCGCCAACATCCTCCACGACGGGCTCGACGACGCCAGCGTTCGTATGGAGTCGCTGCTGGAAAGCTTCGAACAGACCGTCCGCCCTGCCCTCAACGGAGAACAGACGGGGACGCCGGACTTGGCCGTGACCCGATACGGGACCCAGCACTGGTGCTGGACAACGGCCGAGGGCACCGTGCGAACGGCGATCGTTGGACACACGGGCGTGGCCAACGGCAACGGCAGTTTGGTGGACAACGTGGCGGCAACGAACCTCACCGACCTCGTGGATTGCGCCATCGCCGTGACCGCCAACGAGCTTCAGCGCGTGCTGTACGCCGATGGCGCCGACCTCAAAATGGGGCGTTACGCCATGGAGAGCCAAACGTACTGGGACGGCCCGCGGTGGCACACTCGGACCATCCTTGAAGACGTCAACGCCACCGACGTTGCCCTGAGCATCCACCCCGACGGCGTGGAATGGGGCTTGATGCGAGACGACCAAGGCGCCCTCCACCGGGTGAATTTCACCGGTACGTATTGGGTCACGGGCATGCTCGATGCAGGGCCGATTGGTCACGATTTCGAATTGAAGATGGACGATGATGGTGTGGCGCATATCCTCTACACCCTCCCCGAGCAGGGCGAGGTGATCCTCCTTCGCGTGAACGGCGAGGACCTCGACCGGCGGGTCCTTTCCAACGACATGGCCACGCTGGACGCCGTCGGCATGGACCTGGATCGCTCCAACATCGAACAGGTCGCCACCGCCCAACAGGACGGGGACTCTTTTTCCATCAACCTCATTCGGTCCCTGGCGGGTCAGGACACCGGACGCATCGACCCAACACCCAGCGCCGTGCTTGATGCAGGCTTGGTGGACTCGGACGAAGGGGCTGTCGCCATGGGCGACCTCAACGATGACGGCTTCGACGATGTGGTGGTCGCAACACCCACCGCTTCGAGTCAGGGTTTCAGCGAAAACGGCCGATTGGATGTGTTTTACGGTGGCCCTAACGGGGTCGCCACCTCACCCGATGTCACCCTTGAAGGCCCGCACGATGGTGCACACTTGGGTTCGGCGTTGGCGCTTGGTGATTTGAACGGGGACGGTCGCACCGACATCGCGCTCGGCGTGGCTGGGTTCCGTTCCTCCAACAGCAGCCTCGAGGATGGGCGGGTGCAGGTGCACACCGGTGGCGCCAGCGGTGTGAACTTGGAACCTGCGTTCACGCTGCTCGGTCACAACGGCGAACGCTTGGGTTCATTGGCGGTCGTGTTGGAACGTGCAGGTCAAGCCAACGTTTTGGCCGTGGTCGCAGCGAACCACTCCGTCGCCATCGATGCGTCCACCACGCACATCGGGAAAGTCAACCTCTACAGCGGCAACGGTTCAGGGCTCGCTCCCCTTCGGAACCTCACCCAATCCACCGTGGCTGAAGCCATGTTCGGTCGTTCGATGGCGGCCTGCGACATCAACGGCGACGGTTTGGACGATTTGATCGTCGGCAACACCGGCACCTACGCTGACGCTGCCTTCTACTCGTCCGTTGAGTACTTTACCGCCACTTCGGCGGGTTACGATGGCACATCGGCGCATCGCGTGCAATCCAACAAACAAAACCGCCTCTTTGGTCACAACGTCGCATGTTTAGGCGACGTTCACGATGACGGTTTCGAGGACCACATCATCACCGAGCCGTTCAACGGGACTGCGGCGTTCTCCGGCGGCAAGTTGTGGTTGTTCAACGGCACCGACGGTACCATGACGAGCGAACCGGATTGGACGTATGCGCCAGAAGAACCCAACGCCCGCATCGGTGAGGCCATCGTGGCAGCCGGTGACGTCAACGAGGACGGTTACAACGACGTTCTCATCTCCACCGTTGGCAGCAATGCCGGGGGGGCACTGCACCTCTACCTTGGCTCAAGCTCGGGCCTCCAGGCCGAGGCCCAACTCGTGGCACAGGGTGAAACCGGTGACCGATTGGCCACCCGCATCGCTGCACTGGGGGACCTCAACGGCGACGGTTTGGGCGACGTGGTGCATTCCCTGCGTGATGACCCAGCCAACGCTCAAAACCAGCACAAATTGGTCTTCGACGTCCTCTCGGAACGCGACTGGGAGTCGATCACCTTCGTCCTCGACGGTGAATTGGAACACCTTGAGTTGGGCACGGCAGGCCGGGGTGAAACCACGCTGGTGTACGCTCACAACAACAGCGGTGAGCATCATCTCACCAAACTCGAGCACATGGACGACGGGACGCCTGCAGGCCGCTGGGTGTCCACGGTCTTGAGCACCTCGTCTGTGGCCACGCCAGGCCTTTCCTTTGCCGTGGGCACCTCCGGCCGACCTTACGCCCTGACCAACAACGCCACGTCGTTGCTCGCCTACACGTCCATCGACGCCTACACGGCGGTGGAGCAAACGATGGTTGAGCAGGGCACGATGGGCCAGCACCTTGGATCCACGTTGGACAACAACGGTCATCAGTGGCTGGCCTACACCTCCGGCGGCGGTCACCAACTCTACTTCACGGAGGAGACGGCTTCAACGTGGGACACCGGTCTGGTGCGGCAATCCGCCACGCTCACCGGTCCTGTTGAGGTGTTCGCCAACGCCACCAATGTGCCCCACCTTCTCTATCGATACGGCACGGGACAACTTGAGTTGGCCGTCAAGAACGGAGCGTGGTCCCTCCACGCTCTTGGCGACGCCGATCAGATTCGAAGCATTGACCACCCCGTGCAGTTGCTGGACAACGGTTCGCTGGCCGTGGCTGTAGCCGCTCAGGACACCACTGGCACCACCACAAACGTGGAGCTGTGGACGTACAACGGCACCAACTTGTCCACGGTGACCGTGGCCACCAACGTTGCCGCCGCCAACCTTCGGATTGGATTGACCACGGCAGCCAACGGTTCGTTGGTCGTGTGCACCGCCAGTGCCAACGGTCAACTTCAACTTCACGTGCAGAACGGCACCGACGGCTGGATCAGCACCGCAGTTGCGTTGGTCAATGGCTTCTCCGGTCGGCATCACCTGGTGTGCCAGCCCAATGCCATCGCCGTGGCCAACCCCGTCGACGCCGTTTACCTCTCGCTGGAGGACAACGGCACCAATTGGACGCACATGCCTCGTCCACCGGCAGCCCATGCCGACGGTCCGTTCGACCTCCACCATGAGGGCGGCTGGCTCGTGACGGGGGATGCGCAAAGCCAGGAACTGCTGCACCATCGTTTGACCAACCACGGGGTGTGGGTCACGGCACCGCTGACCAACGTCGTGCCGACGGGCAACACAGGCGCTCACCTGAGCGATGACGGGGTGATTCACATGGCCTACTGGGACGCCACCGGTGACGATGTGGAGGTGCTCCGCCTCTATCCCGACGCCGATCGCGACCTGGTGTTTGATGAGGTGGACGCCCTCCCGTTGCTCGCTGACCAATGGTCCAACGGGGACGGTGACAACTACGGCGACAACCCCGATGGCCCCATGGCCGATGCCTGCCTCACCGTCAGTGGCACCTCCGCCCATATGGAAGCGGGTTGTCCCGACCTCGACACGGACGGCTGGTCCAACAGTTTGGATGCATGCCCCGCTGAGGGTGGCACGTCGTGGATCGACCGATTCGGTTGCGAAGACCGCGACCAAGACGGTTGGTCGGACAACTTGGGGAGTTACGTGAACGGCGACATGTTCTACTCCAATTGGAAGCAAGCGCAGGACACCGATGGTGACGGGTTCGGTGATAACCACGGACCCGATTGCTGCGCAACAGCCCTTGAGCCAAACGGTGCTTCTACGCTCCCCGACGTGTTCCCTTACCTCGCCAGTCAGTACCAAGATTCGGATGGTGATGGCTTCGGCGACAACGATTTGGACGCTGAATTCGGTGACCTGTGCCCCTACATGTACGGCCTTTCACACCTCGATCGCAACGGATGCGTTGACACCGACGGCGATGGAGCGAGCGACCCCTCCAACGCATCGCAACCACCGTACTATGATTGGACAGCCGAGGAACACGGTGCGGACTTGTGGCCGCTGGACGGAACACAATGGATGGATTCAGACGGCGATGGCTACGGCGACAACGGTTCGCTCAACGCCACCAACCCCGACCAGTTCCCCTTCCTCGAAGCGGTGGCGACGGACAACGACCTTGACGGGTTCCCGGATGAGTGGACGGCTCTGTACAACGGCACCAACAACAACGGTTTGCTGTTGGACGGTTGCCTGGATGAGTGGGGCAACTCCACCAGCCCGGTTCCAGGGTGCTTGGACACCGATGGCGATGGATTCCGCGACGTGTACTCCTACGACCTCGACGACACCACGGGGCTTCGAACCAATCAGCTCGGGGATGCCTTCCCCACCGATCCCACGCAATGGTCCGATGAGGACGGCGATGGCTTCGGTGATCAACTGGACGGTGCAAACGGGGACCGTTGTCCCCAAGAATCCGGTGTACTCAACGGCACGCCGCCCAACGATGCTAGCTCCGGAATCGGCTGTCGACAAATCGATGGGGCGGACGAAGACGGCGACGGTGTGATCAACGAACTCGACACGTGCCCGCTCACACCTGCAGGTACCTCCGTGGACGACGTCGGTTGTGCCGATTCACAACTTGACGACGACGACGACGGCGTTTCCAACGCCGCTGATGTTTGCCCAAACAGCGGAAGTTCTGCGAGTGTGGACGCCCAAGGATGCACCGACGACCAACGCAACGTTGACACCGACGGCGATGGGGTCAACGACCCGAGCGATGCCTGCCCCGGAACGACCTCGGGGTCCACGGTTGACGCCTCCGGCTGCGCCGAAGACCAGCGCGACTCGGACGGTGACGGCATCAACGACGCCGAGGATGCCTGTGTCGACACGGCTGCCAGTTTGGTGGCGTTCGTTGACGAGACCGGTTGTGTCGATGAAGCAGCACTTGAGGTTGACGTCGACGGTGACGGATACGCCGGGCCCCATCGCTACGACATTGACCCCGACACCGGCCTCTACCTCAACCAAACCGGCGACGCCTTCCCCAGCGACCCCACACAATGGCTCGACACCGACGGTGACGGCTACGGGGACAACCCCGAGGGAAACAACGCCGATGAATGCCCAGAGGAAGCAGGGACGTCCTTCCATGATTTCCTGGGTTGCGAGGACGACGGCGACGGATGGCGTGACCAGTACGAGGACGAACCCTTGCGCAACGATTCCACGCAATGGCGTGACACGGATTTTGATGGGTTCGGTGACAACTGGGGCGATGTTTCGTGGAACACCTCCCGCGTCGCTTATTACGAACGCCTCAACGCCAACGGTGGAAACTTGGCCGATCCGGGTCAATTCATTCCCGGCGCCACCAACGCCGACCTCTGTCCCAACACGCCCAATGCGCTGCGAGCCGAAGTGGATGAGGACGGATGCCACCCGTCCGAGCGTGACTCGGACGAGGACGGCGTGGTCGATCTCTACGACGCTTGTCCAACCGAGGCACGCGGTCCCAACGGCTTCAACGACGGATGCCCTCCCGTCAGCGAAGGTGGGCAGGACAGCGGAGGCTTGCTGTCGGGTGCGGCTGGGCAAGCGGTCCTGTACGGAGGTGCGGGCCTTGGGGTGCTCGTGGTGCTGGGCGTGCTCCTGCGTTTGGTGCGAAGCGACGATGACGATGAGGAGGACGACGACGATTTCTTCGACGACGATGACGATGAAGAGGACGATGTGTTTGCCCAATTGGACGCTCAACCCGCCCGTGCTCGCCCAAGTCGAACCCAACCCGGGCGTCGTCAAGCGGCTGGGCCCACACCGCGGGCTTCACAGCAAAGCAACCCGCCGTCCAACGGGCCCAGCAAAGGTCCACCCGGCCGCGCTTCATCCGGTGGCCCACCCAAGGGGTCGGCCCCGACGTCGGGTCCGCCCGGTCGGGCGACGCCCAAACCCGCAGCAAAGGTCGCGAAAAAGAAATCCGTCACGGCCCAGGAAGCACCCAGCACCAAAGTGCGCAAGGCCAAGATACACGTTGACCTGAGCATCTTCGAAGCCTGGCAAGCGGAGGACCGTGAAGCGGCGGTGGACTGGGTGGTGGGCGCCCTGGCGGATGGTGAAGACGAACGAACCATGCTCATGCAACTGCAGGAGACGGGTTGGTCTGCTGAACAAAGCCGGGCCATCTGGGACCTTGCTCGCAACCGTTGAGGCTCCACCACCGTGAGGAGTTAAATGGGGAGCGCGGCTGGGTGGAACGAAGTGGTGAACCATGGCAGAGGGTGAACCGTCAGCCGGTGAAATCGAGGTTGACGATGCCGCTGCTTACTTTGGCGTCATCGAATCTTCGGACATCCTCCATGCCATGATGGCCATGAGTCGCCAAGATGCTACGGTGAAATTTTTTGATTTCCTCTCGGACATTGTCTTGCAGCCCGGCGATTTTGACTTCGAAGCCGCCAGCGAAAGGATGGCGTGCGAGGGTGGTGAAATCTACTACCTCGTGGCCGGCCACCTCGGCTTGATGAGCTTGCCCGACCCGCTCTTGGATGCTTTGGGTCAACCCAACTCGTCCGGAGAGGCGATGGGCCCAGGGCTCGACTCCTTGACCGATGACCAACGCACGGCCATTGGGGCCCTCGCCGACCCCATGCGGATGATGAAACTCTTCGCTGTCGCCCACCAAACGGGTGGAGCCAACGAGGTGCTCACCTACCTCGAGAACCTTGACCGGTTCATGACCGACGTTGGTTCATCGGCACAAGCGCTCAGTGCCATCAACAGCGAATTGACCGCAGCACTGGACGTGGCCGGTCACGTGCTCCCCATCGCCACGCTGGCGAGCGGAGCTGCTTCTGCCACCACGATCGAGGTCACGGCCACTGCCCCTCCACCAGCTCCAGTGGAGGCCCAACCTGCTCCGGCAGCACCCACGCCCGCTGTCACTTCTTCATCATCAACAGCAGACCCGGCTGCTCCAGCGGTCCCACTGCCCGGAGCGGAAGCGCCGAGCAACGATGCTCCGGTTCCCAGCCCACCGGCCCCGGCCTCACCGACCGTGGCGCTTCCGGACGTTCCCGAGGCCAAAGCAGCCGTGAACACCGTGAACCTGGAGAACGAGAAGCAAGCTCAACGAGCGGCGCAAGATGCGTTTGCAGGTGCGTTTGACATGGGGTTGACGGCCGAAACCAACCTGCCCCCCAGTGAACCCGAGCCAGCCCCCCCGGTTGAGGATGAGGAGGAGTTTGTGAGTGCGGCCGAACATTTCATCGCCGCCGATGAGGACGGAAGCGGAGCTTTGTCCGTCGAAGAGTTGGCCCAAGCCACGGGAACCACGGTGGAGGAGGCCACGGCATTGCACGCTGAAGCCGACGTTGACGGCGACGGGAGCGTGACCCTTTCTGAATTCATGGCCTCATCGTCAGCCGAGAAAACCGTTGGCCTACCTCGGCCCGTTGCGCCCGTTCGCAAACCCCTTGGAGGTGCCTCCCCATCACCTTCCCCGGTCGCTGCGCCAAACGCCCCTGCTGCATCGGCTCCAACGCCACAAGGTCAACCGCTGGCTCAACCGCAGCCAGCCTGGCAACAGCAAGGGATGCCAAGGCAGGGCATGCCGCAACAGGGATGGCAGACCCAACCTCAACAGCCGATGGGATGGCCTCCACAACCCCCTATGCAACCCGGCTGGCCGCAGCCGCAAGCTCCTGCCGTTCCACCGACCATTCGCTCGGGTGTGCACTGCCGTGGATGCGGCATCGGCCTCGATCCGTATTGGCGGTTTTGCCCGGTGTGCGGTCAACAAAACCTTGGTTATTGAGCGTCACGCCACCTGTTTGCCCTGGTCAATGATCAGCGTGTCGTCCAGCCAAATGCTCGGTGAGGCGAGGACGCCGGAGATGTTGATCCCGACTTCGGCGTGACCACCGTGCCGGGTGTTGTCGCCGATCGACACGTAAGCGCTGCCCAAGCGCTTCTCGTCCTCCAGCACGTTGCCAACCAAGCGGGCCTGGGGGTTCATTCCAAAGCCGAACTCTGCAACGGTCCACACGTTTTCCTGCTCCTTGGGTTTCAGCCGTTTGGCGGCTTCACCGTAGGCTTGGCGAATTTTTCCGGCCGTCGTCCCGCCCTTAACATCCACGACCAACCCGTTTTCCACGGTCAAGGTCACGGGTTCGTCGACCAACATGGAATCCCAGGACCCGTCAATGACCACCGTTCCGTTCATGCTCCCTTCCCGCGGCATCACGAATATTTTTCCAGCGGGCAAATTCGTTACGATGCGAGGTCGGTTGCAAATACCGTGGTCGTCGAGGTTCCAATCACGCCAATTGACCTCGAACGTCACGTTGGTCCCGTTGTCCGATTTCACGTTCACGATGCGCTTTCGCCGCAACACGTGTGCGAGGTCGCTGATGGCACGCTTGATGGATTTGAAATCGGCCGACATGCCGCCTTTGGTGAACATGTCCGTGGTCAAGCCCGGCATGGTGGCCACACGAGCGCCGTCGTTGGCAGCTTGGCGGACGGCCTTCGTGTGGGTCAGCGAGTACTTGGTCGGTGCGATGACCACTTGCTGCTGACGCATGAGCTGCGCGACGGGCGAGGGTGGTTCATCGCCGTGATGCCGACCTTTGGGCATCACGATGAGCAGCACGCGGTCGGAGCGATGACTGGCTGCTTCATGCAGCGCTTTTCCGATGTCGGTCGTGGTTGAATCGCACACGATCAACAGGTTTTCGCCTCGTCTCAGATCCATGCAGGTTTGGACCACCATGGTGGCACTGGCCAACATGGCGGTCGCTTCGTCCATCTCTTCGGCGGGGACGGCACCTTCGGACGAATCCTCTGCCCGAACCGGTTCCGGGAATCCTTCCTCCTCGAGGAGCAAGGCTTCGATGTCCGGGTCGGTGGGTGACTCATCGGGGCCCTCATTCCCTTTCCTGCGGAAGGATGGAGCCATACCAACCGCTGGCTGAAGTGATTCTTGAAGGTGCGCATCGCGCTTCCGTCCTTGCGCACGTTCAGCCGTCAACAGCGGACGGTCGGGTTGAAGAACGACCACCGATTCCAGCCGTTATGGACCTCTACCAGGAATTTCACGAGCGGGTCACCAACATTCACCGTCTGGCTGCACTTCAGGGTCATCTTGGATGGGACCAAGAGGTCTTGATGCCCGCCAAGGGCGGGGAAGCTCGCGGCGAGATGATGGCGTGGTTGGCCGGGCAGCGACACGAGGCGTTGACCCACGAACGCATGGGTGAATTGCTCGAGGCGTTGGAACCGGCTTCATTGGATGCCGACCAGCACGCCAACGTTCGTGAGATGCGTCGAGCGTACGACCAAGCCGTGAAACTGCCCAAAGCTTTCGTTGAAGCCTTTGCACAAGCCCGCTCGAAGGCGTTGGTCGCTTGGCAGCAAGCGCGAACGACCTCGGATTTTTCCGCCTTCGAGCCGGCCTTATCGGAACTGATTGAGATGACGCGTCAAAAAATCGCTCATCTTGGCGTCACCACGACCCCGTACGATGTGTTGCTCGATGAATACGAAACCGGCATGACGGTCGCCGATTACGATCCTCTGTTTGCAGGGTTGAAGGAGCGGTTGGTGCCGTTGCTCGAAGCGATCACGGAGGCCCAGGCCACGATGGATCCCATCAGCGGCATGGGCAACACCCGCTTCCCCGTTGAACAACAAGCGGCGTTCTGCAGGCGCGTGTCGGAAGCCATGGGTTTTGATTTTGAAGCCGGTCGGATGGACGCTTCCACGCATCCTTTCTCGGCAGGTCTGTGGCCGGGCGACACCCGTTTCACGACGCGCTTTGACGAGCAGGATCCGTTCTCCTGCTTGTACGCCGTGATGCACGAGACTGGTCACGCCCTCTATGAACAAGGCCTGGATGCAAACCATCGGTACACGCCTCGGGGCGATGCCGTTTCGCTGGGCGTCCATGAATCCCAAAGCAGGTTTTGGGAGAACCAGATCGGCCGCACACCCGCCTTTTGGAAGGTGGCGCTCCCGTGGTTCAGAGACGCCTTTCCCGATGCGCCTGCCTTCGACGAATCAGCGCTGAACCTTGTGGCCAATCGCGTGGAAAAAGGCTTCATCCGCGTTGAAGCGGATGAAGTGACTTACAACTTGCATGTCATGCTCCGTTACGAAATCGAAAAGAAAATCTTCAATGAAGGCTTGAGCGTCAGCGACATTCCCAATGCTTGGAATTTGATGTTTAAGTCGTGGTTTGGACTGGACGTTCCCAGCGACGACTTGGGTTGCCTTCAGGACATTCACTGGTCCATGGGAGCGTTTGGGTACTTCCCCACCTACACGTTGGGCAATCTGTATGCTGCTCAACTGCTCGACGCTATGCGATCGGACCTTGGCGATGTGGACACCCTGGTGGAGAGCGGCGATTGGTCGCCGCTCTTGGCCTGGTTGCGTCCCCGCATCCATGAGCGAGGCAGCGTTGTTTCGCCTGCACAACTCATCGAGGACGCCACGGGGTCAGCGCCTCGGCCCGAACCCTTCCTCAATTACATCGAAACGAAGTACAGAGCCCTCTACGGTTTGGCGTGATCACTGCCAAGGCGTCATGAGCAAGGGCTCACCGACGGAGCCGGGTTCAACCAGCAATCGGCCTTTTGGCCCGGTGGAGGAGGTTCGCTCGAACACCGGGACGCCTCCCACGACGGTCACTTGGGCCCAACCCACCAACGCACGCCCTTGAAACGGATTCCAGCCCACCCGGCTCCAAGCGTTGGCGTCCTCGACGGTGACCGGATTGTGCATGTCCACGAGCACCACATCGCCATCGTACCCCTCCTCAAGGCGCCCCTTTCCAATCATGTTGTAACAATCGGCCACGTTGGTGGACATCCATCGAACCACATCGTGAATGGAGCATTGACCGGCCTGTGCGTGCGTGAGCATGACGGCGAGGGAGGTTTCAACACCTGGCATGCCGCTGGGTGCATCGGGGAAGCCCAAGGCTTTCGAGTCCAAGGTGTGCGGGGCATGATCGGTCGCAATGCATTGAATCGCACCGGATTTCAAGCCCTTCCAAAGACCGATTCGGTCGGCCTCGTACCGGATGGGGGGGTTCATTTTCAATCGCGTCCCCTGTGCCTCAACATCGTGTTCGTTGAACGTCAAATGCTGGGGCAGTGTTTCCGTGGTGATGAGGGCACCGTCCCCACGATGTTCGGAAGGCAGCGATGTGATGCCATCAAGCCATTCGGCTTCTATGCCACTCGTCAGGTGCAGGACATGCAACCGATGACCGTGTTGCTGAGCCAACTCCACCGCCAGCTGGGTCGCCAGCAGCGCCGTGACGTCGTCACGCCATTCTGCATGGGCGGCCATGTCCGTTCGGTCCTTGACCGCTTCAAAGCGTTGAATGAGGCGTTGTTCATCCTCGGCGTGCACCGCAATCAATCCACCGGTGTTGGCGAAAATGTTGTCGAGTGCAGCACGTTCGTTCACCAACAAGGTGCCCGTTGACGATCCCATGAACACCTTGATGCCACAAATTCCGGGAACGCTCATCGGTTGTTGTGGCGTTCCCACCGCTTCTTGGAGGTCAGCCACGTTATCGGGCGTGGCACCAATGAAGAAGCCGTAATTGTTGACGCATTTGGCGGCTGCCGTCTCGAGTTTCATCCGCATGCCTGCCATGTCGGTGATGGAGGGTTTGTTGTTGGGCATGTCAAGAAACGACGTCACGCCACCGCTTACGGCAGCGGCAGAACCCGAACCCAAGTCTTCTTTCTCGGGTTGACCTGGGTCGCGGAAATGGCATTGCGGGTCAATGGCTCCTGGGAGCAGATGCAATCCCGTGCCGTCGATGAACAACTCATCGTCCATGGGTTGGAGCGGTGCTTGCGAGACGGCTTCGATCACTCCTGATCGGATGCGCAAATCGCCCACAAGTTCGGCGTCTGGAAGCATCATGGTGGCGTTGTGGATCAAGACGTTCCCTTTCATGCGCCACCCTCAACCTGACCAGCCGTGGTCGGCTCATGAACATGGTGCCGCTATCGTCGTCGAGCCGCAGGTGGCCGAAATGCGTCGCACACATCCTCGTTCATGTCCATGTACGGTCCACCGATGAGATCAACGCAGTAGGGCACGGCTCTCCAGATGTCGTCGATGGTTTCCCGAATTGCTTTGGGACGACCGGGGAGGTTGAAGATCAAAGATCGATGACGCACTCCACCCACTTGCCGGGAAAGGATGGCGGTGGGGACGTATTGCAAGGAGATGGCGCGCATCTTTTCGCCGAATCCAGGCAGCATTTTGTCGCACACCGCTTCGGTGGCCTCGGGCGTGACATCCCGTGGAGCTGGCCCCGTGCCGCCCGTGGTCACCACGACGCTGCATCCCACGTCGTCGGCCAGTTCGATCAGCGTGGCCTCGATGATGGCTCGCTCGTCGGGGACACACCGATACTCGGCTGTCCACGGACTCAACAAGGCCTCACGAAGGAAACCGAGGATGGCGGGACCACCTTCATCGGTATAGGTCCCGTCGCTGGCCCGGTCGCTGACGGTGACGATGCCGATGCGGACGTGTTCGCCCACGTGGCCTTCGGCGCCGTTCCCGCTGGTGCTCGCTTGCATCGTCGGCCCTCAGTGTTCACCGTACTTGGCCACGATATCGGCGTGGAAGTTGTCGAGCAGGGTGTCTTCGAACAGTTCGGTTTGCCGTCGCATTTTCGTCGAGCGAATGTGAAGCACGGCCATGAGGATGAACACGATGATGATCATCGGAATGAACACTTCAAGCTTGTATTGATGCATGAATTTCACGATGCCCTCTGCGGTGTAAGCCCACGTGATGGAGGCAATGGAACCGCCGATGAGGGTGGCCAGAAGCACGCGCATGAATTGCATACGGGACAGCAAGCCCAGCATGGCGCCCACCAAGACGCCCGAGGCCATGAACGGGATCCAAACGAACACGATGAGGCCCCAGAAGCCCCATTTGTTGATCATTTCCCGCTTTTCATTCGCCATGAATTCCACGGTCGAGAGGGTGTCGCCAAGGAACTTGGTTTGCAGCACACGGCCGCCGAGCCCGTCTTGTTTGGCGACCGCCACGATGCGATCATCGTTCTTGGCTTCCTTCCGCTCAACGCGACCTGCTCCCGAACGGTCGGCCAGTGTCGACACTTCGTTGCGCGTCTTGACGATCAGTTCCTGCGAACCCAAATGCTCGGCGTTTCGCTGGTGAATGAACGAATACAATTCATCCTTGATCTGTGCAGCGGTTTTGCTGAATCTGAAAAAGGCCAGCCGTTGTGTGGGTCGATAGATGACCGAAACGAAGACGACACGGTCATCGCTGGTCACCACGGCGCCTTTCATGTCCACGTCCGAGCGGCGCGTGAAAAAGAGGTCCAAACTGTCCCGAACATCGTCCTCAATGCGGGAGAGCGAATGGAGTTCGGAGAAAAACGTCGAATAGTCCTGCTGCTGAGCTGCCTCAAGCGGTTCCTGATTGTCCTGCAGGCCCAAGCCCACGCCGCTGTCAAAATCGATCACTTGGCCAGCACCGATCACGCGGACGTTGAGTTGAACCGGCTTGAACACCCTGAACAGAGCGAATTCTTCCAGCAGCACACGAAGAATTTCTGAACGCACCTCCTTGGAATCCGACAGGGTGTTCTCGGTGTTCTTGTACGCCACCATGATGTCAATGGACAAGTCGCGCACCTCCACTTTGAACAGGTCTTCATCGACCAAAATGCCGTGCTTGTTGGCCGCCTCGTCCACGGTGTCCTCCACCAAACGGACAATGTGGTTTCGGGAGAGGATGTCGTCCGTGTCTTGATGGTAGACCTTGTACATCACCGGGTAGATCACCAACAAGGACACCACGGACAAGGACAGCGAAATGAACGCCATCCACCAGGCTGGTATGCCCGCAGCGCCACCCGCCAGCATGGCCGTCTCGCGTCCTCCGCCGACTTCAGCCCCCATCAAAATGTAGCCCCATTCACCAAGATCTTGCACGGACCAGCACGACCGGGGGCCGGCGTCCTCGATGCGCACCTCAGAATGCTCATCATCGTTGACGAAGGGCAAGAAGGCCAACGTTTCTTTGGAAACGGTGTGCTCAAAGGTCACAACATCGGTCAAACTGCTGTTCAACCCTTCGACGCGGGGGCTGGAGCGGTTGTCTTCCGTGTGGACGTCCACGCGGAATTTGAGTTCAAAATGACCTTCGGGGAGGTCTCCAAAATCCACTTCAGCAGATGCTTTGGTCACGCCCGAGGTTTCATCGATCACGACCAACGACTCGTTTTGCCCCCCAGCAACGATCGATTTGGTGCCCACTTCATCGATTTCAAACAACGAGTGATTGAGGAACGCCACGCCGTTGGGAAGGTTGTGCGCTTCGAGTTTGAACCGTTCGTGGTCGGGGTCGGGATAGATCAGCAACCAGGGTTGGTCTGTGATCTGTTCGCATTCATCACCGATGTCAAGGAAGGTGGTGGAGGCGAAATGGTCGAGTTCGGTGGAGGTGCCGAACACACCGGAGGACATCGCCGTCAACAGCAAACCGAACACAACGCCGTAGAGCAAGCCACCAAGGAGCACATAATCCTCGATGTTCGATAAAAACATCCGCCCTCCGCCCATCCTGCGTTGACGGATTTCGGCGAGTTCCTTGGCCTCGCGGTCGCGGGTGCGTCCGGAGTCGTCGGTTGTTTCTTTGGGCGGGACCGACCCATCGCTGTCCCGCACCATGCTCACCGAGGTTCGGAGGGGCACATGAACCCTTCTTCGGTTCTTCACCTTGGGGGCTGAAACAATTTCTATAGAAGCATCGACTCAGCAAAAAATTCGGGCGCAGACGCCGATGTTGCAACGGTGGTGGGTCAGGCCGGACTTGAACCAGCGACCTCGGCATCTTCAGTGCCGCGCTCTCCCAACTAAGCTACTGACCCGTGCAAGGCTTGCGAGTGGGCTCGCCATTTCAAGGCTTCCGTCGTGGACAGGAGGGCGAAGGTGCCATGCATTCAGCCGAGAATCTGGTTTTGGTGAGCGAAGAGCGCATCGAGGCCAAGGTCCGCTGCGCTGAGGAGGGCGGTCAACTCCTCGGCAGAGAAGGTGGATTCCTCGCCAGTGCCCTGGAGTTCGACATAACGCCCGTCACTGGTTTTGATGACGTTCATGTCCACATCCGCGTTGGAGTCCAAGACATAGTCGAGGTCAAGGAACACCTCGCCGTCGACGAGTCCGACCGAAACCGCAGCCAGGTCGTGAGGCAGAACAGCCGCTTCATGGTCGGCCCGTTGGGCGTCCGTCAATGCCGGGGGCGTCCAGCCCTCCTTGCGTTCCTCGAAGGACGGGCGCATGCTCACGGGCAGGCAATCGCCGGAATCGATCAAGCGGCGAACGGCAAGGCGCAAGGCGATGTTGGCTGCGGTGATGGCGGCGCATCGTGTGCCGCCGTCGGCGTTCAGGACGTCACAGTCGAGGTTCAAGGCCACCGGTCCAAGCGCTTCCAGGTCAACCGCAGCCCGAAGGGACCTGGCGATGAGGCGTTCGATTTCCTGCGTTCGGCCTTTGGCGCCGTTTCGCTCGCGTCGGAATCGGGAATTGGTGGATCCGGGCAGCAATGAATATTCGGCGTGCACCCAACCTTTGGTGGCGTCACGGGGGAACCAGCGAGGCAGGCTTGCCTCTTTGGTGCAGCACACGAGCACCATGGTGTCGCCCTGCTGATAGAGCACCGACGCCAGGGCGTTGGGTGTGAAGTCGAGCGTGACCTTCACATCACGAAGTTGGTCGGCTGGTCGAGTCAGGTTCAGGTCGGTCTTGAATTTCGCCATGAATCGCCCACGGTGTCGCCCACATCAACCCTTCTCAACCCGACGACCACGGCACCGCACGGTCATGTTGAAAGGTTGGCTGGCGTTCGTTGGGCCATGAGCCAACCCAAAGCGGTCATCTGCGGCGTTGCACGAACACCGATCGGGAAATTCATGGGCGCCTATGCGTCGTTGTCGGCCGTGGACCTCGGCGTCGTGACCGTCAAGGAACTGCTGAAGCGCTGCGACATCGCCCCAGATTCGGGCACCGTGGACGAGGTGATTTTCGGTCAGGTCCTTCAGGCCGGGGCGGGTCAAAACCCTGCGCGGCAGGTTGCCCTGGGAGCAGGCTTGCCCGTTTCGACCCCTGCCATGACCGTCAACAAGGTCTGCGGCTCCTCGCTCAAGGCGGCGATGATGGCGGCCAACAGCATTCGAGCAGGGGAGTACAAAGCCATCATCGCCGGCGGCATGGAAAGCATGTCGAATGCACCGCAGTTGTTGATGGGGCAGCGAAAGGGCGCCAAAATGGGCAATTCCACCCTCGTTGACTCCATGATTCACGACGGTTTGTGGGACGTGTACAACGACGTTCACATGGGCACCACCGGCGAAACGGTGGCCAAGGAATGCAACATCGACCGCGAGACCATGGACGCCTTTGCAGCACGAAGCCAGCAACGGGCAGCAGCAGCATGGGCCAACGGTTGGTTCGGCTGGGAAACCTTCCCCGTCCATGTCCCCCAACGGCGAGGCGACCCTGTGGTGGTCACGAACGATGAAGGAGTCCGCGGTTCCACGACCGCAGAATCCTTGGCCGGCCTTCGACCGGTGTTTGACCGAGCCGGCGCCGTCACGGCGGGCAACGCGAGCACGCTCAACGACGGCGCCAGCGCAGTGTTGGTGGCCGACGAAGCGTATGCCCGCAAGCAGGGATGGGAGGTCATTGCCGTCATTGAGGACTATTGCACCTCGGGTGTCGAGCCCGCACGTGTCATGAGCGCACCCATCCCTGCGGTGAGGACCTTGCTGGAACGCAACGGTCTGGACGTGCTTGACGTGGATGTATACGAGCACAACGAAGCCTTCGCCTCCGCTTCGTGCGCCGTGGCTCAGGAGGTCGGCATTCCCGATGACCGGTTCAACCTCCATGGCGGTGCCGTCAGTTTGGGGCACCCTCTGGGGGCCAGCGGTACCCGATGCTTGATCACCATGCTCGGTGTCATGCGTCGCCTGGAGGCCACCTCGGGCATCGTCACGCTCTGTTTGGGTGGTGGCAACGCCGTGGCCATGTACGTCACGCGTCCCCAATGAAGCCGAGAGCCACGTTCGACCATGGTTTTGGCGGGTCATTTGAAATAGGCTGCGCCAGCGCGAAGGACTGAGGACCATGTCGTCGTTTGCAGAACTTGGTCTTGACAAGGCCTTGATGGAAGCCCTTGCACGCCAAGGGATTGACGAGCCGTTTGAGGTGCAAACCGAGTGCATCCCCCTGTTGTTGGACGGGGTGGACGTCGCATGCCGTGCACCGACGGGATCGGGCAAAACCCTCGCTTTTGGTCTACCGTTGTTGCAAACCCTGCCCGAAGCGGCACCCCACCGCCCCACGGGGCTCATCCTCACTCCCACCCGTGAACTCGCTGAACAGATTCACAACGTGCTGAAACCGCTGGCCAAAGCGATGGATCTGTTCGTTGGTTCGGTGTACGGCGGCGTGTCGTACCGCCCTCAACACCGCATGATGGAGCGCGGTGTGGATGTGTTGGTGGCGTGCCCCGGTCGTCTGCTGGATTTGATGGACAGTGGGGTCATCGTGCTGAAGGACACCGTCAGCGTCGTGCTCGACGAAGCCGACCGAATGGCGGACATGGGCTTCATGGAGCCGGTCTGCGACGTGTTGGACCGCTGCGCTGAGAATGCGCACGTGGTCCTGTTCAGCGCCACCCTCGACGATGAGGTGGCGCAATTGGTGGAGGGGTATCAAAACGACCCTGCCATCGTTGAAGTGGGAGAAGCCGATGTTTCTGTCACCCACATGGACCATCATTTCTGGCTGATGCCCAACAGCAAAAAATCCACCATTTCGTGCGAACTTGTCCGAAAATGCGGCCGTTCGGTCATTTTTTGTCGCACCCGGGCCGGCGTGGACCGGGTCGCCGAGGAGATGGAAATGGACGGGGTCTACGTCACAGCCCTTCACGGCGGCATGACGCAACGGCAACGCGACCGGGCCATGGAGACCTTCATTCACGGCGAATGCATGGCGCTCGTGGCCACCGATGTGGCCGCCCGTGGGCTCGACGTGGAAGGCGTGAACTGCGTGATTCACTACGACCCTCCCGAAAACGGCAAGGCGTACAAGCATCGGAGCGGCCGAACCGCACGCGGCGGTGCCAGCGGTGTGGTGGTGGCCCTGGTCCAAAAGCCTCAGAAAAAAATGTACAGCCGCATGCAGAAGGACGTCGGGATCAACGAAGCATTCGTTCCACCCGACTTTTTGGCGTTACCAGAATTTGAGGTTGAGTACATTCCCCCCGAACCCCGACGCACCACCAAGAAGCAGCGGGAACGGCAGCGCAAAGGCCGGGCCCAACAAGGCCGATACAACGACGATGACCGAGGCCGCGGTCAACGGTCCAAGGCCCTTGGCGGCTACGGCCAGGGTCGAAAAGGTTCAGCCGGTGGTCATCGAGGCGGACGTGGCCCTCCGCGCCGGTCGAACGACCGCCGGCAAGGCGGCGGTCAGGGCAGGGGCCAGAGCGGAGGGGCACGCCAACACCAGCGTGGCCAACGCAGCGACGGCGGTCAACGGGGCGGCAGCTTCGGTGCTCAAGGTGGCCAACGCGGCCCATCCAAGGGCGCCTCCAAAGGTCGGGGCGGTCATCGAGGTCGGCGCGGTGGACGCTGAACGATGTCAAGTTCGGCGCATGAGATGCACCCGAACGACCCGAGCTTCACCGCGATGAAGCTCCGATTCATCGAGCACCGTGGTCGTCACCTCGGCGGTCACCACCTCCATGGGCGGCGCAAGACCACCGGTCAATTCCTTCACAAGTTCGTCAAGGTCAAACAACAAATCCAAGGATTTGGGCCCCCCACTGGTGAGTGGCAGTTGGGACGTGTGATAGCCTTCCATCACAAACCGTCCTCCCGGTTTCAATGCATGCAGCATTCTCGGCATGTGCTTCTTTCGAATCGCAGAGGGGGTGTGGAACCACGAACAGGCGATGAGGTCGTACACCGGTTCATCAAAGGGCCGAAGGACCAGGTCGTCCACGTCATACATCACCTGGACGCCGTGCCGTTGGGCCAGCAACGCGCATTTTCGTTGCCCTTCCTTGGACAGATCGAACACCTCGGCCTGCCAGCCCTGCTGCGCAGCCCACACCGCATTGCGTCCTTCGCCGTCCGCTGGGAACAGCGCTCGTCCGGTTGGAGGAATCGGAAGCAACTGTTCGACCAACCAAGCGTTGGCTTCCTCGCCGTAGGCGTACACATCCTCGGCAAAGCGACGGTCCCACCCACTCGGGTCTGAGCGGCGATCGGGATTCATTCCTCCTCATCTCCTGTGGTGGGCGGTGTCATCATCCCGTGTTCCTCGATGACATCGCTGGCGCCGGGGAGCACGGCCAACAAATCGTCGGTTGGCAACCCCGTCACTTTGTACATGGTGTTGGCCAGTCGTTCTTTCTTGGTCATGCCCGGTCGTAGGATGGCGTACCGAACGCACATGGAGCGGATGACATCTGGGGTTCCGGTGATGACCAACGGTACGCCGTTGATGGCGACGATGCCCAAACCGAGGCACACGTCCAGGTCCTTGTACCAGGTTCGCTGGCCGCGAACGATGAACGCCCCTTTGCCGACGAACTCACCGGTTTGGGCCGTTTTCGACACCTGTGCCGGCCGAACGCTGTACACGGTTCCATGCGCGCCGCCCCCGTTCCAAGCGCGACTCCAAGCCAGCGCCAGCAACGCTGCCTGTTGGAGCTGGACCTCGCCAATGGTGCTGTCCTGCACTTTGTCGACGAGTTTGTAGGAGGGGACGTCCTTTGGCAGGTGGGCGGGGTGGTGTTCGGTGGGGGCGAAGCCCATTTGGGAACGCAAACTGCACGACGGTGCCCCGTGGAGGTCAGCATGGAGGTACATGTCGTCCCCCGAAAGGTGTTTTTTCACCACGGCGTCGTTGCCTTTGGCGTCTTTCCCGCCCACAACGAGGTGACCGCCCTCGACGATGCCCCAGCGATGCTGCTCAAACCACATGCGTTTGCTGCGCTTCATCGCATTCAACCGTCCGCTGGCCTTCTGCTTGGTTTCCTTCTTCACCGCTCGCTTGAGTTGCCGTTCGGTTTCGGCGAGCGCCTCAACAGCACCCTTGGTCTTGTTTTTCTGTTTCCGGGCGGCTTCGAAGTACCGTTGGGCGTTCTGATGCACCGTCTCGTCGAGGTAGAGCTCCACCCGCTCCCCGTTGGGCTGGTGACCCTCGTCAGGCAGGACGGCCGTGAAGGCGCGTTGGGCAGGGTTCACGGCTACGATCCAGGGAATGGATTTGGTGGCTTTTTTGACCGCTGGCCAACCGGTGTTGTCCACCGCTTCACGGACTTGACCCATCAAGTCCTCGACGTGGGTCCAATGCGTTTGGATCGCATGACCGAGTCGCTGTTGTTGGTCGATTTTTTGAGCGAACCCGGCCAAGGCTTTCTGCTGTTGAGCTTGCCGTCGTTCCAACCGTTCCACCGGCGTGGAGGCGCCCCGGCCCGGACCGGCTTGTTGTTCCATGCGTTCGGCCTCGCGTCGGTGGAGCGCCGCAGCGTCGTGCGCCCCTTTCCAAACGTCCGCCGCCTCGCAAACGGTGTCAAAGGTGACATGGGGCAGTCCGTCGTGCTGCGGCAGCAGAATCGGGGAAAGTTCCACCGCTCGTTCCGCCAGCCATGCATGAACGTTGGGCTGGGCCAGTTGATCGAGATGGACCGACCAATCGGACGGGTCATCGTCCTTCAAGCGAAACATGAGGTGGCCGCGAGCGGCTTCGTCAAGCTGCTGAAGCAAGGATTTCAAGGCGCTGTAAACCGTTGGTGCGTCGGCAGCCGTTGGCTCACTGTTGGGTTCATACCCGGCCAAGGCGCACACAGCGTTGGCATGCGTGGCGCCGAGGTTGACCTTGCCGCCCAACGTGGACACCAGGTCGCGGTCCGATGTTGCAAGCGTGTTGGTCAGTTCGGCCTCCGTGAGCGTGTAGGGGTCCACCGCTGCGGGCGGGGGCGTGTAAGCGAGGCCCTTCTTCAGGGTCCGACCGGCATAGGAGGCGTGGGTGAGGGGCTGGACGATGATGTTGTCCTCATCGGTGAGAATGATGTTCCCGTCACGAAACACCTCCACGTACACGTGACGTTGTCCGTTTTTGGTGTCGAAATGAAAGGCCAACACCCGGTCGAACCCGACCTGCTCCACGCCGGTCAGTCGGGCGTTGCGGAGGTGTTTTCGCAAGACCATGGCGAAGGGTGGCGGCGTTTGTGGCATCGGTCGGTCGCGGTGGGAGGTGTAGATGCGCTCACCACGCACGAGCACCAAATCGCGCTGATCCCCGTCTTTGGGGTTGATGCGCAGCACGATTTGCTCGTAGTGCGGCATGTAGGCTTTCTTGACGTAGGCGCCGGCAAGCCCGTCGAGTTCCCGAGCAACGGCGCGTAGGTCAAAGCCGGACATCGCTTTCTTCACGCTTCCACCCCACGGTCCTCAGTGGTGGGCCACCGCTGATGAAGGTTTCATGCACCGTATTCAACGCTGTAACCTGCGTTCTTCCAGCCCATGATGCCGGATTCAAGGTCACGGACGTCCGTGTACCCCAAATCCAGCAGGGTTTGAGCTGCTTTTTGCGAGCGGTTGCCGCTTCGGCAGTACAGCAAGATCGTGGTGTCTTTGTCCTCTGGAAGTTCGCTTTCCCGGTCCTCAAGTTCGTCGTAGGGGATGAGCGTGGCGTTCACGATGTGACCGTCCTGCTCCCATTCGGCTTGGGTGCGGGTGTCGAGCAGGAACGCACCGGCTTCCGCTTCGATGGCTTCGGCGAACGCATCGGCGCCCACGCGCTGCCAAGCTTCGGCCTCAGCGGTGCAACCGGCGGTCATGGCAAGGGGCGACAACAGGGCCACCATCAGCATCAAGCGGAGGTTGAGCATGTTCACCGCTCATGGCTGCTGATTATCATTCTATGTCCGCAAAGCGCAGCAACACTTTGCCGATGTTGTTGGCGTCATGCAGGTGTTGGTGGGCCGCTTGGACCTCGTCGGCTTCGAAGATGCGGTCAATCAGCGGTTCGAGGTGCCCCGAGCGGATGCCCTCCACGATGCGAGCGAGTTGTTCGTGCATGACCGATTCGTTTTCCCAGGTTCCCATGTGGACACCAAACACGCCGCGGTTGCGAGTCATCAGCCGCAGAGCATCGAATTTTGGCGTGCGACGCAGCGCAAACACGGCCTTCAACAGGGAGCGTTTTCCGGTGGGGGCCGCCGATGACAAACCGTAGGTGTAGAGGCGTCCACCTTCGGCGAGGCAGGACAAACTGCGCTTGAGGTGGTCCCCGCCGATGGGGTCGAGCACGTGGTCCACGCCGCGTCCCTCGGTTTCTTGAAGCACGATGCGCTTGAAGTCCTCGCCGTGTCGGTCGATGGCTCGACCGCCGTAGCGCTCAATCACGTGGTGTTTCGGTTTGGACGAGGTCGCCCAAACCTTCGTGACACCGGCCCAGGCGCACAGTTGCAAGGCAGCGGTGCCTACGCCTCCGGCGCCACCGTGAACGAGCACGGTGTGGTCGGGTTGGAGGTGGCCCAAATGGTGGAGCATGTGGTGCGCCGTCATGTAGGTCACGGGGGTGGCCGCTGCGGTGGCAAGGCCGATGTCGTCGGGCAGTGGAATGACACGGTCGACCGGGCTGATGACATAACTGGCTTGGCCGCCCGAACGCATGGCTGCGACCACCCGCTGGCCCAACTGCAACCCTTGAACCTCCGGCCCGAGGGCATCGACGATGCCACTGACTTCGTATCCTGGCGTGAAGGGGTAAGGCGGTCGCGGCTGATAGAACCCCAGGCGCATCAGCAGATCGGCGAAATTGATGCCTGCGTACGCCACCTTCACCCGGACCTCCCCGGCCCCGGGTTCGGGTGCCTCCATCGGTTGCGTGGTGATGCAACCGACGCCGCCTGCTTTGGTGATGACCACGCGTTGCCCCATCGTCATGCCTCCGAAGGACGCCACGTTCGGTCCTCGCGAACGATTCGACCCTCACGCTCGAGGGCCATGAGGTGCGAGAGCGTCTGGTCTTCGGCAAGCCCCGGATGAGCGTCCGGCGTGTCGTCGTACGCTTGCCGAGCGATGTCGGCCAAGAGCGAGCGACCGGCCTTCACAGCGTCGAACACACGGTCGTGCCGGGCTCGGCGGTGGACGATGTACCGCTTCAACAACCGCTCAGGTTGAGCCACGACGGGGCCGTGACTGGGAAACACAAGGTGCGGTTGGAGCGCCAGCAAGCGCTCGAGCTGCTGAATGTACACCTGCATGTCACCGGTGTGCGGCGGCACGAGAATGGTGCCGATGCCAGCCACCATGTCGCCAGCCACCAGGCCGGCTTCGCTGAACAAACACACGTGGCCCGGGTGATGGCCGGGCGTGATGAGCACCTGCCAGGCCTGTGCGCCCAGTTGGAGCACCTCGCCGTCCTCCAGGATGCGGTCGCAGGGCACGCTTTGATGTGTGTGCGCGCTGCCCCAGATGGGTGCGTCGAACGCCTCCTTCAGCAGCGACATGTCGGCCAAATGGTCACCGTGGCTGTGCGTGAACAGGATGGCCCTCAACTCGCCGCGATGACGTTCAACCGCCGTGGCGAGGGCCTCCATGTCCTCACGCATGCGCACAGCGGGGTCGACCAGCACAAACTCACCCTCGGGGTCACCCACCAAGTAGCAGTTCGTGTGGTCTGCGGGGGGCAATGTATCGGTCTTGATGGGGACCACTTCCACCCCGTGGGCGAAGAGGATGGAGCGACGACCGGGCAGGCGCTCGGCGATGTCGTCGGCCGCCGCTGGCATGGAGCGTCCCAACCGTTCCAGCGTGCGCTCGATTTCCATCAGCAGTGTCACGACCGGTGGGGCCACTTTGATCTCATGTCGGCTCCATCGTTCAATGATGTCGGCTGGTGTGGCCCACATGACCTCTGTGAACTCCGTTTGTGGTTCCAAATCGATGGCGGGCACCTCGGTGTGAGCACCAGCGTGGAGGTGGAGAAAGGCGTTGTCAAATTGCACCGGGCCGAATGGAGGCGTGATGCGGTGGCTGAGCACCTTCAGACCTGAGCGGTCCACGTCGAAGGCGCCGGATTGTGCCAGAGGCAGCCAGTTGGCCTTGTCCTCAATGATGTCAAGCCGGGCTTGCACGGGCAACGCTACCAACCCGTTGCCGGCCGGGGCAAGCCCCAACTCTTCGCTCATCTCCCTCAGAATGCATGCCACGGTGGCGGCCTCTGGGCCTTGAACTGCGCTCAGGACGTCAACTGCAGCGTGGTCCACCCTTGACACGCCTCCGCCAGGAAACGCCCAGTAACTCGGAAATGCACGCATGGTGGGCGAGCGCAGACCGAGCAGCACTTCCACGCCGTTGGGCCCGTCCTGCGTCAACGTCATCGTCGCAGTGGGCCGAGGCGGGCCTCGTGGACGCAACGGGACCGTCAAACCCTGCGGCACCTCACTCATGGGTCGGGCTCGGGGCCCGCGCCTACAAAGGCTTGTGCGGGGTTCAGTGGCGGCGAACGAACGCAGCGCCGAGCAGGGCCAACGTGGCAAAAGCGCCGGTGAAGCCGGGCAGCGTGGGGTTCTCGTCGCTGTAGGCGTCAGCGTTGGCTGAGTACAAGCGGACGGTGTTCCAGTAGTCCTCGGCGCCACCGCCGTCCACGATGCCGATCATATCGCCATCGCTCACGGTACCGGAGCCATCGGTATCGATGAAGACGATCTGTGCACCGCCTTCCATGGCCGTTTCAGCGGCCGTTTCGGAAGCATGGAGCACCGACGCCACGGTCACGGACAGGACATCCTCGCCGCAGGTCTCTTCGTATTCCTCGGTGGTCTCATCGTATTCATAGTCGCAATCGGTCAAGACGATGCTGTAGTCCATCACGTCGCCGCTGAAGTCAAAGAAGTCACCGTTGGTGTGGACCATCAAGAAACCCTCATCGCCGTCGCCGGTCGTGGGGTCGTCACCGGGGCAGAAGTAGGCCCACATTTCACCGCCGATCCACTCGCCATCGCCGTCCATGGGGTAAGCGTTGAGGGTGTAGCAGGTGCCGTCCTCAAGGGTGTAGAGGGTCATCAACGTATCAACGTCAAGGAAGTAGACCCACTCATCGTCTTCGTTCATTGTGAACGCTTCGGGGTCGATGGTCCAAGTGTCAAGCACATCGCCCGTCGAGTCATCAGAGAGGGTGAAGCCAACGGTGGTCATGAGGTAAAACGACTCGTCGTACACGCCGAGTTCGAAGCCGATCATGTCCCAGGTGTCCTCGTCGTATTCGCTGCCGAACCACCAGTTGAAGTGGTCGCCGCCCCAGTCACCGGACTCGTCGGAACCGTCAGCGCAGTCTTCGTAGCCATCGTTGACCGAATCGGTTGGGATGAGCTCATCGTTCAAGCACAAGTAGTATTCTTCCAAGAACATCAAGTGGCCGCTCATGGCCGTGGCGTCGTACACGTAGCGGATGAATTCGTACTCGTCCCAGTTGGCATCGTACAGTTCAATCGCCATGTCGTCGACGTTCGTGATCTCCAACATCATGGTGCAAGTGTCGTCGGTGCCGTCGTAGGTGCCGCCTTCGTAGGTGCAGTCCTCTTCGCTGGCGCCCTCAGCGGTCCAGCCTTCCATGGTCGTCCACAGGTCGGCGCCGTCGTGCATCATGTGCATGGGCTCGCCCATTTCATCGTCGTACCACGAGAAGTTTTCGGGCATGGTGGGTGTGTTTTCGGTGAAGGCGTATTCCATACCGTCGTGCTCGGTGTCGCACAGGCTGCTGTCGAGGTTGGTGTCGTCGAACACGTCGTAGAAGGCATCACCGCTGTCGAGCAGCGAGGTCTCGACGAAGTCCATGCACTCGTAGACCATCACGAAGTCGCCCTCAAGGCCGCCGTTGTCGTCCCAGTAGCCGTATTCATCCGAACCGTCGCCACAGTCGTCGTAACCGTCGTTGACGTCTTCGATCCACACTTCCTCGCCGTTTTCACAGTCATACCAGTTGACGGGGTTACCGTCACCGTCGTACTGCTGCTCATCGGCCCCGTCGTCGCAATCCTCCATCCCGTCGTTGACCCAACTGAAGGGAATCTCGTCGCCGTTGCCGCAGATGAAGGTGATCTCCACCGTCGTGTCGCCGGACTCGTCGGAACCGTCGGCGCAATCTTCGTAGCCGTCGTTGACCGAATCGGTGGGGATGAGTTCATCGTTCAAGCACAAGTAGTACTCTTCCAAGAACATCAAGTGGCCGCTCATGGTCGTGTCGTCGTACACGTAGCGGATGAATTCGTACTCGTCCATGCCGGCATCGTACAACTCCATCGCCATGTCGTCAACGTTCGTGATCTCCCACATCATGGTGCAGGTGTCGTCGGTGCCGTCGTAGGTGCCGCCTTCGTAGGTGCAGTCTTCTTCGGTGGCGCCCTCGGCGGTCCAGCCTTCCATGGTCGTCCACAGGTCGGCGCCATCGTGCATCATGTGCATGGGCTCGCCCATGTCATCGTCGTACCAAGAGAAGTTCTCGGGCATGGTGGGCGTGTTTTCGGTGAAGGCGTATTCCATGCCGTCGTGCTCGGTGTCGCACAGGCTGCTGTCGAGGTTGGTGTCGTCGAACACGTCGTAGAAGGCATCACCGCTGTCAAGCAGCGAGGTTTCGACGAAGTCCATGCATTCGTAGACCATCACGAAGTCGCCTTCAAGGCCGCCGTCACCGCCATCCTCCGTCTCGTCTGAACCGTCGGTGCAGTCTTCGTAGCCGTCGTTGTAGAAATCGGCTTCAACGTACTCGCCGTCATCGCACACATACATGTCAACATGGGGCATGACCAGAACAACGCCGGCTGTGGCGTTGACTTGGTACTCAATCACCTGGCCGTCGACTTCGAGGGCAGATGCGTCTTGGTCGGAGATCATGAGCGAATCGATTTCACAGGTTTCGTCGGTGCTGTCCCAGTAACCGCCTTCGTCGACGCAGATCGTTTCGTTGACGGCCATGCCGTCCCATTCAACGGCGTACATGAACACGGTGCTGGCGGTGAAGAGGAGGGCGCCCTCTTCCTGTTCGAAGAAGAGCATCTCGTCCATGATGACCTCGTGGGCTTCACCGGAGGTGAACGTGTAGGCGTCGGCTTCGGTGTCACACATGCCGTCGTCAAGGTCGGCGGCCACCACAGCGTCCATGAACGACATCGTCTCCAACGCCGTTTCACTCACCAAGAAATCGCACATGTACACGGTTGCAAACAAGGGGTTGCCATCGCCGTCGGTGGCCATGGTGGACCACTCGTCCTCGTACTGCATCTCAAGCGTGAACGGCAAGGCTTCGGTGGTGGGGTCGGTCATCATGCCTTCGTCCAACATCTCGCTGATCTCAGCATCGGTGTGAAGCGTCATCGTCACTTCTTCGTTGTATTCAGGAACGTTGACGGTCATCGAGCGGACCTCGAACAGTTCGTTGACGGTCATGTCGATCTCGTGGGTGGTGCCTTCCACCGAGACGTCTGCACTGAAGGCGAACATGGCGTCGCTGTTGGTCAGGTCCATGGACATCTCAAAGTTGGTGGAATTCCAATCGTAGAGCGTGAAGTCGATCTCAGGCGCATCCATGTCGCCGTCACCGGGGTAACCCCAGTCGTCGTTACCGTCGTCGCAGGACCCGTCAACATCAATGCACGTGCACGGCATGCCATCGGGGCACATCGGGATCTCGCCGGCTCCTTCGGGGCAGAGGATGCCGCCCATGTCGTTGGCGTACGCTTCGCCGTCGTTGGAACAGTAGAAGGTGTAGTCCTCAAGGGGCATGTCATCCGCTTCCGTGGATGCATCGTCCATGTCATCGGAAAGCCAAGCCGTCAGGGTCTCGGTGTAGGACATGGCGCTGGTCATCATGAAGGCATCACCGTTGTAGTCCACGTAGAGGGTCGTGGTGTCGTCAGCACCGGGGAAGGCCCACCAGGTCTGTTCGAACGTCATCGTGTTGTCGTAGGTGATGTGGGTGGACATGGCCGAGCCGTTCGGGCTGGCCATCATGGTGGCGACCATTTCCATGTCCACCATCTCGTCGCTGTCCATCCCCTCGGTTTCGAAGACGGCGTGCTGCGTGACGCCTGCCGTTTCACCCATGGCAGGGCCGTTGTCCATCAGCAGGACGAAGCTGCTGATGCTTTCGGTCAAAATGTCTTGACTCAAACAGGCAAGGTCGTTGTCAGAGGAGTTGTTGTAATTGAAGGCATCGGGGTTGTTGCACCCGGGCACCACGATGTCAACAACATCGTCGATTTGGTCAATGGCGTCTTCTGCATCCATGCATCCCGCCAGCAACAGCATGGCGGTCATGGCAACGGCAAGGGCTTTATTCATGGCCTTATCACCATCTGTGCATATATAGGCTTTTTTCCGTTGTTCGTTCGACCAACGCTTGAAATAATCAGCCCCTGAACCCAAGGTCATGAGCCACGATTCCGTTGAAGCGCACTTGGCAGAGATGGCCGATTTGATCGCCCAAGCCGAGGAACTTGGCATGGATTTGTGGCCGGAGTCCAAACCCGTGCGACCTTGGGCGAAGTATGCACTTGCCTCGTTCATGATCATCATGATGCTGTCGTGGGTGTCCAAAGTGATGTTCCGATTCGCCACGGTTTGAGGCAACAAGCGCGCCGTTGAGTTCAAGAAGGCGATGCGCTTGGGCGGCATCAAAGTCCCTTAGTGTAGCGGTCCATCATGGAGGATTCTGGTTCCTCCGACCTCGGTTCGAATCCGGGAGGGACTACCACCGCCATCCGACCGGACCCCATATCGCGGCTGCGGCGCCCGTTGGAGGTCACTGTGCCTCAACCAGGGGTTTGGGTGGAGGGTGCGTTGCCCAGCGACGTGTGTTTAGGGCGTCCTAAACATTATATCGTGCGGTTTTTTCGGGCGTCCTAAACTGGGCGGTGGAGGCATGCAGGCAACACGTTGGTCGCTTCAACCGCTGATGTTGGTGACCCTGTTGTTGACCACCTCGCTTGCAGGATGTTTGGAAGGGGAGGAGGACACGGCGCTGCGCATCGCCTTTTCCGTGCGGGACGATTACACCACCTTCGAAGAAAACCCTCAGAAACTCGCCGACCACCTCAGTGAAGCCCTCGGTCGTCCGGTGGAGTTGTACCCCATCACGTCCGATGCCTTGGCGCTCCAAGCCCTGAGGTTTGGCAGCGCTGACATGGCTTTCATGGACGGCGGTGCCGGGTGGCTGGGATGGCAGCAATACGGTTTGGAAGCGATGGCTGCGGACCAAAACGCGGACGGGCGGACGCATTACAACGCTCATGCCGTTGTGCTCAACGACAGCGCGGCGGCTCATGCACTCAACGACGACGATGAAACCACCGACCCCTTCGAGGCGTTGACGGGTGTGGCGTCATGCCACACGGGGTGGTTGAAGTCGGCTGGCATGCTCATTCCCATGGGTTACTTCATCGGCCAAGGATACGCTGAGGTGATCGGCGATGACGACGACATCGAATCCTTGAGAAACACCATCCTCAACCACTTCGGCGACAACGCCTCCATCCCCGAAGCAGGTTCGCTGCACTACGGGTACGGTGGAGCCCTCCGCTGTTTGTCGGAAGAAGCGGGGGGCGTGGCCTTCGTGAAGGACTCCTCCGCAGCAACGTATTGCGGTCAAGCCGACGCTTCGGACAACGAAGCGTGGTGTTTACCGATGGAACGCTACACGGCGTTGCCCTCGTTCGGTCAAGCCCCTTCCCATCCGTTGATGTACCAACCCAGCCGGGTGGACGATGCGACCCGTCAAGCCGTGGTGGACGCCCTGGTGGCACTCAACACAACCGAGGAAGGGCGTTCCATCCTCGAGCACATCCTCAACACCCCAGGAATCGTGCCGACAACCACAGAAGCCCACCTCGGGTCCTACGGTTCATTGATCGGCGCCGTCCCCGGCATGGCCGCTTACCTTGACGACCGATACAGCACCAACGGTGAATGAGATGGCGGAACCGCTGGTGCACCTTCACGACGTGGCCGTGGGCTACGACCCCGAGCACCCCCTCATCGTGGACGTGGACGTGGAAATCGTTGCCGGGGATGTCATCGCCGTCTTGGGTCCATCCGGCATCGGCAAAACGACGTTGTTGCGGACCATTGCCGGTCTGGTTCGGCCCCTTGACGGTCACGTGGAACTCGGTGTGGCCCCTCGCGGCGGCGTGGGGTACATCCCCCAACGGTTGGGCCTGGTCGGCAACCTCAGCGTGCAGGCCAACGTCGAAATGGGTGTGAGGGTGGGTCTTTCCCGCTTTTACCCTCCGTTTTTCGCAGTTCCAAAAGCTCAGCAGCGGTACGCCGAGCGGGCCATGGAGGACCTCGGCATCGCTCATCTTGCGGACCATCCCGTTCGCATCCTCTCGGGCGGCCAGCAGCGCCGTGTAGCGACGGCCAAAACGGTGGCTCAGCGACCAAAATTGGTCTTGGCCGATGAGTTCCTTGGGGAGCTTGACGACGACAACGTCGACATCGTGATGCGCACGGTTCGCACGGCCATTGAAGCACAAAATTCTGCCATGGTGATGGTGGAGCACCACGAAGCCTTGGCCAAACAAGTGGCCAACCGCATATGGCGCATTCAGGACGGACGGTTGGTGGAGGAGTTGAGCCGATGAAGCGCGCCACAGCGGTTGGTGCGGGCGGACTTGCCCTGCTCACGGCCTACCTGTTCTTTGATCTCGTTGGCGATTGGGGCCGCATGGCCGGCGGTGTGGACAATTTACTGGTCTTCGTCCGAGAGAGTCTGTGGCCTCCCAATTGGAGCGTGCTCCAAGCGCAGTCGTACCCAGTTTGCGAGGCGCGTTTTGAATTCACCTGCTCCGTGGCATGGCTTGGCATGGTTGAAACGCTCAAGATTGCGTTCGTCGCCACCATGCTCGGGTTTGTGCTGGCGTTGCCGATGTCCGTGCTGGCAGCGGGCAACCTGTCGCCCATGCCGGTCGCCGTGCCGGCTCGAGTGGTGTTGGCGGGCATGCGCAGCCTCCCTTCGATCATCTGGGCGGTGCTGTTTGTCATCGTGTTCAGCATTGGGACATTGGCAGGTATTTTCGCGATGACGTTCTACACGGTGGGATACCTTGGGAAACTGCAATTCGAGTCCATGGAGGGCATCAAAAACGCCCCACTTGAATCGGCCAAGGCCATGGGCATGACCCGATTGGAGACGGCGTGGTTGGTCGCCATTCCCGAATCCGCCAATCAACTGTTGAGCCACGTCTTGTTCATGTTCGAATACAACGTCCGACACGGCACCGTCATCGGCTTGGTCGGCGCCGGAGGCGTCGGTCTCTACATCAACACCTATCTGAAACTGGGCCAATACGACAAGGTCGTTGCGTTGCTGATCGTGGTGTTCCTGGTCGTGTTGGTGATTGACTTCATCTCGATGGCCCTCCGTTCGGCCGTGAACGAAGCCGGTGACGTTGAGCGTCCGTCGTGGTCGTCCATCTTCTTGCCAGCTTCCATCGCCTCGGCCCAACACCCCACGCCAATGGGTGGCACGGTGAGCGACGAGGGCGAATGAGGCGCCGTCAGCCCCGTCCGAGGGCGACGCACCATCAGTCGGCGGCGATGTGAACGGCGCCTTCGTTGTAAAAGATCTGAATCCGCTCGGGCACCTTTTTGGTCAAGGCAGCGACGGCTTCGTACACGTCAGCTTCCTTGGTTTTGAACGCCTTGGCAGCCGCTTTGGTGGACCAGGGTTCGATGTGGAAGTCGCTCTTCACCAACCACTTGAGGAGCTTCGCCTCAAACTCGGTCAATTCATCGGCCATGGCCCAAGGAAGGGGCCTCACCACTAAAGCACACCGATGGCGCTCAACCGAGAGCGACCATGCGTCGGCAACACTCTTCCGCAGTGATGTCGCCGTCCAACAGCGTGTTCAACGCTTTTGTGAACGGAATGTCGAGGTTGGCATCGATGGCCCGGTCGTTGAACATCCGTGCCGCTCGCACCCCTTCAGCCACCATGTGCATCTCCTCCAAGGCCTGGTCAAGGGTCAAGCCGGTTCCCAATTTTTCACCCATGGACCGGTTCCGCCCGTGAGGAGAGGTGGCGGTCACGTACATGTCGCCAAGCCCTGCAGGTCCAAACGCCACTTCCGCTCGCGCCCCCAACTCTGGGAGGAGCAGGCATCCTTCCTTGAATCCGGCCATGAAGATGGCCGCCTTGAGGTTGTCACCGCCCATGTCACCCACTTGTTTGAGGCCGTCAACGAGGCCGCAGGCAAGGGCCACGACGTTCTTGAACGCACCCCACAGTTCTGCACCAACCGGGTCACTGGCAGGGTGGAGGATGAACGATGGTGTTGACAAGGTCTGAGCCAAGCGTTGTGCCACGCTGTCGTCTTCACTGGCCACCAACGCCGTCGTCATGACACCGCCCGCAGCCTCGGGAGCGATGGTGGGTCCGGTGAGCACCGCCAGTGGATTGGCCATGCCTTGTTCCTTGAGCATACCATGAATCGCTTCGGAAATCAGCCGCTTGCCGGGAGCCAATCCTTTGGCCAAATCCAACAGCACGTGGCGGGGTTGGAGGTGGGGCAAGACATCGACCACGACGTCCAAGATCACAGAAGAGGGTACAGCAAGCACGATGATTTCAGAACCTTCGATGGCTTCCTCAATGCGCATTGTTGCGTCAAGGCCTTCAACAGAGTGGTTGGGCAGGTACTTGCGGTTGACCCCGTCCATGGTGATGGATTCGTAGACCTCCTGCTCGATGGTCCACCCTTTCACTTTGTGACCCTCCAGCAACCACAATCGGGCGATGGCGGTCCCCCAATTCCCCAAGCCCAGCACAGCAATGTTGGCCATCACAATCGCTCAAGTCGCCCCTTCGTTTGCTTATACCCCTTTCCCGAACAATTGCCTTTGGCGAGGCTGTTTCATGGCCGGTGGTGTTGTCGCCATCAGAAGAGATCGTCGTCGTCTTCCTCGAAGTCAAACATGTCGTTCTCGTCGTTCTTTGCGGGGGCCGAGGCCTTGGTATCCTCGATTTTGGCGTCCTCGGGTTTGGTGGATTCAGGCGCTGGGTTGGCCTCGGGCTCGGAAGCGTCGGTGACGGTGCCGGTACGGGCTTGTGCTTGGGCGACTTCGTTGGCTCGAAGTTCGGCCTCCGACATCCCCGATTGGACCGCAAGCGCACGTCGACGGTCTTCGCGAGCCTTCCGCTCGAGTTGCCGATGCCGGGATTTTTCGATGTTCTGCATCATGTACATGGCATCGTGCTCCAGCAAGGGGGAATCGGAGATGAGGGTGATGTCCAGCCAACCACCGTCTTCGACGATGAATTCGGCCAACGGCTCGAAATTGAGATCGGATTTTTTGATTTGCGTGTAATGCATGGCGTTCCCGGTTCGGTGTTCGACGCCTGAGAAATGGCAGTAGAACTCCTTGGTGCCGATGGTTTCGCGTACCTGGTCGAACAGTTCGCCGTAATCCTCGGACGTTCGCATGCGACCGTGGCCGCGGGCGTGGATGTGGGCGATGTTGAGCACCGGTATGGTTCCCTCGACGTGATTCACGACCTCGAGCACCTCTTCGAGGCTTCCCCACAGCTCCTGGCGCCCGGAAGTCTCCACGCCGATTTTGGACGGTGTGCCGTTCTTCATCCAAGGAAACACGGGAAAGGCATCGTCGTCGTCGTGCCAAATGTCGTGGATTCGGTCGACAATGCCTGCGAACACGTTGGCCACTTGTTCGTTGGCCGCCGTTCCTCGGCTGAATTCACCGTAGTGGCCGGTGTGGAGGGTGATGTGGCGAGCGTTGATGGTCTTGGCCGCTTGCAGGGTGGCTTCGATCTTCGCCAGTGAGCGTCCACGTTCCACCTTGTCACCGAGCAACTCAGAGTAGTACGGACCATGGATGTTCATCTCAAAGTCCGTTTTGTTGGCCAGCACGCCGGCCTGCCAGTACTGCTCAAAATGTTGAGGTGCAACCATTCGTACGGTTTGGACCTCCATGGTCTCGAGGCCGAGGGAAATGATGTCGTCCATACCTTCGACGATGGTGCGGCCTTTGCACGACAGCGGCACGCCCGCTGGTCCCATCTTGACTGGCATTCTTCCCTCCCCCGAATCCGACCCAAAGGGCGTCCTATGATAATCCCTTTCCGTTGGCGGTGTGCCTTGAGAGGCAACTTCAGCGGTAGGGCGATACCGTGTGGTACTTTTCGAGAACGAAACCATACGACTCTTCATGAAGGTGAGGGTTCAGCCACCGCCATGGAACCCAGCGTGAACGATGCCGTGGAGGCATTCAAGGCCGGTCAACCGGTCTGCTTGTTCGACTCGGAAAAGCGAGAGGGCGAGACGGATTTGTTGTTCCCCGGCGCCCACGCCCAGCCCGCCACCATGCGCCAACTCCGCCAAGATTGCGGCGGTCTGCTCTTCCTTGCCATCGGCCATGACGTGGGTGAAGCGTTTGGCCTTCCGTTCCTTCAGGATTTGCACACCGCCCCTGAGGCGGTGGCGAAGTCCCCGGTGCTGGGCCGGCTGATCACCAACGATTTGCGCTACGATGCTCGCTCAGCGTTCACGTTGTCCATCAACCATCGGGAGACCTACACCGGCATCACCGACCACGACCGTGCGCTCACCACACGCCGATTCGCCGAACTGACCCACTCTTGCTTGGATGAAGCTTGGCCTCAAGACGAAGCGATGGACCGGCTGGGCGAGGAATTCAGAACACCTGGCCACATTCCGGTGTGCCGTGAGGCCAAAGGTGGCCTCAGTGTACGGCAAGGTCACACCGAACTGGCGGTCGGTTTGGCTCGACTGGCAGGGATGACGCCTGTGGTGATTGGGGCCGAGATGCTCCAACCCGATGGGGACCACGCCCTCAGCGTTGACGACGCCCGGGCCTGGGCCGCTGAGCGGCGGATCCCGTTCATCGAGGGTGCGTCGCTCATCGCTGCGCTTGAAGCCGAACATGAAGCATGAGAAGCGTTCGAACACGAGGGTGAAGGAATGAAGCGAATCATGGCGGTCGGCGTGTTTGACTTGCTCCACGCAGGCCACCTGCATTACCTCGAACAAGCGAAGGCCCTCGGCGACCACCTCACGGTGGTGGTGGCGCACGACGACACGGTGAGGAAGCGAAAGCACGAACCTGTCACCAGCCAAGACTTGCGACGCCGCATGGTTGCCGGCCTGAAACCCGTCGATGAGGTGGTCGTGGGCAACCCGCCGGATGTTCCAATTTTTGACATCCTCCCCACGATTCAACCGAACGTCATTGCGCTCGGTTACGACCAGGAACACGCCGAAGACAACATTCGCACCTCCCTTGTCACCCGAGGCTTCGACGGCATTGAGGTGGTGCGTGTTGACGGACTTTCCGACGACCTGGACGGCACGCGAAAAATCATCGCTCGCATCTTGGAGCGAGCCGAGGGAAGGAGGGCCTGAGGTGTTCACCGGAATCGTGCAGGGGTGCGGCACCGTGGCCGAGGTGGTGGCTGGCGACGGCATCACGACGTTGCGCATCGACCTGCCCGACACCAACGGGTTGGTTCGCGGCGCCAGCGTTGCGATCAACGGAACGTGCTTGACCGCCACCGACATGGACGGCCCACGGGTGTCGTTCGACGTGATCCCCGAAACCCTTGAGCGCACCACCCTCGGCCAGCTCGTCCCTGGGCACAAGGTCAATGTGGAGCGTTCGTTGAAGATGGGGGATGAACTGGGCGGACACCTCCTGTCCGGTCACATCATGTTCACCGCAAACGTGTCGCACTTCCAACGCAACGGCGACGGGGCAACCTGCCGTTTGACCGTTCCCGACGCGTTCACAAAGTACGTCCTTGAGAAAGGCTACATCGGTGTTCATGGGGCCTCGTTGACGGTGGGTGCCGTTCACGGCGCTGGCTTTGATGTGCACCTCATCCCCGAAACCCTGGCGTTGACCAACTTGGGCGACCTCAACGAGGGCGACCGTGTCAACATCGAAATCGACACCATGACCCAAACCATCGTCAACACGGTGGAGCGCATGCTGACCAACGAGGTGAAACCATGACCCGAAACGTCGCCGTTGTCTGCGGCGCCTTCCATCGAACCGAGATTGAACGCATGCTCGCTTACGTGGCCGAGGAAGCGGGCCACCTCGGGCTCACGCTGGGCGAGGTGATGTGGGTGCCAGGATCCATGGAGGTGCCGTTGGCCCTGTCCCGCCTGCTTCCCACGCACGACGCTGCGGTGTGCCTTGGCATCATCGAGAAAGGCGAAACGCAGCACGGTTTGGCCATGGGACAGGCTGTCATCAAATCCATCATCGAATTGCAACTGAAGCACAACAAACCCATCGGTCTTGGCATCATTGGGCCCGGCGCCGAACCTCATCACATCGAGCCTCGCCTTGAACCGCATGCCAGGGCAGCCATCCGCGCCGTCGTTGACCATCCGGTCCAATCAAGCAACTGAACGGCCAGTGCGTGCTGGGGTGTGGGGGGTAACCTTCAAACACCACGCGGGCCGTCCAAAACCTCGTGACCACCATGTCTGAAGTTCGCAACGTCATCATCATCGGCTCCGGCCCTGCCGGTTATACCGCCGGTCTCTACACCGGACGAGCCATGCTCAACCCGCTCATGTTTGCCGGCTACATGTCGGGCGGTCAGTTGATGCTCACCAGCGACATCGAAAATTTCCCTGGTTACCCCGAAGGCATTGCAGGCCCGGAGATGATGACCCAACTTCGTGAACAGGCCGAGCGGTTTGGCTTGGAGGTTCAGGACCGGAACGTGGAGGAGGTTGACCTCAGTCAGCGCCCGTTCAGGGTTGTCGTTGAAGGCGAGACGTTCCTGGCCCACAGCATCATTGTTTGCACGGGCGCTGAATCCAAATGGCTCGATGCACCGGGTGAGGTGGAACAAAAGGGTCGGGGCATTTCGACATGCGCCACGTGCGATGGGGCCTTCTTCCGTAACGAACACGTGTTGGTGATCGGCGGTGGCGATTCGGCCTGTGAAGAAGCCACATTCTTGACCCGTTTTGCCGAAAAGGTCACCTTGATTCATCGCCGTGCAGAGTTCAAAGCGTCCACCATCATGTACGACCGGGTCGCGAACAACCCCAAAATCGAGGTTCGAACGTTTCGACAGATCAAGGAATGGCTTTCGGACGACAAGGGCCTGACGGGAGCGGTTCTCGAAAACACGCAGGACGGCACCACCGAGACCATCGAAGCCACGGGCGCCTTCATCGCCATTGGGCACACGCCCATCACGGATTTCCTTGGCGGTCAGCTCGAGACCGACGAGAACGGGTATTTGGTGCACAGCGAACACACCATGACATCCGTTCCCGGCGTGTTTGCGGCCGGTGACGTCGTGGACACTCGCTACAAACAGGCCATCACCGCAGCTGGGATGGGGTGCGCTGCTGCCATTGATGTTGAGAAGTGGTTGGAAGACAACGTCCACTGACGCCGTCGCCTTCTTGACGCAAGAGCCGCTGGGCAGTCCATGGTGAACGTTGAACGTCACGCTCGCCACCTCTTGCTTCCTGAGGTCGGCATCGACGGCCAACGCCGCATCCATCAAGCCAGCGTCCTCATCATCGGTGCTGGGGGTCTCGGCTCTCCGGTGGCGATGTACCTGGCGGCAGCGGGCGTGGGGCGCATTGGCTTGGTCGATGACGACAAGGTGGACCTCAGCAACCTTCAGCGTCAATTGCTTCACGGCACTGAGGATGTTGGAAGGTCCAAGGTGGCCTCAGCGCAAGAAACCCTGCTTGGCATCGATCCCGATGTGTGCGTTGAAATCCACCACACCCGGTTGTCCCCAGACAACGCATTGGCGTTGATGGACGCCGGTTGGGACATCGTTGTTGACGGTACCGACAACCTGCCCACGCGTTACCTCATCGACGATGCTTGTGCGTTGCTGGGTGTCCCCTGGGTGTACGGCTCGGTGTTCAGGTTTGAAGGTCAAGTGACCGTGTTTGGTCACAACGGTGGGCCACGTTATCGCGACCTGTACCCCGTCGCCCCCCCTCCGGGTGCGGTTCAAGGTTGCAACGAAGCGGGCGTGTTGGGCGTTCTTCCGGGTCTGGTTGGGACCTTGCAAGCCACGGAGGTGCTGAAGACGATCGTGGGAGCGGGCCCCTCCCTTTCAGGGCGGTTGCTGGTGATCGACGCCATGGACATGGCGTTTCGTCACCTGAGGTTTGAAGCCGACCCGCAACGCCCAGAAGTCACCGACCTCCGTGCAGCTGCCGCCATGATGAACGATCCGGCATGGTGCGTCCCACGGCTCTCGGGCCAAACAGCGCAACAATCAAACATGGCGGGCGCCACCGCCGGCACCATGATGCAATCCGTTGACATGACCCAATTGCTCGAACGCCGCAACAGCGGATGGAACCCGTTCATTCTCGATGTCCGCTCCGATGAAGAACATGCAGCCGGCCATGTGGCTTCGTGCGGTTTGCAGGTCCCTCACACGGACGTGGTCGCTGAATTGGCCAACCTGCCGACCGATGGCGACATCGTGGTCCATTGTCGCAGTGGAATGCGCTCCCAGATGGCGATCATGATGCTGATTCAGGCAGGGGTTGATGCCAACCGCCTCTACAACCTCGACGGGGGCATCAACGCTTGGTCGGCAGCAAAACCCGACGAAATCATTCAGTGACCAGCAACGCCTCGCCGCAATGCTTGCAAAAGGCGGCGTTCAGGTCGTGACCTTCTTTCGAACACGCCTGGCAGGCCCGTGTCGTGACCTCGGTGATCTTCACCAGTTCCGACGACAGGATGCCCGTGGGGACGATGATCAGGCTGTATCCGAGAATCATGATCCAAACAGCCAGCAATTTCCCCCATCCCGTGGTGGGGACGGTGTCACCGTAACCGGTGCCGGTGATGGTGGTGATGGCCCAGTACACGCTTTGTGGGATGGAAGTGAAACCGCGTTCCGGCCCTTCGATGAGGTACATGAAGGCACCTGAAATGAAACCCAACACGGTCACGGAAAACAGGAACACCACCACGCGGCGCTGGGATTGAAGCACGGCTTGGCCAAGGGTCTGCGCCTCACCGATGTAACGGCTGAGCTTGAACACACGAAAGATGCGGAGAAGCCGGAGCGAGCGAATCACCAACAGGCCTTGAGCGCCGGGGACGATGAGGCTCAGGTACGTGGGGACCACCGCCACCAAATCCACGATGCCATAGAAGGAGGTGGCGTACTTGGTTGACCGTTCGGTGCAATACAATCGCAAGATGTATTCGGCGGTGAACAGCAGGGTGATGCCCCATTCAATGGCCCGAAGCACATCGTGGTGCTTGGCGTTGATGGAAGCCACCGACTCCAACGACACGGTGACAACGGACAGCAAAATCACCATCAACAAGACCACGTCGAAGAACTTCCCCGATGGTGTATCGGCCTCAAAAATCACCCGGTGGAGGCGCTCCTTCCGCGAATGCACGGTGGGATCATCGCTCATTGCGTTGAGCACCACCTTCCTCGGCCTATGGAGGCTTTGTTTTCCATGACCAATTTCGAGGCGATTCAAACGGGTGGGGATGCATCGGGCCATGGGAAGAGGTTGAAAGCCGTCGTGCTCCGTAAGGAACACGGAGGGAGCGCCATCGCTACACTGATCATCGCCGATGAAAATCAAGGCCGGCGAGACCTGATGGCCAACACCTTCGAACGCAACGGCTTCGACGTGACGCGCCTCAGCACCCTTCAACAGGCATTGGCCACGGCACGCGGTGTCGTGCCCGATGTGCTCCTTCTCGAAGCTGAGTGGGCCACGGGCGACGCCCTGGACGTGTGCTTGCAACTCAGCCAGGACCCGAAGGTCAGGACCGGGACGCGAACGGTGCTTCTGTCCCGCTCAACAGCTCCCGATCTCCTGATGGGGGCCGCTCGAGCCGGCGTCGCTGAGGTCATTGGCAAACCGGTGGACATGAACCAACTCATCGCCCAAATCCAACGTCATGCCTCGAAACAATTCGTGCCGCCGCCCGCCGATCTGGGGGCGTTTCAAGCAGACGGTGCAGCACCCACCGGTGTGTTCGGTGGTCGACCTGCCATGGAGGCGCCTTCTTCTGCTGCCGACAGCCAGTGGGCGCTGCCGATGTTGAGGCAGTTGGTGGAGGCCGGCAACATCGACGATGGTTTCGTGGCCTCGATTCGTGACGAGTTGTCTGCTGACGAGGAGGACCTCCCCGATCTGCCGGGCCATGTGCTCCAATCCTTCGTGCGCGTGGCGTTGAACCGACTGGTCGGGGCAGCCCCAGGCCCTCCCGCCCCGACGAAGGGTGAGCCTGCGCCTGCTCCATCGACGCCCAAAGGCACCCGCATTCAGGATTTGAACAAAGGAGCAACCCTTGGTGAGGGCTCAATGCCCAGTGCCACATCGCTGAACGTCGGTTCCATGGAGGATATCCTCGAAAAGCAAGCGGAGAACATCGCATCGGAGGTGGAAGCCAGCATGGAGGCCATTCTGGACGAGGCCCCTGAGCCAGTGACCTTGCTATCCGACGATCATAAAGTCGGCATCGACCCCGAAACCTTGGCCATGGTTCGTCTAACCACAGAATTGGTTCACGATCTGCTGGGATTGTTGCAACGCCAGGGTGCACTCTCGGATTTGACGCTGCTCACGACCGTGGAGGATCTCGAGGGATTGACCGCTGATGTGCTGCATGCGCTCCCTGCCTCGGAGGAGGACGCTTGAACGCAGGAACCGACGATGCCCGTTATCGGGGGGTCTTTGTGGCCCTTGTGGCGGCTTTCTTTGTTGATTTCCTTGGGTATGCGTTCATTGTTCCCATTCTTCCCTCGTGGCAAACACAGTTCGACCTCAACGCCACCCAAGCCACGTTGTTGGTGTCGTTGTGGGCGGTGCCACTGTTCCTGTTCGGCCCGGCGACGGGGCGCATCGTGGACCGGTTCGGGCCGGCGTGGACCGTTGGTGTCAGCCTGGTGCTGTTGTCCTGCTCGGCATGGCTGTACTTGGTGGCCACGTCTTCGGACGTTGGCCGACCGTTCACCCTTTTGGTGATCGCACGCTTGGTTCACGGGGCCTCGGGTGCTGCCGTGATGACAGCGGGTCTTGCTGGGGCCTCAGTTTTGTGGCCGACCCGGTTCGGAGAGCAAGCTGGGAAATTGGTGGGCATGGCCGCCATCGGTGGATTGCTTGGCCCGGTGGTGGGGGGTGTGTTGTTCAACGAAAGTCAGACGCTGGCGTTTGGGGTGCTGGCCGTGCTTCCCCTGTTGGCGGTTCCGTTGGTGTGGTTGAACGCCCGCCACCTTGGGCCCCAACCTGCTTCCACCAGCATGTCGGTGGGGTTGCGGGTCTTTTTGTCCGACCCCGTCCTGTTCAAAGCCGGTGTGCTGGTCAGCCTGACGACGGTGGCCACGGGTGCCCTGGAGGCTGGCGTCCCCTTGTTCTTGGACGACGAATTGAAGCTGAATGCCGCCCAAATCGGCGGCGTCCTGCTTTCGATGGTGTTGATGCAGGGCGTTGGCTCGGTGCTGTGGGGTCGTCTCGTCGACCGCCACGGCCCCACCCGCTACATGGTGTTGGGATGGGCGCTGTCCTTTGCTGCTCTTCTCGGCGTGGCCGTGGTGGGTTTGATGCTCTCGGGTCGGCCTGCTGTCTTTGGGATGATCGTGATGCTGGGTGTGTTTCAGTTTGCCATCGCTGCCGCCCAAATACCCATGCTGCCCGTCATCGATACCGCAACCAACCGGGCGCTTGGGGCAGGTCACCTTGGGCTGGCGTTCGGCGCGTTTGGGACCGCTTGGGCTGCAGGGACCATGATTGGGCCCCTGCTGGTCGGTCCGGTGTTCGACCTGTTCGGGTCTTGGCCCATCGCCATCGGGGCCGTGGCCATTCCCACGGGGGTGGCATTGGCGGTGACCGTCCGCCATCGACAACTGATCGAGGAATGTTATCATGAGGAGATGAACCAGCGTGGGTCGCCGTCAACGGCCCCCCAATCCGGTCAATAAGAGGATTGAAACCCATCACCCCGTGGCATGGGTGAGGCGACCGCATGACGCAAGGTGAGCTTCCGGACATCTTTGGAGCCAATTGGCGTCCTGAGGAGGCACTGAACTTCACCCAGCCCCTTGACTTGACAACGGCCAAGGCCGAAGTGCTGCGGTTCATCGGTCAGCGTCACGATGCGCATCTGTTTCTGGTGGCCAACGTCTGGGACCATCTCACAGCGGATTTGGCCGAGCCGTTGAACGGTGACGCCTGGCATGCGTTCAGCGAACGTTTCGTTGACGGTCTGCAGCGAGGCATGACGGCGCAAGCCGAGCGGACGCTTGGGAGCACCATCGACGATGAGGTCATCCCTCGGCGAAGCATGCGCCTCATGCTCGAGCGGCGAAGAACGCATTTCCTGCTCGACATGCGACTGATGTTGCGTCGCTTGGCGCATTACATGTCGATTCAACTGGACCAGCGTCTCGAATGGCAGCGCATGATGACGCGAACCCGGTGCCTGGACACGGCCTTGAAAGCCATTTACTCGGAAGGCGTGCCAACCCCCGATGGTCAGCTGTTCGGCGGGAAAGGCTTCCGCTCAACCTGGCAGGAGGGTGTGGTGGCGGTCGCCACCGCCCTCCGTCGGCAGCCCGATGCTCCTCGTGACGCGCGACCGGGTGCCGGTTACGACGGCGACCTTGTGGCGCCCATGATCCGTGACATCGGGCTGGGTTTGGCGATGGGCGACACCCCCCTCGACGTCATGGCGGCCAACCTCGGCAAGGTGGGATCCAATCAAAACGGTGGTTGGGACGATGCCGGTGGGCGGGACCTTCACGTCGGTGCATGGCACGTTGGCGTCTTGCCTCCCACCGCCCCCTTGCCCATTGCTGCAGCCACCATGACCGGGCTGGCGTTTGCTGCGTGGCGCCAAGGTTTGAACCGATTCCACGTTGCCTGCATCGGTGAAGGGGCTTCCTCAAGCGGTGAATTTTGGGAGGCCATGAACTTTGCAGGCGCCCGGGGTTTACCCATCACTTACATCCTCCAAAACAACCAGATTGCGCTTGATACACCGCCTGCCAAGCAATCCGGCGTAGAAGTGTGGGCTGACAAAGCCACCGCTATGGGGTTCCCCGCATGGACCATCGATGGCTCCGACCCTGCTGCGTGGCATGCCTCCACAGCCGTAGCCCGAGAGTTCTCCCTCAACGGAGGAGGCCCCACGCTGATTCATGTGGAGACGATGCGCGGTTGCGGTCACGCTCACCATCACGATGACCTGTACTTGGGCAACCCCTCCGGCACACCGCCCGGTTATGTTGACCGGGACCTGTTGGCGTACTGGGAAGCGAAGGACCCCCTTCCCACCCATCGGACCCTGCTGTTGAACTTGGGTGTTGACATCGAAGCCCTGCAGACCATGGAAGATGAGGAGGCTTCCGCCGTTGATGCGGCACGTCAAACCCTCGAGGCCATGCCTTGGCCGGAGCCGCACACCGTGACGAAAGGCGTGACTTCGCTTCATGACGCCGATACGCACGACGACCATTTGCGGCGCATCAACGGGGTCGCAGAAGTCACCCATGGTCCGGCTCCACTCCCTCCGGGCGAGATGGCTTGGAAGTACGCTGAATCCGGCGGCTGGACCTATGCTCGCGCCATCCAACAGGCCATGGCCGACATCGCCACGACCTTCGGTGACGATTGCGTGTTCATTGGGGAAGACATGGAGGTGGCCGGTGCTTTCGGCATGAACATGGCACTGAAAAACGCTGGCCACTCCGACAAACTGCTCGACATGCCGCTGTGCGAAGCCATCATCGTTCACACCGGTGTGGGTGCTGCGCTGTCGGGCATGCGCCCCATGGTGGAGATTCAATTCGGTGGATTCGCTGCGTTGGGCTACAATGCGCTTGTCAACAATGCTGCCATGCTCCGCTGGCGATGGGGGGCCGATTGCCCCATGACGGTGCGCATCCCGCTCGGTGCCCGCACGAGATCGGGACCGTTCCATGCGAACATGATCGAATCTTGGTTCGCCAACGACCCGGGATTGGTCGTGCTCGCCCCAGGCACCCCTCAAGATGCGTACGATTTGCTCGTTGAATCGGCCCATCTCCCGGATCCCACGCTGATGCTCGAACACATTGGGTTGTACGGCCTGCGTGGCGGGTTGACAGGTTGGGGGACGAACATCAATCAGGTTGTCGACACCGAGACCGTATCCAACGCCATGGCCAAGGGTGAGCGGTACAAACTCGGACGGGCCGGTGTGATCCGCGGCGGTTCCGACATCACGTTGGTGACGTGGGGTGCCATGGTTCACATCGCCTTGGAAGCGGCCGAAGAACTCTCGAAGGACGGGGTTGAAGTTGAGATCGTGGATCTGAGAACGCTGCTCCCCTTCGATGCAGAAACCTGCGTGGCTTCGGTTCATCGAACCGGCCGATTGGCTGTCCTTCAGGAAGGCCAGTGGTCCGGCGGTTTGGGCCACACCGTCCAATCCCGCATCCTGGAGTCGTGCTTTTACGAACTTGAAGCCGCACCGGTGGTCATCGGTGCATTGGACACGCCCGTGCCCTTTTCACCACCGTTGGAAAACCACACCGTTCCGTCCGTTGAGCACACGGTGGCCGTGCTCAACAGCCTGGTTCAAGGCTGAGCAGCGGTGGGTCGACACCACCGTGCGTTCATCCACACCGCCAAGGCGGCGCCCAGCACCGTCGCTATGATGTAGACAGGCACGGCGCTTACTTCACCGGCCACAAGGTTCGGTCCGATGGTGCGCGCTGGGTTCATGCTGGCCCCTGTGGCAGGGCCCGCCACCCAAGCGAGCACGGCGACAGCGGCACCCACGAGGGAGGCCACGATGGATCGGCGTTCAGTCCGATCCACGACCAGCAAGATGCTCATCATCAACAGGCACGTGATGGCCACCTCGATCGCCACCCACGGCCCCAAACCGATGCCGTTCGATGGCACCGTGGGCCCGGCACCCTTCACCATCCATGCGGCCACCAGACCGCCGCTGCACTGCGCCAAGATGTAGGGGACGACCATGCGCCCTTCGAGTTGTCCGTCGAGCCAAAACGCCGCGCTCACGGCCGGATTGATGTGAGCTCCGCTCCAAGGGCCAAACATCAGAATCATCGCCGTTACCACGGCCCCAAAGGCAAGGCAGACCATCGCAGGGGGTGCGCCGGCAGCGATGCTGCCGCAGCCGATGCCCACCATGATGCCGGTCCCGAGAAATTCACCGGCCAAGCGGCGATGGCCCATGCACTGCTGTTGATGTGCAGGGTTGAAACCCTTTCTTCCATGTTTTTGAACGTGACCGAGCAACAACCGTCAAGAAGGGCTCGGTGGTCCACAAGGCATGGAGGCCGAGGAACGGGTGATGGGCATCCCCCAACTCGTCTTCAGCAACACCTTGGTGTTGAACGGGGCCTTGTTCTTGGGCATCCTCGCCCTCCACGGTGCGCTTGACTCAGCCGATGAGGTCGGCTACATCTGGCCACTTGTTCTTCTGACACTGGCCTTGGCCCTGCTCATCAAATCCGCCGATGTGTTCGTTGAGGGGGCGAAAGGGTTGGCGTACCGCGCCGGACTGCCCGAAGTGGTCATTGGCCTCACGATTGTCTCCATCGGTACCTCGCTGCCTGAAATCTTGGTGACCGCCACCGCTGCATCGGACATCACGCCGGACAACACGGAAATCGCCGACCTTGCCATCGGTGGTATCTTCGGGTCCGTGCTTGTCCAAATCACCCTGATCCTCGGCGTCGTCGTGGCGCTTCGAAGTGTCAAAGTGCGCCCTTCCTGGTTGAAGCGAGACGGTTTGATCATGTTCCTCTCCATTGTGTTGCTCACGTTCTTTATTTTGACAGGTTCAGTGTTGTCTCGAATTGAAGGGTTCATTCTCGCATCGCTTTACGTGGTCTACATCTACTGGTTGTTATCCAAACGAGACGAGATCATGGAAGACGAACTTGGGGACGCAGAACCGGTGGAGCGCAAATTGAACCGCACCACTGCTTCGTATGCGTTCATGGTCACGCTGGGGTTGATGTTGGCCTTGTTCGCTGCGCACCACTTGGTGAATGTGGCCAGTGATTTAGCCTACCAAATGCGTGTTCCACACGCCGTGATCGGCACGACCATATCGGGTTTGGGGACGTCGCTTCCTGAACTGACCATCGCCTTCGTCGCCGCACGCCGCAGTGAAGGCGTGGCCATTGGGACCCTCATCGGTTCGAACATCACCGACCCGTTGCTTTCCATCGGCTTGGCCGCCATGGTTCACCCCTTGGCGCTGACGTCCAGCAGTTACAACCTGACGATGTACCTCATCGTTCCCGCCACGCTGTTCGGGACGGCGGTCTCGTTGGCCATGATGCGCTCCGGATACGAATTCAGGCGGAAAGAGGGCATTTACTTGATTTTGATTTACGTCGTGTTCTTGAGCATCTTGATCGCCGAACAAATGGGCTACATCACCATCTGATGACGGAGCGTCGGTCGCCATCTAATCGCTCATAAGGGGCGGCCGTTTGGCCAAATCATGGTGGACTTTCAACTCGATGAAATCCAAACGATGCTCAAAGAATTGGCCCATGAATTCGCCGTGGATGAAATCCGACCGCATGCAGAACACTGGGACGAAACGGCTCACTACCCAAAGGAAACCATCCAATTGGCTCATGAGATGGGGTTGCTGAACCTCCACATTCCTGAGAAGTACGGGGGGGCCGGTCTTGGCACCATGGAAGAGGTGATCGTGAACGAAGAGTTGGCTTGGGGCGACCCTGGATTCGCCACAGCTGCCTACGCAACGGCGTTGGCCTGTGCCCCCATCGTCACCGGTGCAACCGAGGAACAGAAGGACATCTGGCTTCGAAAGGTGGCCGAAGACGGTGCGCTGGCTTCGTACGGTGTGACCGAGCCCGGAGCCGGGTCCGACGTGGCGGCGTGCACGACAACGGCCATCAAGGACGGGGATGAATACGTGCTCAACGGCTCCAAGATGTGGATCACCGGTGCCGGTCATGCCGATTTTTTCTTCATTCTTGCGAAAACCGACCCCGATGCCGGCTATCGCGGTATGTCGGGATTCGTCGTGGAGGCCGGAACACCAGGTTTTGAACTCGGCAAGAAAGAAACCAACATGGGTCAGCGTTGCTCCGACACGCGATCCTTGTCCTTTGACGACGTGCGCATCCCGGAAGCCAACCTCATCGGTGGAAGCGAATCCGGCGGGTGGATGAACGCCATGAAGGCCTTTGACATGAGTCGCCCCAACATCGCAGCCCACGCGACAGGGCTGGCACGGGCTGCTTACGAGCACGCCTTGCAGTACGCCAACGAACGCCAAACATTTGGCAAACCTTTGCACCAGCACCAAGCCATCCAGTTCATGCTCGCCGACATGAAAACCAACATCGAAGCCTCGCGCATGCTGACGTGGAAATCCGCAGCGGAGTTTGATGCCGGCATTCGAAACACTGAATCGGCAGCCCACGCCAAACGCTTCGCTGCCGACACGGCGATGCAGGTCTCCACCGATGCCGTTCAAGTCTACGGCGGCTACGGATACTCCGAGGAATACCCGGTCGCTCGCCTGATGCGTGGGGCCAAGGTGATGCAGATTTACGAGGGGTCCTCTCAGGTGCAACGCATGATCATCGGGCGAGAGATCACCAAAAACCTGTGATCAACCCTTGCGCAAACGTTCCTCCAGTGCCCAGATTTGTTGCTCGTCGTGGTGCCAAGGTGCTTGCCCTTGACGGGTCCTCACGCTGCGGTCAATGCCCTCAAACCAGTCGTCCATGCGGAGGGCCTCCATCTCCATCGGTCGATGTTCCCAACGGTCGATGGTCCACATCATGTCGGCATCGAGGGTGAAGAAATCATCACCGTCCACGACCTCGATCACCGAGGGTTCGATGTCCAAGGCGTCGCAGAAGTCATCGTAGCGAACCACGCCGTCGGCGCTGAATTGGTACACCGTGCTCAACAAGTCTTCGTCGGCAGCGAGAAATTGAGCAAGCAGTGGGATGCGGAGGGCCGTGGCACGGTCGTTGACCAACGCCAACGCCAGCCCAACGAGCTGGTCTCCTGCGGGCAGGTGCCGATGGACCTCGTGAGCGTGCAGACAAATCAACGCCGAGGCGTCGGTTTCGTGCTGCACGTCCTTCCGATGGTGACCCCCTACCACGCTGAAATCAAACCGAGGTTCATCGTAGAACCCGCAGCGTTCGTCGTGATACGTGTCCATGGTCAGCAAGGTTTCCACTTTGTAAATGCGGTCGGAATGACCTGAGATCCACAGCCGAGGAAGGCCCATGCCGTCAAGCTCCATGTCCACACCGTCGTGGTTCTGCACCACGGTGTTGAGCAATGTCATGCTTCGTTGGTGCGCTTGCCGTTCGGCATCCGGCCATTGCCCGGGGCACGTCCAAGGTTCCATGCAATGAGTGTCGCTCGAGGGTATTTGAACGAACACAAGCATCAATGCGTTCCCTGCCAGCCCCCTGCCATGGCCCTCCCACCAGCAGGCGTTGTGTTGGCTGCCGGTGCGAGCAACCGGCTCGGTCAACCCAAGGCCTTGGTTCGTGTGGGTGGAACCTCCTTGCTGGCCCGGGCGGTGAACCAACTGAGTGCTTTGGGTTGTTCACCGGTCTATGTGGTCACTCGCACGGCGTTGATGGTCGACGTGCTGCTCGAAGCCGACGGTGCGACGGTGTTGGTGAATTCGAATCCCGATGAAGGACGGACGGGCAGCCTGCAGGTGGCACTCAAAGCCCTCTATGCTGAACGGGGCCGATGGCCCTCTCACGTCGTGATGGCCCCGGTGGACCGGCCCGGCTGGCGGCCCGATGCCGTGGCGCCTTTGTTGGCACAGTCCGGCTGCCGTGCGCCAGCGTTTGATGGTCGGCGTGGCCACCCCGTCACACTTGACGGTGAGGCGATGTCGGCCGTTTTGGGTGCATCTCCCGCTGTCCCGCTGCGCGATGTGGTCGCGTTCGAAGCCTCCCCCGTTCACGGTCCTTGGCTGGGTTTGAACATTGACACGCCCGAGGCGCTTTCGCACTTGCTTGAGAACGAGGCCGCGCTGACCGCGTATTGGGCAGAGGGCGAAGGGATATGAGGGCGGCCCCGTACCAATGCGCATGAGCGCCGCCGTGCTGCAGTGGGTGCTCCATGAACTTGGCCAGCAGCGCCGTGTTGCGCTGGCCACCGTGTTGACCACCTCGGGCAGCGTCCCCGGGAAAACAGGGGCTCGCCTCGCCATGGTGGAAGGGAGTGAACGCTGGACCGGGACCGTGGGCGGTGCGGGCTTGGAATTCAAGGTGCTGAATCGCTGCAGAGGGCTGTTGAAGGAAGCCACCCGGCCCTCGGCCGAAGTCCACACCTTTGGGCTCAACAAGGGGGCGAAGGGCTATGAGGTCACCCCGCTTGATTCGTTGTGCGGAGGGCGCGTGACCCTCTCGATTGAGGTGCTGATGCCGATGCCACACGTGCTGATCATGGGTGGAGGCCACTGCGGGGAAGCGTTGAGCCGAAGCCTCGATGCGCTCGGCTGGAGCTACGAAGTCCACGACACACGACCCGAGTTCGCCGCCACCGAACTCTATCCCAACGCCGCTGCCCTTCATGCGAACTCCGTCTCGGCGTTCTTCGACGGCCTCGACGGTGACGTGTTGTCCTCCTTTTCCGATGTTCTCCTGCTGGGGCACGATTGGAGCGAAGACCAAGAGCGCCTTCTCGCCCTGCTCACGCGGGTGCCTGCAAGCGGTGCGTTGGATGGACGTGCGTTCCCTCGCATCGGTGTGATCGGAAGCCGGTCCAAATGGCAAGCCTTTGCCTCGGCTTGTCGAGAGGCTGGCGTGACGGACGAGGTGCTTGACCAGGTCGTGTGCCCGATTGGGCTGAACATCGGCGCCGAGTCACCCGAAGAGATCGCCGTGGCCGTGGCCGGTCAAATCCTGGCCGAACACAAGCGGGTGGACGTGCGTCAACCGTCCTGGCGCGAATCGGTTTGAGCGAACAAATGCTCACGGTAATGCACGAGTTCACCGATGGATTCCAAAATGTCGTCAAGGGCGAGATGGGCGCCTTTTTTGTTGAATCGAGGGGAGGAGGGGTACCACCGTCGTCGCAACTCTTTGAGCGTCGACACATCCACCATCCTGTAATGGAGCATGTCAAGCACTCGAGGCATCTCCTTGGCCAAAAATTGCCGGTCGTTCCACACGCTGTTGCCACACAGGGGGGCGGTCTTGGGTTCCACCCATGCCTTGAGGAAGTCAACGGTTTGTCGCTCGGCTTCTTCCAAGGTGACACCCTCTCGGTGAATCCGGTCGACCAATCCGCTGCCGTGATGATGGCGGGTGTTCCATTCGTCCATGCCGTCGAGCAATGCCTGAGGGACTTGGACGGCGAGGTTGGGGCCGGTGGCCAGCACATTCAGGTCGCTGTCGGTGATGACGGTGGCGATCTCAATGATGGATTCCCGTTCGAGGTCAAGGCCCGTCATTTCAAGGTCGATCCACACCATGCGCTGTGCAGCGTCGCTCATGGACACTCCTCCGGGCGGAACCCTATGGGTTCTTGCCTCCGACAAGCCTTCGTGCGGTCTCACATCTCTTCAAAATTCAACATGATTTGACCGCCAGAACCGAAGGACAGCACGGGCGTGTAGCCGGCGTGAGGTGTGCTTTTGAGCGCCAAAAGGATGTTCTCGAGGGTTCCTTCGGGAAGCTCAATCCCAAGGCCGTGTTCGGTCATCAGCACCTGTTTGGTCGGTGCAGGAACGGCCACAGGTGCTTCCGGTTCTCGCCAGGTGCCTTGCTTGGCCTGCACCAGTTCCTGCTTCTTTTGTTCATGGAGGGTCAACGGGCTTGTGTCGTTTGGTTCACCCAACGCATCATCTGCGTCGGTCTGCGCCTCATCGGTGATCTCATCTTCCTCCAATGCAGTGGCTTCATGGCCCCCATTGACGGGAGCAGGCTTGTCATCGGACGATTCAACCTCTGAAGTGGCCAAGGCATCGGTTGACATGGCAGCTGCCTCGGTTGATGTTGCGTGGGCTTGGGCCAGGGCAGCCCCCGTCCATGCGCCTTCAACTGGCTCACCGGTGATCTGGCTGCCGCCGCCACCGGTGCGTTGCATGTACAGGAAGGTGAACCCAAGCGCAATGACGCCGGTCATCATGACGGACAAACCTCGGTAGATGTTGGCGTCGACCGTGGATGTGAACATGATAGCGGTCAAAATGGAACCGTAACCGCCGATGGAACGGCGCCACTTCACCGAACCCGTTTCACTGAAGCCCTGGATGCCGACGCTCACCAGGTACACGGTGGCAACAAGGAACGCGACGGATTCGTTGAACTGCGCGAACGCCATGGCACCTCCCACCAGTGTGTACAACGTGGCGGTCATACCCATGCGGTCGATGAAGGCGAAGAAGTCGTCATCGTTGGGCCATTCGAACGTCCTGCTGTCGTAGATTTCGTCTTCGCGGTTGGTCATGAGGGTCATGAACAGCCCTTGAGCGATGAGCAAGGCACCCGTGCTCATGGTGCGCAGGTTGCCTTCATCCAACCCAAGCTGGCCGAGGGCGTTGAACACGGCGAAACTGCTCAGCACCGGGAACAGGATGAGCTGGTTCGCTCTTCCGGCATCCAGCGAGGCTTTGGCGTACATGGCCGCACCGATGATGGGGCCCACGCCGAGGGTGACGTCGAACGCCAACAGGAACGCCACGGAAGCCATCTGAAGCAACAGGGCTGCGGTGTCGTCCCGCCGCATGTTCTCCTGCGTGCCGCCGGTGGGTTCACGGAACAGCCTGCCCTGCTTGTGCAGGCCGTGAAGCAAGCTGCCCACGATGCCCGTTCCCAGTGCACTGAGGCTCCAGATCTCCGTGCCCGTCATCGACTCGCCCGTTTCGGAAAAGCCGATACTGAAGGCCATGGAAAAGAAGAGCACACCCAGCAGCGGCGGGAGGAATTGCGCCCGACCGTGCTGCCAGGTGAAGATCATCGCCACCACGGTGGCGAAGGTGGGCAGCATGGCACCGTTGGGGATCAAAGAAAGGCAGGCCAAACCGAGCCATCCCAAGGCCAAAAACGAAGGCAGGAACGTGTCGGTTTCCTTGTCCCGCTCCATGATGCCGAGGGCGAAGACCATGTGGATCACCACCACCAGGGACGACAGGCCCACAAACGCGCCCACGTCGGTGTAACTGCTCAACGATTCTGCCATGCCGGAGGGAAGCCGATCGAGCATCGTCTTGGCCAGCCCTGTTTGGGTGACCCAACCGTCGGACCGAAGGAGGTAGGCAAGCGGCACCAACATGCCGGTCGTGTACACCTTGTGCTGCAGTGTTTTCACCGCTACGAATCCGGTGAGTATCAGGAACAGCAGGCCGCCGGAGGCATCGAGCATGGCCAACAGGATGAGGCCGATGTAGGCTTCCACGTCGGCGCTTCGTTTGATGGCCGATTCGTCAATGCCTCGTCGGTTGATGATGGCGTTGACCGCCAGCGGTCCGCTGAGCACGATGAGGTCAAACAGCACGCCGGTGGCGAGCCCGTATTCGTTGTCGAGGTACGGTGCTGCGTCCTTAGCAACGATGAGTTTGAACGTCAACGGTAAGCACATCAGCAACAGCAACCACACGCCGGTGGACCGAGTGCGGGACGAAATCACCTCCATGTCGTTGATTTCTTTCACCAGCATCGCTACGGGGACGACCATTAAGCAGACCCACAGGGGTTGGTCGAGCAGGGCCATTGGGTCCAAGGCCACGATGGAGCACGTGAACAGCACGAAGGACGTGATGATGCTGGCCCGCTCCAACGAGGACCATTCGCTGTCGTCGTAGGTCATGGGCTTGGCCTCGTCCACCACCCAGGTGTTGGATTCTGCATCGTAGCGCGGGCCTGCACCTGCAGCACCGGCAACAACTCGACCAACGCCAAAGAGGCTCAGCTCATGCTTGACCGTGAATTTGGAGGTGGCGTAGAACACCAGGCTCAGGGCCAGGTAGGGTGCGCCAAACCCGTAGGGTTGCAAGGCGTCGTTCAATTCGCTGGTGGGGAAGGTCAACCCTCCGCTGACACCAAAATACGCTGCAGCGGCCCCGGCGAAGAACATCGAGTACGTGACATCCTTCCGCTGATCGAGGGTGGGGTTGGGCGTGCGCTGAACCTTGCTCACCGTGGTGCCAAGCATGTAGATGATGAAGGCCCAGGGAACAAACCACGCTGGGTCCCAAAAGGCACGGGACAAAAGGACACTCGTGAGCATGGCCAAGGAGGTCGTGGTTTGCAACCGGCCCTCCCGTCGTCCAAACTCAGCCACCAACACAAGCATCCACGGCAAGACGAGGTGAACGCCGTGGCCACCGAAGGTGTCCAATGGGGAACGTCCGTCGAGGTAGCCCACGATGTCGGTGATCAGGTAGGCACCAGCCGCAATGACGAGGGTGGTGTTGACGACCCAGGGTCGGGCGACCTTGGAGATGAACACCATGTAGGGGATCATGGCAGCAGCGAGGGCCCACGGGACGGTGGATTCGTCCATCGGCATCAAGGGCAAGGCAACGGCCAAGCCAACGGGCATCCAGGGAACTCGGTTGGCGAGCACTGCGGGGAAATACGCCAACAGGACGGTGCACCACAGCATGACGGGTATGGAGAGGAAAGGCTGGAGTTCCGGCTGTTCAACCACGTTCAGGGGGCCAAGAATGAGGTTGAGATCCATGCCCCGTGTCAAAAAGATGACGAGCACCGCCTGAGCAATGAGGAAACCCGACGCCCGTTCCATCACCTCTTTGCTGAGGTCTTCCCGGGAGGCGTAGTACCCTTGCAGGGCAACGATGAACACCATCAGCGACAGCGCTCCGCCTTCGCCACCCGGGGGGGCGTTGGTGTTGAGCACCTCATACAACGCAGGCATCAAGCCAGCCACGAAGGCCACGATGGTGAAGTTCATCGATCGGTTGGAGCGAACGGCCATCTCCATCGCCAGCACGGTCAACACGAGCATGCTGATGCCGAGTTCGTAGCTCACCACGTTCTCTGACCATCGAATCCATGGTCCAACGCCGCCCAGGAGGACGACCATCGGGGCGTAGGTGGCGACGCCGTAGCCAAACGACTTCTCTCCCTCGTAACGGTTCAGCAACTGGAGATGGAGTGCGCTGACGCCCACAACCGCCAATGTCTGGACGTAAATGCCGGTTGCATTGGGGGCCCAGTCGCTGTTGGCGTATGCGTTTGGGTCGCCAAACAACGACATCTCCAACGTTCCGGTGGCGAAGGCCATGGCGTACCGTGCGCCCCACATCGCGGCAATGGTGGAGAAAAAGAAGGCGATGCCGAGGAAGTAGTTGTGCAGGTCGTAGAGCTGACCGCCGTTTTTTCGGCTCTGGGTCTCGATCACACCCATGGTGGCGGCAAAGGAGGCCAAACCGGCGAGGAAGACCACCAGCATGTTGGTGTTGGTGGCGTTTTCGTCGTAGGCAATGATGAACACACCGCCCCAAATGGTGAGGAACCCGAACGCCATCATGACGGTCTGCGAGACCTTCATCATGTCCATCTCGTGCTGCGAGACCGGCGCCCCAGGGCGGGCCATGGTGACGGGGCGAGTGTTGGAGGGGGCGCCGTCCACCAGCGCTCCAGGCGTGGTGTAGACCGAGTTGGCCGGCACGGTTTGCTGCAGAAGTCCGGGTCGTCGTGGCGCAGGCATGATGCTCGGTGTTCAATCGCCGGATGATGTTATAATTGTTCAGCCGGATTCGCACTTGAATGGGGGCCTCGTGGTCCGTTTGGCTCGCATCGGCAATGCATTGAAAGCCTCGCTCTGGTTGGGCGTGGCTGGGTGAAACCGTGTCGTTGAGGAAAACCATCAGTCTTGTCTGCTTGGGATTGTTGTTGTTGCCCATGATGGCAGCCGCCATGCCTGTATCCCCCGAACACGTTGGTCAGGCTGCCAGCGAAGACGGTTGGTGGGTCGAGACCACCGTCGACACCAACAAGAACGGCATTGGTGACATGGTGGAGAAGTTTCACGACCACCCGTTGTTCCTTGACGGAGCCAACACCCTCCCCATCATCGTTGACTTTGACCACACGCCAACCGAAGCCGACGTGGCCATGCTCGAGCGTGAAGTCGGTTACGTCCACGCGTGGGACCTGCCGCTCATCGACGCCGTCGCCGGTCGCATTCCCCACAACATGATCCTCGAAACCACCACGCTTCCCGGTGTGGTGATGCTCGAATTGGACGGCATCCTTGAAGCTCAAAACGGCGATGCAGCGGTCGTTCACGAGGTGGATGTCGCTCGGGCGCAAACCGGCTACGACGGCTCCGGTGTGACCGTGGCGGTCATCGACACCGGCATCGATGGCATGCACGTGGGTCTGGACGACATGGACGACGATGACAGCACCAACGATCCGAAGGTCATCGGCTTCTACGACCCCGTCAACAACCCCGACAAGACCAACGGCACCGAAGTCTTCCCTTACGACGATCAAGGGCACGGCTCCCACTGTGCGGGCACGGTGGCCGGCACCGGTGCACCCACCTACGAACACCCCGGCATGGCACCCGGTGCCTTCCTGGTGGGCGTGAAGGTGCTGGACGCCGGCGGCTCGGGCAGTTTTGCCGTGGTGATGGCCGGCATGCAGTGGACGGTGGACAAGCGCTACGAATTCAACATCCGTGCCGCTTCCATGAGTTTGGGCGGCCCCGGCGCCATCGAGTGGACCTCCTCGGAAGAGGACAGCGTGAACCGGATGTCGAACGAGATGGTTCGTGCGGGCATCACGATGCTCATCGCTGCTGGCAACAACGCCGTTTCCGCTCAAATCGGGACGCCCGGTTCTGCCGAGGACGTCATCACGGTGGGTGCGCTCGACAAAGACACCAGCATCGCCATCTACAGCAGCCAAGGCCCGACCGAAGAAGGTCGCATCAAACCCAATGTGGCGTTCGTTGGCTCGGACGTCATGTCCGTGGCTCACAACACGGGCGACGGCTACGTCGCCTTCAGCGGTACAAGCATGGCCACGCCGGGTACCGCCGGTACGGTGGCGCTGATGCTCCAAGCGAACCCCGACCTCTCACCGTTCGATGTTCGCAACATCCTCCAAGAAACAGCCACCTATCGGCAATGCCATTACATGGCGTCCAACGAACCCTGTGCTGAAGACCTCATCCCCAAAAACCGGCAAAACAACGTCTACGGTCACGGTCACGTGGAGGCCTTGGCAGCGGTCATGGAGGCTGCCCAGCGCGACTACCAACTGGACACCTCGAGCACCTTGACCCTGATGACCGACATCGGTGAGGACAACCGGATTCACCTGAGCCCCGGCGACGAGCTCGTGTTTGACATTCAAGGGAGCCTTGACACGGTTCAATGGCGAAGCAACCATCTCCGAGACGACTGGGCCAACCTCCACACCTTCGATGAAGGCGACCGTCGAGCCGTGTTGGACCTCACCACCATGGTTCATCAGTTGGAGCATCTACCCGGCATTCAAGTGGATGGCAACCACACCATCTCCTTGCGGGGCTTGACGGCCAACGAGAGTGGCGGACACAGCGCGACCTCGGTCGTCGCCGTCAACGTCATGCTCATGGACACCGCCAACGCCAAGACCTTCGGGGAAAGCGAAGGCGGTTTGAGCACCCTTGCCGGTTGGGTGTTGCCCGCTGCTGGGTTCGTCCTGGTGGCGCTGTTGCTCGGCGGCGTGGTGCTCATCAACCGCGCCGAGGGTGCCGTGGAGGTTGAATCGATCCGATGGGGTGCTCCCGATGAGGACATCGATGCCGTGGTCGACCAAGCCGAGGCTGAATTGAAGAACTGATGGTTCAACGACCCGCACGCTTGCTGACTCAAGCACCTTGGGCTTGGTTCCAATAATCGAGGATCAGTTGCGTGGAATCGATGCGCCCTTCGTGCGTCGCCGTGACCGCACCGTCAGCGTTCACGAACACCAAGGTGCCGGGTGTGTCGATGCCCAGCGCATTGCCGGCTTCGTGCCCTTTCATGAACGCGTAACTGGTGAGGCTGACGCCGGTGTCGTTGCCTTCGTCGTCGCGAACATCGCCGTTGTCTGGGGCTCATTCGTCAAGCGGAAAGCAAGGTTGAACTCGCTGGGTTGGAACGCATCGTGAACCGCTTGGTCCGGGAACGAAAGCTGCGCGTGTACCACGGCCTGGTGTTGCGAAATGCCATTGAAGAACGGGAGTCGGAGATGATTTTGGCGCATGAATCGGAATGACCGTTGTGCACCCATGGTGGTGTTGGTTCAACCTCTGTCAACAAAGAATACATGACCTACCGCTCTACAGGTTGCATCATGGTGGGCTCCGAGCACGTGACGATGGTTCCCTCGCCTCCGGGTCAACGGTGGACTGCACAGGTTAACGGCCAAGCGGTGGAAGTGCTGGCACCGTCCAACGCGGTGCTGCTCGATGTCCTGCGCGACAAGGTGGGCACGTTGGGCGTGAAGCGCGGATGCGACCTTGGCACGTGTGGATGTTGCGCTGTGATGGTCGACGGCACACCGGTGCTGTCGTGCCTCACGTTCGCCGGTCAAGTTGAGGGTGCGTCCATCACCACGGTGGAAGGCCTCTCCGACGGGGCCCATCTGGCGCCCATTCAGACCTGTTTCGCTACGCACGGTGGCTCGCAATGCGGTTTTTGCACCCCAGGCTTCCTCATCAGCTCGCAGGCACTCCTCGACCGCAATCCCCATCCGTCCCGTGATGACATCGCTGAAGCCATCGAAGGCAACCTCTGCCGATGCACCGGTTATCAGCAGATCATCGACGCTGTTGAGGCAGCCGCCGCTCTTCATCGCGGCGAATCCGAATCGCCTGCACCCGCCAGTTCGCCCCATCCCGATCCGCACCCCAGCGGGCCGGAAGAACCAACCATGCCTCCGGGCCATGCGAAGTGATCACCATGGGCGGATACAAACAACAACCCGGTGCCTCGAGTGGTGAGGTTAGGCGTGACGGTAAGCGTGTGGCAGGTAAACAGGCGTTTCCACCGCCCGGCTCCGGGGGTTCACGCCCGACCATGGCGCCCCGTGATCTGGCCTTCATTCCCGAAACCGTGGGCGGGCGAGAACCCAAGCCAGCCGGCGACCACATCCATGACCGAGACCGAACCGGAACCACAGTTGGCAAACCGATGGCGCTGGTGGACTCCAACGCAAAGGTGACCGGACAGGCTTGGTACGGTGATGACGTCCGCCTTCCCGGCGAACTCATCGGCAAAATCCTTCGTTCGCCCCATCACTACGCTCGAATCAAATCCATCGACACCAGCCGGGTGGAGGCACTGCCGGGCGTCGTGGCCGTTGCTACCGGTAAGGACGCTCCCAACCGTTTCGGCGTGCTGCCCGTCACCAAGGACGAGCACGCCATGGCGGTCGAGAAGGTCCGCCACGTTGGAGATTTGGTGGCTTGCGTTGCAGCCGTTGACGAAGCCACGGCGATTGAAGCCCTGTCGCTGTTTGACATTGAATGGGAGGTCCTTGAGCCGGTGTTTGACCCCAAAATGGGTCTGGAGGATGTCGACGAGCCCATCCATTGGCGGGGCAAGTACCACCTTTCACGAACCAACGTGCAAAAGCGTGTGTTCCAGGAGTTCGGTGACCGCTCGCTGGTCGACAAACCGACCGCATCTTCGCACGGTTCTTGGACCATGGAAGGGGTTCACCACGGGTTCACCGAACCCCATGCTGTCGTGGCGCATTGGGACCCCAACGGGCGCTTGCAGTTGTACACCCCTCAGCAGGTGCCGCATTACACCCACCGGGCGTTGTCCACCGTCCTCGATGTCCCGATGCACCAAATCAACGTCGTTCGCACCTTTGTCGGCGGCGGATTCGGTGGCAAATCCGATCCGTTCCCTCACGAAATGTGTGCGGCGTTGCTGGCTCGGCAAGCTGGTAAGCCGGTGCGCATCACCTTTGACCGGGAAGAAGTGTATTGGATCAACCGTGGGCGCCACCCCAGCCACATCGACGTCAAGATGACCGCCGATGGCGAAGGCCGAATCTCTGGCTTTGACATTGACGCGCTCATCGACGGTGGAGGTTTCGCCTCCTTCGGGCACGTGACCTCCTACTACAACGGCGTGCTGGCCACCGCCCCTTACGAACTCGGTTCGTTCCACTACACGGGCGCCCGTGTGTGGACCAACAAGCCGGCTTCGGGGGCCATGCGAGGGCATGGGGCCGTCAACACGCGCTGCGCCGTTGAGGTCGGCTTGGACGAAATGGCGGAGCAGCTCGCCGTCGACCCGATCGACCTCCGTCTTGCCAACCTGCTTCCACCTCACAGCCGCACCATCAGCGGTTTCCGCATCACCTCCAACGGCATGCGTGAAGCCCTCGAGAAAGTCCGAGAGGGGTCGGATTGGGACAACAAATTCCGCCAACTCCCGCTTGGAAAGGGCATCGGCATCGGTTGCGGTTTCTTCATCTCGGGTTCGGGGTTGCCCATCCATTGGGACCCGAAGAATTTCCCGCACGCCACGGTCCACATCCAAGTTGACATGGACGGTGGTGTTACGGTTCACACCGGCGCTGCCGACATCGGGCAAGGGTCCACCACGGCGGTGGCACAGGTCGTGGCTGAGGTCTTGGCGCTGCCCGTGGAGATGATTCACGTTCGAAGTCACGAAAGCGACACCAGCCCCGTCGATCTTGGGTCGTACTCCAGTCGCGTGACGTTCATGAACGCCAACGCCGCCATCCGAGCGGCCATTGGCATTCGCGACCAGCTGCTCAAGGCCGCTTGGGAGATGTTGGGTTACCACCCCAACGTCCTCGTGCTCAACGACCGACGCATCTACTACAAACACGACCCTGCCATTGGCGTGTCCTATCTTCAGGCGCTTCACAAGGCCCAGGAGGACACCGGTGCGCTGATCGCTCGCGGCGCCTACCGCTCTCCACCGATGGGCGGTGTGCACAAGGGTGCTGCCGCCGGCTTGGCTCCAGCGTACTCCTTCTCTGCCTACGTTGCAGAGGTTGATGTGGACGTCGAAACCGGGCGGGTGTCATGCACGAACGTTTGGGCAGCACACGATTGCGGAAAAGCCCTGAATCCTTTGGCCGTCAAGGGACAGATCATCGGTTCGTGCCACATGGGGTTGGGACAGGTGATCTCCGAGAAGATGGTGTACGGACGAACGGGTCACCTTCAGAACGCCAACCTCCTCGAATACAAGATTCCCTCTGTTCACGAGATGCCTCACGTGGAACCGATCATTGTCGAATCCAGCGACCCTGAGGGTCCATTTGGAGCCAAGGAGGCCGGTGAAGGTCCGCTTCTGCCCATCCTTCCCGCCGTGGTCAATGCGGTGTACGACGCCGTTGGCGTTCGGCTGAGGGATCTGCCGTTGACGCCCGACGTGGTGTTCAAGGGCCTTGAAAAAGCGATGAAAGCGGGTCAAATCGACGATCCGGAAGACCTTCCATGCCCCCGTTTGACCCATGGACCGCTTCAGCCCAAACTGGTTGAACGGGCCACCCTTCACCGTGAGCGTGACCGATTGCGTCAACGCTCTGAGGACACCTCGGCCTACGTGAACGGTGTCCTTTTCGGCTTTGACCCGAACGTTCCACTCGAAGACCAGGTCGAAGGCTGGCGAGACGCTGATGAACCATTGCCGGAACAACTGGCTGAACTCGGGTTTGCTGGCCGTGCTTGGCTGAAGAAGGAACAACGGCACATGGGAGGTGGCGCCTGATGTTGATGCCCCCGTTCGAACTTCATCATCCGAATTCGGTCGAAGAAGCCGTGGCGCTCGCTGCACAATTGATGGAAGCCGGCGAAGGTTTCGATTGGGTGGCCGGTGGGACGGACGTCCTGCCGAACTACAAGTGGCGCATCAACACGAAACCGCACGTGATTTCGCTCGCAGGCATACCAGAGGCGGGCAGCATGTCCTCGACGTCCATTGGCTGCACGGTGACGCTTGATGCGTTGATTCAATCGCCCGAAGCTCACCCGCTCCTCGTGGAAGCTGCTTCCAAGATTGCTTCTTCATTGATTCGCAAAAGCGCTACGGTGGGTGGAAACTTGTGCCTGGACACACGATGCTTTTGGTACAACCAAAGTGAGGATTGGCGCAGGTCCATCGATTGGTGCCACAAAGCCGATTGCGGAACCGGCGCCGATTGCCGTGTCATACCGAACCAGAACACGTTGTGCGTGGCGACGTACCAAGGCGACCTCGCCCCCAATTTCATGGCACTGGAGGCCTCCGTCGTCTTGGTTGGGCCTGCAGGGGAACGAACCCTGCCGCTCACAGAATTTTTTGAACTCGACGGCATGAAGAAGAACGTGCTGCTACCGGGTGAATTTTTGCTCCGTGTGGAACTGCCGGAAGCGGCCTCCGATCGGGTGGGTGCCTATCAAAAACTTCGGGTCCGTGAATCGTGGGATTTCCCCGAAGCCGGCGTCGCTGCTTCGTGGATCCCGGGCGACGTTGGCAGTTTGCGCGTGGCCAGCACCGCGTTGGAGTCCATTCCGAAACTCCATTCTGAGGTCATTACGGCGCACTTGGAGGCCAACGATGGGTCGGTGGATGTCAAATCCCTCGCTCAAGCGGTTCAAAAATCGGTGAAGCCGGTCAACAACACCGCACTCCCGCCAGCGTACAGGAAGAAAATGGTCAGGGTGTTGACCAAGCGAGCACTCCAAGCCTTGGGCGAATTGAGGTGAATGCATGAACCGTGCCATTGTGGTGCTGTTGGTGCTGCTGGTTCCGATGCTCCCTGCCGCAACAGCCCAAATTGAACCGCCATCCTGGGAACTGGGGTGGGCCACGGACATGGACACCACCTATCGTGTGGATTTGGACGACGACTGGGATGTGAACGGAGAACTGGTCGTGTTTGTCAACAACGAACGCTCCAATGAATTGAACCTTCAGCTCACCTACGATTACGATGACACGGCGCCGTTTGAATTCGACGGGCCCGACAGCATTGCTGTGCCCGCTTCAACCAACGACACCTTCACGATCACCATCACCGGCGGTGATGCCGAAGACGTTCGAGCGTTTTCTCCATCCTCCAAGGTTGAACTGATCATCGTTGCCGAGGAGCGCATTGGCGAAGCCACCGTGAGCAACCAAGAGATTGACGGGGACATTGGTGTTCCTCGGGTGTACATGCTCACGCCCGAACTGACGCCACCATCGAACACCTTGTTTGCAGGGTCATGGGTGGAGTTTGACCTCACGGTGTTCAACTACGGCAACACGCAAGATGCCATCACCGTGGGCCAAGCCACTGTCCGTAGCTGCCCACATCTGTCCGTGCTCGGGTTGGACGAGGTGGAGGATGTGATCGTACCTGTCACGGCAAGCAACGGGGAAGGTGTGATGTTCACCCTCCGGCTCGAAGCCACCTCCAGCCATCAGGAGCGCACGTGCGAAGTCACCGTTTCCATTGGTTCAGAAGGCGATGCAGGTTCCAGGTCGGACACCCTCGATGTGGCCGTGGTGGCTCCTGAAGCGGATGAGGACGTGCCTGGGCCCGACGATGGGGGCTCGGATGAGGAATTGGGCCAGCCTGTGGACACCAATCCGCTGCCATGGTTGGGCGCAGGAGAACTTGCCTTCGTGCTGCTCGCCACGATGGTGTGGCGTCCACGACGGGACTGATGGTCGGGATCCATCTCGCCATCCAACCCCGAAACATAGGTGAAAACATAGGTTTTCATGTGCTTTAAGGACTTGCATGGGATTTCCCACCTTGAGCAGAGGTGAGCAACCATTATGAGTGGAACGAAACTCCGACGAATGCAGACCTCGTGGACGTCACGATGATTGGAGGGAACGGATTTGGCAGAAGGTGAGAAATCCAGTTTGAGCCTCGAAGCGTGGCTCATGATTGGATTGGCCATTTCCGTCACGCTCTCCACGGCTTTGATCGCCATCGTATCCTCTGGAAAGACCACGGTGTTTTCACCCTATGAAAACAGCGATGAGTTTCAAGAACAACAACTCACGTTGATGAGGGACAGTTTGGGCGATTACAACATCGCCAACACGATGTCCACGCCCATGTTGGTCAACGATTGGCAAGACCCTCACCGCACCTTGCTCGTCATCGCAGCTCCCGAGAAACCGTTCGACGCTGCTGAAGCAGCAGCCATCCACAGTTTTGTCACTGAACGCGGCGGCAAGGTCATCCTGGCCTCAAACTCAACCAACGCACAGTTGGTGGCTGAAGAGTTCGGTGTCAAGTTCTTTGGCGACGTGGTTCGAGACGACATTGCCACCGGTCGCTATTACGAGGTCGTCAACCCCAACGACGGTGAGCGCATCGAGCCTGACACCCGTAAAATCTGGTCGGTGGCGAGTGTTGTGCGTGGCGTTGACCAAATGGGCGAGGAAAAAGCCGTGCCCTGCCAGCAGGCGGATGTTGACGCCGGCACGGTCGACAACTGCCGCATGCCGGTGCTGTTCCACCGACCCACCGCCATTCAGGTGCTTGACGACCAAGCCGAGACCGGACGGGAAGTTCACGTCCTCGCTTCGGCATCAACCTCGGCCGCCATCGACGTCGGTCGTGGCGAAGACAACCCCACGTTGGGTGAAGGCGAAACCGGTTTGATCGTCCGCATCGATTACCCTGGGCAAACAGCGCTCGACGAGCAATCGCCCTCCAACGGCGGCGAATACGGTGAAGTGTCCGTCACCGGCAGCATCGTGTTCGTGTCCGACCACTCCGTGTTGGCCAACCACCTCTGGGACGAAACCGAGGCTGCCGCCACCGGGAAGCAGCAGTGCGGTCAGATCTACACCAGCAACGGCCACATGTGTTGGGACACCGACTCGGAAGGACTGAACAACGGATTGGGCGACACCACCTGGCACGGAAACGAGCTGTTCTTCACGGCCCTGGTGGCGGACATGATGGAACTGGACAACACCGACATCAGCACCACCATCACCCGATTCACGGACAACTACAACGTGGTGTTCGATGAAAGCCGTCACATTTCGAGCAGCCTGTCCATGCCGTTCACCGAAGCGATGGGCGCCATCGTCCTGTTGACCAGCGACGTCGTGCTCAAGTGGCTCATCATTCTCAATTTGTTTGCGTTGCTTGCCATCGCCATCATGGTGGTTCCAGAAAAGGAAAACTGGCGCCACGTCTTCGATTTGACTCGGTTCCGAGAGCGTCCCACCAAGGTTGACCCCTCTCAGTACCACCGGCGCACCCGAGAGGCCTTCCTCTCCAAGGTGCGTCAATTCAACGACTTGACCCGGGAAGAATTCGCCCGCAAGTCCCCTGCCGAGATCATGCAAATGGTCCGCGAACCCCGGCTGGTTGAGCTCGTGAGCGCCAACCGCACCTACTCCAACGAAGAACTGCGCGAGTTGATTCCGCACATTCGTCGTTGGGGCAATTGAAACAAGGAGGAAAAGACATGCAACCCCCAGCACCCCCAGCAGCCCCGCCCGCGCCAGCACCTGCAGCGCCAGCAGCTCCGGCCCCACCCGCTGCCCCCGCAGCGCCAGCCGCACCTGTTGCGCCCGCAGCACCGGCCGCTCCGGCACAGCCGAAGCACCAAAGCACCCCCGAAGTCCGAGAGCGCCTCAAGGCCGTCGGTGCCATCGCTCAAGCGATTTCGGCCGAAGTCCAGAAGGTCATCATTGGTAAATCCCACGTGATCGACAACGTGTTGATCAACATCTTGTCCAACGGCAACCTCCTCTTCGAGGATTACCCCGGTCTGGCCAAGACGCTGATGACCAACACCTTCGCCGATGCGTTGGGTTGTGACTTCAAGCGTGTTCAGTTCACGCCCGACTTGCTGCCCGCTGACATCACCGGCACCAACATCTACGACGCCAAGAAGGGTGAGTTCACGTTCAAGCCCGGTCCCTTGTTCTGCAACCTGCTCCTGGCTGACGAAATCAACCGTGCTCCGCCCAAGACACAAGCTGCACTGCTTGAAGCCATGCAGGAAAAGCAGGTGACCATCGGTACCGTGACCCACAAGTTGCCGGCCCCGTTCATCGTTATGGCCACGCAAAACCCTGTGGAGCAGGAAGGAACTTACCCGCTTCCCGAAGCACAACTTGACCGTTTCATGTTCAAGATGTCCGTCGGCTATCCGGACCGCGCTGACGAGGACGAAATCCTCGCCCGCCGTATCAACCGCGGTAAGGACGCGGTGGACGTCGATGTCATCACCGACCCAGCCCGTGTGATTGCCATGCAACAAGCCTGTGAAGATGTCTACGTCGACCCAGCCCTTCGCATGTACATGGTTGAGATCGTGTCCCGAACCCGTGAGGACCCCCGGGTTCTCGTCGGCTCGTCGCCTCGTGGTTCGCAAGCCCTGCTCAAGACGGCCCGTGCCGCTGCAGCGCTTCGCGGTCGGGACTTTGTGACGCCCGATGACGTCAAGGCCATCGCTGAGCTGTCCATCGCCCACCGAATCATCCTGAAGCCCGAGCACCAAATCAAGGGCCTCGAACCCGGTGAAGTGATCCAGTCGATTCTCCGCGAAGTCCCTGTCCCCACCGTTTGAGCGGTGAGCAAGGAACCGATTGAGGTGAGTGAAGATGTGGAGCCGCAAGTCAGCCATGCTGGGCAGCCTCGCCGTTGCCATGTATCTGCTGGGCTTGACCTTGCGTAACTCCCAGTTGGTCACCATTGCCGTGGTGATCTTTGTGTTCTTGACCTGGGCTGCCCTCATGGGCAACCACGCTGACGTCGCTGCCAGCGGTCGTCGGGCAGAGGAGTGGGCTGGAGAAGAGGGGGTTGCATTGGGCAACGTGGTTGCCATGCGCAAACTCTCCAGCGCTCGAATGTTCGAAGACGGCGAATTGAACGTCACGCTGAGAATGCAAAACACATCGTCCCTTCCCAAGATTTTGGAGGTTCGCGACCGTGTCCCTGAGGTCATGCGCATCAAGGAGGGTGCCAACTACATCCTCATGGAGCTTGGGCCTCGACGAGAGACCTACATCGAGTACACCGTTGAATGCCCGCTCCGCGGGTTCTACAGCCTCGGTCCCGTGACGGTTCGCATTCAGGATGCCTTTGGGTTGTTCCACAAGGAAAAGGAATTGCATGTCTACAACGATTTCCTTGTGTTCCCCAAGATGGAGGATTTGAAAGAGACCTTCGTGAAATCCCGGGTCCCCAAAATCTTCACCGGTGCGGTCAACATCCGGCAACCCGGTCCTGGTTCGGAATTCTACTCCCTCCGTGAGTACTTCGAAGGGGATTCCTTCCGAGCCATCAACTGGTCCGCCTACGCTCGTTCGGGCAAACTCATGGTCAACGAGAGGGAGCGCGACGCTGTGTCGGACATCATCATCATCGTTGATTCACGTGCGGTCGCCGAGACCGGGCCGGTTTCTCGCAACGCATTGGTGTACTCCACACGAGCCGCTGCCTCCCTGGCAAAGTACTTCCTCGGACGCCGGGACTCGGTGGGTGTCATCGTTTACGGCGACGAAGTCGTGAGTGTGGACCGCGACACCGGAAAGAAACAGCTTTATGTGATTTTGACCAAGTTGGCCGGTGCCGTTGCTCGAGGCAACATTCCGCTTCAAGTGGTGGTCAACCGGATCTTGCCTCACATCAACAAAGGGAGCCCGATCATCTTCCTTTCCAATCTGGAGGAAGACCCCACCATCGTCAACGCGCTCCGGGACTTCCGGGCTCGAGATTTCGACGTCACGGTGCTTTCGCCTTCTTCGTTGGAGTTTGAATTCGATGCCAAGCGCTTGGACCGCACCGGTTACGAGATCATGAAGACCGAACGCGACGTGCTCATCGGCGAATTGCGCGGGTTGGGTGTGAACATCATGGATTGGGAGCCCGACATGCTTCTGTCCACCGCCCTTGCAGGGGCACGAGGATTCTGAGGTGAACGGTGATGACGGTCAGCAAGCCATCCGGAGACACGTCCCACTTGTACGACGGTAAGGTCGTTCGCTCTTCAGCACCTTCAAGGAAAAAGGCCGCCGGTCAAATCGGTTCGGGCAGTGCGATTCCTGACGATGCCATCCCCGAGGTTGTGATCCCGTCGTTCATCGAGAGCCTCCTTGGGGGTCCATTGGTTCCCAAGATGAAATTCCTGCCTCCCGACAAGATGGTGCAAAACCTGCAAATCGCCGTTTACGGTGTGTTGGTTGCGCTGGCGCTTCTGACTTACCTCATTTCACCCCCTGAGGGAACGATGTGGTACATCATGACCGGAAGCCTTGGTTTCGCCAACCTTGTGCAGTTGGTGGTCATTGCCGGTGCAACGGTGTGCGGGTTCATGGGCACCCTCAAGCGCGATGCGAGGCTGTCGTTGGTCAGCAACTTGTTGTTCATCCTCGCCATTCTTCGCTTTGCCTCCTCCAAAACGTCGCTCTCAAGCGACGTCCTCGGGCTTCAGGACAACCCCGGCATGTTGGCGGTTCTGGTGGTGGTCTATTCCGTGCTCCTCATCATGTATTTCGAGCTCAGCAACGGCGTGATTCGTTATTCCATGCTCGACACCAGCATCCGGACCAATGAAGTCTACGTGATGAACCCGAAGAAAATTGTCTCAAAATACCACCGCTCGTTGATCCTCAATCCCCTGGTCGCAACCGCACTGGCTTGGTTTGTGCTCTCCGCCAACACCATCCTGCCTTGGTTTGTTGGTTTGTTTTCTGAAGACACCGCCACCCGAATGCGGGAATCGGTTGAATTGACTTCGGTGTACGGCGTGGCCATGGGTACCTTGTTTGTCTTCATCGTGGTTGGTGTCCTGTTCGGACTGAACCTCCCGACCCACCTCCAACGGTTCCGTGAGCGTCGCGCCGAGTGAACTCACATCGGTCGGTTCACCGGCAGGTGGTGAAACACTTCCTCCATCAACGACGAGATGTCGTCCCGCTGTGTCAACAGATGGGAGGTGGACTGGGTCACATACATCGGCTCATCGCTCCATGCCATGAGGACGTTATCATCCAGTTCATTCGCCATGTTCTCGCCGCAACCGATCACGGTGATGAGGGCTGAAAAAAAATCATGGGTGGCTTCCAAACCCGCATCCTTGAACACCGTTCTCACCCGATGGACTTCGTGTTGGGGCACGATGAATTCCCACAATTGATCGCCGATTTGATAGGTATGAAGGCGGATGGACTTCTCCGAAAAAGCGCTTAGAACCTTACTCAGCACGCGTTGTGAATCATGAATGTACGCCATCGAGGTGCGAACCCTGGCCACCTTTTGTTGGACCGACACGGCTCGAATGCCGCTCACGCCCACAACATCGGGCCCGATGACGGTGCTGGCCTTGGCATGGCGTCCGTTGAGATGCCGTATTTCGATGGGAATGCCCAATTTCAACACGGGTTCAACGGTCGCCGGATGCAGCACGGTTGCATCGGCGTTGGCGAATTCAATCGCTTGGCTGTAGCCAAGGTACGGCACGGGCTGTGTGGTGATGCCCCACCTTGGGTTCAACGGATGGATGCCGTCCACGTCCTTCCACAGCACGACTTTGGACGCCTCAAGCAGGGCTGCCAAGGCCGTGGCCGTGTGGTCGCTGCCACCTCTTCCGAGCAACGCCAATTGACCATCGGCCCCTTCTCCGAACCACCCTGTGACCACAGGCAGGCCCGATAGGGCAACGGTGTCAAGTCGAGAAGCGGATGATTCAAGATCAACACGGTCAGCAATGTTGGTCCCGTTCAACTTCAATCCGATGTCTTCGGCACCGACGGCGTGTGCATCGAGACCCTTGACTTTGAGATGGTGCGCCACCACCAGCGCTGAAAGCCGTTCGCCGGCGGCCAGGAGTCGATTTCGAGCCGACCGGTCGCTTCGATCGGTGGCCAGCCTCGACAAGGCATCTTCAATCCCGAGCAAGACCCGTTGAAACCGCTCGTACGCCTGGTCCTTGACAATCGTCGGTGCAAATCTAAGGTGTTGCGATGCCAAATCGTTCACCAAGCGCCCTGCGTAGCGGGGTTCTTTTGCGGCTCGCATCAACCGATCGGTGGTGCCCCACAAGGCCGATACGACGACGACCACGGGTTCCTCAACCAAACCGAGCGCATCTGCGATGCGATCCAAATCGCTGGAATCCCGAAGGCACGAACCGCCGAATTTGTGCACCTCCACCGTCATGCCTCCAAGTGGTTTCCACGAACCATCAAATCGGTCAGGACGATCACAGCCATGGCCTCCACGACAGCGACACCGCGCGGGGCGAGGACGGGGTCATGCCTCCCTTTGACGAGCAACGGCTCAGGCTGACCGGTTCGCAGGTTCAGCGTTCGTTGTTCTTGGGGAATGCTCGAAGGGGGTTTGAGGCTCACGGAAACACGAAGTGGGGCTCCAGATGCCATGCCCGCCAACGCTCCATCTGGATGTTCGCCTTGCAAAACAGGTGCATCGGGCGTCCCGCCCCACAGGTCGTTGTGTTCGCTGCCCTTCATGTGAATCACTCGGGTACCTCGGCCAAATTCGACGGCACGAGCAGCAGGCACGGCCATGAGTGCTCTGGCCAAGGCCGGTTCCAGCCCGTCGAACCAAGGTTCACCCACGCCCATGGGTAAGCCCGTGATGATCATGTCAACCCGAGATCCCAATGAATCGCGTTCGCGTCGTGTGTTGTCGATCAACGCTGCCATTCGTTCGGCGGCTTCTGGATCCCGGCAGCGGAGCAATTGACAGGTGTCGCTGAGGTCATCGGGTGCGCTTGACTCCAACGGAGCGGCTTCAATGCCTCCGATGTTGCCAACATGTGCCATCAACTGGACACCGTGCCGAGCCAACCAAGGGCGCAACAGGGCGGCCATGGCGACCAACGGTGCGGTCATGCGAGCGCTCGAGGTGCCCCCGCCTCGCAGATCTGCCGCACCGTTTGTCTTCACCATCATCACGAGATCCTGATGCCCTGGCCGAGGATGGTCGGGCAAGAACCCGTAGTCCGATGAACGGACGTCGTTGTTGCGAATCTGGCATTCGAGCGTCTCGCCGGTGGTCCGTCCCCCTGAAATTCCGGACAACCATTCCACCTCATCGGCTTCACGACGCTGACTGCTGTATGTTCCCCCCGGGCGTCGTTGTTCCATGGCACGGGCGATGGCCGTGTGGTCAACGACAAGCCCTTCCGGCACGCCGGTCAAGGTCGCACCCACGTGAGGGCCGTGGCTCGACCCGTACAGGGTGAGTTGCACCTGTTCGCCCAAACGCATGTTCATGGCGGTTCAAATCCCCCTGCCCACCGGCCTTCAAGAACATGTTCACGTTGTTGGGGCATCGCTGGACGGCTCGAGGAACGACGTGAGAAGGAATTCAATGTTCTTGTAACGCGATTCAAACCACTGTTGAATGCGTGTCAAGGCTTGGGGCTGGTTTTTGGGAAGCACGATGGCCAAGGCAGGGCCTGAACCGGTGATGAACGCCGCACGGGCCGTGTTCATGAAGGCGTCGTTGGCCATTTTCCGCCCCTCCACGTCCCCCAGTGCGGCGGCTACACCGCGACCGTTCCACGTCATCGCCATCAGCAAGTTCCCTTCCTGAAGGGATTGGAGGGCCTGTTGGAAGGACGTGACATGGGGTTGGAACTGTTCGAGGGTGGGTCGTGCCTCGCGTTGACCTCGAAGCACCAAAGCGACGTCCCATGCCTCGATGTCGGGCATGTGGCCCTCCAACAGGACGCCTTCGCGGACAGGTGCTTGTGCGTCGACCAGTTTCCACCCAGGTGTTGCGGCTGCCCACGTGTCACCCACCGAACCGGTGATGGTCACACCAGCTTGGATTTGTGCGGTCACGGCCAGTTCGACCAACTCGGCTTCCTCAAGGGCGGTGTCGGTGGCATCGCAAAGTGCGCGGAGGGCCGCCACGGCGGTGGCGGAGGATGATTTCAGTCCCTGGCGCATGGGGACCGAAGCGTCGACCCGCCAATGGAGCCGGTCCGGCTTGGCCCCCCCAGGGACGGCCATGCCGTGTTGCGTCCAGGTGTCGAGGACGGCTTGGAGAAGGCCATCGGGGTCATCGGGTGCCCCGCGTTTGCTGGGTTTGTCCAGTAAGCGAACCGTGACGGGCAAGTCCAACGCCACGCTGGCTCCATAGCCCAGCCCAGCGGCGTGAAGCAAACTGCAAGCGCCGTGTGCGCTGCCCTTGCCCAAGACCGCCATTCACCGTTCCTCCATTGAACTGGAGACGGCCACGCCAATGTGCCGTGCTCCATCGCTGAGCGTCCCCAGGACCCGGTCGCCGGGGCGAAGGTCCGTGACCGAGGTTGCTTTGCGATGAGCGCCGACGAGGCGCACTGTCTCCGCTTGTTGGAGGTGGATATGAGAGAGATAGGGTTTTCCCTCACTGTTCTTGCCGTGCTTCATCGACACCATGAGCATGGGGCGCAGTTCAATCTTGATCCGGCCCAAAACAACCGGTCGCAGGCCGCCCTCGGTGTTCACGGCCGCCACGGCGTCACCCGATGCCAGTTCACTGAGGTACTTTGTGCGCCCGTCAGCCATCAGGATGTAGGCATGCGGCGAACCAGCGTTGACGCGGAACGGACGGGTCGGCACAAACGAAGACGGCAAGGTTTCGCTGTGCACCAACGCCATCATTTGTGCGCTGGAACCAACCAGAACCCCCTCGCCTTGATCCAAGAGGTTGAGGAAATCCAAGCAGTAGCGATCGCCCATCCCCACCGGTTGGATCTCGGTGACCTCGAGCGGGTGCAAGACTGGCGCATGCTGGTGCATGGTGGCGGGCTGTTCGTCGCTCGTTGCGCGTTCGGTCCGTTGAGCTTTGACGCTCAAAGCAGCCTCCACAAGGGCTGGTTCGTCACCCACCACGAGGGCGTCAACACCGATTTGCAAGGCGAACCCAGCACCTTGCGCCTGCATGGGGGCGGTGATGATCGCTGCGATTTTTGTCGGCGTTCCGTCAGCATGCGCGATGAGGTTCTCGAGCGGAATCATCGACCAATCCGTGAAGTCCACCAGCAACCAATCGGCCAAACCGATGGTGTCGATGCCTTTTGCTTGAGCATCGCCGCTTGCAACGGTCAGGGCTGCACCGGCCACGGTGTCACCGAGCATCAGCACGCCATCCTTTCGCCAGTAACCGTCGGAACAAGCATCACCGCTGAACAATGCGTCTGTGCCTTCCGGCATGTCTGCCACGCTGGAGCCTGCGAACCAAATTTGCATCGTTTCACAACCCGTGGAGGGCCATGGCGTCCATCGCACTGCACCCGTCATGGACGATGCTCATCAACGACTTGGCCACCTTCACCATGTCCGGGTGGGCAAACACCTGGCGTCCCATGCACACGCCCCCAGCGCCCAAGGCCATGGCCTGCTCGACCCGGGTCAACACCTCGAGGGTGTCATCGGTTCGAGGACCTCCTGCCACCAACACGGGTATGGGCACGCAAGCCGTCATGGCTTCGAAGGCTGCATCGTCGTCAATCCACGTGGTTTTGGCGGCGTCGCATCCCAACTCAAATGCGAGCCTGACAGCGTGGATTTGGCCGTTGGTGGCGTCGCCGACCACGGGGTTCAGCCCGTCGCCTCTGGCGTACACCATGCCAAAGGAGGGAAGGTCAAGGTGGTGGGCTTGACGGTTCAATTCACCCATTCGCTCGATCATGCTCGCTTCGTTGGGAGAGCCCATGTTGACTTGACTCGACACGGCGATGCCCCCCCTCGTGAGGGTTTCATCGGCGTGGCCGACGATGACCTTGTTGCTTTGATCGATGCCGGCGTGTCGCGTGGAGACCGAATAATGGACGACCATGGCGGTGTTGGTGCCTTCGCACAGTGCGTGGTAGCGGTCGACCACACCCTTCTGAGCCACAATGGCGTTCACACCTGCTTCGACCAATCCACGAATCGTCTGCTCAAGGTCTTCAAGTCCGGGGCAAGGGAAATCACTGGCACCGTGGTCGATGGGGATCCACACGCCCTTTCCCCCCGGCAGCAACCGCTCGAGTCGCGTTGCCTTGTTCTCACGCGCGGTGCCGGGTGCCATGTTGGTTCGAATCCCTCGCCACCATCAAAGGTTTGCTTCATGCATCGTTGATGAGGTCGAGGGCCGTTCGCTCGAGAATCGCCCGCTCAGCCGACTTGAGGTGCTCCTGGAGGGTTGACCTTGATACGCCTTGAAGGTCCGCCAGAAATTGAAGCGTTACGCCCTCCTTTTGTTGATAATATCCGTGCTCAGCAGCCGATTTGAAGCAGGCGAATTGCTGCGCTGTCAACCGATCTTCGAGCTCATCGCCGCTCTCAACCATGCGCTGAACCTTGATGTGTTTTGGAGGCAAGGTCTGGCGACACATCCTGACGAATTGGCCAACGGTTTCGGGCAGTCCTCGCACGGTGATACGGACCTCACCGTCGGCCAACTCATAGGGGGGTAGAATCTGTATGTTTTCTGCAACCGTGGCCATCTTGACCAAGGGATGACTGTTCCAGACCACGAGCGTGTTGTTTTCGAACACCGATTCCACATCGAAGTACGGCAGCGCTGCCACATCGTCGATGCCCTTGCCTGGCTGGTATTCAGGTTCCAAAATTTGCCGCACACCCGTCTCGCCGATCTCCAAATGGCAGAGCACCTTGATGGATGAACACGCCTCGGTCAAGCCATGGAAGATGCCGAGTGGGTCGGTTGTTGCATCCCACACCAGCATGACCTCACGCATGGGTCGGCCTGGACCTCGCACCGTAAGAATCCCCTTGTTGCAGGCGTTGAAATCGGTCGTATGTTTGAAGTGGTTGTTCAGCATGGCCATGCTGATGGACCCCGCCGATTACGTACTGACCTTCGCTTTGGGCGGGGCCTTCGTCATGGGTCTCCTGTTCATTCTCGTCCGCCGCGAGGCCTCCATCAACATCCAAAGCGGCATGTCAGCAGAGGGCCTGATGGGCCAACACTCCGGGATGGGTTTCGGTAAAGCCAAGAAAAACCTTGACCGGAAATTGTCGTTGGTTCAAGACATGCTTCGCAACGCCAGTCAAAGCGACCGAGAGTTGGCTGAAGCACGCTTCAACCAGCGCCGCGAAGCCCAACTGAATGAAGAAGAAGCCGAGCGACAGCGTCGCGCTGAAGAAGAGGCTCGTCGCAGCGCTGAGGCTGAGGAAGCGCTCAAGCAGCAACAAATGGAAGCTGAACTTCGCCAACAGGAACGTGAAGCTGAGGAAGCCCGGCTCGCCGAGGAGCGGGAGCAGGAACGACAAGCTGAGTTGGCTGCAGCGGAAGCACAACGCCTCGCAGAAATTGAGGCAGCACGTGAAGAGGAACTTCTGGAATCCCGGCAAGCCGCCCAACGGGCGATGTCTGAACTCCAAGCCCGTCTCGAACGTGAGGGTGCCAAATCCTCCGAAGTCCAAATTTCCCTGATGTGGAACAACTACAACGACCTCGATCTCCACGTGGTTTGTCCATCCGGCGAGCGCATCCACGGTGGAAACAAAAAATCGGCCTGCGGCGGTGAACTGGACGTCGACGCCAACGTGCGTGCTGAAACCCGAAAACCGGTTGAGAACGTCTTTTGGGAGGACGGCACGGCCCCTGCTGGAAAGTACCAAGTTTACGTCCACTACTACAAGAAACACAACAAGCGTCGAAGCAAAGACCCCACCAAGTTCCAAGTCATCGCCAACCAAGGCGGCGATCTTCAGGAATTCAACGGCGAATTGTCCATGGGCGACCCGATCATGCTTGTGACGGAATTCATTCTCCCATCGCTCGAAGAGCGCGCAGCACGCCGCAGGGAATTGGAAGAGCAACTTCGGAATGCGGGCATGGACGTTCCCGACCGGGCGGATGAGGAAGCAGAACGTCAGCGAGCACTGAAAGAGGCCGAAGAAGAACGCCAAGCCGAGATTGCCGCTGCTGAGGAGCAGGCGGACATTGAATCGCAGCAGGCCGCACAGCGGGCCATCTCCGAACTTCAGGCCCGTCTTGAGCGTGAAGGCGCACAATCGTCCGATGTTCAAGTGTCGTTGATGTGGAACAACTACAACGACCTGGACCTTCACATTGTGTGCCCCTCCGGTGAGCGCATCCACGGGGGCAACAAGAAGTCCGCCTGCGGCGGCGAACTTGACGTGGATGCCAATGTCAAAGCGGAAACCCGAAAACCCGTTGAAAACGTGTTTTGGGAGGATGGAACTGCACCAGCAGGCACCTACCAAGTCTACGTCCACTATTACAAAAAGCACAACAAGCGCAAGAGCAACGACCCGACCAAGTTCCAAATCATCGTCAACAAGGGCGGTGAGATGCTGGAATACAACGCTGAACTCTCTGCCGGAGATCCGATCATGAAGGTGGCCGAATTCACGTTGCCCTCCGCCGAAGAACGAGCAGCGCGTCGCGCCGAATTGGAGGCTCAACTCAACGCTGTCGCCACCGGTGGGGCCGCGGCACATGCAGAGGACACTGCGGACGACGATGGATTGCCCAGTGCACCCGATCTCGATGCGTTGGCCGACAACGAGGATTGACCGTCGTTCAGCCATGGCTGAGGCCGGTTGGAACCTCTATAGATTCCACAGAATAGGCTCATGTGATCGGCGACTTTGGGACGTCCTGAGCATCCATGCTACGAGACGAGCTTTGGATTCCGGACTCGCCAAGTTACGACCGCACGTGGGACGATATCGAGCGTTTGCTTGAGCAAGCCATACAAGAGATGGAAACTCAACGAGCCAAATTCCACCTCCGAAAGCAGAACGGTCCCAAGGAGGCCAAGTATCGAGCGCTCATGAAGTTCCAACGAGCCAAGGGCATTGTCGATACCTTACGGTGGACGCTGGGTGTGCGCGGTCAACGTTCACCCCTGCTGGGAGGCTTGGGCGATTGATGAGTGCGGTACAGGTCAGGTTCAGTGGTCGACAACCGAACGCAGGGCGAACGGTCTTCTACTGGCCATTGCCGGCTTCACCTGTCAAGAGATGATGTCTTCGAGTTGACCCTGTTCCACTGCATTCCGGATGGACCGCGCGATGCGACGGCCGGTGGACATGAACGGTTCGTTGATGTCGGAGTAAGGCGAGCCGCCAATGAAGGGGTTGGACCCAGCCACGATACGGGCGCTGATTTCAAACACCTTGAATTCAAGTTGGTCCGTGACGATGGTTTCCAAGCAAAAGGGGCCAAGCATGCCGCGAGAGCCATCTTCGAGGTTGTAGGAGGCAGCAACGGTGCCTTCTGCCATTTCAAAGGCCCGTGGCAACAACGATTCGCGAATCACCACGGGTTGATTGCCGGTCACGACGAACGAGGGCTCAAGCGCCATCTCACGCAGGTCGCGCAACGATCCCAACTTGTAGAATTCATCAACGTTGCTTTCGTCGCGACGGTCCATGGACAACAGCTCCAGCCTGCCAAGGTTTTGACCTGCCATGGCGCCTCGACCTTGGACTTGGTAGCCGTCGGTGGCGGTTGGGTCGAAGAAGAAATGAAGGTAGTATCGGCAACCAAGCACGTATTCTTGGATGGTGAATTCCTCTTCGATGTCGACGTTGCGTCGAAAATCACGGTAATCGCGAGCGATGAAATAACCGCGACCGCCCTTGGCACCTGCGTACTTAACGATGACCGGGCCAGCGATGTTGTGGGGGTCCTCGATGACTTTGGGCATGGTGCACCCTCCGTCCTCAAGCCATTGCCGCTGGAGGGCACGGCTCGATTCCCAATGCAGGATGTTTCGATTGCCGAAGGTGGGCACCTCAAGCGTTCGGAAGTTGTTGGCGCCGAGGTATTCGACGAGTGAACCGTGTGGGACGATGATGACGTTTTTCTGCCGCATCCACTCAGCGTGGTCCAGCATCTCGCGATAGTCGTCGAGGATCAACCACTCATCTGGGTCCGCCCCGGGAAAGGCCTGGTAGAATCTTCGGCGGTTCTCGCCCACAGCGATACCAAGGGTTCGGAAGCCTTCCAACCTGGCGCCGTGGAGGATTTGCAGCGAGGAGTGGGAGGCCACCACGCCGATGGTGATGGAGGATGGGTCGTAATCGGCAAGCCACGCTCGCACTTCATCGAAAGGTACGCCCATAAGGAGGGGTTTCGTATTCGCCCTATGAGCATTCCCTCTGTAGTTCACCGAACGGTGGCGCAGTGGCGGCAACAGGTCACCACCCGAAATCGGTGTGGACAGGGTTCTTGGTGCGTCGTGACCCACACGGGTGCATGAGCACAAGCGGGGACAAGGCGCGCATGACCTACGGAGGTTACCTTCAACTGGAATCGTTGTTGAAACTTCAGGACGGTCCACCGGGCCACGACCCGCCTCCCTCAAACCATGAAATGCACTTCATCATCGTTCATCAGTCGTTTGAGCTGTGGTTCAAACTGATCCTGAGGGAGTTGAAGGAGGCTCGGGATCTCTTGCACACGGAGTTCGTGGACGAGGCCATCATTCCCAACGTCGTACATCATATCGAGCGTGTGACCGAGATTTTCAGGTTGCTGGCCGACCAATGGAAGGTGATGGAAACGTTGTCGCCTCAAGATTTCCTGGCGTTTCGAGACCGGCTCGGCACGTCTTCAGGTTTTGAATCGTGGCAAATGAGGGAGCTTGAGGTGCTGTTGGGTCTTGAGCACGGTCAGCGGGTGGGTGGCATGGACCCCCTCGCACACATGGAACGCCTCCATGCTGAAGGGAAAGTGCCCGACGGTGCACTTGGTGATCTTCGGGCAACCGCTGCAGGCCCCACGCTGAACGATGTCCTGATGGCTTGGCTTGCCCGCACACCCATTCAGGGCTCCTCGCCTGAGCACCCCCGTGACGGTGATGTGGTGCATGCCTATGCCCAGCAGCACCTTGCCACCATGAGCGAACACATCGAAGGGGTGATCGAGCACATGGTGTCCATCGGCCACGGTGATGAAGCTTCGCTCCGGCCAAGGTTGGAGGCAGGTGTTGAATCGGCTCGTGAGTTCCTGTTCCCCAATGGGGCGGTGAGCCGTGCGAGGGCAGGTCTGTTGTTCATTGAATCCTACCGTGAATTGCCTTTGTTGAGTTGGCCCCGGCGACTCATTGACAGCATGGTGGAGTTGGAGGCATCGATGGTGCTGTTCCGTTCCCATCACGCCCGAATGGTCGAACGCACCATCGGCCGCCGCATGGGCACAGGTGGGTCAAGTGGGGTGGATTACCTCGATGCGACCACCCGTTACCGCGTGTTCGTCGACCTTTGGTCCGTCCGCACCTTGCTCGTCAAGCGCTCAGCGCTTCCGGACTGTCAGAATCCCGAGTATTACGGGTTTTCCACCAACGGTTTGTGACCGGTGGCAGGCCGGACCCCAACAACGGTGTGGGCTCACTCGTTGAGGTGTGGGTCAATGTCGATGGGGATGAGGTGATTTTCGTATTCGTAGAGGGCAATCTTCAGCGGGTCCAGGACGAACCGAATGTTGGCCTCCTCAAGACCGTACAACGAGACCAACTCGTCCTTGAACTCCTCACGGAGCACCTCTTCGGTGGCGAAGAGTGGGGCGCCCATGCCGATTTGGAGGGCTCGTGCACCAATGATTCGGGCTCGCTCAAAGCGGGTGTGGAGACGGGCTGGCTTTACCATTTCAATCACATGCGAAGGACTTCGCAGTCCACCCACCCAGCGTCTCTTTTTGAACCTACCTCATTCACTTTCGGCATCATCTGTGGCTTGCATGAGGCGGCGATGCATGACGATGGCAGGGGCCATGACGCCCACCAAACCCACACCCACCATCACCGGCCACCACCAATCAGCGCCTTTTCTTTCGGTCTCGCTGGAGACCTCGTTGTCATCGCTGAGGTTCATGTCACCGGTCGGTGAAAGCGAGGCAACCGTAAGGGAGCGAACGCCGTGTTGTTCGAGCATCAACACCACTTGGCCATCGATGGGCACGGTGACGGCCCCAAGGTCGGTGAGGTTGTTGCTGGTGTTCAGTTGCATGGCTGCCACCACGAGTCGGTCGTGGGTGAGGTTACCGGCTTCGTTCAACCTTGGGGCTGTGATGTATGCCGTGAGGCTCAGACCATCCAAGCCACCGTGGTGCAACGTCCCGTTAACGAGGCTGATGTTCTCCAACCCGGTCCATGCGACCGAACGGTTGGCCATGGTTTGGTTGAGGTCGAGGGCTTGCCGAGCTCCGGTCAAGAGGGCCTCCCCGTTCACCACGATGGATGGATAAAGCAAGAGCCTGAAGGTGGTCTCGAAGCGTTGGTTGGAGAGCGATTGGTATGCTGCATCAACGGGTGATGATGGGTGTTGCAAGACCGCTGTGTCCGTGCGGTTGAGTGCATCGATGAGCGGCGAAACCTCGTAGCACGGCTCGCACCAATCGGCGGCAAAGTACTCCACGAGGTGAGCGGGGCGAACGGGTTCACATTCGCTGGTGTTCCAGCAGGCCCCGTCGAGGATCATCACGTCCAGCACCGCTCCGGTTTGGAGCGCTTCGGTTTGCCCGTGGGTTGGGGCCGCCGACAAGGCAACCATGGTGAGCATCAACAGGGCCCCCCACCGCGTTCTCATGATGCACGCAGGCGGGGGCATGTGTTCAAAAGGGGTCTGCTCTCACCAACAGGCATGGAAGACCCTTGGTGGCGCCGTCCATCGGTCCTTCCGTTGCTGTTGGTGGTGATGGCATTCCTCATCATCGTCGTGGGGGGAAGCATTCGCATCAACGATGCTGGCGAGTCCTGCCCTGAGTGGCCCACATGTTTCGGAACGTGGCACTTCGACGTGAGCGACGCCGAGCAAGCGGCATATTGGGCCGAGCATCCCGAGGAAATTGATTCCCGCGGCCCAGACCACCGTTACACGACGTTCCAAATCTTTGTTGAATGGTTCCATCGGTTGCTGGTGGGGGTCATCGCTGTCCCCATCCTCGCCAACGTGCTCTTGGCCCGCAGTGGCCGTCTGGGTGAAGGTGTGTTCCCGGTGGCGGGTGCTGCGGCCGTGCTGCTCGTGGTCCAAGCGTTTGCCGGGTACATCACGGTCGAATACGACAACGCCGATTGGACCGTTGCCCTGCACCTTTCCTTGGCTTCCATTTTCCTATCGCTGCTGATGTACCAGTTCATGCGCATGCGGGTAGCGGAAGGTGCGACATGGTCATGGGCAGTCGAAACGAGTGAAGCGTTCTTGCTGAAACACAGCAAACGCATGCACAGCATGGCCGCAGCGTTGGGTTTGCTGCTGGTGCTGGGTGCGTGGGTGTCGTCCTCCGCAGGTGGTCAATACAACCAGAGTTGTTCCGTTGGGTTCCCCAACGGCTGGCCCAAATGCCAGGGGTCGTTTTTGCCGTCACTGGAAGGCCCCGGCATCTTCATTCAGATGATTCACAGAGTGGGTGCACTGGTTGTCGGTTTGGTGCTCGTGATGAGCACCGCTGTGATGCGCAACGAAGACCTGAAGGTGGTGGGGGATGCATCGTTGGTCACCATGGCCGAAGTCACCACCGGTGTGTGGTTGCTCAACGTGATGGTCGGCGGGTCTTACATCGTGTTTGCCAAAATCGGGGACTTCCCGGAGTGGCTCTCGTTGCTCCACCTCGTGGTCGGTGTTTCGGCGTTCTTTTGCGCCATGGCCATGGTGTTTGCGATTCGACTCGCCGGTGCAAGATCACTCGACCGTGAGGCTTTGCCATGAGTTCGGCCCCCTTCCACCTCGAAGGGCCTCCACCGCACCCCGGCGTCATCAAGGTCATGATTCAATTGATGAAACTCCGCGTCATTGTCTTGTTGCAAGTGACTGCGGTGTGCGCCATTCTGGTCCACGACCTCTTGGCACGTCATGGCTTGATCGATGTGACGCGCACGTGGTCTGACACCGTCTTTGCCGTGCTCATCACGGTTGTTGGGGGCACGTTGTCAGCAGGTGGGTCCAACGCGATCAACATGTGGTACGATGCCGATATCGACCCGAAAATGCGACGAACCCGTCATCGACCTGTCCCTCTCGGGCATGCATCGCCCCGGTTTGCCCTGGTCTTCGGCTTGGCGATTGCGATCGCTGGGTCGTCGCTCTTTTTGTTGGCCAGCGCTAAAGCAGCGTTCTGGTCCTTCTTCTCCGTTGGCTTCTACGTTCTGATTTATTCCATGTGGCTGAAGCGGCGAACGCCGCAAAACATCGTGATCGGTGGCGTCGCAGGTGCCACACCCCCGCTCATTGGATGGGCCGTTGCAGCAGGCGACAGCATTCCGGGGTTCAACGTCTTTGACCTGGGTTCACCCGTTCCATGGATGCTGTTTTTCCTCATTTTTCTTTGGACGCCCCCCCATTTTTGGGCGTTAGCGCTGTACCGCTCAGGTGAATACAAGGACGCCAATGTCCCCATGATGAACGAAGTGAAGGGTCCCGAACACACCTTGATGCAGTCGAAAGCCTATGTGGTCGGCCTGCTGATGCTGGGCTCCGTTCCCTGTTTTTGGCCGGGCTCCGGCATGCCGTTGTTGTGGGCGTTCGTGTCCGGTGGTCTCACCGTTTGGTACGGCCGGTCGGTGTGGAACATTGACCCGAGGGAACCCTTTGACGAAAACGGTCGCATGCCAAAGGCAGCGCAGTCGTTTTTCCGAAGTTTGTTCTACCTTGGTTGGATGTTCCTCGCCTTGGTCCTCATCGTTGCATTGCCCCCAGCTTGGTTGGGCCCTTTGGGACCCCTGAACGCTTGACGGCCCCTCGTTGCAGAACACCGGCTGACCGTCACGTTCATGAGAAGTTCACGGGTGGCGCAAGTCAAGCGGCAGTCGCATAGCCTGGCCATTGCGCCGGATTGCTAATCCGGTGGTGTCTCACCTCGGGAGTTCGAATCTCCCCTGCCGCGCCATCATTCAAAGAAGTCGTCGAAGTCGTCCCGCATGGCCCGTGAGTCAGCGTGCTTCCTGCGTGCCGCCATCACCCGCTTCAACCGTTTGTTCTTCTTCAAAATCATCGGGAGCGCGATGGCGTTCAACAGCACCAAACCCAGCATCACCATGCCAATCACTTGGAATTCTGAAGTGAGCATCGCATCGTTCACATCCTGCAGCCAGTCAACACCCAGCGGTGGTTCAGGTGGTTCAGGCTCGGGTGGGATGAGATGCTGATTGTAGGTCCACCAATCGTCTTGAATGGACACCCGTTCGACGTTGGGTGATGAGGCCGTCGCCATGAATTGCTCGTTGCCAACGTGATCGATGGGTGCAAGCACATAGTAGTAGGTTCGATAAGGCCGAATGCCGTTCACTTCAAGCCCGGTTTGGTTGAAAGAGCCGGTGGCCCCGGGGTCGTTCACAAGGCCACTGGCGATCGGTTGGAGGAAGGAAAGGTCCACCCCGTCGGGGCGGTGTTCAATGCGGTACAGGTCCCATGTCAGTTCACCTTCGGCTTCGTGCTCCGGCCAGGTCCATGTGAGGTCAACCTCGTAGCAAACGGACCAATCTTCTCGACGGTCAAAGCATTCGGTGTCGTTGGTGAACCGCCACTCGTGATCTAAATTTGACACGGTGGCGGTGGGGGCTGTTGCGTCTCCGCACACCAGTCCCGCGTTGCCTTCAACTCGGGCGATATTGACCATTTGGAGGTTCGGGACGCCCTCACGGTCAACGGGTGCGATGGCATAGGATGCACACACATCGTCAGGAAGCGGGTCAGGATCCACCCATGAGGTGTCCGTCGGATTGAGGGTTGCGACCTGTGTGGTCGCCGTCAGTTCTTCCCAAATGAATGGATTGATGCCCCCCACAGGGTCGGGGAAAAACGTGGAGCCGGCACCTCCGCTGAGTTTGTACACTGCCCAGCCGCCGAGGTAAGGGTTGGTGATGTCACCTTGAGCGGCGAAGTCCAGTGCGATTTGGCCAGCACGCAGTTGAGTGTGCGATAGACTCTGTGCTGACACGGAAAGTTCGGGGAGCACGCCGGTGATCAGCACGACGCCCGGTTGGGCGAGTTGAACGTATGCTGTGCCGTCTTCTGCGATCGTGGCGGAATTCTCACCCTCGATCAGGCTCCAAAGCTGCGAGTCGATGGAGGGGAGGTACCGCAACTCGACGGTGCTGAGGTCAATGTCGTCGGGCAAAATGGCAGGCAGGTTCAGCGTGAGGTCCAAACTCCGCAATCCGAGGTCAGCCCCTGGTTCAGTGGGTGTGAGGTTCACGCTGACCATCATCAAGGGCGATGCACCTCCGCCGACGCCGTAATTCCTTCCAAGCAACGGCAGGAGCAAGGCCGTCTCGTGTTCAGCATCCTGTTCAGTGACGGCCTCTCCGGTGAGAAAGGGGGCGAGATCAAGCGGGATGGCGTTCAGGACATCGAACTCAACGTAGGTATATGCATTTTCGCCGAACGGATCGCGAGCCACCAGCGTGATGTTGTGGTGGCCAAGGCCAAATTCTGCTCCGGTCATGGTGAGGACTTGCCCCCAGCCACGATGGGCGAATCCCTCGCGCCAAGTGAAGTTCAGCGGCTGGGAGGCCAGTTCGCTGTACCTTGCCACGAGCTCGATGGTTTCACTGGCGGCGAATACGCCGGTGGCGTCGTTGATTTGGACGGTTGGGTTGATGGGTCCGCGCTCAATGTCGGTGCTGAAGAAATAGAGGTTGTCTGTGGTCCTGACGTCTTCACCGTTGGCGAAGTTATTGGGGACACTCACTCGAACCGTTCGGCTCGGACCTGTGGTCGTCAGGGGGAACAGACAGGTGAAGGTTTCCCCGGGATGCAGTTGGTCAACGAGGCAAGTTTCATCCACCTCGGTTTGGAACTGCGGTGAGAGGACCGTTAGCACGACGTCGATGCTTTCCACCGTGATGTTTCCTTTGTTTCTTATTTCGGCCGTCAATCGGTCGTTGCCGTAGTAAAACGTCGTGGCCGATTCGCTGTGAGATGGATGGACATTCATGACTTCAAGGTCGAGGCTGTTGTTGAAGACCAGTACGCTGGTGGCGAGGTTGTCGTCGGTGTTTTTGTCGCCGTGTGGCGTGCCGATGCTGCTGAACACGCCCCACTTCAGGAGGAACGTGCCCTCCGTTCCGTGGTTCAAGGACGGAAGGGGTTGGTAGAAAGCTTCCAAACCGCCCCAGTTGGGGAGGTTCGTCACGTTCCTGTAGGCTTGATCCAGCAGCACATTGCCGTCTGCCGTCCACAATTGCCAGCCCATGTTGGCGTCCAGCGAACATGAAGGGCAACTGATGGTTGTGCCTCGAGCGGTGAGGTTGTAGGATGTCCCGGTGTTGAGGATGCGCTGACCGTCCACATCTGCGAGGTTGTCAACGGTCTCCAAGACATCGTGAGCGCGATTGATGGTGATGTCAGAAAAGAACTGCGTGACGTTGATGTTAAACATCAACTCGTCATCGACGGCGTTTTGGTCGGTGGCGGCGAAGGTATAGACCACCGTGAACACCCCCTCCGAACCCTGACCGGGTCGCCAGCGGTCGCTGGAGGTGAAGTTGTCGGAGGTGGTGCCGGGGATGTTCGTTAATGTGAACGCCCCTTGGTCTTCAGGATTGGCTTTGCATTCGGCCGCGCTTACATCGCCCTCGCAAGCATACCAGGACATGGCTCGGCCCACGCCGTCGGTGCTGCCGACAAAATTCGTTACCTCGGCCGTGAATTCAATTTGCTGGTAAGCGTTGTACCATTGGTCGGGTACGGGTGATGCAGAGTCGGTGATGCCCAACGACCCGCTCACAGCACTGGCGGTGGGGACGGTCGCCAGCGCCAACAATGACGACGAGAACAACAGCATGACCAGCGATGCGCTTCGACGCTGGAGGGTTGCCGTGCGAGGCTGACGCTGGGCCATGTACGAATCGTCGCCTTGATGCTTCAAAGACTCATCGCTTCAATGGAGGGGTTGAACGGCCATCTCGACGGTCATCGTGGTGCGTGAACGCGTTGGCTCACGGTGGAACCATCGGCAACCTCATGAAGCCCGCTCGGGTGAATGGAACCATGCGAAGCGATGTGCGTCGAGACCTGGTCAACGATGACCGGGGATTGACGGCGGTCATCGAATTCCTCTCGGCGTTCACGCTGTTTTTGATGATCCTCACCGCATTCATTTCACTCGCCCAACTTCAGATGGGTTCCAACGATCCCTCCGTTGACCGGTTGGACCGCGCTGCTGCGATGGGTCTGGATCGGTTGACCTCCAACGAGGGGTGGTTCGTTCCTGCGTTCGAAGACGGCTCCTTTGATACGGCCAACGGCACGGCGGATTGGGATCGTCTTGATGCTGAAACCCTCCACAACGGTCGTCTGCAAGCGGGATTGTTGGTGGACGGCCAACTTGACTCCAACCGCATCAATGCCTTGCGAAACGTCACCGAAACCGGCATGGCTGAAGGATTGGGTTTAGGAGACGGCATGAGCTTGCACCTGTCCATCCGTGTGGTGTCGAGCAACGACGCGAATCGGTCCGGCATGGAACTGTTCGTCGGCGGGACGGAACGAGGGACCTCACCTGCTTCCTCCACGGCTTATCGCACGTTCACTCAAGATGGAGAAGTGCTGATGGTGGTGCTCGAGGTTCACAGCCGCGCTCAAAAATTCGACGTCCTCGAACTCAATGAAGTCATGACGCGTCCAGTGTCTGGTGGGCCCGAGTGGGTTGAAATTCGAAACCCCAACCACTTTGCTGTTGCGCTACGCGGCTGGTCCCTGAACCACACCTCTGGGTCCGCCGCCTCGAACGTTCTCCTGCAGGATGGCGTGATCTCCGGCGAAGGCATTGCGCTCCTGACCGGCGACCCTACGAACCAAGCCGTGGGCAACGCGACGGAGGTGATCGACCTCGGTCAGACCGGTTTCCTTGGTGTGGGTTCGCTCAACGGGTTGGCCGACGGCCAAGGCGTCCTCTCGTTGCGCTACACTCAGTTGGAGGACGTCACGCCCAGCGAGATGGGGCGGGCTGCCTGGGGCGGCGACACCGGTTTGTTCATGGTCACCGGTCAATCCTTGGTTTGGGATGGCAGCAACCGCTTCGCAAGCGAGGCTTGGTCCTCCAACTCGGAACCCACCCCGGGCGAGGCATGATTGGACCGGGCCCAACACCGTCCGTGCATGCAAACACTTCATCAACCTGCATCCACTCACTCGGCTCGGTCCCATGCAGTCGTCAAGCGTTTACACCCGCGACCGATGCGTCACAGGCATTCATGGATTGGATGAAATCCTTCGCGGCGGCATCCCGTACGGCTCAACCGTGCTTGCAGCTGGCACGTGCGGTTCGGGGAAAACGACCCTCGCCATGGAGTTCCTTGTTCGCGGAGCGCTTGCCGGCGAAGCGTGTGCGCACTTCACCGCCACCGAACCATCGGTGAAACTGCTCGAAAACATTCGTCAATACGCCTTTTTCGACATGAACATGGTGGATTCCGGCCTCATTAACGTGTTTGACATGGACGTGCTCTATTCCTGGCTTGGGCTTGAGAAGGCCTCGTTCGACCTGGACGACGTTCACGCCCTGATCAAGTCCATCGTTGACATCGTGAACACCATCGGCGTGACCCGTTTGGTCATCGACTCCGTGACGACCTTGTGTTACAAGATCAAGTCCGAGCAACTCATTCGTGATTTTTTGTTCACCCTTGGCAAAAAATTGGCGACGCTCGGTTGCACGACCATTCTCATCAGCGAGATCACCTCAGCCACCGAAAACGCACATTGGTCTTCGTTTGGCGTGGAGGAGGCCATCGCCGACGGCATCATCGTCATGGGCGACTCGGAACGCATGGGGCACTTGCTTCGCTTCCTTCAAGTCGTGAAAATGCGAGGAACGTCGCACAGTCGGGCCAAACACGCCATCGAACTCACGCCGTTAGGGGTGATGTTGATTCCGATGTTGAAATGGGGTGCTTCAGCGGACAAAACCAGCAGATGGGGGTCATGATTGTGTTTGAACTCGACCAAATGATCGCCGAGCAGTTGACCCAAGTGTCCTTGAGCAGCGCCATTCAAGTTCGTGTCGGTGCCAACAATGCGTTCGGCGTGACGGCGAGCACCATGCTGCCGTTGATGCAGATGTTCGAAATGGGCGGCGTTTACATTTCTGCCAGCCGTGGGGCTGTTGAAATCATCCAGGCCTACGAGGCCATCGGGGTTGATGTGTCCAACATTCAATTCCTCGACCTTGTCTCATCCGGAGTGTTGGGTGGCACGGATGTCCCGTACCCGAACGTGACCTTCATCGACAGCCCCATCATGCTGGAGTCCATTCTGCTTCGCACGCTCTACACCCTTCGAACCGTGAACACGGCTCGAAATTTTGTGATCCTCGACAGCTTAAACGCCCTTTCCATCTACAACGACGAGCGAATGCTTGCAGAGTACCTGCACACGTTCATCAACACCTTCCGGCAGAGGGAGGTGCTGTCCGTCTTGTTGACGGTGCCCGATCAAACACCGCCGCTGGTGCTGGCCAATCTGGACACCTACTGCACGGACATTGTCGACCGGGGGCAAGTCGTTCTCCTCTGAGGTGGTACTGTGGCACGCAAAATGACGTTTGATGCAGAAGACGAGGAATTCTTTGGGAAGGTTGGGTCCTTCGGTGTCCCCAAATTCGACAACGAAATGCACGGCGGTGTCCCGCGTGGGTTCACCATTGTGGCGTTCACCGAGACCGGTTCGGGCAGCGAATTGTTCGCCAAACAATTCACCTCGCCCGCCGAAGAACCGGAAAACACCCTGTACATCACGACCGATGAAGGGCAACAAGAAATCGTGCGAATTTTCCAAAAGTACGGCTGGCCCCTCGACATCAACGTCCGGACCATCGGTGAGGAGTACAACGCCAATGTTCTGGAGCGAGATCTTCTGGCCAGCCGGTACCGCTTGGAAGGCTTCCAGTTGGAGGACATACAACGGCTCGCCCAAACCCGTTTTGTGGACGATACCTCTCAGGATTACCTCACAGAGGTGACCAACGAGATCATGGGGTTGGGGCCTTACTTCCGTGCTGTCCTTGACAACCTTGACTTTTTCCTTCAGCGTGAGGACCCTGCCCGTGTGGTGTCCATGGTTCGCATGCTTCAGGCCCACGCGCAACTTGTGCGTGGCATCTTGATGATCTCGGTGTCCACCGATGGCTTGGCTTCCAGCGTGAAACAGGAACTGTCGTCCATCGCCGACATGGTGCTGTCGTTCAAGGTACGCACCATCGGTACGGATTTCGAAAATTCCATGATCGTTTCCAAGTTCCGAAACGCTCCGGAAAACCTCAAAATTTTGGTGTTCCGTGTGACTCCGGACGAAGGCATCACGCCCGAAACGGTGGAACGCATCGCTTGATGTTACATCGTGGTGGAAACGACACCTCCAAAACGGTCGGACCATCCCAAACGCCATGGGCAAGCGCGCAGCAACGGGTGGTTTCGACCCATCAGGCATCGATTTGGAGGCTTGGGAAACGCTTGAGTCGCAGCTTGAAGCCACCATCCCCAACTACGACCGCGTCAACAAATGGATGACGTTTGGACAGGACAAGCGATGGCGCAGGAACGTCCGAAACCACGCCAAGCCCGGTATGAAGGTCCTTGAGGTTGGCTGCGGCCCCGGCTCCTTCGCCGAGGACCTGGTGGGCTTGGACGTCACGTGCCTCGATCCGTCTGCGGAGATGCTGGCCACGGCCAAGCGTCGCGTGGATGGTGCCCGTCAAGCACGAGGTGAAGCTCCAGCTGCTTATGTCGAAGCCATCGCTGAGTCCATTCCCCTCCCCGACAACACCTTTGACAGGGTGTTTTGCTTGTTTTCATTCCGTGACTTCCAGGACAAAGAGCAAGGACTTCGAGAAATCTATCGTGTGCTCAAACCCGGGGGTCGACTCGTCATCTGCGATGCAGGAAAAGCCAATCGCGTCCACGGGCTCTTTGGTTACCTTTGGATGAACACCGTCGTGCAATGGATGGCTCGCATCATCACCCGGGAGAAGAACCACCCATGGAAAGGCCTCGCCAACAGTTACACGCACTACGGCACCAACCGGTACTACCGGGCCATGCTCCGCAAGGTCGGCTTCGAGGCCGTTGACGGTCGATTGCTGCTGCCCTTCGGCATGTCGAGCCGATTCCGTGGTACGAAACCCAAGTCAAACTGACCACCCCGTTAGACTCTTAAACCCCGTGAAGTTGAACCGAACCGATAGGTGCTTGTCATGGGTATGGTTGACGTTCTCCGAAGCATCAAAAACGCCGAGCAGGCCGCTGAAAAGCGCCTCAGCGACGCTCAGGACGAAGCTGCGAAAATCGTGGCTGATGCACGAAAAAAATCCTCCGAAATGATTCAGGCAGCAGCCGATGAATCCGTGGCCAACGCCCAGGCGATCCTGGACGATGCCCGGGCTAAGGCTCAGGTGGAAGCCGATGCAGTGAAATCCGAAGGTGCTGGCGATGTCGCCTCCATCGATGCCCAATCCTCAAAAAACCAGGACAAAGCCGTCCAAATGGTCATCGACGCCCTTTCTGCTTGAGGTGAGTGCCATGTTTGAGACCGTCGCCATGTCCCGCCTGACCGTGGCGGCTCCCGTGGCGAACATGGAACAGGTGCTTCGTGCCTGCACCACCGAGGGGTGCGTTCACATTGAAACGTACACCAACTTCGAGGAAGGTGTCCACGTTGGGCAAGCGGTGGCCTCCGACGAGGCCAACCACGTCAGTGCCCTCCTTGCCAAGGTGCGTGCGGCCGTTTCTGCCTTCAAGCCCGTGAACGTTGATGGTCCCATGCCCGTGGAGCAGGTCAAAAAACTCATTGAGGGTTCGTTTCCCGAAGAACTCCAAAAGGGGCTGGATCTCCTTGACGCCCAGCGCGATGCTGAAGCGGAGGTGGCCACGCTTCAGGAGCAGGTCAAACTCATGACACGACTGGCGCCACTTGGCGTGGACCTTGAGTTGCTCCTCGGCAGCGACCGTGTCGAAGTGTTCGTCGCTGAGACCAACAAAGCCAGCAAGGCACGCTCCACCTTCGGCGCTTTGGCCTCGAAGGTCGAGATGGCGCACGCCCCCGGTGTCGTGGCCGTGGCTTGCATGCCAGCGGACTCCGCTGAAGTTCAAATGGCACTGGGGGAACTCGGTGGCAAACCCGTTCAAATCCCTGCCCTGGAAGGTTCACCCAAGGCCTTGCTTGACAGCCTCGTGAAGGCCATGAACGAGCAGCAGGCCGTGGCAGAGTCCTCAAAAATCCAAGCCGACACATGGGCTGAAGCCAATGCGCGCAACCTGCTGGCTGCCCATGAATTCTTGTCCAAAGAGGACGAGATTTTCACAGCCCCCACGCAGATGGCCGTGACCGGCCAAGCCTTTGCGCTCGATGCGTGGGTGCCCAGCAACAAGGAATCCAGCATCCAAGCGGCGCTCAAGCACATCGCATCTCACGTGGATGTCGAACCTTTTGTGGACGACCACCATGGGCACGGTCACGATGACCATCACGGCGATGACCACGGGCACGCCTCGCCGCCCATTGCACTCGAAAACGGCCCAGTGTCCAAGCCATTCGAACTTCTTGTCGGTCTCGTCGGACGGCCTGCATACGGCACGTTCGACCCGACGTTCTTCATGATGCTCACGTTCCCGGTCATTTACGGGTTGATTTTGGGCGACTTTGGGTACGGCCTCATCATCTTCCTCCTCGGCATGTACCTCGGTACGAAGCCGTTTGCTGCCGATCCGGTGGTCAACAACGGCATCACGATTCTCAAGTGGATGGGTGTTTGGTGCATCATTTGGGGGCTGCTCTTCGCCGAAGGCTTCGGCTTCGTTTGGGACGAGGATTGGTCCCCACTCGCCCCCCTCTATGAAGTGACCAAGGACTTGACGTACGGCAACATCCCGTCGTTCATCACCGACACCCTTGGCATGAGTCACACCTACGTTCCCTTCCATCGTGCGAGCGGGGCTCTCCAAGATTACGTGCTCCTCTCGGTGTACCTGGGCATTGTTCACTTGGCCTTTGGTTTCCTCCTCGGTTTCATCAACGTCGCCCGAGCCCACGGCTTGGCTGCTGCGTTCTTCGAGAAAGGCAGCTGGATGATCATTCTCTTCGGCGGGACCCTCCACATCTATGCATTCCTCACCGATGATGCCGTGGATGCGACCACCGCCACGCCCTGGGCGTTGCTCACCCTTGTCGGTGTGCTCTGCCTCATCGTCGGATTGGCCGTCTACGAAAAGTTCGGCTGGGCCGGCGGCATCATCATGGGCCCCATTGAAACCTTTGGCTTGCTCGCCAACACCCTCTCCTATCTTCGTGTGATGGGTGTCGGTGTCGCCGGCGTCAAGATTGCCGAAATTTCCATCACCATGGGATGGGAGTTGATGATGAATGGTGGCAACATTGGCCTGATGGTGGTTGGCTTGCTGCTCTTTGTGTTCATTCAGGCCTTTGCACTCGCCCTTGGTTTGTTGTCCCCCAGCATTCACGCCGCCCGTCTCCACTTTGTGGAATGGATGGGCAAGTTCTACGACGGTACGGGTCGAGTGTTTACGCCACTCGGCGGCCGCACCCTCCACACGGAGGGTCAATCATAGTCCCCATGGACAAAATAGGAGGTAGAAAAATGAACAAGAATACCCTGAAGAAGAGCCTGCGCACGTTGATTGTCTTGCTGACCCTCGCCTTGGTTGCCCAAGGCGTGGCTGCAGCTGAGGGCGACCCCGTTGCATCCGTGAACACCATGTCCGGCGACATTGGCGTCGGTCTCGCCCTTGGTTTGGCTGCCATCGGTGCCGGCTTCTCGCAAGCCGCCATCGGTTCCGCCGCCATCGGCATGATCGCTGAAGACGACGGCAAGTTCGGTTACGGCCTCATCTTCACCGCTCTCCCCGAATCCATTGTGATTCTGGGTGCGCTCCCGCTCTTCCTTTGAAGGTCGGGTCGAAGATTCCCTCGGGGCCATGCCCCATGCATGAACGAACGGAGAGAAGAACATGACACTAGAAACACTGGCCAAAGACATCGCCCAAGCAGCTGAAGCGGAAGCCAAGCAAATGATCGCCGCAGCCACTGAAGAAGCCCAAGCTCTGATTGCAGACGCACAGGCTCGCGTGGACGCCATTCAAAGCGAAGCGACCCAACGTGCTGAAAAGGAAGCAGCCCAAATCGCCCGTGAGGTGGTGGCAAGCGCTCGGCAGTCCAACCAAAAGGACGTCCTCGTAGCGCGACGGAAGGTGCTCGATGCCACCTACGCTGCCGCCAAATCGACCGTTGCTGACCCAGGCATGAAGGGCCGTGCGGCCATTCTCAAAGGCCTTGTCGCTGAAGCGAAAAAGGTCGCGAAAGGGGATTATGTTATCCGCCCCGTGAACGTTGACGAAGCCGCCATCAAGAAGGCGGCCGGTGACTTCACGCTGGGTGAAACGGTTGACGGCTTGGGTGGGTTCATCCTTGAGGCCGCCGACGGATCGGTGTCCTACGACATGCGCTTTGACAACATGTTGGATCGGGCTTGGTCCGACCAACTGACCACCATCAACGCCACGTTGTTTGAATGAGGTGAAGGACATGATGCTCGGAAACACCGCATACGTTGTTGCTCGTGCCAAGTCACGAAGGCAACAGCTGGCCGACCGAGCACGTCTGCGTCAGTTGATTCACCAATCCGTTGATCAACTGTCGGTGGCCGTTGGCGATATTGGTTATCGCGCTGAAATCGATCTCTACGCTGGCAAACTCGCTGGTGGCGACCTGATCGAAGCGGCGTTGACGCACAACCTCGAAGGCGAACTGTCGAACATCTTGGACATGACGTCCGGCCGCATCCGGTCGCTCATCGAGATTTACACGGGACGGTTCGAATACCAGAACGCCAAAGCCGTGCTGCGCGCCATTCACAACGAAGTTTCTGTTGAAGAGGTGGCCAACGCCATTCTCCCCGAATTGAACGACATCAACACGCCGTGGTTGAAGGTGGTCGAAAGTTGCGATGACCTTCGCTCAGCAGCCGTACTTATGAAGCGAAAATCGTTTGGATCGGCGTTGCTGAAGGTTCCCGAAGACGGCTCCTTGGCCGACTACGAGGATGCCCTTGACCGGCACTACTACGCCGATGCTCGAACGGCCCTGGCTTCGGCCAAAGGCGCACCGGCCCGTGAGTTGAAGAAACTCTTTGCCGCTGAGATCGACCATCGGAACATCGCCAACATCCTCGAGGCATCTGCCGTCGGGATCGACGCTGACCAACTCGTGACCTTGCTGATCCCCGGTGGTTCGTTGGTCCCTCGGCGAGCGTTTGCTTCCGTTGCCAACGGTGGCGAAGATGCGCTTCTTGATGTGCTCCGTGCTTCGAAAACCTTCGATGTGGCCGGTTTCGAAAAGGCCCTCAGCGACGCCCATGCCACTCGAAGCCTTGATCCCGTGATCACGTGGATGAAGGCCCGTGAGGCGAACATGATGCGCAGGATGAGCTACCTCCATCCTGTGTCGGCCCTGCCGATCATCCATTATGTTGCCATGAAGGTTCAGGAAGTGACGGACCTCCGTCTCATCGTTCGCGGTCGAATGGCAGGACTTTCTGCTGAAGTGCTCGAAGCACATGTGTTGTGAGGTGTGAAGAATGGAAATCGCTGTTGTCGGGTCCCCTGCCTTCACCCTTGGATTCCAACTCGCAGGTCTTTCCGACCTGCACAACCCCGACGGGGACGAAGCGTTGCACGCCACCCTTCGTTCCTTGCTCAACAACAAAAGCGTGGGCATCGTGGTGGTCGACTCCGCCATGATGGCTTCGCTGCCGGACCGTCTGCGCTCGCAACTGTCCGCATCCGTCTCCCCCACCGTGCTTGGCATCGGTACGGAGGAAGACACCACCTTGCGAGACACGATCCGCAAGGCCATAGGAGTCGATTTGTGGAAGTGATGATCCAACCCAGGAGGAAAACAAAATGAGCAATGAAGGAGTAATTTACCGAATTTCCGGTCCGGTGGTCACCGCCACGGGCATGAACGCTGCAATGTACGACGTGGTTCGTGTCGGTCACGAAGGCCTGATGGGCGAAGTGATCGAGCTTCACGGCGACAAAGCTGTGATCCAAGTTTACGAAGACACCTCGGGCATCCGCCCCGGTGAGCCGGTGCTCAACACCGAAGAAACGCTCTCGGTGTCGCTCGGACCCGGTCTCTTGACCCAGATTTACGACGGTATTCAGCGCCCACTGGCCACCCTTGAGGAGGTCATGGGTGTCTTCATCACCCGTGGTGTCGATGCCGATGCCTTCGACCTTGAGAAGAAGTGGACGTTTGAGCCCACCGCTTCCAAGGGCGACGCCGTTGAAGGCGGCAACGTCATCGGTCACGTCCAAGAAACCGAGACAATCGTCCACAAAATCATGGTGCCTCCCGGTAACAGCGGCACCATCAAGGAGATCAAATCCGGCGACTTTAACGTCACCGAGACCGTTTGTGTGCTCGACGACGGCACCGAACTCCAGATGATGCAAAAGTGGCCGGTTCGAACCCCTCGTCCCTTCACGCAAAAGTACGCACCCGACACCCCCCTCGTGACGGGCATGCGCATCCTCGATTTCCTGTTCCCGCTTGCTAAGGGTGGTGCAGCTGGGATTCCCGGTCCGTTCGGCTCCGGAAAGACCGTCACCCAACAATCCCTGGCCAAGTACTCCGACGCTCAACTCGTGGTCTACATCGGCTGCGGTGAGCGCGGCAACGAGATGACGGAAGTGTTGGATGAATTCCCGCACTTGATCGACCCCAACACCGGTAAGCCGCTGATGAACCGCACGGTCATGATCGCCAACACCTCCAACATGCCGGTGGCGGCTCGTGAAGCATCGGTGTACACCGGCATCACCATCGCCGAGTACTTCCGTGACATGGGCTACGACGTTGCCCTCATGGCCGACTCCACCTCTCGCTGGGCTGAAGCCATGCGTGAAATTTCATCTCGACTTGAAGAGATGCCCGGTGAGGAAGGTTACCCTGCCTACCTCTCGTCCCGCATCGCCGAATTCTACGAGCGAGCTGGCCGTGTTGAAACCCTCAGCGGTGAGGACGGCTCCGTCACCGTGATCGGTGCCGTGTCTCCGCCCGGCGGTGACATTTCGGAACCGGTGTCCCAAGGTACCCTTCGCATCGTCAAGGTGTTCTGGGGTCTTGACGCCGGTCTCGCCCGACAACGTCACTTCCCAGCCATCAACTGGCTGAATTCTTACTCGCTCTACCCGCAGAGCTTGGACCAGTGGTTCCGTGACAACATCGCTCAAGACTTCCCTGAAATTCGCACCCAAATCAGTGGTTTGCTTCAAACCGAATCAGAACTTCAGGAAATTGTCCAACTGGTCGGTTCCGACGCCCTTCCCGTTGATCAGCAGTTGACCCTTGAGGTCGCCCGCATGATCCGTGAGTACTTCCTGCAGCAGAACGGGTTCCACGATGTGGACGCTTACTGTGACATCCACCTGCAGTATCAAATGGCCAAGGCCATCCTGACCTTCCAAGACGCGGCCAAGTCGGCCATGGCCTCGGGCGCACAACTCAACGATGTGGTGAACGTCCCTGCCCGCTCCGACTTGATCCGTGGTCGCTTTGAGAAGGGCTACATCGACGAGATTGAAGCCATGGTCAAGAAGATGACCGACGAAATTGCCGACACGGTGGAGGCCAACTGAGGAGAGGATTGACATGACTGGAAAAGAATACCGAACCATTACCGACGTGAAGGGCCCTCTGGTCTTTTTGAACAAAACCGAGCCCGTGGCGTTCGGTGAAATCGTGACCCTCCGCCTGTCCAACGGCGAGATCAAGAACGGGCAAGTGCTCGACACCTCCGACGATTTGGTCATTGTCCAAGTGTTCGAAGGCACGGCCAAGATCAACCGCGAAACCGGCGTGACCTTCATGGGCGATGTCTTCAAACTCCCCGTGAGCACCGACCTCATCGGACGCATTCTCGACGGTGCAGGGCGCCCCCGTGACGGAGGACCTGAAATCGTGGCTGACGAAAAAGCCGACATCATCGGTGCAGCCATCAACCCGTACAGCCGCCAATCCCCTCACGATTTCATCCAGACGGGGATTTCGGCCATTGACTGCTGCACCACCCTCGTGCGAGGACAGAAGTTGCCCATTTTCTCAGCATCGGGTTTGCCCCACAACGACATTGCGCTTCAAATCGCACGTCAAGCCAAGTTGAAGGATTCCGACGAGGAGTTCATCGTGGTCTTCTGTGCCATGGGGATCACCGCTGAGGAATACAACTTCTTCCGATCCGACCTCGAGCGCACCGGTGCCCTCGAGAACGCTGTGCTGTTCGTCAACCTTGCCGATGACCCCGCTGTCGAGCGAATCATCACCCCTCGTCTCGCCCTGACGGCTGCGGAATACCTGGCGTTCGAGAAGGATTACCACGTGCTCGTGATTTACACGGACATGACCAACTACTGCGACGCACTTCGTCAAATCGGTGCTGCTCGTGAAGAAGTTCCCGGTCGACGCGGTTACCCCGGTTACATGTACACCGACTTGGCCATGCTCTACGAGCGTGCAGGCATCGTGAAGGGCAAGAAGGGCTCCATCACGCAATTCCCCATCTTGACCATGCCCGGTGACGACATCACCCACCCCATCCCTGACCTTTCAGGATACATCACCGAAGGACAAATTGTGATCAGCCGTGAGTTGCATCAGCAGGGTATTTACCCGCCGATCAACGTGCTGCCCTCGTTGTCCCGCTTGATGGGGTCCTGCATTGGTGAGAAGACGACCCGTGAAGACCACAAGTCGGTGTCCGACCAAATGTACGCTGCGTACGCCCAAGGCCGTGAACTCCGTGGTCTGGTTGCCATCGTCGGTGAGGACGCACTGAACGAGCGCGACAAGCAACTGCTCGACTTCGCTGGCATCTTTGAGGACAAATTCCTTCGCCAGTCCCGGGACGAAGACCGTTCCATCGATGAGACGCTCGATCTCTGCTGGACCTTGATGGCCAACATCGACACGAAGTACCTCGTTCGACTGGACCAAAAGTGGATTGAGAAGTACCATCCTGAAAACCGAGCTTGAACAACGGAACGAGGTGAGACAGCATGGCGTTGGACATCAAACCCACCCGCAGCGAACTCATCAAGCTCAAGGGCCGCATCAAGCAAACCAAGAACGGCTACAAACTCCTCAAGATGAAGCGTGACGGTTTGTTCCATGAATTCCGTCAGCTCTTGGCGGAGATGATCGAAGCCAAGCGGGAACTCACCGACGCCTATCGGCTGGCGAAAACCCGCATTGATCTCGCCAACGCCATCGAGGGCGGTTTGGCAGTTCGCGCCGCAGCCATCGCCAACTCAGCCCATCCCGAGGTTGAGGTGTCACCGCGCAACATCATGGGTGTGGTGGTTCCGAGCGTGAGCGGGACGAACCTCAAGTCCACGTTTGCTGAGCGCGGGGTCGGTTTCATCGGTTCGTCGCCTTACATTGACGAAGCCAGCGACTCGTTCAGTGAACTCATTGAGAAGATTGTGCGCGCCTCCGAAATGGAAGCCACGTTGAAGCGCCTTCTGGCGGAAATCGAAGCCACCAAGCGCCGTGTGAACGCCCTCGAATTCAAGGTCATCCCCGAACTTGAGGAAGCGAAGGTCTTCATTCAACTCCGCCTTGAAGAAATGGAGCGCGAAGAAACCTTCCGCCTCAAGCGATTCAAGAACAAGTGATGCCCTCAAGACGCCCCGACGAGGGGTTGATGATGGATGGGTCGCAGTGGAGACTCGGAGGGGCCCCAATGGATGAGATGGACGGCCCCAACCACCAGCCGCTTCCCCATCAGCGCTCAGCTTGGGACCAGATCGAGCTGCTCTCTGCGGTGGTAGGCCGTTACGTCCACATTCAGCACCGCCACGGCGCTTCTTGGCCTTCGTGGGATGTCCAAACCATCGAGGATGATGACATCCACGAGGTCGTTGTTCGCCTGAACCGTCACCTTGCGAAGTTGGGTTGGCTCGCAAAACTGACCCGGGCCCGCTCGGGATGGGCCATCACCGTGCTTCCGTTGCCAGAACGACAATTTCCCCGTCGGATGAGCGTCGCCATGTTTTGGTTCCTCTCGGCGTTGACCCTCACCTTGGCGGCCGATGTGTGGGCCGGATCCGTGAGGCCCGCCTCTGGATGGTTCGCGTCGTCAACCTTGGTGGACGCCTTTGTTGGCTACGCTCTGCCCGTCTTGACCGTGTTGGCCTTGGCCAGCGCGCTCCAGTGGGCCATTGCTCGCCGGTACGGGGTTCGAAGCGGTTGGTTGCTTCCTGTCCCCGATCTGACCATTGCATTGTACGCCATCGGGCTGTTCCCCCACGAATGGCTGTTTTGGCCGTTCGGTTTGTTGCTCATTCCAAGCCTCCCTCGAATGGACGCACGCCCCTGGCCGGACCGAGCCGCCTTGGGCTACACGGCGCTCAGCGTGCCCCTGGCCATGGGCTTGGGCGGCCTCATTCTGTTTTTCATCGGTGTTGCACTGACGCCTGAATACCTTGCACCGGCGACCATGCCGCTCGTGACACAGGCGCCGGTCTTGATGTCGCTGCTCTCGGTTGAACTGATCCACGCCGATGCTTTGGTCCGCATGGCTTGGGCCCATCCGTTCGTTCACGCGGGGGGAATGCTGATGCTGTTTGCTTGGATCTCCCTTCTCCCCATTCCCACATTCCCTGGAGGACGTTTGCTGGTGGCCCGTATGGGGTTGTTGGATGCACGCAGTTCCTCCACCCAGACCCTCCTCATCGTCACGACCTTCGTGTTCGCTTACGTGTTCGGTGTGTTCGCATCGTTTTCGTTGTGGTATCTGGTCCTGGCGCTTGTCCTGCCACTGTTGTTTTTCTTCGGCAATGCCCTGGGATCCCCCGTTGTGCTGGACGAAGTCAAGGGCTTGACCGAACCCCAGCACCGACAGCTCGGGCTTCTGCTGCTTGTCGTTTTTTTGTTCTTGTTGCCCGCCCAGCAGCCAGTGGTCCACGGGACCGAATGGGCTGATGCCATGTCGGTGGATGTGGACATGCCCCCGCTTGCCGATGCCATGGCCGATGGCACGTGGGTGGCGAAATCGGAGGTTCGCGTGACAAACCCCTCCTTCCTCGCTCAGCCATTTGCGGTCGATGTCCGCTATGAACAACGGAACACCGATTGGCGATCGGTATGGGATTGCGACGGCCTCGATGCTTTGTCACTTGACGGTGAGGGCTGCGGCGATGTGTTGCTCCCTGGACGGACCGCGGTGTTCTGGGTCAACCACACGTGGACGGGAGTCGCCGACCCGACCGCTGCCAACATGACCTATGTGGTTGAGTTGGACGGCATCCCATCACTTCACGTTCGACGTGTCGCCCCAGCGTTGGAAGTGGCGCCCGACGACCATTGGTACGATGTGCCTTCCACGCCGCCACAACGCTGCGTTCACTTGAACGGTGAGTTGACGGTTTCATCGCAGTTGAATGTGAGCATTGACGGCGTGGTCATGAGCGACTTGCATCTTGAACCGGTTCAACTTGCTGAAGGGGGTCTGAACACCACGTTCTCCACGGTCCCCGACCGGGTGTGCATGACCGGTGTTGACCCGATTGTCCTCGACGCTGCTTCGCCAATGCTCCATGTGAACAACCGGAGCTTTCCGGTTCTGAAGCCCATGAAGGAACAGCAACTTCTGACGCTGGTGCCGGCGTCAGGATGGACCATTGACCCCTCCAACCGCAGCGATTGGGGCGGTTTGCTGGACCAAGGTGGCGTCTTGACGCGCAGCGACACGTGCGCCATCAACACCACCATGAGTCCGCCTGCGCGGCCGGCCGTCGGGCCATGGATTTGGGACACCAGCGTTCGTCATGCGGGTCACATGCCGGCGGTGGATGCTGGAGAACAGCTCACCTTGCTCATGTTGGATGGGAGCAACCACTCCGTGTGCAGCGATCCGTTCTCACCGTACCCTCGGCTCAATTTTGACGTGCATGAGGGGCCGGAAATGATGATCACTTGGCTCAACACCACCACACGGTTCCTGAATCAACCGTGGGCTTTGTCGGTGAACGGCACCTTGCTCAACGCCGGCATGGGCGTGTTGGAATTCGACAACCCCGCCAACGCATCCGTCCCGTTCCGCCTCTCACGGGAGGGTGATTTTGGTGAGGATTGGACGCACGACTGGAACGGCGAGAACCTCTCGCCTGGCTTGACTCGCCTTGAATTCACACCGCCTTCCTCCGGCTTGGCCAGCATGTGGCTGACCTACGAATCCAACGCTGTGGTGCTGCATTTGGCCACGTATTCCTGAGGGTGTGCCATGAACATCGCTGTGCTCGGGGTCGGTTCGATCGGCTCCGTGTTGGCCACCTCGCTTGCGGAGGCTGGGCACGAGATCCACCTTCATGTCCGAGGGGAACGTGGCGCTCAAATGGCGTTGACAGGTTTGGTCATGGACGGACTCCGAACCGAGACGGTTCAGTCGGACCGATTCTCCTGGAGCTTCGATGAACACGCTTGGCCTCCAGAACGGCGAGCATGGGCCGATGCGGTCGTGGTGACCTCCAAGGCGGCGGATGTCCACCGTTTGCTGACCGTCGCACGCGAGGCCGTGAAGGACGATGGTCTGGTGGTGGTCATGGCCAACGGTTTGGGGCACCTCGAGGCCGCAGCGTCCGCCGTGGGGCACGAACGGGCTGCGGTGGCGACCACCACAAACGGTGCGTTTCGGTTGCCAAGTGGCAAGGTCCGCTGGGTTGGCAAGGGCGTCGTGCACTGTGGCGTTTCGCCTCTTGGGGACGCCCGTCGCGCCGAAGCCTTCGTTCGTGTGCTCAATGGGGCAGGTCTTGATGCGGACCTGCACGAAGATGTGCAAGGCATGGTTTGGGAGAAATTGCTCATCAACCTCGCTGTGAATCCGGTTGCAGCGCTGGGAGGACTCACCAACGGGGCCTTGTTGAGTCCGGAACTGTTCAGCACGTGCATGGAGGTGTATCGCGAGGCGGCTCAAGTGGCTCGATTGGAGCGGATTGATGTGCCGGACGAATCGACGTTTGAACGTCGTCTTCGAACCGTGCTGGAGGTCACGTCCCACAACGAATGCAGCATGCTTCAGGACCTCAAAGCAGGGCGAGCCACGGAAATGAGGTGGCTCAATCAAGCCGTCGTGTCCCTTGCAGAGCGGCACGGGTTGCGGCTGCCGTTGAATCAAGCGCTCGCTGCCCTCATTCAGGCCTGCCGTCCTTGATCAGGTCGAGGTTGTGATGCAGGCCCACATTTTGGGGTTGCTGAATGGCGCTTTCGACGACCAATTGACCCACCAAAGCGAGGTTCCTCAATTCGATGATGTCACGGTCAGGCAATGATGTGCGCCACATCATGGCGATCTCCTCGACGAGCAAAGCCAGCCTGCGTTTGGCTCGTCGCAGGCGGCGATGGGTGCGGACGATGCCCACCTCGCGTGTCATCGTGGTCAACAGGCTTTGACGGTCGTGAAGCAAAGGGGCGTGTTCAACCAGCATGTCCAATCCATCCGCTCGCCAAGCCGGATGCACGCCGCGGTAGGTCGCAGGCGGATGGGCGATGAGGTGTTCCGCCACACGGGCGGCGTAAACGACCGCCTCCAGGAGGCTGTTCGATGCCAATCGGTTGGCGCCGTGCATGCCGGTGCACGCCACTTCGCCAATGGCGTAAAGATGCGGAACATGACCTTCGCCCTCTCGCAGTTGGGCTCGGCCGGTGCCGTCCACGTCCAAACCGCCCACCATGTAGTGTGCGGCGGGAAGAACAGGAATGGGGTCGACGCCGAGGTCAAGTCCCTCCCTGCTCAGGCGTGCGGCAATGTTGGGAAAATGCTCCCTCAAGCGTTGGGCATCCAAGTGCTCGGTCACCAACCACACGTGGTCCTCTCCAGTGGTGGTCAATTCACGGTCAATCGCTCTTGCCACGATGTCTCGGGTGGCCATGGAGCCGCGCGCTGCGTGCTTCAACGTGAACGAGTGCGCATGAGGTGAAGGCGGAGTTGAGCCCAGTTGGTTGGCGTTGGCCACTGCTGTGCGCCAGGTTTCCAAGTCGTCGCTGCTCATCAGAGCGGCGCCTTCACCTCGAAGGGCTTCGGTGATCAGAAACGGGGTCGGGTTCTCCGAATGAAGCGCAGTTGGGTGGAATTGAATGAAGGCCATGTCTCGAACCCTCGCGCCCGTTCTATAGCCCATCGCCAAACCATCGCCGGTCGCCACGCTTGGGTTGGTGGTGTGGGCCCAAAGCTGGCCGACGCCACCGGTGGCCAAGACCACAGCATCGGCGCTGAGCGTCACGACTTCACCGCTGATTTGGTCCAAACACCATGCACCAGCAACGCCTTCAGCGGGGGTCCCGTGGACGCGTTGAATCAAATCGATGGCCAAGGTGTTGGTCCGCAACCGAATGTTCGGGTGGCCCTCGGCTTTGGCGGCCAGCGCTCGTTCAATTTCACGGCCGGTTGTGTCCTTTGCATGCAAGATCCTTGGTTCCGAGTGGCCGCCTTCTTGCGCCAGAGCAAACCCGCCCTCAGCCGACGGCTGGAATTGGACACCAATCGCGATGAGGTCGTGGATGCGTGGTGACGCTTCGGTGATGACTGAGCGCACCACCGCCTCGTCGCAAGCACCATCACCCGACATCAGCGTGTCGTGGATGTGGGCACGAATGCCTTGCTGGTCCGTGGTGTCGAGAATGGCTGCAATGCCACCTTGTGCCCAGTTCGTGGAGGAATCCTTGGTGCGCTGTTTGGTCACGACCGTGACCGTGTGGCCTGCGTCGGCCAACCGATTGGCAGCAAACAGCCCAGCAATGCCGCTGCCGATGATCATGATGTGGGCCAGCGCGATACCCTCCTGCAAGGGCGGTTGCGGCGCCCCCTCTTCATGCTGATGGGGGTCCGTTTCAGCACGATACTGCTATGAATTGGCATCACTTGGTCGCACCGGGTCTGCGAATGAAAGGTGGCTTAGGGACGTTGATTGGCGGCGCCATCGTCGTGTTCGTCGTCGCCAACGTTCAGTTCGGCATGGTGGCGCCTCTGGCCATCGACGGTGCAGACGGCCACAAACTCGATGTCATGATGATGGCCGACCCCACCTGCAATTTTGACAGCGTGGAAAACGACCTCGAAACCATGGGTGCCTCCTACTGTTTGGGCGACGCTGGCCAATGGTCCGGAGCCGACATTCTGATGCTGGTCGAAGGGCTTGTGATCGTGCTCGCTGGTCGTCTTGAACTCCCTCAAAACAAAGCCTGGGCCAACCGATTGCGCAGCATTGGGAAGGTCGTCGGATGGGTGTTCATTGGGCTGGCGTTGCTTGACCGATTGGGCTGGCTTCCAGCCTCGGCCAACTCTCAAAGTCTGGCCGATTTCTTTCCCTTTGAAACCGAAGCGTGGCTGGTGCAAATCGCCTTCGCTGGATTGGGCGTGTTCATGATTCGTGGTCCAAAATATTGGGAGGCTGAAGCCGTGGCTCAAACCCGTGACAAAATGGAACGAAAGGCCGAGAAGGCGGAGGTGTTCAAGTCGTCGTTCTACAACAAGGAGCGCCACAGCGAGAAGGCGCTGGCCCGTGTTGAACGTTCGCGATTCCTTCAACAGGACAAGAATTTGGCCATGAAAAAGCGGCGAAAGCAACTGCTCGTGATGGCAACCTGCCCTTATTGCCAAGGTGGAGGTTGCAAGCGCTGCAACGAATTCGGTGTCTTCTGAACCCGTTCGGCGACGACTCCACCGGTCTGTAAACGCTTGACGCAATCCTTGTTCTTCGCATTCTTTAAGACCCGTAAGCAGGCATGCCGCAGGGTGGTGGGGATGCAAAATCTCCTCCCATGAGGGATGGATATGTACCTGAAATCGCTGGAAGTGGAGAATTTCAAATCCTTCCGCGGCGAGGTGACCATCCCCTTTGGTCGAGGTTTCACGGCCATCACGGGCCCCAATGGCTCGGGGAAGTCGAACTGCGGTGACGCCATTCAATTTGTGTTGGGCCCCAAGTCAAATCAAGTCATTCGGGCCAAAAACTCGGCAGACCTGATTTTCAATGGGGGCAAGAACTCGAAACCGGCCCGTGCATGCACCGTGACCCTCGTCTTCGCCAACCCTATCATGGCGAGTGGCCGTCGACGGGTGCCGCTGGAAAAAGACGAAGTCCGAATGACGCGGCACATCCGTCTCACGTCATCCGGCAACCCGGTGAACAGCTATTTGCTTGATGGCGAGGAAAGCTCGCAAAAGGCGTTCCACCGCTTGCTGGGGGCTGCCAATGCCCGTCCTGACGGTTACAACATCGTGCTCCAAGGCGACGTCACGAGCCTTGCCAAAATGACCGCCAAAGAACGGCGCAAAGTGCTGGACAACGTGGCGGGTGTCACCTCCTACGATGATGAAATCCGCAAGGCGGCCAAACAAAAGGAACACGTTGAATCCTACCTTGAGCGCATTGGGTTACTGGAAAACGAACAGAAAGAACGGTTGAAAACACTGGCTGCGGAAAAAAAGGTGGCGGAACGGGCCCGCGATGTGACCGAGCAAATCCAAACCACGAACACCTTGCTGCTCCAATCTCGCTATGCGAGCATCAAGAATGAATTGGCGTTTCACATTGAGGAGCGTCAGAAGTACATCAAGGCGAGCAACGACCTGATCGATGCACATCGAGAGGACGAGAAACGCCTTCTCGGGCTGGACGACCGAATCGCTGAACTTCAGCGGGAAATCGACCGGCTGACCGGTGGCGAGACCTCGGAACTCGCCCAAGCCATCCGTGCGCTTCAGGTCAATTTGGAATTGAACGCTGACCGTGTGCTCGACGCTGAAAAAGAAGCCGAGGACGATGCCGGCCAAATGCTGCTGCTCAACGAGCAACGGGAGGAAACCAAACAAGAACTGGCGGCCCACATGGATGGGGTCAACCGGGCGACGGAGGTGCTGACCCAAGCCCGCATCGCACTGGACGAAGCCGCCAACGAGGAGGGCGAAGTTCGTCGGTTGCTCGACAACGCCGGCGAACAGAACCAAGCGCTTTCGAGGGCCCTTCAATCGGCTGAGGGGCATCTCGCCGAGAAAAACGAAGCCGTCGCACTCGCCCAGTCGGCGGTCGACCGTTTGGCCATCGAAGCGGAACTTCACACCCAGCAACTCGGCGAAGCTCAGGAGGCCGCTGAAGACCTCCGTCTGGCCTTGGGCGACCTGGACGTCAAGGAGGAGAGCCTTGCGGCCGAGGCGCCTCAACACGACCGTGCATCGCTGGCCAAAGCGCTGGCTGATGCTCAACGAACGGAAGCACAACTTGCCGAAGATCGGCAACAGGTCGAGGCCAAACTTCAGAACGCCCGGCGAGCACTCGCTTCCGCTCAACACGAGATGGAGCAACGTTCGGGTGCGAAGGGCCTTGCCGGTGGCGCAAGTGCAGTGATCGGCGCGCGCGATCGTGGTGAACTGAACGGCATCATTGGGACCATCGCTGAGCTGTGCGCGCCGAAGGACGACAACCACGAACTCGCACTCGCCACGGCCATCGGTGGTGGCATGGCGTCCGTGGTGGTGGAGTCCGATGAAGATGCGGCGCGTGCGATTCGGTGGCTTGCTGAACACAAAGCCGGCCGAGCCACGTTCCTGCCCCTCAATCGACTCAACAACACCCGTGCCGGAGGTCGTGCCGTGATGACGGCGAAGAAGGACGGTGTCCTTGGCTTCGCTCACGAAATGCTCGATTACGACCCACGCATCGATGTCGCGGTTCGCTTTGTCCTGAGAAACACGCTGGTGGTCAAGGACATGGCGACGGCACGCCGTCACATGGGAGGGGTTCGTCTGGTCACGCTTCGCGGCGATGTGACGGAAGCTGGCGGTGCCATGATTGGCGGTTCGCGTCGTCGACAGAGCATCGCCTTTGGCGGACGGATTCAGGGTGCAACAGAAGTGGAGAAGCAAACCGGTTTGGTTCATCAGTACCAATTGATGGCCGACACCGTTGAGGCTGCGCTTGCAGAGGCCCGTCGCTCGCAACAAGCGCTTCGTCAACAGATCAACGCCTTGGTCGACGACAGCCATGCTGTTGCCTTGCGCGAACTGCAAGCCGAACGCAAACAAACCAACACGTTGCACCGCAAAGCCACCGAGGCTGTGAAGAGCATCGAGCGGCGGCTCGAGGGGTTGCATCAGGAGGCCAGGGTGGCTTTGGACGGCCTGACCAAGGCCCAGCAACAACAAGCAGCATCGGCTGAAGCCATGGAATCGGCCAAGTCGGAATTGGAGGCGGCCAGCCCCCAGCACCTCCGCGATCGCATGCACGAAGCGCATCTCAAACGGGTCGCCGCCGAAGGCGAAGCCGGTAAGGCCGAGGCGACCCTGGCGAACGGCTCAGGCCAGGAAGCGTTGCTGCAACGTCGCTTGAACGAAGTCCAAGCCTCGCTTGACCACCTTGAACAACAGAAGGTCGTCCGCAGCGAGCGCATCGATGCATTGGAAGCTCAATTGGCCAGCGACCGCATTGCCTTGAAGGACAAAAAGGCCGAACAAGCGGTGTTCCTCGAGGAAAACAAAGGGCTGGAGTCGGAACGGCAAGAGTTGGCGGATGAACGAACAGCCCTGCGCATCAAGAACGAACATCGATTGGAGCAGGCACAGCAACACCGGCGACTTGCCGATGAGCTCCAGCGAACGGTGTCCGAGAAGGAATTGGAACTTCACAGCATGGGGCAAGAGTTGATCGAAGCTGGACTTTCCATCACCTCCTTCCCCGAACACCTTGGCAATGTTGGTGAACTTGAGCGCACCTTACGCCGCTTGCAACGACGGTTGGACGAATTTGGCCAGGTCAACATGATGGCCATTGAACAATACGATGCCTGCCAAGCACGTTTGGACTTGATGAAGGACGAATTTACCCTCCTCAAGCAACGGCGCCAGGACTTGTTAGACATCACGGTGCAACTTGAAGATCAGCGCAAGTCGAGGTTGCTTTCGGTGTTGGAGCAGGTGAACAAGAACTTCAAGATCGCCTACAAGGAACTCTCCGACGGCGGCCGTGGTGAACTCTTCCTTGAACACCCCGATGAGCCCTTCAAGGGCGGCCTCGAACTCTGGGCGCAACCCCGGGGGAAATCCTCCAAGGTCAACCGCCAGCAACTCTCTGGAGGGGAACAATCAATGGCGGCGCTTGCGCTGATTTTTGCCATTCAGGATTACGATCCAAGCCCGTTCTACTACTTCGATGAGGTCGACCAGAACCTGGACGCATACAACGCTGAACGCATCGCTAAGATGTGCCGAAAGCGCAGCCAGCGTGCTCAATTCATCATGGTCACCCTGCGCAAGGTGTCACTGAAGTTAGCCGACCACCACATCGGCATCACGCACGGTGGGGATGGATGCAGCCGCCGCATCATGGACTTTGACCGGGACCGTGCCATGGCCTTGGGTGAGGCGGCACTGAAGGAGGCCGAGAACGATGCCAACACCAACGCAACGCGGCTTTTGGACGCCGCTGCCGCTGCTCAAGGGATGCCATTGGTTCCAGAACCGTTGGGTGTACCCCAGAGTCTTGGCGGCCTCGTCCCGCACCTCAGTCCCGACGGCGGGCTTGGTGGCCTTGTTGAACGCACGGAAGACACCAACAAGGACATCGAAGAACGGGCCGAGGTGGCTCGCCAACTCACTGAGGATGAGGATGTTGAGGCAGTGGGGAGCGTTGAGTCGCCAACGGACGATGTTGCTGAAGTGTGAGGTGCTGGGATGGTTGAACGTCAAGCGTTGCTGGACCAATGGTTCCTCAAGCAGGACATCATTGACCGCTTGCTCGCCTCGGGCGAGGCGGAGGACGAGGCCGATGCGTTCAGTCAACGCATTCTCGCCATTGCATCCGCCGAGGAGGGTGAGCACCAGAGTTTGCATGACCCCTTTGACCGATCAGTGGCGCTCGTTCTTTCGCTGGTTCGGGAGGAAGCGTTTGATCCATGGAATGTTGACCTGTCCCAATTCATTGCTTCCTTTTCGAAACGGGTCAAAACAGGCGTGGGCCTTGACCTTCCTGCATGTGGCCGGTTGATTCGCTTGGCATGGGAGGTGCTCCACCATCAGTCCGCCACGCTGTTTGATCGTGTTCAACTGGATGAGGAACCCGAGGATTGGTTCGACGACATGGCGTTTGGTTGGGAAGCCGAACTCGATGATGAAGCGTTTTTGTTCACCCAGTCGATCCTTGACGGCTCAGCGGACGGTGCCCTTCCCGGTTTGTTCGATGAACGGGTCCGTCGAGACGAAGGTCGCCCCGTGACGCTTGGTGAACTTCTCTCGGCGTTCAAGCAAGCCGCCGACGATGCGGATGAAATGAAGCGCAGGGAGCACCATCGACGCCTGCACCAGGAGGAATTGGCCGCCTACCTCGCCGATGTTGGCGGCCGGATGCACAACGAGGATCTCGAAGGTGACATTGAGCGCAGTTGGCTGGCCATGAAGGCGGCTTGCGCTGAAGCCGACGCGAAGACCGTTCCACTGCTCGACGTCATGAAGCACCTCCAACCCCTCCTCGAGGCCCGATTCGGTGAGCAGATGCACGACGTCGAGAACGAAGCCTTTGTGTCGTCCTTCATTGCAGGATTGTTCCTGACACATCGACGCGTGGCCAGCATCACGCAGGAAGGCGACACCCTTGGTTCGGTCATGCTGAACGATCTGTGGCCGAATGTGAACGAGTTTTCTGAAGTGTTGGCGCAGGTTGAAGCCACGATGCAACACGATGCCGAGGCCCTTGAAGGGGAAGCAACGGGATCGATGCACCGGTTGGAAGCCATGGCCGAGCGGGCGAAGAAAGCGGAGTTGAAAGCAGAACGGCAACGTGCCCGAGAGGCAGCCGTCTCCAGCCCGTCCGAGGAAGCAGCGGCTCACGCCGAATCCGAGGAAGCGGCAGCTGATGCAGCGATTGATGCTCCCCACGAAGCTTGGCCAAGCGATGTTCAGGCCCACGAATGGTTGGTTGAATGAGGTGATGGTGTGAGCGAATTGCCCCTTGAGACCTTGATTGAGGCAACGTTGTTCAGCTCCGGCAAATCCATGTCGGTGGCCGAACTGTCCGAGGCCCTCGGTTACGACGAAGACGAGATGCTCGATTGCCTGTATTCCCTCCAAGCCACCATGAAACGGCGCCGTGGGACGGCGCTTCAAATGGCAGAGGTGGGCGACCGTTGGGCCCTCGAGGTGAAGCCCACCATCGCAGGGCACCTCCCGAAGGCCACCAAGACGGCGTTTCCTCAGAAACTGCTCAAGGCTGCGGCCCTCATCGCCTACCATCAGCCAATGTCGCAGTCCCGTTTGGTGGACATGTTGGGTCAGAAGGCCTACGATTATGTGAGGGAATTGGCCCAATTGGGCATGATCGATCGCCGAAAGGACGGAAACACGCGGCGCCTTACCACGACGCGTCGGTTTGCAGAATCCTTCGGATGTCCTTACACCGACCGCAAGCGCGTCAAGGCATGGTGGCGCGAGCGTGTGCAGGAAGTGGGCATCATCGACGAATTGGGTGCGGGTCACGATGTGTTTCGCGAAGAGTCCGAAGATCAAGGAACGGTGCAGTCCAACCTGCCGCTGCAGGAAGAAGAGTGACGCCTCATCGCTGACGCATTTCAGTGAGCCAAGACTCTGCCAACGTTTGGGTGCGCGCACCATCGTACGCCTGCAATCGTGCGGCCAACGCCTCGATTTCATCGCCTTCTGCACCTGCGGTTACGGCCATGTTCTTGGCGTGGAGCTTCATGTGGCCCGCCTGAATGCCTTTGGTGGACAGCGCCCGAAGCGCTCCAAGGTTTTGGGCGAGTCCTGCACACGCCATGATGCCGGCGAGTTCCTGTGCCGTTTCGACCCCCAAAATGGCAAGGTTGGCACGCGCTGCGGGGTGCACCTTGGAGGCGCCACCCACAATGCCCACGGCAAGTGGCACTTCCAATCGTCCAACGAGGTTCCCTTCGTCGTCTTTGGTCCATGACGACATGGAAGTGTAACGGCCTTCGTTCAGGGCCGCCCAAGCATGGCAGCCTGCTTCGATGGCTCGCCAGTCTTGGCCACAGGCCACGCCCACGCTGCTGATGGCATTCATGATGCCCTTGTTGTGCGTGGCGGCTCGGAAGGGGTCGTGAACAGCGAATTGTTGTGCCTCGAGGATGCCGTTGATTACAGCGGCTCCATCCCCCGTTGAGCCGTCGGTGGACATCTCCACGGGGGTGAACGTTGCCGTGACCCGGGCGAGCCGGTGGGCAGCCAAGTTCGACAGAATGCGCAGGTGGGCACGCCCCCCTGTCAGCGCCTCCAATCGGGGCGCCAGCCGTTCAGCCATGGTGTTCACGGCGTTGGCGCCCATGGCATCCCGGCAATCCACCAGAAGGTGAACGATCAACATCGTGCCCAATGGGGTAGGGAGCTGTCGACACACCACGTCCTTGCACCCTCCGCCCAGGGCGATCATGCGGGATGGGGTGTCGTTGCAAAACGCCATCAACGCCGTTTTCTCATTCAAAACGGCCGCTTGGGCCGCCTCAACATCTTCAATGTCCAACAATTGAATTTGAGCGATCATGATAGGTTCGTCGTTGTTGGTGGTGAAGCCGCCCTTGGCCAAGCACCGTTTGGCCATGTTGGATGCTGCGGCAACGACGCTGGATTCTTCCAAGCAGAATGGAATGAGGTGGTGAGCGCCATCGATGACGAAATTGGTGGCCACGCCCACGGGCAGGGACATGGTGCCAATCACATTCTCGATCATTCGATCGGCTGCAGCTTCGTCCAGTTCACCGTGCTGAGCAAGGGCGGCCACGTCATCCACGGTCAAGTTGGCTGCCTCTGCAACCTCCGCTCGACGTTCGGCGACGCTTTTCTTGTAAAATCCCTTGAGGCGACTGTTGTCAACGGCCATGCGAGGTCCCCGGTTGAGGCTGGCGTGTGCCGTCCTTGAACACATCGCAGGGGTGGTGTCGGATTCACGCATTCACGGAAAAATTAACGCGTTAATGATGCGTTAATTGGGCGTCAAACCCGCTGCATTTTACCGCACGGTATGCTGATTTACGTCAATGAACGCGTCTGGAACGGCGCGATTCTCGGCGAAACATCATATACTCATGGAACCACGTTCGTTCATGGTAATTTCATCCAACACGTTCGGTCTGCCGTTGCTGGAGGTGAACCCGTTCAATTCCATGCCGCTGGAGGCTGGGGATGAGCGTCATTTGGTCGCAAGGGATGCTGAGTTCCTCGAACTCAAAAATTACCTGAAATACCAGTCGCCGAGACGAATTTTACTCGTTGGTTCGTTTGGTTCAGGCCGGACCTCGCTGCTTCGCTGCCTACAACCCCATGCTTCGACATATGCGTCCGTGGAACACCTACGGGCGCAGGCCCCGGGTGATGCTTTGTTGCGGGATCTGCACGCCCAACTCGTTGGGACACACGCCCCAATCCATCATGCTGACCTCGTGAAATCGTTGGTCGATGCCTGTTTTGGCTTTGCCAATGGCCTTCCGCTCATCGTCATCGATGTCCCTGCCAGTGACACTTCGGTCCTGAACGTTGCTTTGCGGGATTCGTTGGCCGTCTTGGAGCGCCTGCGTGCCCTCGTGGTGTTGGTGTGCGAGCCGCATGAACGACGCCAGTTGCCCCAAAATGTGGCTGGTTTGTTCGATGAAATTCGTTTGGAACCTTTCGGCCCACAGGAGGTTGTTCGTCTCGTTGAGCACCGCTTGGCGGCCATCGGCGTTTCCTCACTCGACTTCACGACCATGGACGCAGAGGCGTTGCTGGCACGATGCGACGGCTCCCCGTTGGCGGTGCTGACCTTGCTTCGCAACGCTGTGGATGCCGTGCGCATGGGCTCCAACGCTCCAGAGCCGTCCAACTCAGCCCTCGGTCGAGCGAAAATCCTCCCACGTGACGAGCCGTATGCTCTGGGGGTTCTCAGCGGCTCAGCCCACCCCCCTGTTCCGTCCGACCACAAGGTGTTGGATGGTGCCGATGACCCGCAAGGCGGCCGTCCACCCCATGCTGGAGGTGCTGCAGGTGGGTTTGATACGATGGCCTTGCCTTCGCAGGTTGAGGCCGCAGACGGTGCTCTGGAAGCATCACCATCCGCTTTGTCGTCCTCTGAGGGGGCCGTTGCTCAACCTTTGGTGCCGCATGACAGTGCTTCGCAGGAATGGGGCGTGGCCGAGGGTCAGGTGGATGCACCAGGCAACGGGGTGAACGATGCATTTCCCTCGGCGTTGCTGGACCCGTTGGATCCGGTCATTTTTGATGCCTCGACGCCTTGGACGGAGCGGGTAGAGCCAACCCCTTCCCTTTCACCACCGTCGGACCGTGGGTTTGAGTTGGATTTTGATGGCTTGAGCCGAGCCCAGGCAGAGGACGAACCACTTCCTCCGCTGCCAGGTCCGAGCCTTGGTTCCGGCATCATCGATGCCTCCAGCGTGGCTCCCTTGCCCAAAGGCGTGTTCAGCAAGCTCGCAGAACGCAACCGGTCGGTGAAGGAGGGAGCGGGTGCACCTGCTTCAACCGCTGCGGCGGGAAGCCTTGGCTTGGGCGAGGTTGCAGGGGATTCGTTGGTCGACCCCGCAGACGATGTGGATGCATGGGCGAAGGAAGGGTTGGTTCGGGAAATCGGCGACGATGGCGGTGAATTTTGGGTGGTTCCAGGTTCGTTGTATGTGCCGGATGCCATCGAACCCGACGACCCCCTCCCGAAACCTCCGTCGTCAATGGATGATGGTGCACAGGAAGCCCTGCCCTCTGCCGAGGTCCCGGGTCCTTTCTTTGCTGATTCTCAGGACTTCGGTGGACCCGAGGCATTCATGCCAGCGGCGTCGCACCTCGATGCCGGCCGTTTGGACGAAGTTCATGCGATGCTCAGCACGCTGGTCATGGCGCTGAAACCGGATCAATCTGCGCCCCTGTTGTCGTATTTCGAAGCGAGGCAACGACCGGCTCGCGGGCCCAAAGACGTGCACCCGCTCAATCACATCGCTTTGAATCAGCTGAACATGCGCGAAGCCTACGTTGTCGAACAAGCTCGGCAACGTTGGATTTCACCTTCCGATGAAACCGTCTTGGCCCACCTCGGTGTGCAGCGGTCACGGTTGTCGCAGATGTGCAACCGTTTGCTCCGGTTTGGCATTTTGGAGGCGCAACGCGAGGGCCGCTATCGCAAGTATCAACTCACAAAGGCCGCAGAAGCGCAACTCATCGCTTGGGGTGCCCTTGAGGAGGTGGTCGTTTGACCTGGTCCATCCAATGGTCCTGGCAAGCCCCTCAGCGCGTGGCCACCATCGCTGCATGCGAGGGTGGAGTGGTTGTCAGTTCAGGGTTGGATGTCGTGATGCTGGAGGGCAACGGTGACGTGCGTTGGTCGATCGAACTGCCGTTCAAGGTCCATGCTGCCGCTGCTGTCCAAGGGACGGTCGGGGTGCTCGCAGCTCACGCGTTTTATCTGCTCGGGACACAGCAAGGCGAGTTCGTTCATGAGGGCCGCACAACGCCGGGTGGTTTCCTTGACCTCCTTCCACGTCCCGGTGGTGGCTGGGTGTTGGCCTGTCGACGCGGACAACTTCATCTGTTCTCAGCCGAGGGTCGAGGGCTTCGCCGTATGGAATCCGGTTTGGTCCGTCGCCTGGTGGGGTGGTTCGACCGAGAGCACCTTTTGTGGCAGGACATGGAAGGGCGGTTGTGCTGCGGCCGCCTGACCGGGGATGACCGCATGCGTCGTCTTGATGAACGGCCGTGGAGTTGGGTTTCAGCCCTTCATCAAGGCAAATTGCTGTTGCAAGGGTCGGATGGGGGGTTGTGGGAAGGCATACCTCATCCCTTCGGTTGGGACCATTTGGAACGGATTGAGGGTGCATCCATGGAACCCATGGCGGGTGTTCGTGCCGGTGATGGATGGTGGGTGTTGGGCATCGAGGGTCGTCTCACCGCTTTGAGTGCCCTCGACGCTTCGGTTGAAGCGGACGGTGAAGGCAGTGAGGGCGATCCTTCGGTGTTGACCGGTGCACCGCATTTCGGTGACCTTCTGGTTCTCTGCACACCCGATTCCATGATGACCTGCACGCGCGACGGTCTTCTCAGGCAATGGTCGGCCCCCCATCTTCACGATGCAGAACGACAAGGTCGGTACAAAGCAGCCGCAGAGGCTGCGCTGGCTCGAGACTGGGATGAACGTCGCGCCCTTTTCACACGCGCTCGTGATGCCGAAGACCTCGGTAAATTGTCCATGGCCATCGAGTTGTACGAAGCACTGGGCCGTACGGTGGATGTGAAACGGCTGTTGCGACGGCAAAAGGAGGGTGGCGAGTGACCGACAGCAACGTGGTCACCGTTGAGAAGGTGGAATCCTACCTTGACATCACGCGCCGGGCAAGGGCCAAAGCCACGCCCATGGTGGAACCCGGCACGCCCGCGGCCAACCATCTTGCTGTGATGCTTCGCATGGCCGACGACTACGCTTCGGATGCAGCCCATTTCGCTCGCCAAGGCGACTTGGTCAGGGCGTTCGGTGCGATCAACTACGCCCACGCCTGGATCGATGCAGGTGTCAAAATCGGCTACCTCGACGGACACGGTGATGATGTCTTGTTCACGCTCCCATGACGGGGTTCACAGCGCTTCCACGATGTTGAGAAACGACCCCTGTTTGACCTCCACGACCGGTAAGTTCGCTTCGAACAACCGGTGCTTGAGGTCGGTGTCAACGGTGAGGGTGGCGCACCCGCGCTCGGATGCGATTCGGAACACGTCGTCATCGGTGTGCGCCTCTGCAGCGGGAAGCAGTTCTGCGCGTGAGAGAAGCAGCGGCAGGAGCAGTCCTTTGCGGGCCGGGCGTTCCCGGTTCAATCGGTTCAACTCGTCCAGGACGCCGGTCGTGAGCACCCAATCGGTGGGCCCCATCAACGACAACAATTCGTGATCGAGGTTGATGCCGCCGTCAATGCAGGCCACCCAGCCGCAAGCATCGATGAGCAGTTCAGTCATGCATCGGCCTCAAACAATGGTGCCGTAACCGATCAGTCGCCAGCGTGAACCGATGCGTCGGGAAAGGGAGATGCGTTGTCCCTTGTCGGCACAAATGGGGAGGCGGAGGTCGAGGTTGGTTCGGGATTTTTCGGCGTTCCGTGTCACGCCGACTGAGGTGGCCGTGGCCACGTTGATCATCAACATCTCGTTGTTTCGCAAAGGTTGGATTTTTTCGGGCTTTTCACCGTCGCCCGTGACCATGTGGCTCATCAGGTGAACGTCGACTTCAATCGAGTCGTGCACCTCGGGCAGGTCACCCGCCCGGGCCACCACTTGGCCGGACAGGTTGTCCGACGTGGTGATGGAAGGGTCAAGGAACGTGGCCATGCCGCACAGACCCCCGGCGTGCATGCTCTCAAGGTTCAGCCCGCCGCCTTGCATGCTGCTGACCACGGCGTGAATGGGCTCCCAGATGGATTTGTTGCCGCGCTCAACCTTTCGACCTGGGCCGATGACGATTTCATCGCCTTCGTTGAACTCCCCCTCAACGATGCTGCCGCCGATGACGCCGCCGCGAAGTTTGCTCGGTCGGGTGCCGGGCCGGTTGATGTCGAAGGAACGTGCGACGTGCATGATGGAACGTTTGTCGGCGCTTCTGTCGGGCGTTGGGATGGTGCTCTCAATCGCTTCGATGAGGACATCGAGGTTCACGTCGTGGTGTGCGGACACGGGGATGATGGGCGCCTTCTCCGCGATGGTGCCCTTGAGGAAGGTGCGAATCTCATCGTGCGAAGCCAAGGCCCGCTCACGGGACACGAGGTCGATCTTGTTTTGGACGATCACGATGTTTTCGATGCCGGCGATTTCCAGCGCCATGAGGTGCTCTCGGGTTTGAGGTTGCGGACAGGTTTCGTTGGCCGCCACCATCAGCATGGCGCCGTCCATGATGGAGGCGCCGGTGATCATGATGGCCATCAACGTCTCGTGACCGGGTGCATCCACGAAGGAGACCACGCGCTTGAGTTCGTTCTCAACATCATCGCCACCGTCCGGTCGCTTGCCTGTGGCGTAGAAGCGCCCCTCATCGTCCCGATAGAACGCCGTATCGGCGTAGCCGAGTTTGATGGAAATTCCGCGCTTGCGTTCTTCGGAATGGGTGTCGGTCCACACGCCGGACAAGGCTTGGGTGAGGGTGGTTTTCCCGTGATCGACGTGACCGACCAAGCCAATGTTGACTTCGGGTTGGGCTGGAAGCTTTCGTGCCATGCTTCCACCCTGCGTTCAATCGACGACCCTCTCGGGTTCACTCCGTTGCTTCCCCGTCACCTGCGGAGAGGATGGTGGCCAGGTCCTTGTTTCCGGCCTCAACCACCTTGAGGTTGATTTGTCGAGTGTCTTGCGTGATCGTGTTGCCACGGAAGTTGCGTCGTCGGCGCAGACCGTCGGGCTTGTAGCGGAACCGCTTCTTGTCAGCGCCTTTCTTCTTGTGGACGACAACTTGCCCTTTGTAGCCCGTGGATTGGGTCACGAGGATGGATTGGCGGGAACCGCCCTCCAGGTCGCGTCGCAGAGGGGTGCCGGTTTTGTCCGAACCGCCAGTGATTTCGAGTTTGTAGCCGCTCAGGGTCTGTTCGCCTTCGCCAACGAAGATGCCGTCAACGACATCGCCAATGCGCTTGCCGAGCAGTTGGGCGTGGTTGTTGCCCATGATTTTGAGGGCGTAGGATTTCCCACCGTTCTTGGGGTTGGTGTCGTTCACCACTGCAATGAATTCAGCCATGTTCAGACCTCTCCGGGTTTGTCCGACTGAAGACCCGTATTTAGCCCCATCGTCTCAGTCTTCGGGTCCTTAACGGCGGGTCAACCGTTTGGGAAGGAGCAATTCCAAGCGTCCTGCGATGTCGGTGGGCAAGAGGTTGGGCATGCTGAGGTGCGTGGTTCGACCGCGGCCCCCGTCCACGGTGGCCACGTGTGAGTCGATGATGCCCTCTTGTTCCAGAGTTTTCACGTACTTCCACAGCGTCGTGTGGCTTTTCGGGGCCTGTTCGTATTCTTCGCACACGACCTTGTACAGCCCTTCCACTTCCCCCATCGTCATGCGCTCTTGATTCCGCAACCGTCGGCACATGGCCAACAGGGCGAGCATCACGCTCGGGGGGAGGTCGTCCACGACTTCCAACCGCTCCGTCACGTACACCGCTCCGCTGCTGGCCACCACTTCGTTGATGTCCTCGATGGAAATCTCTGGAAGCGAGTGTTCGTCTTGACGGGCTTCGCATCGCTCGGCAGCGTTGTTCAACACCTCGATCACGCGCCGTGCATCCCCCGTGGGTTCAGCCTTCTTGGCGATGAGGTTGAGGATGCCGTCGTCCCAAGACCGAGGTGAAAGCGCCAGCCGCGCACGCTGCGTGGCGATGGCTTGCAGCCCTTCGAGGTCGTATTTTGGTACACGGAGATGGTTGGAGGCACCGAATTTCGAAATGACCGCTGTCTCGAGCACGTCGAGCACCTGCTCTTGGCTGATCAACACCAGCGACACGCTCCCCGACCCCTCCTGGTCTTCATCGATTCGAAGCAGTTGGTACAGCAATTCGTCGCCAGAACGGCGCAGCATGTGGTCAACTTCGTCGAGCACAACGATCAGATGCACACCGCTGCGCCGAATCATTTTCCGAACGCTGAGCAGCAACTCACCCAGCGAAAGGCCTCGGTCAGGATGGCCCGGGTCGAAATGGTGCAGGATGCGCTGTGCCACACGCATGCTGGTGGAAGCGTTTCGACAGTTCACGTGCACGGTCTTCAAGGAACGTTTGCCGGCGAGGTGACGTTGCAGGTCACGGCAGAACGTTTTGGCGAGCACCGTTTTTCCGCTGCCCACCGGGCCGGTGATGATGGCCCTCGCCGCACCACCGGGGGAGGCCACCACGTTGAATTTCATGGCCAGTTCCCGCTGCAAGCGTTCACGGCCGACGAGTTCGTCCGGGAGATAATCGAAGTTGAAGGGCTCGGGGTCGGTGATGACCAAGCCCGCTCCGATTCGGTCAAGGTAGCCCGTCATAGCATGGAAGGCTCTTGTCAACCGTTCTAAAACATGTGGCCTTGACACCGGGCACAGCCCGCTGTTCACGGTGCGCGCTCAAGGGATTTCATCGAATTGATAGCCCGTTTCCCATTGTTTTTCGCCGAGGGCCACCTCGAGCTCAAACGGCGTGATGAGCGGTTTTCGGTACTTGACCGCATCGTCGATGGCGATGCGCGGGCATGCCGTGTTGACGAAGGCATCAACAGGATAGAAGTCAATGAGTTCGGGCCCGACGTGTTCCATGGCCAGCAAGTACCCTTTCTTTCCGTGCTTTGCGAGCATTCGCTTCATTCGAAGGGCGAGGGTGCGTCGCATCTGACCGGGTTTCTCCCCGATCAAGATTCCAAACGACTGGGCGTCTTGAACACTCATGATCAATCCAAATCGCTGCCGCAGGATGCGTTCGATTCGCTCAAGTGACATCTCCTCGGCGTCACCGGTGTACGGGTCGAGCATCGCCAACGGTTTGCCGGTGTGCAGAACCAAACCGATGGGGTGGAAATCGCCGCTGCCGAGGAAGAGGTAGTGGCCAATGGACGGGTCGTCGCCCGAGTAATTGCACCCGAGAACTTGACCGGGGAACGACAAGCGGGCGCCGCCGATGGGGACCGTGACGTCAAAGCCGGCTTTTTCGAGGCGGTCATGGAACTCGGGAAGCAGGTGCAGGTGCTGGATGGAGCCAACCAGCCCGAGTTTGGTGTCGGTCAGCGGTGCCAATCGGCCCACAGCGTCCATGAAGCGCTCCTGTGCTTCCGTTTCGGTCAAATCGGTGGGCGCCTGCTGGTCTTGGAGCCGTTGCAGGGCCATGGTGCGGTGCTGTTCCAGCCATGGAAGGACCGGGCTGAGTTCGGGGTCCCCGTCGTAGGTGACGTTGATGAATTGCGTGGGCATGCCGGAGTCAATGTTCATCTGGGAATGGCCCATGTGGGCCACGAGTTCGACGCCCATCAGTTTCATTTTGTCGTGGACGAGGTCGCATGCACCGTAGCACGGGTCAGCCGCCAACACGACTTGGGCGCTCGTGTCGGTCTCGATCGTGTCCATCATCTCCAACGCTTGCATCTTGAGGCCCTCGGGGACCTGCAGGGCAATGAGGCGATGGTCGTTGGAGCGAATTCGCTCCATCAGTTCCTCCAGCTCGAAGTCGTGACGGTCCAAATCCAAGGTGCTCCCCAATGACAGCCCGTCACCCATGCCTCATGAAGGCACCCCTGTGAACGGGTTAGGTGACGATGATGTTGGCCCCGTCCATGCGCAGGGTGACAAGGGATGCGAACACCGTTTGAGGAAACCGTTCCCGCAACATCGTCATACCGTCGCCTTTCTCCACCACGGTCACGACGTTGGTCACGCTGGCGCCGGTCCGTTCCACGCCATGCAACACGGCCGCCAGTGTCCCACCGGTTGAAATCACGTCGTCCACGATGGCCACCCGTTCACCAGGGTGCAGGTCGTTGAGGTGCATGGCGCCTGAAGCGTACCCTGTGGTTTGGTCAACGGTGACCTCGCCATCCATTCCGTACGAGCGCTTGCGGGCCACGACCATGGGCACGCCGTGGCGCAGGCTCAGGGGTGCCGTCAACGGCAGCCCCATGGCTTCGATGCCAAGCAGCACGTCGGTTTGATCCCAATCGATGGCCGCTGAGGCCAACTCGACCACTGCGTCGAGCACATCTGGAGCCAGTCGCGGAACACCGTCGGTGATGGGGTGCACGAAGTAGGGGTACTCGCCCTTCCAAATCACCGGGGCTTCGGACAAACTGGTTCGGAGTCGCTCCAGAGCTTCGCTCATGTCCCGGCTTAAGGCAAGCGCCCTATGAGCCTTGATGCGGCTCAAAGTTCAGCGAGGTATTCCACGTATTCTTCGTGGTCCATCAGGTTCTCGAGCAGTTGCTTGTCCTCAGGGTCCATGAGCAGGGCATGGGGTTCAAGCAAAATGATCCAGCCGTCGTTGTACGCTGACTCGTTCACAAGATCGGGCGAGATTTCAACCTCGCCATTCACGTCGGAGATCACGCCGGAAAACGGCGAGACCAGCGACACCTTCTCGTCGGCTGTCCACAGCGAAAACAGGCTTCCACCCTCGTCGATTTCGGTGTCGGCTTGCGGCAGAATGACGCGGAGCACGTCGCCGATTTCAACCCGCATGAACTCGCTGACGCCGATCATCAATTTCGTTTCCTTCTGTTGGAACCACAAGTGCTCGGTTGAATACATGCGGTCTTGGGCAATCACAAACTCATCGTAATCGTCGTCCATGGGTTTCCCTCAAACGCGCCTCAAAGAGGGGGTATATGAACCCTGAGGAAACCTTGCGTATGCACGGATGAAACGGGTTAAGAAAGTCGGCTTGTTGGCCGTGGTGGGGAGCGCATGAACTACGGTGAAACAGAAGAACAGCAAATGATTCGTGAACTCGTTCGGGACTTCGCAGAAAGTGTGCTGGCACCGACTGTGGAACACCGCGACCAGCAGCAGATCCCGCCCTCCGATGAATGGAAAGCCTTCCTTGAGTACGGCCTCCACGGCGTGACAATTCCCGAAGCCTACGGTGGCTCCCCCATCGACGACGTGTCCGAAGCCATCATCATCGAGGAATTGGCCCGTGTCGACCCTTCGTTCGCTGTCATGTACTGCGTCCATGTGGGGTTGTGCTCGATGACCATCGCCCTTCACGGTGACGAGCATCAAAAGTCCACGTACCTGCCCCGCCTCGCAGCCGGCGAAGTTGGCGCTTACTCACTTTCCGAAGCCGGTGCGGGAACCGATGCGGCCGCCATGGTCTGCAAGGCAAAATTGTCCGAAGACGGCACGCATTACGTGCTGAACGGCGAGAAAATGTGGGTCACGAACGGTGCCCAAGCCGACATTTTGGTGCTTTTTGCCAAGGACGTCGACCATCCCGACTACGGCTCCAAGAAGCATGGTGGCACGACGGCCTTCATCGTCGAGTCGGCGTTTGAAGGGTTCACTGTGGGCAAGAAAGAGGACAAGCTCGGCATCCGTTCGTCGGACACATGCACGCTGATCCTCGACAACTGCAAGGTGCCCGTTGAAAACGTCATCAAAGGTGCCGGCAACGGGTTCCCCATCGCCATGAACGCCCTCGACAACAGCCGCATCGGTATTGCAGCTCAAGCCCTTGGCATCGCCCAAGGCGCCTACGAGGCGGCCCTGAAATACGCTCATGAAAGGGAGGCCTTCGGCAAACCCATCGCTCATCACCAAATGATCATGGCGTACCTCGCCGACATGGCCACCCGAACCGAGGCCGCCCGCCACTTGGTCTACAAGGCTGCTTGGACCAAAGAGCAGCACTACCACGCCAACGGCCCACGGCACTCAAAGGAAGCGAGCATGGCCAAATTGTTCGCTGGCGACACCGCCATGTGGGTGTCGGAGCGCGCCATCCAGGTGCTCGGCGGGTACGGTTACACCAAGGAGTTCCCCGTTGAGCGCTTCTTCCGTGACGCCAAAATCACCCAAATCTACGAGGGCACACAAGAGGTCCAGCGCATTGTCATCGCTCGAGCCCTGAAGGATTGATCAGTGCTCCAGCGCCACCATGCGGCGTCGTGCCAACGACCAATCGTTGGGTCGCACCGTCATCTTCACTTCGGCCCCTCGCCCGGGATACGACTCTGCCGTCTTCATCATCACTTCAACAACGTGAGTGCCCGCTTGTACGACCAACGTTTCGCTGGTTCGATAGCCTTCGGGCCCCAGGAGCGTGGTGGATGAGTCCACCACCACGCCGTGGAGGTTCATCAGCGGTGCTGCCAACGCTGCCTCCATGGCTTCGCTGCGCAGTTTGCAACCGGCCAGGTGGTCGATCAAATCGGCGAGGTTGCTGGGCGAGGCGACGACGGGTGCCGTGACCGTGACGTCTTCGGGCTCGAGCGGGTCCTGCGGATCTTGTGGTTCAACCGCAACCACAGGTGCAGGGTCCAACACGGCACCGCGCACGTCGATCACCGAGGTGGCCAGGCGCACGTCCCCGTGCATCAAGTGCAGGGTGTAACGGTCGGCCTCGTCGGGCGTCAATTCCAAGTCGTCAAAGGTCCCGCCGTCCATTTCAGAGGGAGGGACCGAGAGCCGCTCAACATCCTGCGAACCGTCCTGCTCAACCACCAGCACGTAACCTTCGACGCGGCGAGAAAAGGACAACTTGACGGTGAGGGTTTCATCGACGCGGTGTGGGCCTTCAGGTTCAATCGAAATCGCACCGGTCAGCGGTGCTTCCGATGCGAAGAGGTCGTCGGGCACCTCCACGCCGAGGGCTGCCAGCAAGGCAAGCCATTCCCCAACGGCAATGCCGATGTCGGGGGAAGCGCCCGCAAACGAGAACATCAGTTCCGTGACCCAATCCGGCGGTCGCTCGCCGGTCATGGTCCCGAGCAAATCGGCGAATTCACTTCCAGAAATCAAACCGTTCTGGTCCTTGTCCATCCGGACGGTCAGTTCGAGGGGCGAGACGGCAGCGGAACTGACCCAGCCACGAAAGTTGTCCACCAGCAATTTTGCCATTCGGTTGCTTTGGGTGATCTTGTCCACGTTGGCGCCGATGGCTTGTGCCCTCGCCAGAAAAATTTCTTTTTTGGGCAGCACGATGTTGGCGGCCATGCTCATTCCATCCCCTGCGCGGTGATGAAGATACTCCCTGCTTCGGAGGGGAAGTTGGGCTGAGGCCATGCAGTTGACTCGCCGTGCAAAAACGGCAAGGTGTTCAAGACCGCTTCCACCTCGGCCGGCGAACTCAGTCCCCGCTCGATTTGCAACCGGTGCATCCACCCCTTCAACCGTCCCAAACGGGGCCCGCTGGGCAACCCCGTTCGTTGCATCAACCAGCGGCCATCAACCAACGCCTCAACGGGCTCAAGGCTGTAGGGTGTGGCCGACCAGGCGTCCAAGTAGGCCTGAATCGCTGGGAGCGTTGTTTGGTCATGCAGGTTGTGGTGGAGTGCGAGACGGTGAAAGGCGGCGTGGTCCATGGCATCGGGCCCCATGGCGTGAGCAAAGACGCGCAACGCGGGGGTGTTCGGGTGCGGGACCGAATGGAGGGTCTTGGCGAAGTTAAGCGTGGCTTGAATCACGGCCTTGGGTGCGGTCAAACCCTGGAGGACGGGATTGATGTCATCGATGGCATGGTGGTGCATCAGCGTCGCCAGTCGATGGTGCAGACGCCAACCCTTCGCCTCAGGTTCATCGAGCATGGCGAAAAGGGTGTGTGGGACCGGACGCAAGCCTCGAACGACGTGGTGAAGGACCCCGTCCTGTTGCATCTGAGCGAGGACAGAACCGGGCGAAGGGCCGAGGGCGATCTTGCGGAACTCAACCCATTTTCGTTCTACAGCAATCGCGTCCAAGCGAGAGCGAAGCAGCACCAACGCCTGGTGCAAGCCCTCGTCAATGGTCCAATCGTTCGCATTGTGGACGCCCCAAAACCGGTAGGCTCTCAAGATCCTCAAGGCATCTTCACTGCACCGTTCCATCGGACGACCGACGGCGCGTATGTGACGGGTTTCCAGGTCCTTCACGCCCCCATGCGGGTCGTAGAGGCGACGCTCGAGGGGGTCCACCGCCATGCTGTTGATGGTGAAATCCCTTCGCTTGAGGTCCTCGCTCAATGAGGTGCCCCATGAGACGTTGGAGGGTCTCCGGCCGTCTTTGTACAACGATTCGGTGCGCAGGGTGGTCAGTTCATACACACCGCGATGGCCTTTGACGCTCACGGTGCCGTAGTCAACACCGGTGGGGATGGCTCGCTTGCCAAAGATGTCCAGGGTGGCTTGGGGTGGGCTGGTCGTGCACAGGTCGATGTCGCCGCTGGATGCGCCCAACCAAGCATCGCGAACGCAGCCGCCCACCAACCACGCTCGGTGGCCGTGAGCCTGCAGGGTGGCGACGATGTCATGCACCTCGTCCGGAAGGCTGTCGAGCCACCGTTCCATGCTGGGTGAGAGGGCTTGACCGGGAACGTCGGCCAGCGGGGTGGAGGGTGAGGCGCCGTTCGTCATGGTCATCCTCCAGTTAGCGGTGTGTCGGCTCCCTTGGTGAAAAAGGATTATGACGAACGGGCTTGAGCACGCACGATGGAGTGGGGAGAGGAAGAGGTCCACTTGGTGCCGTTGGCGTGGTTGAAAACACACGAGGCCATCAAACCAAGAAACAAGGACAAACTCTTCGAGATGACGCAACGGTGGAACGGGTACACGAAACCGCTCCTCGTCGACAAGCGAACGGGTGTCATTCTGGACGGTCACCACCGCTACCATGTCGGGGTTGAACTTGAGCTGAAACGTGTGCCTGCGGTGTGCGTGGATTACCTCTCGGACGATCGCATCACGGTGACGGCTTGGCCAGCATCGGGGCGCGAAACGCTCACCAAGGACGACGTGATTGAAATGGGGTTGTCCGACGCTGTCTTTCCTCCAAAAACGAGCCGTCACGCCATCACGGACGACATGCCGCCGATTCACGTGCCGCTGGAGCGCTTGCTTCTGCTTCAGGACGATTGACGCGAAGCGATCCACGACCGCCATCGGTCGTTGCCTTTTCCGGTCAGGTTCGTGCCGTGTTGGGGCGGAGCACTCGGCGTGACGGTGACAACCCTGAGCACCCCTTCGTGAACGATGCTCAACGAAGTTGGCTGGTCGGCTCGCCCTTGCAACAACTTGCTGAGGTGGGTGGCTGAAGCGACGCGCAGCCCGTCCACAGCCACGATTTCATCGCCGACCTCGGCCAACAAACGCATCGGTGAACCGGCGTGGAACGTCGTGATTCGGGTGCGCTGGCCGTTGTCACTCAAGCCAACGCCAAGCCAGGCAGCCTCCGGCTTCGGTTCGTGTTCAGGCACCAATTTGAGTCGGAAAAACCGCATCGCCTTCTCGACGGGCGGTGGCTGGCGGTGCTTGACCAACCGGTCAAGGAACGGGCCCATGGAGGCGCCGCCTGGAGCACGCTGGAGGGCGCGCCGCAGGTCGTTGTAATCCACGCCCAGTCCCCTCGGTGCGTCGGTGTCCATGGCGTGGTCAGCCACGACATCGGCCATCAGGTTGCAAGCGCCGTAGGTGTCGCCGTTTCGTCGTCGAAGTTCGGTGTCCAAGCACATCATGGCCAGTTCGCCTTCGAGGTAGTATGAGATTTGACTTTCTCGTGTGTAAGGTCCACTTCTATAGAGGTGTATCCACGCATCATGGCTGGATTCAGCCAGCGACTCCCTGTGGCATCCGTTGCACCGTGTGTGACGGTTCATCTTTCGCAGGAAGTCCTTCCGCCAATCCGCTTCGGTCCATGCTCCCGACCGTACGCACATCATGTCGCCCAACCATGACGTCCCTCCTTCAAACCACCAAAGCAGGTCCGTGTGACCTTCGCGTTGAAGGTCGTAATCCAAAAACGAAGTGGGTTTCAATCGCTTGACGTTCCACTGATGGAGGTATTCGTGCGAAAACAAACTCACGAGGTCGCGGTATTCGTCCTCGTGCCCTGGAAACAAACACGATCTCGGCATCATGGACGTTTGTGAGTTCATGTGCTCGAGTCCGCCACGGCCGGTATCCGTGAGCTGCAGGACGGTGAAGTAAGGCCCCCACGATGGCACGCCAAAGAGTGCGTGGTGTTCTCGAACGATCTTTTCCATGTCGTCCTGGAACACGGCCAGGCGTTCAGGATGCACGGCATGCCCACCGCTGTCCCAGATTTTCAGATGGTGAGGTCGGCCGTCGATGTCGCGTGTGATCATCGGGTTGCTGTTGACCTCCATGATGCTGTCCAGCAAGTGGTCCCGGTTGTTCGCAGCAAACACCCAACGGTGCCCGGCCTCGCCGTGGGTCGAGTCGTCCGTGGGCGTGAGCTGCGTGGCCGGTGTCCATGCGTTGGGAGCGACCAACGCCACGGTGTGTTGAAGGTGGCAACGGTCGAGATCAATGCCTTTCGTGGGCCAGAACCAGGTGAACGGTGGCATCATGTGGAGGTGCGAGGCATCGAGGTGGTTGGACCGAACCGACAATTCACGGGCAAACAGGTCGTAAGCGAGGTCAACACGCTTCGTGTTGGCCCGAAGATGCACCACCATCCCGTCCACATCCAACCGCTTCGAGGTCAGGACCCGTCCTGATTGGTCGACGGCGGTGAAATTGAACATGTGCTGGATGGGTTCTCGCATCATGTACGAACCCGGCACCCAACGAGGGAATTTGAGGTGAAGGTTGCGCGAGGTGAACGGACCTTCGATGGACACGCCCACCTCTAGGCGGTGCTCCGCACCGTTCATGGCGTTCAAGGTGAAGGTCATCCCGGAGGAACCAGAGGTCATGCATCCAGTTCGCTTGCGGCGGTTGATAGGTTCTCGCATGCCACCCGAAGCAGGGGGTGAAGGTCGTTGTTGAGCAGTTCTGCCACCGCTGTTCGAACCGTAGGGTCGTTGGCGCGACCGATCAAGCGTTCAAGCAGGATGGAGCGTTCGATCAGGGGCACTGCTTCCATACCGACCAGCGACCATCGCAAAGCATCCTCTTCTTGGCCGCGGTGAAGCACCCACTTGGCGACCAAGTCGTGACCGTCGGCTTCGAACCACCGTTCGATGTGGAGGTCCTTCGATGAACGCACCGATTCGCGCAGGAGCTTGGCCAAGGCCTTACGGGCTTGTCCTGTGAGGGATGGAAGCAACTGCGCCAGCATCGTAGGGTGATGTTGTGCGACCCACCAAACCAGTTCGGGTGTTGGAGATGATGTGTTGAGGTGAGGTTCGATGGCCTTGGTGCTCACCGGTCTTCCTGAGCGCAAAATGCCTTGCAACGCAAGGCGTTGCACGCTCTCGTGACGGTCGTTCAATCCGGACTCGAGCAGCTCACTGGGCAGATTGGTTCGCGTGAACAGTGTTCGGCGGACGACGACGTTCGGGTGCACGGCCAGTTCAGCATGAGCCGATTCGCCACCGTTCTTGATGAGCCATCTCGCAGCGTGCTGTTGCACAGCGGCATCGGCATCCGAAAGGAGTCGCCGTGCAGTGTCCATGGCCTCCATCCCAAACGATTCCAGCAGGTTGGCACCGGCCTGACGGACGCCATCGTCGACGTGGTTGAGCAGAGGTTCGAGCGCTTCAACGCCGTGCAGCGGCGCCCACTTTCGATGTGCTTCCACGGCTTTCGCCACGAACCACGGATCGTCGTCGTTGAGCAGGGCGACGAACCCTTCCAGCGCCTCGGGTCGGTCGTGTTCGTACAAGTCTCGAATCGCCCGGCGACGGGTCCGGATGTCCCGGTGGGTCAAGCGTTGCATGGCTCGACCGAGATCGGTGGGCATGATGCAAGGAGAACGCCGCCCTTCAAAGCCCTGCTGACGTTCATCGAAGCTCGTACCACACCAAGGTCATGGCGATGGGCACGAGGAGCAGAAGGCGGCGATGCATGCGTTGAGTGGCGTCCAAGTGCTCGATGTAGGCTTCGGGCATGACCTCGATCATCGAGCGTGTGCTTCGCAATCGATGGAGCGGTACGCTGTGTTCGAGATGGCTCAACACGGTCGGCCGCAGGGAAGGGGACCGGCTGTTGGGTTGCCCCCGCCCGACCACAAACCTGACCGGTTGATCACCGGCTGCTTGCAGGACGGTCGCCACGATGGCCAGTGGGTCCCGTGCATCGTGAAGGTCAACGCGCGTCGTGTGTCCGTCGCTTCTCACGTGACTCAACACACGCCACCGTCCCCGACCTTCGTTCAAGGGCTCCAAAGCGGCGCGTGTTTCTGGCAAACGGTCTTGGTGCAAGGTGACCGGTGCGGTGCGCCAGCCAAGGACAGGGCCCAAGCACACGGCGGTCACCAACGGCGTGATGCACAGCAGTTGACCGACGAGCAGCAGATCTTCCGAGCGAGTGAGGGCCGCCACCACCGCCATGGAAAACCCAAGGAACACACCGACCACGAATCCTGCTTGAACCCCCGTGGCGAGTCCGATGCGCCGGACATCGGGTTGGTTCATGGTTGAATTTGAGGATGAGCGTGACTTCAAGGCTTTCCTCCACAGAAGGTCTTTACGGCTGTGTACCGTGTTGGTGATGTGGAGCGAAACGGGTTGGCCGACCGGCACCGTGAGGCCCGCATCGGACGTTGGGTCCTCGGGGTCTGTGGGTTTTTGTTTGCCTCGTTTTTCCTCGCACCATGGTCCCTTGAAACGGGCACGGTGAACCATCTTCAGGGCCGTGCCAACGCCATCGACTTCGCCACGCTGGACGGCTGGGGGTCGGCCGGCAACGATGCAACAAACATCTACGTGGACGACGAAGGTCGGTTGCACGCCACGGGCGAACTGGCTTGGACCGGCCTGAACCCCTACGCAGCCTTCATGTATGCTTTTGGTGACTTGAATTGCCATCAAAAGCACGAACGGTCGCTCGAAATCAACGGCAATCAAATGCCGGTGTGCACACGTGACGTGGGCATTTTCTTCGGGTTGTTTGTTGGTGGTGCCGTGTTTCGTCGCCGTGGTTGGAACCGTTGGACGGTCCGCGACACCTGCCTCTCCTTGCTACCGGAAGCATGGCTTCAGCCCGTGTACGCCAGCAACCGGCGCACGCTGGTGTGGCTTGGCGTGGGCGTGCTGCTCTGCATGCCGCTCATCCTCGACGGGTTCCTTCAGCTCTTGACACCCTATGAATCCACCAACATCAAGCGGGTGTTGACGGGTGTGCCCTTTGGCTTTGGGTTGGGTATCCTCATGTGTTCCATGTTCGCCGCACGAGCGGACGCCTTCACTTCTGCGGGCGAAGTGCTGTTGCCGGGTTCGTCTCGATTTGTGCTGGCCCAGAGCGAGGTCAACGGTCAGGAATCGGAGTGATTCGGCGGGGACATGGACCACCACACGATCAGTTCCTCGGCCGTTTCTGGCAACGGGCATCCTTCGTGGCCGCTTGAAAGAATGGCCAAGCGCTTGTTGATGTCACGAACCGCTTTCTGCAGCGGTGCGGACAAGGTCCGCCCTTCCTTCACCGCCAACACATCACCCATTGCGTGTTCCCACAGGGCATCTGGGTGGCTGCGACGCCAGGACGCCAACGCTGAACGCAACGGCCAAACCGCAAGGGTCAGACGCGAGAAACCAAGTCGCTCGTCGCGGAGTTTGAACAGTTGTGCATCGGCGAACGGTACGTGATTTTGCTGCTTATGAATCCAATTTTCGTTGAGCAACCACCGGACCAGCCGTTGAGTGTGGCGTTGAGTGACCGTGCGAACCGGGCCCAACGAGGCGTAGAGGCGTGGCACCTCTGAGGAACCCACCATCAAGGAGAGGGTGCCGAGGACCGACCACACGGAATGCGCCATCGGTGTGAGGGGAACATCGTTGGATTCTGCAGAATCCGTGGGCCAATGAGCTTCTGCATCGGCCATCCAGTGCGCCGGCGAGGCGCCACCGAGCCAATCGGTGTGGATGGCGGTGCGTTCCTGAGGCGCACCGGGAAGCCGTTGTTGTTGCTTCACCTCGTGGACCAACCGGTTGAGGAGATGACGGTCCACTCGGTCTTTGTCGACGTTGAGCGGTGCAGGTTTACGATTGAAGAAACGGCGCAGTTCCTTTCGCAGTTTTCGTTTGAGTTCGTCCAAGCCTCCCTCGTTCATGATGGGGCCAACCACGTGGCACCGGTCAAACGGCGGCGGCACACGCTGCTCGTCGCCAAAGAGGGCATGAAACCCCTGCCGAATGGCGGTTTGAATCTCTTGGGTTTCGAAGTATTCCTGCTTTTCGCTGGTCATGCGCAAGGTGCCGCTGTTGATGCGCCGCATGGCCTTCGCTGGGTCGCAATCGATCCAGAACACGAGGTCTGGCACCATGGCCGCCGCATTCATGTTGGCCACTTCCTCAACGCCCAATGCCCCAACCACGCCCTGGTAAATGATGGACGAGTGGATGTTGCGGTCCGAAACCACGACCGTGCCTTGTTCAAGCAACGGTCGAATGAACGTGTGGGAATGGTCCAATCGGTCGGCTGCAAACAAGCCGGCTTCCTCCAGTGGCGTCTTGTTTCCCAGTTTCACCGAGGCCAAGGCCAACTTCCCCAGTTCGGAATGCCGTCGAGGCTCGTGGGTCATCACGACGTCAGGGAAGGCGAAATCTTGCAACAATTCGCCGAGAATCCGGGCTGCTTCGCCCTTTCCAGAGCCATCCCCGCCCTCCACGGTGATGAGGTACATGGGTCAGTCCTCTCTCATGTCATCGTAATCCGAACGAGCGAGCACGTTGATGATCATCCCGAACACAATCAGGGTGGGGCCAATGAGGATGAGGCCCCGGCTGAGCAACGCCACGCCTGCGAGGTATTGGGTTCGGCGATAACGTGCACCGCGTTTGGATTCGACGGCTGCTTGAACGCCTGCAAAGGCGGTGATCACGGTCAATCCGCCGATGGCGCTGGAGAGGCTCACGGCGTTGTCAAGGGTCCAACCGGTGGAGGCTGCTCCCTCCGATTCCTCTTGGACGCCCTCGCCGATTTTCATGGTCACGGGTCGCAGTTCCACACGGTCCGGAGTGAAGGTACGCTCGACCGTGGTGTACCCCTCCGCTTCAACCACCAACAGATGGGGTTCATTGGCTATGTTTTCGAATGTAAAGTAGCCATCACGGTCGGTGACGGTGGTCTGCAACACTGCGTTGGAGGTCGCATCTTGAAGCGCGATCGACACGTTTTCCAAGCCGCGTCCGTCCTCGTCCAAGACCAATCCAGTGATGTCCACGGAGGCGTCGTTGTCGAACAGCGAACTCTCGAGCAAATTCGTGGGGTTGCCCTGGAGGATGAGGACGCCGCTGATCATCCCGAGGATGCTGCCAACCAAAATGAGGGCCGCTGCTAAGTTTCGCCAGCGATCAATGTCACGGTCCTGCATCGCCAACCAATCATCGCCTTCATCCAGTGCCTGCGGGGCCTCCACGGTGAGTGCAGAGGCTTGAACGACCAACTCCTCATCGGAAGGTTCGTTGCCTTCGAGGCGTGCTTGGACGCGTGCACGCAGGGCGGCCATCCGCTCTTCGCGTCCTTCGTCCAACTCAGGCCCCTCCGTACAAAGCCAGCCCGTGCGCGGATATGACCCCTTTCATCGCTGGGCGCGCCTTCAGGAGCGCTTCAAGAACCATTCAGCCACCCCTATGAGCCCCAAAATCAAGAGCAAGCCGGTGAGGCCAAGCGCCAGAAGGCCTGTGTTTCGTGGTGGGGCGGATGAGGCCTCGGTATCGGTTGGCGTTGGGTCGGGGTCGGTTGATTCGTGTTCCTCCAGCGGGTCGACATCGAGCAGTGCCCCTGTCCGCAGCGCCACTTCGACCAAGCGGCCCACGTGTTCAAGCGATGCGGCGCTGACTTTGTCGGGTGTGTCTTCCATCGTGTGCCAGTGGGTGCCGAAGGTGCCTGTTTTGGGTTCGCCATAGACCGGGTCCATCAGGTTCACGCTCGGGATGCCGAGGGCGTGCGGGTGGATGTGGTCGTCGAGCACGGCCGTGGTCACGTTGTATCGCATGATGTCTTGGCCGATGTCGCCGTTGCAATCGGTTTGGTCGCCGACCATGCCGAGGGCGGCTCCAATGGCCAACAGGCGCTGCTTCAACGTCCGATTGCCCGGTTCGATGTCGTGAAGCTGGAGGTCGGCGTCGCCGACCATATCGAGCAAGAGGAACGATTCGATGCGTTCCACGTCCTCACTCGTGAGGTTGTCCGCCCAGGCCGCTGCGCCTTCAGTGAAATTTTCGTTTTGGTCCTCGGCGTCGTTGAAGAACAGCACGAGGTCGTGTTCAAGGTTCAATTGGGGTGCAATGGTGATGAATTGAAGCAACACCGCAGTTCCGCTGGCGCCGTCGTTCGCTCCGGGCACCGGTTGGCTGCGGTTGGACGCATTCAAGTCCTGGTCGGCGATGTTTCGTGAATCGTAGTGGGCGCCGAGCACAACAGCCGTTCGCGGCCCGGCTGCAGTGCCGTTGAGCGTCAAGATCACATTGGTAAGGTTCATGCCGTGGCGCTCGTGAACCTGCAGTTCAGCCATCCATCCGTTGGCTTCAGCTGCTTCCAGCATGATGGTGCGCAGCGCATGCGATGCGTTCGAGCCGGGCAGCCTTGGCCCGAGGTGAACTTGTTCGGCGATGGACCGATTGGCCGCTGACCCGTTGAACAGCAGCGATGCTGATGCATCGCAGGCAGCATCCTCAAGGGTTGTTGATGCCGGTTCTTGGCCGTGGGCCGAGCCCGAAGCGACCGCCAAACACACGAGCAACAGCCAAGCTCGAAGGGCGGGGCGCGACATCATCATGACGCCCGAACCACGGACTCTTAAATACCTCCGTGGCCGACGGGGAAATGGGAATCCGTCGCTTGATTCTCACGGTGAATTGCATGTCGGAACGACGCTCCACTTCGGCCATGGTGTTGACCCTCCTCATGGTGCTCATGGCATGGGCGCCGTTTGCTGGGTCGGCCATGGCATCGGCAGAGGACAACGCCGAGGACCCCTACGCCGGTGAAATCGGTGAAATCATTGGTGATTTGGACGACTTTGACCCGGCCACGGGGGCGGCTTACCTCTTCATCCACGAGGAGGAGCCCGTGGTGTCGGCGACCGGCTTCATGCGTCAAGCATGGATTGACGCAGGACGGCCCGGCGTGGAGGACATGACCCACTCGCCCACCACCACGGGTCGGGCTGCGAGGGCCTGCACGCCTCACACCGTTGGTGACACACTGTCGTCCAACACGGCCGATGGGACGAAGAGCGTTTACGTGGCCAAAACGACCAATTCCGTCGCGTTTTTGGTTGAATCCGGGCGAACGCTGTCCTCCACCGTGCTCAACAACCTTGCCAGCACGTGGGACTCAACCATTTATCCCACCATGACCACTTACTACGGTAAGGATTACCTCGACGGGCGCGGCCTCGCCCCGCCCGATGTTGACAACAACTGTCAGGTTCAGATCGTGATTTACCAAATGGACGGCGCCTACGGCACAGGGGGCTACTTCGCACCCTCGTACGCCTCCTCCCGCGAAGCCGTGTTCGTGGACTTTGCTGACATCACCTTGTCATGGGGCAAATCCATCCTTGCCCACGAGCTGCAGCACCTGCTGCACAACGCGCTTGATCCGTACGAAAACCTCTGGATCGATGAAGGCAACGCGGACGTGGCGATCTACCTCTGCTTTGGGGCTGATTCAACACTCGTCAGCCACGTGAATGCGTGGACTGGGAGCCCCGAACAATCCGTGCGTTGGTGGAACCAACGCATCGCCGATTACGGCGCCGGGTACATGTTCACCATGTACCTTGCCGAACACCTCGGCGGCGGTCCTGCCGTTCGTCAGCTTGTGCAGGACACCGCTACGGGCGGCTTGGGCGTGGAGAACCTGGCCCTCTCGCCCCAAGCCGGCCAAGTGGGTCTGCTCGGTCGAACCATGGGCGAGATTTTCGCCAACTTCAGCATCGCCGCCACCCTGGATTCCGACCAGGGCATCTACGGGTACCCCAACCTCGACCTGAACCCCGTCTGCACGGGCGGGGCCTTCTGCACGGCCCAACCCACGGAAACCAACAGCAATTGGCTCGCGCCGTGGTCCTCCACCGGCAACCCGGTTGAAGGATGGGGCCTTCGTTCCTTCAAGTTCACGCCCGGTGGCGCTGCACCCGCACCGTTGACCATTCGTGCGACCGGGTCGGTCTCGCAATTTGACGGCGTCGTGGTGAGCAAGGCCACCTCGGACGGGTTGTGGTCGGCCACCGACCTTGACTTCACCAACAACGTGGCCACCGCCCTCGTTCCTGGATTTGGCAACCTCACCGATGAGGTGTGGGTCATCACCTGGTACGCCAGTTCAGTGGCGGACTGCGATTACACCTCCTGCGGCCCTTCCTACCCGACCGGAAGCATCGATGTCGAGGCGGCTCGCATCACTTCGCCTGCGACGCTTTCGCTGAACACCACCACCCTTTCCGACCGGGACGGCGATGCCATCGACGACACCGTGATGCTGAGTTACGGCGTGCTCTCGAATGCGTTCTTCGAAGACCTTGACGTTGAAATCATCGTCACCGACAGCAACGGCCAGCAGGTGGACGTGCTGACCGATCGTGTCGCAGCAGGCGGCGGCCAGGAGGTCAACGGCCAAGTCTATTTCACGGCCCCACAAGCCGGTCAGTACACCTTCAATTTCGTCATGAAAGACATGCTTGGCGATAGGGTGGACGGCGCCACGAGCGCACCACAACTGTTGGGCAACATGAAGCCGGTCGCCAACGGAACGGTGGCCACGCCCGAGGTGCAAACGTGGGAGAACATCCAATTCAACGGCGGTGGCTTCGATGCATGGGGTTTGTCCTTGGACAACAACACCCTGCCGTACCTTGATCTACCGACGGCGTACGCTTGGTCCTTCGGAGACAACGGTTCCTCCAACCTCAAGTCCCCGTTGCGCTCCTACGCCGATGTGGGCTCCTTCAACGCCACGCTTCGGGTCATGGATCAGGGCGGGACATGGTCCGACACGGACGTTCACGTCATCAACATCTCCGACGATTCTGCGCCCGTTCCCATCATCACGGTCAACAACGTGGTTGTGGAGGACGAACTGAATTTGTTGACCAATCAACGCATCCTGTTTTCGGCGGGTCGAACGTCCGACAACGTGCCGACCGAGCACCTGAGTTTCACTTGGGATTGGGGCGATGGTTCATCCGACACCGGCGTAGGAGTGTACGCTCAACAGCATGAATGGGGCGAAATCGACGGTGAAAACGTCACCTACACCCTCATGCTGAATGTTTCGGACGGCATCAACACAGGCACCAAGGAAGTGCTGGTGACCATCAACAACCGCATTCCCGTTCAGGTGTTCAGCGACACGCTGGTCACCCAAACCTACACCTCGTTGGTGATGCCGGACGTGTTTGAAGACACCGACGGCGAACTGGTCGCTTACGAATGGTTGTTCGCCGATGGCGTCCGACTGGGTTCGGGCGTGCCCGCCCGAGGCGATGACTTTTCCACTGTGAGTGGATCAATCGCCAACCCGATTCTGGCATGGGACACGCCCGGGAACAAATCCGTGACCTTGACCGTCACGGACGATGACGGGAGTCAGCGGACCGCGGTGTTGAACGTCGTGGTCATGAATCAACTTCCGTTTGCGGCCTTTGAGGTTCGCACCTCATCCGCACTCGGCTCCAGTGACATCGATTTCAGAGCAGAGGACGGCCAGGTGGATGAAGCCTACGTCTTCGATGGCCGAATGAGCATGGACCCCGACGGCTTGATCGGTGACGACTCGGACATTGCGGTGTGGAATTGGTCCTTCTCCGACGGGGCCTATGGCGACCGGCCACAGGTCACGCACACCTTCGCCACGCCGGGCGAACACACGGTGACCCTCGTTGTGTTTGATGCAGCGGGCGAGGCGAGTTACCCGCGCACCATGACGGTCCGCATTGCCAACCCGTTGCCCATCGTCCAAGTGCGAATCCTCGATGGATGGATCAACGGGACCCTTGTGACCAGCGAAACGGCGTTGCCCGATGGCACGGCACCCGATGCATGGTCGCACACGTTCACCGACGATGGTTCGGTCGTGACGGTGCCCGGTCGGATGGTGTTTTTCGATTCGTCCGGGACCCGGGACGGCGACCGTCAATTCGAGGGTCGCTATGTCCCCTTTGAATCGGCTTCCGATGAATGGAACGGCCTGGTGGAATACACATGGGACTTTGGTGATGCGACGCCGCTCAACCACGAATCACATCCAAGGCATGCCTACGTGCTCCCCGGCACGTACACCGTGATGCTGACGGTGCGCGACGCCTTTGGGACGGGCGATGTCACACGCGCTTCGTTTGAGGTCATCGTCGACCATCCCCCGATGATCAACGACCTGTTCCTTCCCGAGAACGTCTTCGCCGGTGTGTCCTCATCGTACGATGCGAACATCACCGACCGTGAATTCGGGAGTGAATTGGAAATCTATCGCGACCTGGACGTCAACGATGGCTCCATCGAAGAGCGGGACGAGCGCATCTTGACCGAATACACCGTTCGCTGGGACTTCGACATCGAAGCCGATGAAGATGCAGACGGTGATGCCGAGAACGATTGGGTTGCACCGGCCGCCGGGTCGATGGAGCGTACCATTCACGTCTACGAAACACCCGGCTACTACACGCTGGTGGTTGAGGTGTGCGACGGCATGGGGCAATGCACGACCATGTCAACCGAAGTGGAGGTCGTCCCTGAGCCTGAAGGTCCTCCCTCGCTGTCCGAGTTCAGCGCCGAGGAGTGGAAGTCTTGGTTGGCCGACGCAGGTTCAGACATGGCCTCCTTCGCCGTCCTCATTGTGGTGGCACTCGTGCTGGGTTGGTTGGTCATGCGGCAACCGACGGAGCTTGAAGAGGAAGCGAAACAAGCCGCTGAAGCCTACACGGATCTCGAGACCGTGGAAACACAAGGTGGGTTGCTGGGCATGGATCACCACCAACCACCGCCTGCGCCCAAGATTTTGTCGAAAGAGGAGCGTCGAAACGACGACAGCGGTTACGTCCGTCCATTGAGGCGAAGGTGAAGGCCGACAGGTACTCAAGCCGCCGAGAACGGTTGTGGGCTGAGGGTGAGCGATGCGTGTTGATGTTTGGTTCACGGTGATGTCCTTGCTGGCCGTCACCATGGCCGGAGCCGTCATCGTGCCCTCACAAGTAGCAGCGGATGGTGCCTGCGAGGGCGACGTGCTCCCCACGGCATGGAACGCTTCCGTTCAACGCCATGCCAGCGTTCCGTTTTCCACGGGTGGGTTTTGGTACGACGAGTGGGGTGATGTCGAGGCTGAAGAAGGCGTGGCGAACCAGCCGGTGCGCACCAACCGGGACGGCACACCCGTGGACGACGCACTCCATCCTGAAGCGTCGTGGATGTACAATCCCACCTGGCCTTTGCCTGTGCTCGATCCGCTTGAAAACGGCATCTACGCCACGCTTCAAGTGGGCAACGACAGCACGGGCTCGCTCCGTGTGAACCTTTCGAGCACCCACCGCACCACGGTGTGCGTGAATCTCTTTACCGTGGTTGACAACGCTTCTCAGCCCGCCTCCGCCGATGTGTATTTGATGACCACGGCTCAGTATGACCGGTATGAAAACCACTACGACATGATGCACGGCTCATGGGGGTACTGGGGCGGCGATGGAATCGGTGACATCAACGATGCGCTGAGTGAGATCCCACCCGAGTGGCGAAGCGTCACACCGAACGGGTGGACGACCTACCGGGATGTGCATGCCTATGAAGGCGTGACCGATGTCACGTTCTCGGTTGCTTTGGACGGGCCTGAGATTTACGATTCGCTCCTCGGTTCGGCAAATTGGCAGGACTTTTACATCGTGATCGACCATTGGGACAACGGTCACGACGGCGATTCAACGAGCACGGGTGAGGTGTTGGTGGCCGACGTGACGGTGATGCCCGTCGAGCGGTCGCTGGTCTTGCCCGTGTGGACGGTGCCTCTGGTGTTTTTCGCCCTCCTTGCCGTCGCCGTTGCTGCCCCGTTCCTGCTCAACAAGCGGTACATGGACGCTGGGCTTGGTCCGCGTGAAGATGAAGCCAAGCAAGTGCCCACCATGGTGCAATCGTCTGTGGGGTTGCAAGCGGACGTCGCCGACGTCGTTGAGGCCGAGTGACTCAGTATTCCATCAAGGTCCACGCACGCTTGAGGTCCTTGACGTTCACGAGGCCCTTGTTGGAGAGTTTGAATTCATTGCGGAGGGTGGCGTACACGAGCGCTTGACCAAGGGCGGGTGCGTGGAGACGACCCCAATCGCCCCCGTTGCCCAACGCCATCAAGGCGTAGAGGAGGTTGGTGTTGTTCAACTCATAACATGCTTCAACGATTTGGAGGGCATCTTGGTGGTCATTGACCGTGCCGCAGAACTTGAACACCGCCGCTTCGGTCGCATGTTCCTTGACCATGTTGACCAATTCCTCTGCGCTTGGCGTGGTTGTGGTGTTGTGAATGGACGAGATCACCTTCACACCATTGCCGGCAGCCAAGTCGACGAGGCGGGCTCGGGTGGCCGCTTCAATGGACAACTCGAGGTCAACGGAGTTGACGTTGGATTCGATGGCTGCCTCAAGGATGGCCATGCGTTCCTCGTCGGTTCCGGGAAAGTGGCCGCCTTCAACGGTCGGGCGAACTGTGAAGATGACGGGCAAAGGAATCGATTCCTTGAGGGTGCTGATCGCTTCGCCAACATCCACATCTGCGGCGTCCTTGACGTGCCATTCGTCTTCGGGTGGGGTGACATGCTTGATCTCACCGTTTTCGTCTTCTTGAGCCACCGGTTGGGGCTTCACGAGGTAGAGTCGGTCGAAGCGGACTTCGACAAATTCTGCGCCGGCGATGTTGGCTCGAGCGGCTTCATCGCCCATTTCCTTCACGGTGGTTCCTTCAAGGGTCACGCACACTTTCGGTTCAGCCATGCGTTGCCCAACTGCGGCCTCTTCTTAACGCTCACGCCTCGGTTTTTGGCGGCGATGGTCCCGTTTCAAGCCATTTGGGGTCCCGGGCCGGGAATCCGTTTGGGCGGGGGCAAGAAATCGACGACTTCGGGGGGTGAAATCGGCTCGCTATCACGCGTTTTTGAGGGTGCGAAATGGGTATGTTTATACCCCTTCGCAAGGAGTCTTTTTTGATGGGCGAATCAACCGTTTCTCTCCGCCGGGACCGGCGGGTGAAACGGGAAAATTCCGCCCCCTAACAGGGGTTTCCATCGTTTTGGTGAACACGATGAGCAACGAATACGACGCAGGCAGCATCCAGGTGCTTGAAGGCCTCGAAGCGGTACGAAAACGCCCCGGCATGTACTTGGGCGACCCTCACGACGGTTCGGCCCTGCACCACTGCATCTGGGAAGTGGTTGACAATTCCGTGGACGAACACCTCGCTGGTTACAACGACGTTGTTGAGATCACCCTTCATCCCGATCACTCGCTCTCCGTTCGCGACTACGGGCGCGGCATCCCCGTCGACCTTCACGACGAGTTTGGCATTTCCGCGGCCGAAGTCATCATGACCAAATTGCACGCCGGCGGCAAATTCGACAACAGCTCGTACAAGGTCAGCGGTGGTCTGCACGGCGTGGGCGTCTCGGCGGTCAATGCGGTGTCGGAATGGATGGAAGTGACCATTCATCGCGACGGCAACGTTCACCGCCAGCGCTTCGAAGCGGGTGTTCGCGTGACCGACCTCGAGGTGATCGGCACCTGCGACGACACCGGCACCCACATCAGTTTCAAGCCAGACACGACCATCTTCACCAACATCACGGAATTTAATTTCGACCAAATCGACACCCGTCTCAAAGAAACCTCCTTCCTCAATGCAGGTTTGCGCATTGTGATCAACGACGAGCGCAGTGAAGAGCCACATGTCAGTGAACATCATTATGAAGGCGGCATCTCGGAATTTGTTCGCCAAATCAACGCCAATCGCGAGGTCCTTCACGGCGAACCGATCATCATCATCGGCGAGCGCGACACCGAAAAAGGCCCCGTTTCCGTTGAATTGGCCCTGCAGTGGTCGGATGCGTTCAGTGAAAACATCCTCTGCTACACCAACATCATCCGCAACCGCGACGGCGGAACGCACCTCTCGGGGTTGCGCACGGCGTTGACCAGCAGCGTGAACGGCTACGCTAAGCGAAAAAATCTGCTGAAAAACGATGGCCTGTCCGGCGATGACGTCCGTGAAGGGTTGTCGGCGGTCGTCAGCGTCAAACACCCCGACCCGTCGTTCTCGTCCCAAACCAAGGACAAACTGGTGAGCAGCGAGGTCGCCGGCATCGTGCAAACCGTGGTGTACGAGAAGCTGAACGAATTTTTTGAAGAAAACCCCTCCGTGGGCAAACAGATCGTGGACAAAGCCGTTTTGGCCTCCAAAGCAAGGGAGGCTGCTCGCAAGGCTCGCGACCTGACGCGGCGAAAAGGCGTGCTCGAAGGCGGCGGCTTGCCCGGGAAATTGGCGGATTGCCAGTCCAGAAATCCCGAGGAATGTGAAATTTATCTGGTGGAAGGCGATTCTGCAGGTGGCTCGGCCAAGACCGGGCGGGACCGCAGGACACAGGCGATTCTGCCGCTTCGCGGCAAGATTCTCAACGTGGAGCGTCAGCTCCACAACGTCGCCAAAGTGTTCCAAAATCAAGAGATTCAGACCATGATTCGTGCATTCGGTGCGGGTGTGGGCAACAACGACGAGGACGATGGGGCGTTCAACCCTGAGAAACTTCGCTACAAGCGCCTCATCATCATGACCGACGCCGACGTGGACGGGGCTCACATTCGGACGCTCATGCTCACCTTCCTGTGGCGATTCATGCGCCGAGCCATCACCGACGGCCACGTCTACATCGCCCAACCTCCGCTGTACCAGGTCAGCAAAGGCCGCATCAGCCGTTACGCGTTCAGCGATGACGAGCGGGACGGCATCATCGAGGCGCTCAAGGGCGACAACCCGAACGCCAAGATTGGCGTTCAGCGCTACAAGGGGTTGGGTGAGATGAACCCCGAGCAACTGTGGGAGACCACCATGAACCCTGAAACCCGAACCATGCTCCAAGTGACGGTACAGGAAGCCGAAGCAACGAACAAAATGTTCGAGGTGCTGATGGGCGAGGACGTCCCGGAGCGTCGTGCGTTCATTGAACGTCACGCCAAGGAGGTGACCAACCTTGACATCTGATGACGTGAACCCCGACGATCAAACACCCGCAAGCGGCGAAACGGTGCTCAACCACGCGTTGAACACGGAGATGAAAAATTCCTACATCAATTACGCCATGTCCGTCATCATTGGCCGCGCCCTTCCCGACGCACGGGACGGTCTCAAGCCGGTGCATCGTCGCGTGCTGTACGGCATGTTTGAAGGCGGCCACACGTCGGACAAAAAATTCAGCAAATCGGCTCGTTCGGTCGGTGAAGTGATGGGGAAGTACCACCCCCACGGCGATCAATCGATCTACGACACCATGGTCCGCATGGCCCAGGAATTTTCCCTCCGCTATCCGCTGGTGGACGGTCAGGGCAACTTTGGGTCCATCGACGGGGACCCACCTGCCGCCATGCGATACACGGAGAGTCGGCTGGACCGCATCGCCAAGCACATGCTGGAGGACATCAACAAAAACACGGTGGATTTCCAACCTAATTTCGATGACTCGGAACAGGAACCCACCGTGCTCCCTTCACGCCTTCCCAACCTTTTGCTCAACGGCAGCGATGGCATTGCGGTGGGCATGGCCACGCGCATCCCTCCTCACAACCTGACGGAAGTGGCGGGTGCGGTCGGGCTCCACGTGGACCGCATCCTCGAAAACGGTGCTGCACCTGGCATGCCTACCATCGCTATAGATGAGTACATGCGGCACGTGCAAGGTCCCGACTTCCCGACGGGTGCAACGATTCACGGCATCGACGGCATCGTTGACATGTACACGCACGGCAAAGGTCGATTCCACGTTCGATCGAAATGCGACGTGTTCGATGACGAGCACGGCAAACGCATCGTGGTTCACGAAATCCCCTACCAGGTCAAAAAAGCCGACATGTTGGTTCACATCGCCGACCTTGTCAACAAAGAGGTCGTCGTTGGCATTCGCGACATTCGCGATGAATCGTCGAAAGAAGGCATTCGTGTGGTGATTGAAGTCAAAAACAACGCTGACCCACACGCTGTGTTGAATCAACTCTTCAAATCCAGCCGATTGCAGGAGTCGTATTCAGCGAACATGATGGGCATCCTTGACGGGCGCCCCGTGCTGCTGAACCTGCCCACGATGATTCACACCTACGTGGAGCACCGGGAATCCGTGATTGAGCGACGAGCTGTGTTTGACCTCGAAAAGGCGGAGGCACGTGCCCACATCCTCGAGGGTCTGGTCAAAATGCAAGACCGTGTGGACGATGTGGTCACCGCCGGCAAAGCAAGCGATCGAAAAGAGCATTTTGAATCCATTTTGCGCGGTGACGAAACCATCGCAGGACTGGCGCCGTTTGATTTCTCGGCCCCACAAGCGAAGGCCATCGCTGAACGTCAACTCTACCAACTCAGTCGGGTGGATGTCGAAAAGGTTCAGGGTGAATTTGACGAACTCCAGATCAAGATCACCGACCTCAACGACATCATCGGCTCTCGACCGCGGCGTTTGACGATTTTGAAGGATGAAATGGCCGAAGTGGTCGACCGACACGGCGATGACCGCCGGTCCATGGTGGACCCCATGCCGCTCTCCATGGACCGCGAGGACCTCATTCAAGAACGGGCCATCGTCATCACCCTCAGCGAGGACAACTACATCCGTCACGTGCCTGTGGAGTCCTTCCGAACCCAAAACCGAGGAGGGCGAGGTCTCAAAGGCGTGGCGACGAAGGAGGAGGACACGCCCCAGCTTGTGGTCACCTGCTTCAGCAAGGACCGTTTGTTGATTTTTACTGACCAGGGACGGGTGTACGGCATCAAAGCATGGGAGACGCCCATCGGGAGCCGTCACTCGAAAGGTTCGCACATTCGAAATTTGATAGAGAATCTTCGCGAGGACGAGAACATCGTGTCCATCCTGCCGTTGAGTCGGGAGCGACTTGAGGCCCCGGAAGGGTTCTTCCTCATGTTCGCCACGCGATTGGGCCTGATCAAGAAAACAGCCCTCTCGGAATACGTTCGCATCAATCGAAACGGAAAGTTTGCCATTCGCTTCAAGTTGGACGGAGACGCCTTGGTCAACGTGAGAAGCGCCACCGAAGACCACCACGTGGTGATGATTTCAACCACCGGTTACGCCGTTCGCTTCCCCGTGAACGCCATCCGTGCATCGGGCCGCGTGTCCGGTGGCGTCTACGGCATCAAGGTCGCCGACCGGAAGGGTTCGGGTGGTGGCGTCGTGGCCGGCATGATGGCCATGTTGGACCAAGACGAACAGATCCTCACCATCTCCAAGTACGGCATGGCCAAACGCAGTCGCCTTGGTTCGGGCGACCGCATCGAGGACACCAACGCCGCGGGCGAGGTCAAGATGGACGAGAACGGCCAACCCAAGATGACGATGGACGGCTACCGCATCACCAAACCGGGCGCCAAGGGCGTGCGCACGATGCGCCTTGACGAGGAACACGACGACGCCATCATCAGCGTCCGGGTGGTGCCCAACACCGAGGACCACCTGTTCTTGTTGACCAAATCGGGAATGATGATTCGGATTCGTGTTGACCAAACCAAGGAAACCTCCGGAAAGGCCACGCGAGGCACGCGCGTGATGGAGTTGCGCGACAAGAGCAACGGTGGATTTGCGGACGAGATCATCTTCTCCTCGAGGATTTCTGCCGACCTTCTGGACGACGACACAGGTCCCGACGACGACTCGGTGAGCAGCGAACCTGCTGCCGAAGAAGAGTGAGTCTTCGCCTTCGACGGCGACCCCGTTCCACCGTCCACAAGCGACGCATTGAAACGGGAGGGCAGGCCGTGCAGAGATGCTGGGGCCTCTTCCCAGCAGGTGTCATCACATGGACGATTCATCGTTGATTTACGATTGGAACACGGTTGAGTACGAATTCAAGCGCAACCCGGCCAACCACCCCCACGGTGTGTGGTTCGATGACGAGACGTTGCGCGACGGTTTGCAGAGCCCCAGTGCGCGCAACCCAACCATCGAACAAAAAATTGAGTTGCTCTCGTACATGGAGCGCCTCGGCCTTCAGAAGGTTGACTTGGGCCTGCCGGGCGCTGGGCCTCACCACCGCGATCACATCGATGCGATGATGACGCACATCAAGGAGAACGGTTATCAAATTCGCCCCGGTGCCGCCGTTCGGACTTTGATGGGAGACATTGAGCCCCTGGTTGACCTTCAAGCCAAGCACGACATGGAGATCCAAGCCTCCGCGTTCCTGGGCACAAGCCCCATCCGTCAATTCACCGAGGGGTGGACCATGGAGAAACTCATGACGACGATGGAAAAAGCAGTATCCTACGCCGTGGACAACGATGTTCCGGTGATGTTTGTCACCGAAGACACCACACGGTCGAATCCCAACGATGTGAAAATGATCTATCAGCGAGCAATGGAACTCGGTGTGCGGCGCTTGTGCATCTGCGACACCTGCGGTCACGTCACGCCCAACGGCGTGAAGAAACTCCTGGCGTTCATCGATGAAGAAGTCATCAAGGACGCCGGTTACCAGCGTCGCGACATTGAGGTCAACTGGCACGGTCATCAGGACCGTGGTTTGGGCGTTGCCAACAACATCGCTGCGGTAGAGGCTGGCGCCGATGTGATTCACGGTACGGCACTCGGTGTGGGCGAGCGAGCCGGCAACGCTCCGCTGGACCAGACCCTGGTGAACCTCAAACTCATGGGCGTCATCGACAACGACCTCACGTTACTGGATGCTTACATGCAAAAAGCCAACGAATACATCGAAGTTCCGCTGCCTCGGAATTACCCTGTCTTCGGTATGGATGCGTTCGAGACCGGCACCGGTGTGCACGCTTCCGCAGTGATCAAAGCCATGCGAAAAGGCGACCAGTGGCTCGCTGACCGTGTCTACTCGGGTGTTCCCGCTGGTGATTTCGGCTTGAAACAAGTCATCCGCATAGGGCACATGTCAGGGCGTTCCAACATCATCTGGTGGCTGGAACAAAACGGCATTGAAGCCGCCGATGACCTGGTCGCCCACCTGTTTGAAGTGGCCAAGTCCCAGAAGCGGAACATGTTGGATGAAGAGATTCATGCAGCAGTCGCAGCGTTCGCCAATGCATGATCAGGCTTCTTCTTCCCCATCGGGGCCGGGTGCCAACTGCGCTTCCATCCAGTCGTTGTCAATGTCGCCCGGGACCCAATCGCCTTCAACGGCGATTTCGTTGATTTCGTGCTCTTCCCGCCAGATTTTTTCCTTTTGACTTCCGTTCACGATGAAGTGGCCGTTGGCGTCAATTTGCTCTTCTAGAAGTGCAAAGTGTTTCGAAATGGGAAGGAAGTGACCCACGGGCATGCCGGCAGCCGTGAACGGGTTGGTGGCTGCACCGATGATGAGTCCGTCTTCGGGCGCGACAATGTCAACGGTCATCCCAGGTGTGGCTGGGTCGGAAATGGTCGCCACGACCTCTCCCTCGCGCATGACGCTTCCAGCAGAGACAAACATGTCCAACAAACCCCCTTCGGCAGCCCTCAACCAGGTGGAGCCCGACGCAAGGATCCTGAATTTCGGCCGTTGGGGTGCGCCCGGGGCCATTTTGAGCGATCGAAGCACGTTCATGATTCCATAAACCGCCACCCGGACCGATTGGTCGCCGAGGAAATCCGCACCGCCGCCTTCGTACGTGATCACCGGGATGTCGTCTTGGTTGCCAGCGAAGCGAAGCGTTCCTTTGGGTGGGATGGAGTCGATGATGATCTCAACACCAAAAGCTTTGGCGAGGAGGTACGAACTCGTGTGGCTGAGGTTGACGCGAACCTGTGGCATGTTGATTCGTCCTTTCGCGGCCGCATGCAGGTCGATGATGCCATCGCTGTCCTCCACCAAATGCTTCCAGACTTGCGCTGCCACCCGACGCGTGGTGGAGCCGGACGGATTCCCGGGGAACTGTCGGTTCAAGTCCCGGCCATCGGGAAAGTAGCGCGATTTGGAGCGGTATCCTGGCAAGTTCACGACCGGAACAATGCGCAAAGTCCCAGCGAGCATCGCCGGGTCCAACGGCTTACCGGGGTCGGTGAAGGCGTTGCTGAGCAAGTGCGTGCACGCCGAGGGCCCGGTCAACTCGTCACCGTGAATGCCGCCCAACACGGTGATGCACGGTCCGGGACGAGCCCCGTGAATGATCGTCACCGGAATGGGCCATGTGTCGCCAAGGCTCACGTCCAACAGGGGGAGGTGAACCGTCCGGATTTGGCCCGGTCGGATGCGTTTTCGAACGAATCGAATGTCGCCCCACTCGGAGGAGCGATCCCAATCGGGTCGGTCTTCGTTCTGATGCTCCTTCAGGGCTTGATCGATGAGCTTTTTTCGCCGTTTCGGCAGTTCGTGGGCCACGCGAACCCTCGACTTGCGCTGGCCCATGGCGAGACCAGGACTGCGGTCATCATGAAGGATGCGCTTGGCAGTGAGAACAATCATGAAGCGTCGGCTTTGAAGAGATGCATGAGCCAGTCCGGCGTCCAACGCTTGCATGCTCCAACCTCCATCTGCTTTGGATGCGGTCCAGCGAATGCTGATGGCTTGCAGATCGATTCACACCGAACAGCGAACGGCTTGACCATGACCTTCACGCCAGAGCCGCATCACCAAGCCTTCCCAGGGATGGTCAACGGTGGCATCATCGGGACGATTCTCGACTGTCATGGCAACTGGACGGCTGCCATCGCACTCATGGATGCCGCTGGTTCGGACCAACCACCGTGCACCGTCACGGCCTCGTACAGTGTCCAATTGCGTCGGCCGACGCCGATGGGCGTCGCCTTGACGGTCAACGCTGAAACGGTGGAACTGGGCGACGACCGGGCGACGGTCAAGATGGAGTTGCTGGCGGAAGGCAAGGTCTGCGCCCGAGGCGAGGGCCTGTTCGTCGCCGTCAAGGAAGGACACCCTGCCTATCACCGATGGTCGTAGGGTGGTGAACGTGCCTCGGCCCTCCGATGCTCAACGGGTCGTGCTGAACAGGCTTCGTGCCGATGTGATGGCCGTCATGCAGTCGCTGGGCATGCTCGATGCGTCATCGGAACAGACCCTCGAGTGCGTGCCGTTGGGTTTGCTCCGGTCGAACGCGACACAGCGGCACGGGGTGACGCGCTGGCGTCGTGAATCCGGTGCGTTGCAGTTGCTCACGGTCGACCTTCATCCGCGCTTGTTGGATGAGGTATGGTCGTCCTATGCTGCGTTTGTGCTGTACCACGAGTTTCTCCACGCGCTGGGTTGGCGGGCGCACAATCGGGACTTCCGATCGCTTGAGTCGGCTTGGCCCGACAGCGAAGCATCCACCCTCGGCCCGTCGTTCACACAAGCCATGCGAGCGGAGCAAGCCGTGTGGTGGTGGGTGTGCAACACGTGCGGTGGCCGGTATCCGAGGAAAAAACCATCCAAGGGCAGGTATCAATGCCGGTTGTGCCTCACCCCGCTCCACGACGTGAAGGCGAATGGCGGGTCATAATATACCGAAACACGTGGCAAACCCGGGGTAAGGTCCGGTGCGATGGCTCGTGGTGTGTTCGTTGCTCTTGGCGACGATGGTTCTGCCTCAACCGGTCACCGCAGCGCTGATGGACGATGATGAGGACGTGACGTTGCACCTGTCGTGTCGCTCGGACAACGACTGCGTGCTCACGCCAACACCTGTCGGTGAGGAGTCGGTGGGGGGTCAAACCACGGCGACGTTGTTCCAACCCGAAACGGTGGTGTTCGAATTCAACGCCGACCCGGGTCAACATCATGTGGCCTTGCTTCCAGAGCGGCTGGCGGCCTTCGAACTCGACGTTCGTCAACAAACCGAATCGGGCGGTTTGCTTCGCCCTGAGGTGGACGTGCGCATCGTCCTCGGTCCGAGCGTGAACGAATGGAATTTTCCGGCCGACATCCTGCCATCGGGCGCCAGCTATGAACCGCACACGTTGGACGATGCGGCGCTAAATCTTGACAACGGGCGCGTGGTTTGGATGGAAGAACCCATTCGCATGATTCTCACCATCACGCTGGATCGACCGGGAAGCTGGGCACTGAACATGCGCGGTGCCTCGTTCCTGACCATCGAGGTGCCGTGGTCGGTGGACCCCAACGCAGAAAACCTCGACGAACCCTCCTCCGCCACCGAACCGGTGGACACGGATTTTGAGGACGTTCATCGGGGTGCACTGGTGGGTGCCGACCGCGATTGTTGGCGGTTTGACGTCGAGGAACATGAGGTCCTGAGGTTGATGATCACGTGGTATGAAGTGCCCATTGAACTGGAACAACCCCACGCTGTGCCTGAATTTGTCAACGATGTTGGCCGTCGGGCGCCGTCGCCCGAGGTGATCGCCGAGTCCGATGGATTGTCGACACAGATCACCTACCGTTGGCGAGCGTTGGACACCGGCGTCTACAGCCTCTGCATGACGGGTTCATCGGACCGTTTCCAAGCCTATGCCTGGTCCGGGGTGTTTGGTTATGAGAGCCTCGGCCCCACCGATCCAACCGGTTTCGAGGGCCAGAGTTTCTACCCTGCGGGAGCAGGCCGGGTGGATGCAGCAGGCGATGCCGTCGACCTTGAGCGTCAAAGCTACAGCGGTCTGTTCCTCGCCCTGGTGCTCACAACGGTGTTGTTGGCCATGTCCATGAGACCCACGACCTCCAGGCAATGGCGCTATGGAGGACTTGTGCCGGGTGTGCTGTTGTTGTTGGTCGGTGGCATCCTTCATCCGTTGGTGGCCATCGGCAACGAGGTTCAAGGGCCGGAGGAGGTCGATTTTGACGACCTTGTGGACATGCGGCTTCAACAATTGTGGGACGTTTCCGCCCCGGGTGTGCCTGAACAAACTTTGGTGACGCACACGGGAGCGACGTGGGGTTTGCTGAACGGTGAACGACTGAGCCTACGATTGGAAGTGGAACGGGCCGTGCCCACCGAAGACGGGCGATGGCAACTCATCGTTCCTGAACTTGAACAATTCCGAATGGATCAAGCCATCTTCGGTCAGGTGGGTCGTGCAGCATCGTGGACTTCGGACGGCATGCTTGAGGATCAGACCGTCCGCTTTGTGCTGCTCGCCGGGCGCTCGCTGTTGCTTGATTTCATGATGCTTGAAGCCATGTTGGTCGTGGATGAGCGTCCGACATCGTCCGTTGTGCACATCAACACGGACATGGTGGCCACCAAGGCAGCAGGTTCGCCGACGGCACCGGCATGGTCGACCCGTCCCGACACTGTGTCCGATGCCGAATGGGTGACGCTTCAGCAGTCACTGTTCCCTGAGCGAATCTCCATCAGTTTGTGCGACTGTGATTTGGATTTGATGGACGTGCAACTTCTCGAATCTGACGGGTTTGAAGTCCGCGATGTCCCGGGTGGTTGGGGGATTGCATCGGCACAAGGCCTCACGCCCTACGCCGGCCTCATGATGTGGTTGGGCGTCGGCGTGGCGTTCCTTGCCGTCGGGGTTGAGCGCCGCCGGTGGATGAACGCCAAGGCCATGGCTGCCGGGTTTGGTGTGGACCCCAAGCACGGTTGGCAGTGACGCAGGTCACTTCTTCTTCTTCGACAACTCCTCATCCAGTGCTTCCTTGACGTCATCGGGTGACATCTTGGCTTCACGGGCAGCGGCGTCGATGGCTTTGGCTTCGTCCGCCGAGATTTCGCCGTCGGAGGCAGCGGACTTGATGGCTGCTTTCACGCTCATGCCGGCTGCTTCCTCATCGGAGATGCCCAAGGCTTCCTGGAAGGACTTCAATTCGGCCAGTTCTTCCTCCGAGATGACACCGTCTTCCCAAGCCGATTCGTAAGCTTGGACCAAGAACTCCTTGTAGGCTTCTTGGTTGAGAAGCACGTCGCGTATCAGGCCAGTGTCGATGCCACCGGCTTCAGCATCGGCGGTTTCCAGCACGGCGATGGAGCGTCGGACCTCTTTGACGGCCATGTCCTTGAGGCCGTGGCCGGCCCAGACTGCGCCTGCTGCGACCACAGCAGCGGCGAACCAGCGCATCACATCAGGATCGACGAGATTGCCTGGCTCCACGAGGTGAAAAATCCCCAGGACGGCCATGGCTGCACCGCACATGACTTCGACCCAGTCGTTCAAATCGGGCTCGTCATCGAAGACCGCCAAGCGCTCTTCAACCATGGCATCCATGTCATCGCTCATGGAGTGACCATGGGCGCTCGGGACTTATGGGTGTCGGCGAGTGAACCAAAGCGTTGTCCTTTTGGACCCGTGCCGTCGGTTGGGCCACATGGAGGTCGATGAACGCCGCATTGATGCGTTCAACCTCCCTCCCCGATTTGCTTCCTTTCTTACCGATGAATGGGGCATCAGCCACCTCCATCCACCCCAAGCCGAAGCCGCACCGGGTCTGCTCGCCGGCCGGAACACGCTCGTGGCCATTCCCACCGCTTCTGGGAAGTCACTTCTTGCTTACATGGCCATTGTTGCTCGATTGTCGCAATCGCACGACCGAGCGAAAGCCGTTTACATCGTCCCGTTGAAGGCCCTCGCCATGGAGAAGTACGAGGACCTCCAAGCCATTGCAGGGGCAATGGGGTACACCGTTGGCCTTGGCGTCGGTGATGCCACCGCGGAAGCCAAAAACATCGAGGCGTGCAACATTTTGGTCTGCACATCGGAGAAACTTGACTCGCTGCTTCGCCACCGTTCCGAATTGGTGGCCAACGTCGAAATCGTGGTGGCCGATGAGTTCCATCTCCTGAACGATGCATCGCGAGGGCCGACGCTCGAAATCAACCTCACCCGACTGCGCCACGCACGACCGCAAGCCCAGCTGGTGGCACTGTCGGCCACCGTGGGAAACTGCGGTGAATTAGCAGCGTGGTTGGGTGCCGACCTGGTCCAGTCCGACTGGCGGCCGGTGGCCTTGGAATACGCTACCTTCCATGACTTTCACATCGAGCCTCGAAGCGTGCAGGCCCCCTCCACGGCCGATGAGCGGTTCAAACTCAGCCAACCGAGGGATCTGGTGGGGCTGAAGAGCCATCCGGTGTGGAGCGTGGTCGACGACGGCTTGGACCAAGGTGCGCAAGTGCTGATGTTTGTGGGCACGCGACGCGGGGCGCAATCCGAGGCGCGCAATTTGGCCAAGCGCGTCAAAAAGCGTCTTGAAAAAGAGGATCCGGATCGTCTGAAACGGTTGAGTCAGTTGGCGCAGCGCCTGACCGGGCGTGGGCAATCCCGACTTTCGGATGACCTCGTGGCCTGCTTGTCGGGCGGTGTCGGTTTCCACCACGCCGGGCTGACCCATGCCCAGCGGAAGGATGTGGAAGCGGCGTTCAAATCGGGAGATTTGGTGGCGTTGACCGCCACGCCAACCCTGGCGGCCGGGGTCAACTTGCCTGCTCGAAGGGTGCTCGTGCGTGACTTGAAGCGCTGGGACGACGGCATGAGCCGACCGCTTCCCGTCATGGAAGTGCGGCAAATGCTCGGTCGAGCGGGTCGCCCAAAATACGACACGCGGGGGGAGGCATGGGTCTACTGCAAAGGAACGGACGGCTGGGAGGAAGCCGATGCGGTGGCCGACCGCTATTTCTTCGGTCCCGTGGAGGACATCAGCTCAAAACTGGCCAGTGAGCCTGCGCTGCGCATGCACGTCCTCGCCAGCATTGCGACCGGAGGCTTGGTGCACAAAGGTTCCATTGAGCGTTTTTTTCAATCCACCTTCCTTGGCTCCACGATGCCCCGGCACCAACTGAACGAGCGCATTGCAAACATGTTGGATTGGCTGGTTGAGGAGCGTTTCATTCGGGTTCGAGGGTTGGACGACCACTACACGCCCCCGCTCCCTCCCGAAGACCTGGGTGAGGAAGCGTCATGGGACGACACCCGACCGATGTGGGCCAGCGTGGCTGAGGTGGCCGATGGGGTGTCATGGGAGCCTGTGTCCTCAACAGGTTCGCACCGTTCGATCGCTTCATCAGCACAGCCCGCGACGTTTGGTTTCACCAATGCACGGAACATTCGGGGGACATCAATGCCGTTGGAGGTCAGCGCCGTTGCGGCAGCGAACACGATGTACGAAGCCACGGCCATGGGTGAACGCGTGACGCAACTCTACCTCGACCCCCTTTCGGCGTCAATGATGCGAACCGGCCTGCGCCGTGCAGTGCGTCGCTTGGTGCGTGAAGATGCGCCCGTGACGGTGTTCGGTTTGCTTCACATGGCCGTCGCAACCCCTGATTTTGCGTCGTTATGGGCCAAAGGTTCGGATCTTGAAGTGAACTCAATGGCGTGGCTGAAAGCCAACGCTCACGAGGAGGAGTTCTTGCTCGAAACAGGGTATGCCGAAGCCATGATCGGCGATGTCAAGAGTGCGTGGATGGTTGAGGAATGGATGGAAGAGACCACCCTGAGGGACATGGAAGAGCGGTTGGATGTCACGCCAGGCGATGTTCACCATCGTGTGGATTTGATGGGCTGGCTGTTGACCGGTGCTCAACATGTGCTGCTGACCGACGATGTGTTTGCAGAAGAGCATACGCCGGTCATTGCCGATTTGGTGGCGATGCTGAACACAACCCAACAGCGTGTCCGGCACGGGTGCAAACACGATCTGTTGCCCTTGGTCAACATTCGCCACGTCGGCCGTCAGCGCGCCCGGGTGTTTGCGGACCACGGCGTGCGAACGCCGCAACAGGTGCTCGACATGCCACCGGCCACACGTCGAACATTGCTGGACCTTCGCGGTTGGGGGCCGGTCCTGATGGATAAAATCGAACACGAAGTTGCACGTGTGGTTCGCCGAGCCGAAACACCGGCGCCGTCCACGCGTTGGGACGATGCACCGTTGGCTGGGGAGCGAAAGGACAACGATTGAATTGGGCCACCGCTTCGGATGTCCATGGCAGGGTGGTCGGTGGTGCTCCATGGCGTGCGGGTGAAGGACGATGACGTCTCACCGGTGCAGTCTTTCCTTTCGCATCGAGTGAGCGATCGCTGGGTTCTGCTTGCTGAGCATGCCGTTCAATCCCTGCATCAACTCCAAGCAGCTTGGACCCAAGCCACGCGCCAAGAAGTTCGCGGGGCGATGGTCGCACGTTCGGTGGACGCCGAATTCCTTCGGTACATCGCCGGCACCCATCACGTCGCCGAAGCCTTCCGCCGAACGGGCCTCCAAAACGATGAACGCAACGCTTGGGTGGTCCATCTGGCTGAAGCCTCCCCGTCTTCTGAGGTGCCCCCTCAACCGCTGGCCGGTTCGATGGACGGGGTTGATTTGGCGATGAAGGCCCTTGTTGAATCGCTCGGTTGGTCCCACGACGAACGCCCCATCGCCCCATCTATAGATGGCATGGGGCGACTGGGTATCGATGTCGATGGATGGGATGTGTCCCGTTGGGAGGAGGCCTGCACGGCCCATGTGTTGATGGCCGACGACCAAAGTGCCGCTCACCGTTGAGGCGAGGGTTCAAGAATCGCCATGCTACCCAAGGCCCATGGTTGTCGCACAAAAACCCGGTACTGCCCATCGACCACACACCGGACGCTACCTCGACCAAGAGAAGGTTCGCCGAGCGTTGGACCATGCTGATGCCCTGGGGGCTACGTATGCCGAGGTTCGCCTCGTCGCCCTCAGCGAAACCTCGATCGCCATGCGAGACGGCGCTCTCGAACGCGCCATCCCCGGTCAGGAACTTGGGATGACATTGCGCGTCCTCGCCAACGGGTCATGGGGGGTGCATTCCACAACCGATGTGCATGCGCTGCATGACCATGTCGAGGCCACCACCCGGCTGGCCAAAGCGGTCGCTCAGCGCCGTTCCTCATCCGACCGCCCCATCGGTCTTGCCCCCGTCCCGGTGATCGAGGATGAGGTTCATTGGTCGTCAAAAATCGACGTTCGTCACGTGGATTTGGAAACAAAAATTGCCCACATGAACGATCTACACTCGGGTGCCATCGGCGACGACCGCATCGTTTCGGTCCGCACGGGATGGAGCGATGAACACATCCACACCGAGTTGATGACGACCGAAGGCATGGACCGCGTGTGGTCCTTCCAACGCACGTTGATGCACGGGACCGTCACGGCTCGTGAGAACGGTGAGGTGGTGTCCTACCGCACCCGGCACGGGGGCCAAGGCGGTCTCGAATTGATCGAAGCGTGCGATACAGTGGGTCTCGGCGTCAACGCTCAGCAAGCAGCCCTCCGTCTGCTGAAGGCTCAACGAGCTCCCTCTGGAAAGATGCCGCTCATCGCTGACCGTGATCTCACCGGAGTCTACATTCACGAAGCCCTCGGCCACCCATGCGAAGCCGACCTTGTGGCGGCCGGCGATTCGTGCTTGGACGGGAAACTGGGTCAAAAAATCGGCAACGACATCGTAACGGTGGTGGACGACCCAACGATGATGGGCGGGTACGGCGCCTACCCTATCGACGACGAAGGCGTGGACACCCGTGCCAAGGTGCTCATCAAAAATGGCGTGCTGACCGAGTACCTGAACCATCGAGAGACGGCCCACCACTTCGGTGTTGACCCCAACGCAGGGGCACGGGCGCAGGACGGGCTGCACCACCCGATGGTTCGCATGTCCAACACGATGATCCAAGGTGGTTCGCACGCCGATATGGACGAACTGATGGAGGACATCGACCACGGTGTCTTTGCGTGCGGCACGCGCGGCGGGCAGGTGGACACCGGACGTGGCTCGTTCCAATTCGCGGCACAGGAAGCCTGGTTGATCGAGAACGGCGAATTGACTGTGCCGCTGAAGGACGTCAGCGTCAGCGGCTTGACCCTCGAAATTCTCCAAAACGTCGATGGATTGACCCACGATGCCCGCTTGGCATCACCGGGTTTCTGCGGCAAAGGTCAGACCGTTCCGGTCGGCGATGGCGGCCCCATCATGCGGATTCGCGAAGCGCTGGTGGGATGACCATGCTGCCCGACGGTGCCGAAGACCGCTTGATGGGCAACGCCCAACGGCTGGCCGATGCCTGCAAAGCAGCCGGGGTTCAACAATGGGATCTGGTTGGATTCCAAGCTTACGGTCAACAGGTGGACATTGAAGCTGGCAAGGTCACGATGGCCGCCGGTGGTGGCGAAGGCGGGTTCGGTGTTCGTGTCGTTCAGGACGGTCGGTTTGGCTTTGCCCACATGGTGGACGTGAGCGGTGCAGATGCAGCGGTGGCTCAGGCCATGAAAATCGCCAACATGTCGCCAAAGATCGACGGTTTTGTCCTTCCAAGCGATGAACACGCCGACCCGGTTTCAGGTCTGTTCGATGCCCATGTCCTCGACGTCCAACCGGAAACCTTGCTGGCTCAGGCCGATGCCATCATTGCGTCTGTGGCCGGAGACGACGAACGGGCCGTGGTGACCGGCGGCGGCCTCGGTGTGTCGGCGACGGCTTCGGTGCTGATGAACAGCGAAGGCGTCCTCACCAGCGGCGTCACGACCAACCACGGGCTTGGTGTTCAAGTGACGATCGATGTCGACGGCCATTTGACCAGTGCCTACCAAGGCCAATCCAGCCGCACCCTCATGGAGGATGTCCCTCCCTGCGTCGGTCGGGCCGTGCATTGGGCCCAAGTCACCCAACACACGGTGCCTTCGGATGAGGGCGCTGTTGAAGCGCCTGTGTTGTTCACGAGCGAAGGCATGTCGCCGCTGTTTTCCATGGTGGTCCCGCCGGCACTGACCGGTGAAAAACTCGTTCGTGGTGAATCGTTTTGGTCCGGCCGCCAGGGGAAGCAGGTCTTGGCCAATCACCTTCATGTGACGGACAACGGTCGACTCGAGGGGGGTCTGTCGAGCGGTTCTCGAGACGGGGAGGGGGTACCTCGGCGCGTCCAAACGCTCGTTCAGGACGGTGTGCTCATGGGTGCGCTCTGGTCCACGAGGGACGCAGCACAGCAGGTCGCTGAAGGGCGAATCGCCGCCGCCGCATCCACAGGGTCGGCCACTGCCGGCGGCCATCAGTCGCCCCCCGGGACGGGCTGCACGGAGTTGATGCTCACCAGTTCAGCGCCGACGGAAGACTGGGATGCGCTGCTCGGTCGGCTGGACGAGGGGTTCGTCGTCAACAGCGTGATGGGTGCACACACGGCCAACCCAACGAGCGGTGATTTTTCTGTGACCACCAGTTCCATTCTGCGGGTGGTCGATGGTGAGGTCGTCGGCGCGCTGAAACAAGCGGGCTTGTCAGGAAATTTGGCCCAAGCGATGGCCGGTGATGTGGTGCTTGGTCAAGCGGTGCGGCAGCAAGGCTCCTATTCATCCGGTCGAATGCACCTCCCCGATGTGCTCATCGCAGAGGGTCTTCGAATCAACCCGGCTTGACACTTCAACAACCCTTGAGGGATTGTTTATACCCCGTCGTCGGAGGTTGGCCTCTCCGAGGAGGTCAAAGGGAGTGTATTGTCTTCACCAAACCGCACGAAAGCCCAACACCGTCGCCTACAGTCGACGGCAACCGAACGCGCTGGACGGGGGTTCAGCACATGTCTGATGAGAAGTATGCGGATTACATCGCCGCTGTCATCAAGGAATGCCCCGATGCTGAAGCTGGCGAGGTCGCTGAGGCCTTCAAGAAATACGAAGAGGAGTTCTACATCCCACCCCAAGACGCCATGCGTTCGGTGGTGCGTCGGTTCCAATCTGGGACGTCGCCTGGCGCATCCTCCAACACCAACAATCGGGCCGCTGCCCCAACAAAAAAAGTCAGTGCGCTAAGTGAACTTTCCGGCAACGACCGGGACGTCGAAGTGGAAGTGAAGATCATCACCCACAACGTTCGGGACCAGTTGATTCGAGGCGAAGAACGCCAAATCGTGTTTGGCATGCTTGAGGACGATCCGTGGAACGAGGGCACGCCTGGAACCCGGTGGGACTACAAGGATTGGGGGCCAAGCCCCCAGCTCACCGCTGGGAGCATCGTTCGTTTGGAAGGTGCAAGTGTCAACGAATACAACGGCAAAATGTCCTTGAACATCAATCAGTCCACCCGTGTGGTGGTGCTGAAGGAAGGCACAGGTGCGACCGTGGCCACCAACGACCCGGTGGATGTCGCCGACCTGCCCTCCGACGGTTACGTGTGCGTCGTCGGCCGCGTGCTGGCTTCGCGACCCGACCAAATTCACCGCAAGGACGGCTCGGGTTCCATCGATGTCGTCCGCGGTCGGATCGCTGATGCCACCGGGACGATCGGGTTCCTTTCTTGGGAGCCGTTTGATCATGAAGTCGGGGCGTTGATCAAGATTGACGGTGCTCAGGTGCGTTCCTTCCGTGACACGCCTGAACTGAACTTCGGACGAACCACCCGTATCGAGGTGTTCCACGATGCTCAGTTTGCTGATCTGGACACCCTTTCGGAACAAACCACCCAGACCATCGCCCAACTCAGGGACGGGTCTCGAGACGTTGATGCGGTGGTGCAAATACTGGAATGGAACAAGCGCAGCTTCACGAGGGACGGTGTTGAGAAATTCCTCTGGTCCGGCCAGATTGCCGACCCCTCCGGGCGATGCCGCATGAGTGCATGGGAAGAACTGCCCATTGCGTCGGCTGACCTACCTGTCGCGGTACGGCTCAAGGGCGTTCGTGTTCGTGCATGGCAAGGGATTCCTGACATCACGGTCGACACCGCTGCCCAAGTGGAGGTCCTTGCGGCCCCTCCTTGGGACGAAGCGGTAGACCTCAGCAATCATGCCGTCGAAGTCCCCCTTTCGGACGTTGTGGCAGGTCCCAGCCGAGTGGGTCTGAAAACGGAAGGCATGGTTGTGAGCGTGCGCGAAGACTCGGGTTTCATCCGTCGTTGCACCGAGTGCCGTCGGGTGTTGAGGGACGGTGCTTGCTACGATCACGGAGCCAACGAAGGGTCCGAAGACGTACGTCTCCGTTTGGTGCTGGATGCAGCAGGCTCGTCCACGGCTGCCGTGTTGGTCAACAAGGAAGCGTCGATGGCCGTGTTGGAAATGAACGAGGCCGACATGCGGACCCAAGTTGATGAATTGGGCGAGGTGGGCTTCGTTCAAGCGGTACGTGAGCGTCTGCTCGGCCGCAACCTCTCGGTCAACGGTCGTAGCATTGTGGACGATCAAGGGGCCATGATCCTCGCCGACGGGGTCACCCTGGTGGCCGGCGATGCCCAACTTCGGGCGACCGAACTTCGAACGCAGTGGGGGTGGTCGTGATGGAGCGAGCTCGCATTCAGCGTCAACCTGCGCACCTCTTGTTGGCGGCAGAGTTCGGCAGCGCCACGCTTCACGAGAAAGGCTCGGGTGAATACGACCCGTCCTTCATCATCACCAAACTTGGGGCCAAGGTCAACCGTTTGGTGGCCGCAGGTTTGCTTGAGCGAATGGAATTGAGGGAGACGAGTTCCGGTGCGTCCATGTTCCAAGGCCAAATTCGTGACCCCTCCGGCCTGCACTACTTTTCGATCGGCGATTACAACTCGGAGGTGATCCGAGAACAGGCTCACGACTGGGCTGAGCGGCTGGATGACGGGGAGCCGTTGTTGGTGATGATGGTGGCAAAGAGTCGGTGGTACCAAACCGATGAGGGCGCTGTGTACACGTCGCTGCGTCCCGAGGAAGCCTCCATCATCACCCGAGAGGTGTACGCCAACTGGTTGGTGGACGCATGCCAAGCCACGATGCACCGGATGAATCAATTTTCAGCCTCCTTGGAGGTTGAGCCCACGGTGGACGCTTACCGACGAGCAGACCTCCCGGAGAGCCTCTTGCTGGCTCGCAACCACTACGGCGAGGTTGATGTTGAACCCTTCAAGCTCAATTTGATGCAGGCCTTGGACATCGCCGAAGGTCGTCTTGAGGCAGCCACAACACCACCGCCCATGATGTCCCTTCCCAACGATGGCGAATCCAACGGCGAGGCTCCAGGTGGTGACGGTCTCCGTGCGTTCCTGCTTCAAGCCGTCCGCCAACTCGATCAGGGAGAAGGTGTCGACTTTGACACCGTGTTGAAAAACGCGGCCTCACGAGGGCATCCACGAGAAGCCGCGGAGCAGGTCCTCGACGAGATGGTCGAATCGGGCCAACTTGAGGAACCGCGTTTCGGTTGGTTCAGAGCCGTTGCTTCCGAGTGAGAGTGCCAACACATTCAAGTCCCGGAGGACATGTCGTTCAAGCAGGGGTTACAGCATGGCCGGCATGGATTTCTTTATTCGACCTGCAACAGGAACATCGAGTTCGGACTGGATTCGAATTGCAAACGCTGACATCAAAGTCCGGATGACACGACGTCTCACCCGGACGGTGGTTCGGGGCCAGGAGGGCGACGACCTCCACGACGAAGGTTCTGAATCAACGATGTACACGATCAATGGCGAATTGACCATTGACGAATACAAGCGCATCGTTGCCATGTTCCGAACGGGTCAGCCTTACATCCACGATCCCTTTGAGGAACGGGATGTGAAGGTGATCTTCGCCGTGATGGAGTACGACAGTTCCAACGAAACCTTCCACTTTGAACTGCTTGAAGACGTGATTTGAACCGGTGAGCGGCATGCGGCTTCTTGACGAAAAGCGTGAATTGCTGTACGTGATTCGCACCTTTGACGTCTTGATGTCCTCGGGTGTCGGTCTTGAGGCAGCCATCCACACCATCGGCCAGGGCGGTTACGGCATCATCTCCGAGGATTTCGCGGGGTTGATGAAACGGCTTCGAAAGGGGAGCGGTGGAGGTCTCGACAAACAGCTCAAGCACCTCATGAAAAGTGCAGAATCGCCCGGTTACAAACGCCTATTGAACACCCTTTACACCAACGTGACACAGAACACGGATCTGGTTGAAACCCTCAAAAAACAGGGCACTCGGATGGAGGAGGAGCGAAGCGAGGCCGTGGAGAAGTACATCGAGGAACTGGGCGGTGTGCCCGAAACCTTGCTCTCCATTGGCATGATTGGGCCCATCATTCTGTCCATCATTGGGCTCGTTCCTCAATTGATGTCCGGTGACCTGGGCTCGTTCATGTCATTGCCCGACCCTGCGGTGATTTCCGGTGTTGTCAACATGGGCCTGATCATGACGCTGGTGGCCATGTTCTTCATCGGACTGAAGGCCCACACCAAGGACCCGGGGTTGTGAGGTGTCGTCATGATTTTTGGCCTCATTGAATCCTTCAACGACACACCGTTGCTGTTGTTCTTGTTGATCTTGGGCTTGGGGTTTGCCGGTGGTGGAATCCCACCGATGAGGGAGCGCGCACGCCGTCGCACCATCGAAAACGAACTGCCCTCCTTCCTTGAGGCCCTCTCCGATTCCGTGGGGGCTGGGCGCGGTCTTCAGGAAGCAATGATGGAGCAATCGACCGCCAACGATGGCCCCTTGGCCAAACTCCTTGGTGAAACCTTGAAGGAAAGCCATGCTTCATCCTTCGAAGCGTCCCTTGCTTCGTTTGCAGCCAAATCAAGGTCAAGTCAGGTCCAGCGCGTGATGGTGTTGCTCGAGACCGCAATTCAACAGGACTCCTCACTTCGGGACATCCTGTCCGACCTCAGCATGGATTACGAGCGCTTGAACGACCTGATGAACCGACGGGAAAGCGAGCTGCAAGGGCGTGGGATCCTCATCATTCTGTTTGTGAGCGTCGGTCTCCCTGTCTTGATCGCCTTCATTGTGGGGCTGTTTGCCCCGGCCAGTCAAGGCTACCAAATCACCGCATTCAACAACACGTTTGCGCTCTTTTTCGCCGCTGCATCGGCCATCGGTGTAGGGGTCTCTGGCCGCATGATGGGGCGTCTGAAGGACGTGCTCTGGTGGCTGCCCATGTGGATGGCACTCTCCATGGGCTTGTATTTGGGTGCCGTGAAACTGGTGGGTGGTTGAGATGTCGGAACAAATCTTGGAACAGTACGGGCGCGTGACCATTTACACCGAAGCGAACCACCCCTCGCCCATCTACCATGTTGACGGCGACATTCAACCCAACCCCTACGGTGATCTCGCTGCGCTTTTTGAGGACGATGCCCTTGAGGAAGTGATGTACAACGGGGGCACGCAATGCGTGAAGGTGGCCCACCGCAATCACGGGATGTGTCGGACCAACATTTGGATTGACGACGATTCGGGTCTTCAAATTGCCAAAAACATCGCATCGTTCACGAACGTTCCGCTGGGTGATGGACCGGGTTTGGTTCCGATCTTTGACGGGCGCTTGCCCGATGGCTCCCGTGTCAACGGAACCATTCCACCGGTGTCGCCCGACGGCCCAACGCTCACCATCCGTAAATTCAAGGAAGATCCGTTGACGATGATCGACCTGGTCAACTTCGGTACGGTGAATTCTCGACTCGCCGCCATGATGTGGGTTTGGATTGAAGGGTTGGACAGCCGCCCGGCCAACTTTGTCATCGCCGGTGGCACCGGTTCCGGTAAAACCACCACCCTCAATTGCCTCGGCATGTACATTCCGTGGTCCCGTCGTTTGCTGACAGTGGAAGACACGGCTGAATTGCAAGTCTATCACGACCACTGGCTGCGCATGGAAACACGACGTGAGCGTCCCGACGGTACGCCCGAAGTGGACATGAACGACTGCCTCAAATCCAGTTTGCGCATGCGGCCCGACCGAATCATCGTTGGTGAGGTCCGTGGGCCCGAATGCGCCACCCTGCTGACGGCCATGAACACCGGCCACGACGGCTCGTTCGGTTCCCTTCACGCCAACACGGCTCAGGAAACGGTCACCAGAATGATCAACCCCCCGATGAATGTCCCGCCGATCATGCTCAGCGGTCTTGACCTCATCATCATCCAAGCACGGCTTCATGTCAACGGGAAAACGGCACGTAAGATCACTGAAGTGGCAGAGATTGCAGGGATGGAGGGTGAAAAGCCCCGTCTGAACGCCATTTGGAAGTACAACGCGGCCACGGACCAAATCGAAGAAACAGGCATTCCATCCAAACTTCGCGAAACCATCTGCAATGCAGCGGGCGTCACACCCGATGTGTTTGAACGTCATGTTTCGCAACGCCAAGCCATCATTGAGGACTTGTGCGCCCGGGGCATCAGCGACATTCAAACGGTCACGTCGGTGGTACAGAACTTCTACGCCCGTCAAGGGCATTGATGCCGACGGTCCCCGAAACCCAAGCGGGGTATCAGCCGTTCAAACGGTTCAACAGTTCGTCGATGTGGTCGATGGTCCCGCGTAGGCGCTTCACCGTGGAGGCCGCCTCAATTGCGGCTTCGTCTTGATGGTCGGCCTCCACCGCTTCGTCGAGTTCGGTATTTTCCGTCGCTGGCTTGAACGAAGCGGCCAGGTGCTTGAGTTCGGTGACGATGGCGTCCACTTCGGTTTCGCTGACCAAGATGCCCGGGGCCAGTTTGGGAATTTCACTGGGTGAGAGGTACCCCAATTCAGCCCCAACGACGCCCGCACAAGCCAAGACCCTTGGGCGGAGGTTGGGGGTGTTGACGTCGTAGCCCTTGCCTTCCAAGAAGCGGATGACCAACGCCTGCTGTGCCTCGCCAAACCCCTCCTCGCTGTGCTCCAAGACGGTCTGAACCAATTCCTCAAAGGACACGAGGTTTCGTTCAATCCGCTCAACGGTCATGCGTTCGCCGTGCGCCAGGTGGACCGCACCGCGGTGAAGGATTCGGAGCATACGTTGGCGACGCAATGCTTCTGGGCTGCTGGTTGCTTGCGCTTCGTTGATCTCGATATGCAGGTCAAACAACGCATGCAAACGTCCCGAAATGCTGGCCAGCCTCAGATCAAGACCCAGCGCTCGTGCTTCCGCTTCAAAGGCCATGCGCGCTTTGACCGTGTCCGTTGGATGCAAGGCAAGCGATGCTTCCATCCGCTCGCGAAGGGTGCCCCGAAGGTCCTCAAATCGTCGAAGCGCTTCTCGCTCGCCCCACGAGCGTGGCAAGGCCACAGCGGCGTCTTTTTCCTGTTGAATCTGATGGTCCAGGCTCATGATGACTTGAGCGATTTCATCGTGGACGGGGGCGAGATCAGTGGCGAATCCGTGGTGACGGAGCGAGCCGATGAACGCTCTGAAATCGTCCACGTTGGTTGTGGTGCTCACACTCAAGAAATCACGAGCAAAGGCGTGAATTTCAGCGGTGCGGCTCCTCACTTCCATGAGGGCCGTTTCCACCTCAAGGCTGTGGTGAGCATCGGGTGCGGCGTGTTGGATCATCGGCGGTACGACCGACGAGGGTCCTTCGGGTCGTGCTGAGACGAGCATGGCATCGATTTCGGAAAGTGAGGGTGCTCGGACGGCGTCCGATAAGGCTTCTTTGAGGGCCACCTCGTCCTCAAACGACCAGCCTTCGTCGTGGTCCTCTACGAAGGAGGTGACGGTCGGTTCAACCTCGCTGTGCATGTCATCTTCAGGGGAGGTTTCGGGGGTGTGGACCTTGGGAAGGGTCAACGTCCCACGGGGTCGGCGGAGGCTTTTCTTGACCTTCCCCCAGCCTTGTTCCTGCGCTGATAACACACCGGCCACCCTGACCAGCAGGGTTTGTTTGCTGCCTGAGAGGGGCAATTCGAGCGCCTTGCAAAGGGCATGAAGTTCCTCTTTGTTCATGGCGTCAAGCGTTTCAGGGGTGAGATGTTTGGGGTCGTGATTCAGATGAAGGTACAGCCGCTGACGCCGAGCTTTGATGGAGCCCGATTTTTTGATGCCGAAGACACCCAAAATTTCGCCCAAATCCACGTTGGCGATGGCCCTGATGCCTTCGGGGGTGAGGTCCCATTCATCCAAGACCAGCTCTCGGATCAAGCGAGCGCGGAGGGTTTCAACCGATCCGTTTTTTCCAACACCATGCTCGCCAGCGATGGTCTTCAACTCGTCGAACCTTGCTTGGTACAGGCGACCGAGCAAGGCTGATTTGTCGCTCATCGGCTCACCGCTGGATGTTTTTCATGCCCCGAGGCATATATGTCTTCTCGGTCCAACGGCCTGTGTCGCCGTGGTTCTCGGCCTTCATTCATCCGTCGGATGCTCGTTCCGAAGGGTCAGCATACGCGGTGAGGGTTCCATGAAAGCCGGTGGCATGCCAGGGACGCCTCGCTTCATCGCCTCATGGTCCGTGGTCATCAACGCCACCAATTGCGTGAATTCCTTCAACACGTTCACCATGCCCATGTGGCCGTCCTCCGTTGCCACAATGCGATGGCACGAAGCGGTGACTGTTCCTTCGGGGGAGAGGGTTTCGATCATGAATTCAAGCCGTGGGCCTCCCCGGAGGACCTTTTTGTTGGGGTTTTCAGGATCCACCAATGCATCCAACACCATCTCATCGCCTTCGTTTTTGGCGCTTTTGAGAATGGTTCGAAGTTTTCGTTGTTCCACGTAAATACCAACCAATCCTTGCATGTCCTGATCCATGCTTTCAAGCATGCTGCTCTCCATTCGCCAGGCGAGGTACGCACTTGGGTCGGCCATCTCTGCCAGTGTCTTTGTGGGAAAACCGTGCCGGGTCACCAGCAGGGCAAAGCCGTGCAGTGGTGGTGGAACAAACCGCTCGCGCTCTTGTTCCGTTGGGTCCCGTTGAAGGCCGAGCGTATGCCGTCGTGACTTCATCCGTGCATCGGTGTGGACGGCACGGGGGACAATGAACCCTGAAATGTGCCCTTGAATCATTTTTTCCTCCACCCAAGGCCACCGTTCCAGCGGGTCCATGGCGTTGTAACGGTCGAGTTCCCCGCGTTCGTCCGCCAGGGTCGTCCTGTCAACGACCACCACGTCAGCTCGCAACCGCCGAAGTTGCCGGCGGAGCAGTTCGTGTTCACAAACAACGACGGCTTCCATGGGCAAGTATTCGGGTTTATCGGGGCCGACCATCACCCAGGTTGGCTCCTTGCGTGGCAAGACACCAGCCACCATCAGGTCCTGGGTGTCTTCGTTCAACCAATCGAAGGCGCTGATGGCCACCATGTCGCCGTGTCCATCACGAAGGGCCTGCAAGGCCGAACTGACGTGTGGGAGTTGCTTCATCAACAAGTCACGGTGCTTCCCGTGCGTGCCAACGGCTTTCTCGATTTGGCTTCGAACGCCGTCCTGTTGGGAGGCGGTGGTGAGCACAATCAAGCGTTCACCGTCGTCCATTCAAACACCTCGGTGAGGGGGGGCCTCACAAACCATGGCCGGTGACGACGGGTTAAGAAGCCCACCCCCTTGGGAAGAACATGCACAGCGAGGTTGAGGCGTTTGCCGAAACCCTCAACCGCTTGCGCCAAGAGGTCAACGACGCCCTTGAATCGCTCATTCAAGAAGAGTTGAAGTTGGGCGCTGGCGAGGTGGCTCGAGAAGCCGGGCGGATGCTGAATGCAGGTGGAAAGCGCCTCCGCCCGATCCTGTTCATGCTGGCCTACCGGCTGGCGGGGGGCGACAACGACGACCACGCCATGCCGCTTGCACTGGCCTTTGAGCTGATTCACACGGCCACGCTGGTCCACGATGACATCAACGATGAGGCCGAACAGCGCCGTGGGATACCGACCATCCACGCCATGTCGGGGCAAGCCAAAGCCGTGATTGCAGGCGATTGGCTGTTCGTTCAAGGCTTCGGGCTTGGCGGCCGTTACAGCGCACAGATTGTGGACATCATCGCACGCTGCTGTGCCAACATCGCCGTGTCCGAGTTTCATCAACTCGACCACGTGTTGAATTTGGCAACCACGCCGGAGGATTACTTCAGCATCGTCAAGGGCAAAACCGCAGGTCCCTTCGCCGCTGGGTGTCAGGCAGCAGGTCTGATCGCAGGCCTGTCCGAAATCAAAGCGTTGGGACTTCAGCGTTTTGGCATGGAATTGGGCATTGCGTTCCAACTCGTGGACGATTTGCTCGATTTACGGGGGGACGAGCGGATGGGGAAACCGCGGGGCGCCGATGTTCACGAAGGCAAAATGACCCTCCCGCTCATCCATGCGTTGACCCTCTCGCACGGGTCGCACCGCCAGCGCTTGTCCGAATTGATCGAGAATTTCAGCGACGATGACTTTGATGAATTGATGACACTGTTGGACCGCTCCACGAGCATGGAGTATGCTGAACTGCTGGTGCGAACGCACATCGAGCGGGCGCAAGCTGAACTTTCGGCGTTCCCTGACAGCGACGCCAAGCGGTTGATGCTGCACATCACGGAGTACGTGATGAACCGTCATGCTTGAGGGAGGGGTATGGTCGTTCAACCCGTTGAGCACCGGCAGGCGATCGTGGTTGGTGCGGGGCCCGCCGGGAGCGCCTGTGCACAACGGCTGGCCGAGGCTGGTTTGGACGTCTTGATGCTCGAGCGGCGCACCGTGGTGGGCAACCCGGCACAGTGCGGTGAGTGCATCCCTCATTGGGGCGAAGTTGTTGGCACCTTCAAACACCTGGACGACCATGCATGGCTGAAGCAATATTTTGACTTTCCAAAACGGTTGCAACTCCATCGCCTCGACAACATGCGTGTCTTCCTTCCATCGGGCAAATCCTTCGATTTTGAACTCGATGCCTTTGCTGGTCATCGGTTGCAATTTGACGGTTACCTCGCTGACAAAGCCGTCAGGGCAGGCGCCGAACTCCGCGTCAACACCGCACTGAAGCGGATTCAGCACCAAAGCAAAGCGGGCCGTGACGTGCTTGTGACAACCCAAGGTCGTTTTTCCTGCGATTTTTTGATCGACGCCTCTGGAAGCCTTGCGCACGTCGCCCGCCTTCGCCACGGGCAGGACCCGACCGTACGACCCGACGATCAGGTTCCGACGATGTACGCCCAGGTGCGGGGCAACGTGCCCGAAACCTTCGATGTGTTCCTTGGTTCGGTGGCGCCGTCCGGTTATGCATGGGTCATCCCCAAGGGCCCCGACACCGCTAACGTTGGATTGGGGGTGCGTGCTGGGAAACTCGAAGGCAACATCAAGGACCACCTGAGGCGGTTTTGCGATGACTTGGGTTTTGAGATCCTCTCGTACGGCGGTGGTTGGATTCCCATGGGCGGTCCCGTCAAACGCATGGTGGACGGCACCACCCTTGCGGTGGGTGACGCAGCAGGTTTGGTGATGCCCAGCAACGGTGGCGGCATCAGCCAAGCCATCATTTCCGGCTGTTTCGCGGCCGAGGCCATCGTGGCTCACCTTGAGTCGGGTGCACCCTTGGCGGAGTACGAAACGAAGGTCAGAGCCTCCATGGGCAAAGCGCTGAAGAACTCACTTCGAACCAAAAACATGGGTTACGCCTTCTTCAAGGGCGACCTCATCACCGAGGTGCTGTTGAGAATGCTTGGGCCAATTGGTGGCATCAAGCGTGCCATGGAATGCGACCGCCCCCTGTGGATTCTGTGAACTTCATCACATCCGGCGGTCTTTCATCGGTGTGTTCAAGTGATTCAAGGCGCACCCCGGCTGCATGGGAGAGCGCTTGCACGACGATGACGAGGCCGTGAGCCCCGTGATCGCCACCGTGTTGCTGCTCGCCATCACCGTGATGTTGTCCAGCATGGTGTTCGTCCTGATTCAAGGCTCATTGACCACCGTCGAAAAAGCACCGCCGCAAGCCACCGTCAGCGTTCGTGCCCTCGACAACGGCTTTCACGTGATTCGCATCACCAGCCTCGACCAATCCATCGATCCAGCGCGGCTTCAATTCGATTTGCTCCCCGGCAACTTGAGCGCTGACAACCCCATTCGCGGTCACGTGAACGATGCCGAGGTGTACGGCGTCATCGGTGCCAACGTCTCGTTCCACGACCGGGATGCCGGCTACTCGGTCACTCAGGGGGATTACTTTGTGATCGACTCCCGAACCCTCGGGGCGGACGATGGAACCTGGAGTTTCAGGCTCGTCGAGGAAACCGCCAACATTCTGTTGGTCGACGTCCGGCTTCCACCCATGTCGTGATCATCCACCGATGTACGACATCTCCACCTTTGGGTCGCTGACGGTTTTCTCCGACCGTTCCATGGAGTAGCGATCGGTTCGTTGCCGCCAAAGCCCCAACAGGGCATCACGAACGGCCGTTGCGTCCGCACCCATGCGAAGCATGGCCTTGAGATCGTGACCCTGTGTCGCAAACAGGCAGGTGAACAGAGCGCCGTCGGCCGAGAGGCGAAGGCGCGTGCAACCTCCGCAGAACGGCGCCGTGACGGATTCAATGAATCCAAATTCCTGTCCATCCGGTGTTTCATATCGCTTGGACACCTCGCCGGGGTGTTTTGGCGGAAGGGCTTCGAGTGGACCGTAGGCTTCGGAGAGGACGCTACGAAGTTCGGCACCACTCACCACCTCCTCCATTGACCAAGCGTTGGTGCTCCCCACGTCCATGAATTCAATGAAGCGAAGCGGTGCTCGGTGTTCAGCGACGGCGCCAGCCAATGCCAAGACCTCGCTCTCGTTGACGTTTCGTTTGATCACAGCATTGACCTTCACGGCCAAACCGGCACGCTTCGCTTCCGAAATACCGTTGAGCACATCGGTGGGTGTGAAGCGGTCCGTGTCGGCCATGGATTGGAACACCCTCGGGTCCACCGCATCCAAACTGACGGTCACGCGGTTCAACCCCGCAGTTTTCAGCCCTTGCGCATGCTGGGCAAGCAAGGCGCCGTTGGTCGTCAGGGCGATGTCAAGTTCAGGCCCCTCCCTACGAATCATCCCAATTAAGTTCGCGATGTCCCTCCGGAGCAGGGGCTCGCCACCGGTGATGCGGACTTTCATCACGCCCACCTCGATGGCGGCTTTGACCACCACAAGAATTTCTTCGAAGGTCAACAAGTGGTCTCGATTCAGGAAGACGTGGTCGTGGCCAAAATGTTCCCTTGGCATGCAATAGCGGCATCGAAAATTGCACCGGTCCGTGACGGAGATGCGGAGGTCGCGCACCGGGCGCTCCAATGCATCAACCACGGTCAAACGGTCCACGATGCAGGGTGTGGACGGCCCATTGTAAGGGTTCTTAGGAAGCAGCATGGCCAACCAACCATGGCCCGCAAGTGGGTGAAACGCTGGGACCCGGCGCCGCCGGGCCAGCCGGGCAGCTTGCTCCCGGCCATGACCGTGCATCCACCCGCCGGTCTGAAGCGCATGGATTGGACGTTGCCCGTGTCCAAGAGTCACGCCATCCGATGGGTGGCGCTGGCTGCCCAGGTTGACGCCGAGATGACCCTCAACGGTATGGGCACGGCCGGTGAGGATGTCGTTGCGATGCGCCGGTCTTTGATGCAGTGCGGCATTCAATTCACCGACCTTGATACCGAAGGGCGGCCTCTGCCTTCGAATGAAAACGCTGATTTCATCCCGCACGAACGAACCGCATCCTGGAGGGTTCGCGGTCGGGTGCCAGAAGCTTGGCGCCCACCGGGGACGGTGCTTCACGCCGGCAACTCAGGTACCACGCTCCGCATCTTGATGGGGCTTGCAAGCAGGTGGGCCGTGCCTGTCATGGTCGACGGTGATGCCAACCTTCGTCGCCGCTCGTTCAAGGTCATGCTGGGTGTCTTGGAGCAAGCCGGTGTAGCCCTCTCCAACGGCACCGGTCCTGAACATCTCCCCGTTCTCATTCAGGGCCCATTTCAGGCCGATCAGGTCGAGCTGGATGCCACAGCATCCAGCCAACCGATCACTGCGATGTTGATCGCCAGCGCTGGACGATCTTATCCCCTGACCGTTCAACTTGAGGGCGAAGCCGTATCCACCCGTCATGCAGCCTTGACGGTGGAGCTTTGCCGCTGGTTTGGAGCACAGATCGACCACGACGAGCGTTCCATTTCGGTTCACCCGTGGACGCCCGAGCCGGCATCGCTTGAGGTGGACGTGGTGTCCGATGCGTCAATGATGGCGTTTCCATTGTTGGCGGCTGTGTCCACCGGAGCGGAGGTGAACCTGTTGAACCCTCCTGCGGTGGCTGATTCGCTCGGCCATGAAGTGCTGCTCGATGCTGCGCCTTCGGTGGGGTTGTCGATGTCCAACGGTTGTTGGGCATGGTCACCTGACAATGCTGAGCCTTGCGATGTGGATTTGAGGGACGGCAATGACCTCATCACACCGCTCGCAGCCATGTTGGCCTTGTCGGGCGGTGGTGTTCTCCGGGGTGCTGCTCACGCAGCGAACAAAGAAAGCAACCGACTCACGCGGACCGTGGATTTGCTGGCACGGTTCGGTCTGGACAGCGAGGTAACCCCGGACGGGCTGCACATCCCGGGCGGTCAAGCCCTTCAGCAACCGGTTGGCCCGGTGGACACCTGGGGCGACCATCGCATGCACATGACCGCCCTGGTGCTGAGCATGGGGCTGAGTGAGGATGTGCTTATTCTTGGTGATGCGCTGCACTCAGTGGCCGATCCTGATGCAGTTGAGCGCTGGCAGCAGGTGGGCGCCAACGTGAAAGCGGTGCTCCACCAGCCATGGTGATTCAGCCGTGTCGGCCGAAATGGTGATCCAAATCGTCGACCTGAATGCGCAGTGCGGTGGGTCGTCCGTGGACGCACGCCCAAGGGTTGGGAATCCGACGCATGTCGTCGATCAAGCGTCGCATTTCGGGGAGCGTGAGGCGCTCGTTGGCCTTCACAGCGCCACGGCAGGCGGTCATGAAGGCGATGTGATCCATCTTTTCCTCCACCGTTTCAATGGGGCCACCGTCTTCCGCCACATCTTGGAGGACGTCGAGGAAAAACGGTCGAATAGCGTCGGGTTTCAACAACCTTGGTGAGGCCAAGAGGTGCCATGCACCGTCTTGACGTTTGGTGTGGAAGCCGAGGTCCCAGAGCCGTTGGTGTTGGGCTTCCAGCACAGCGTCTTGACGGGCGTCCAACGCCAAGTTGAGCGGTTCAAGGCGAGCCTGCGGTTCCCATGCTTGACCGGCATGCCTCAACCGCTCGTACCGGATTCGCTCGTGAAGGGCATGCTGGTCGATCAGCAGCAGTTCGTCCTCGGCTTGGACCAAGATGTACGAATCGGCAAATTGAGCCAGGGGCTCCATGGCAGGCAGCTCGTTCAGCACGCCCTCAAGGGGCGGTTCGGCCGATGGGGAAGTGCTGCTCACGGTACCTGCATGGCGGTGAAGGTCGCGCTCGGCTGATGAGAGGGCCGCCGCCATCGGTTTCTCCACGCCCGTTGGAAGCACCGCCTGGCCGAGGGGTGAGGCCGAGGTGGGCCGTGATTTGGTGGATGGTTCGGGTGTTTCAGCGGATTGACCCACCAGATTCAGTTGCTCGCTGGCTGCCACCGCCCATGCCGGCGGTGCTGCTGCTGTTCGAGTCAACGCGGGGGGTGATTCGCCCAATCCAGAGGCCGAATTCATCGACGCTACGGGTTCAAAGTGAGTGTGTACCGACTTGGGGGGGCGCTGGTCGTCCAGCCCTCTCAACTCCGGCAAGGCCCCACTGGCTTCCGGTTCCGTCGGCACCGATTCAAGCGAATGAGCGATGGCCCGTTCAAGTCGCTCCAAGACCCGCCACGAATGACGTAGGCGGACCTCGCTCTTGGTGGGATGAACGTTCACGTCGACATCTTCCGGCGGACACGTCAGGTGGAGCACGGCCACCGGATGGCGTCCTTGCATCAATCGAGTTTTGTAACCTCGACGGATCGCTTGATGAAAAGGTCCGGAAGCAACCGGTCGACCGTTGATCAACACGTGGATGTCCGACCCCTTTCCTCGCGTGATGTCCGGTGTGCTGATGTGGCCCGACCAACGTTCCGAACCCGGTGCATCTGCGTCCTGGGGCGGTGCGAGCAACGGGAGGAGTTCACTCGCTTGTGCCCCCAGCACGTCGTAGAGCCGATCCATGGGGTCGTGGGCCAAAGGGACGTTGAGAAGGACCCGCTGAGGGGTCTTGAGGGTGAACGCCGCCTCAGGATGCGCCAGCGCATGGCTGACCACGACGTCGACCACGCGAGCGGTTTCTGTTTCGGGTCGCCGCTGGAACGCCAGGCGAGCCGGCGTGTTTTCGAACAGTCGTTCCACCGTGATTCGCGTGCCGTGTTGCATGCCAACGGGTTCCACCTTTGACTTGCTTCCTTGAACCATGCGCACAGCTGCGCCTTCCTCGTCTTGAGGGCGGCTCGCAATTTCCAACGTGGACACCATACCAATGCTGGCCAATGCTTCACCGCGAAAACCGAGTGAATCGATCGCAGCAAGGTCGTCGCGGTGTTTCAATTTCGACGTAGCGTGCCGGTCCAGCGCAAGGGAGAGGTCGTCCCGATGAATCCCAGACCCGTTGTCGTCCACTTGGAGACGTTCGAATCCACCCCGTTCAAGGTGTACTGTGATGAGCGTGGCGCCCGCATCAAGGCTGTTCTCAATGAGTTCCTTGACCACTTGGGCTGGTCGCTCGACCACTTCCCCAGCAGCGATGTGACCGATGGTCTCCTCATCCAATTGTTGGATGCGGTTGAGGTTCATTCGGCGCCCTCCATCCCTGATTTCAGTTCATAGAGCGCCTGCAGCGCCTCCCTTGGGCTCATGTCATCCACGTTGAGGGATTTCAATCGCTCCAACGCTCGCACCTCGTGTTCAGGATGCGGGGTTGGGGCCGTCGATGCGGTGGCGCCCATCGCAGCGGCAGCAAAGTAACCCATCAGGCTGGCTTGGCCTTTGTCCCGAGCTGTCGGCGCCCCAGTTTCACCTGCTTTGGCACCATGAGCTTGCGCTTCAAGGAAGGCCAACAGGTCGGTTGCTCGCTCAACCACATGGCGGGGAAGGCCTGCGAGTGCAGCGACTTGGACGCCATAGGAGTCGTCGCACGGCCCCTCCGCAACCGTGTGGAGGAACCGAAGCTGCCCGTCCACTTGGGCCACCTCGACGTGCACGTTGACGAGTTCAGAGAGCTGGTCCTCGAGCCCCACGAGTTGGTGGTAGTGGGTGGCGAACAAGGTTCGTGCGGCCAGCCGTTGACAGATGTCCTCGGTCACGGCCCAGGCGATGGACAGGCCGTCAAACGTTGAGGTGCCCCGTCCAATTTCATCCAACAAGACGAGCGAGCGAGGTGTTGCGCGTTTCAGGATGTGCGCCACTTCGATCATTTCCATCATGAAGGTTGATCGCCCTCGCCGGAGGTCATCGCTCGCACCCACACGGGTGAAGATTCGGTCAACCAATCCGATGTTGGCTTTGGCCGCTGGCACGTAAGCACCTGCTTGCGCGAGCACGGTGATCAGCGCTGCCGTCCTCAGATAGGTGGACTTGCCACCCATGTTGGGGCCGGTGATGAGCAAAAACGAGCGTTTCGCCCGCATGTCGATGTCGTTCGGGACAAAACCAGCCATCGATTCAAGCACGGGATGGCGCGCACCCTGAATGGACATGGTTGGTCGGTCCGTCAATTCCGGTTTGGTCCAGCTGCGTTCGCGAGCCACCGTGGCGAAGCATTGCAAGACATCGATCGACGCCACACGACGAGCGATGTCCGATAGGATGTGAGCTTGTTGGCCACAATAAGCTCGCAGCTCGAGGAACTTGCGGTACTCCAGTTCCTTCAGTTTGGCATCGGCTCCCAACAACTCATCGTCGCGCTTCACCAGTTCGTCCGTGACGTACCTCGACCCGTTGGTCATCTGCTGCTTTCGTCGCCAGTCCTCGGGCACCCGATGTTCGTTGGTTTTGGTCACTTCGATGAACCAGCCGATTTGACGGTTCATGCGAACTTTGAGTGACGGTATGTTCAATGCCTGCCTCAAGGATGTTTCCAAGCTGCTGAACCAACTTTTCCCTTCGGCCGTGAGTTGCCTCAAACGGTCCACTTCCTCGTCGACTCCCTGCTTAAGCAGACCTCCATCCCTCAAACCCAACGGTGGTGAATCGTTGAGCGTGGCTTGAATCAGTCGGGCCGTTTCATCCAGTTGTGTGAGCCCCTCTTGGAGCAGGTGGAGCAACGGGTCATCGGCGTCCAGGCACCAACGTTCCAAGGCGGGCATCCGCTCAAGCGCGTGGCCCGTCGCCAGCAGGTCCCTTGCGTTGCTTCGTCCGTAGGTCAAGAGGGTGGCCAAGCGTTCCATGTCCCTCACCCCGTTCAGGGTGGTTCGCATGCCGTCCAACCGTTTGGCCGAGCGGGCGAGCGAACCAACGGCGGCGTGGCGTGCTTGGATCGCAGAACGGTCCGTCAACGGTTGCAGCAACCACGACTTCAGTAACCTTCGACCCATGGCTGTACGGCATCGGTTCAGGGTCGACAACAAGCTGCCTTCGTATTCGCCTGCCAAGGTGGTGGTGAGTTCCAAATTTCTGAGCGTCGTTTGGTCGAGAAGCAGGTGCCCGTCCGCCTCCATCAGGTTCACTTCACGGAGGTGAAGGTGCTCGGTCAAGTGGACAGCGCACAGGTAATCGGTCACAAGGCCCAAGGCCGAGGTGGCCTGCGGCGCGCTGTCAAGGTCGAGGTGACCAGCATCGATGACCTCCATGGAGCGCGTGAGTTGTGCAGTGCGTTTGGCCTCGGAGGCGTTGTGGTTCGAGACCATCGTTCCTTCCAACTGCCCCAGCAGTTGACGGACTTCGTCGATGTTGGCTTGCTTCGGGTCAACGACCAGTTCTTTTGGTTGCCATCGCTGAAGGTGGTCCACGGCTTGTGTCCACCGATCGTGTCCCTCGACCATCACCGCCCAGGCCTGCCCGGTTGAAGCGTCGATGCCAGCCAACCCCAGCCGGTCCTTGCTGACGGTGATTCCGGCGAGCATGGAACGGTCGTCTTGATTGAGCAGTTGCTCCTCATAGAGGCTGCCGGGGGTGTAAATGCGGGTGGCCACGCGTTCGAGGAGTTTGGCGCCCTCCCGCAACTCGTCCTCCTGTTCAGCCACCGTGACTTTGTAGCCTGCGTTCAGCATGGTCTTGAGGTGCTCTTCCAACCCGTGCCAAGGAAAACCGGCCATGGGGATGGGCTCGGCAGCGTTCTTGTCCCTGCTGGTCAACGATAGGCCGAGCACTTCAGCCGCCACGGTCGCATCGTCGTGGAACAACTCGTAGAAGTCCCCCATTCGGAAGAAGAGGATGGTGTCCGGGTGAGCCGCTTTGAGTTCGAAGAATTGATCCATCATCGTTCGCTTGACCACGTGCCCTCACCTCCTCCAATGCGCTGGACCGTGAAGATGTTGACGGGGGCACATGAAGGTTCTCGCAGGCCCGGTCAGGGTCAGCGGATTTGGTGAGGTGCAAGCCCTCCAACCCTCCAGGGCCGTCACGCCCGATTGGAACCCATCAGCGAACGACCGGCATGGACGCCCATCAGGCCGAGTACGGCGCCCCCAGCGATCAAGAACAGCAGGCTCAGGAATCCTCGGCCACTCTCTATAGAGCCGTTGGCCAACGCGTCAACCGACCATTGAACGGGTTGGCCAGAAACATCCGTGCCGTGGAGGTGGAGGGTGGTGTCCTGCGCGGCGATGGCACTGATGTCAACCGGCATGGGCCGAGTGAGGGTGTGGACGGTGTAGGTGCCATCGTTGTATTCACCGATGGTGGTGGCACCGCGTTCACCAAAGAACCAAACCGAACCCGAGGCATCCATGATCGTTGAAGCAGAGGGTGCGTCCAAGGCGGTGATGCTTGCATCGTTGCCGATGATGAAACTGGTCTCGGTGCCGCCGACGACGGCGCCCTCCGGGGTCGCAACAAGGCTGTGGAACGTGCCCGACATCATGTTGACCGACGTGAGCACGGGTGTCTGGTTGGTGCCGTCCCATGCAATGAAACCGACAGCAGGCTTTCGTTCTGGAGTGGCTGGGCTCGACCCGTCCGCACCGGCGGTGGCGATGTGGTGGCCGATGGCGACCCAGTTGTTGCCTTCAAGATGAACAACATCGTCCCATTGCACGCCAGATGTGGTGGACATGGGTGCGGTAGAGACCAGGTTCACAACCCCTCGAACGGTGCTGTGTTGGCCTTCTTGAGTCAAGAGGAGTGTGTGTCCCTCCTCGGGGTGCTCCACCAGATTGAGCACGTCAAAGTCATCCCCCTCGGTTTGGATCTCGTAGGTGAGCATGGCGTTGTCCTGAAGCTCAATCCAGGCGTTGGGGGCGGAAGAAAACACCACGCGGTCGCCGATGGTGGTCAAGAAGTTGACCTCACGCCCAAGATCCACGGCATCGGGGGCATAGATCTCGTTCACCGTACCATCGGCGAATTCGGTGAACATGTGGTAGCCTGCCTCGGGTGCGTACACCAGAGCGGTGTAGGTCCCCGGCTCCCCATGATAGACGATGTCCAGCACGAGGGCGCCTTGGTGCTGATTTTCAACACGAACCATGTCGTCACCAACGAAATCCGAGGTGGCCTCAAGAGCAAACCCACCGAACAAAATGAAGACAAAGAAGCCGGAGATGGCCAGCCATTGATGCTCGGATTCCTCTTCGAGGTACCGACGCCAACCTTCGGCCATGCGCCAAGGTGAGGCCTTGAGTCCATGAAGGCTTTGTTGGCCACAGGCCCTGAACGGCCTTCGCCCGTCAGCAGCGGAGATATCATAAAGGGAGCATCGGTCGCAAGTCTGCTTGGAGGGATACCTATGGCACGAAAACCAGCCGTCATGTACCGCCGTTTGAAGGGACCTGCCTACACCCGCCGCAAATACATCGGCGGTGTCCCCAACAACCGAATTCACCAATACCACGTCGGTAACCGCCGTGCCGCCGAGATGGGTCAGTTCCCAGTGGTGCTCGAACTGCGCGCCGACAACGACGTGCAGATTCGCCACACGGCCCTCGAAGCCGCTCGTGTGGTGTCCAACTCCACCATCCGAAAGGAAGCCGGCTCACAGGGCTATGCGCTCCGTGTCCACACCTTCCCGCACCATGTGCTGCGCGAGAACAAGCAGGCCACCGGTGCCGGTGCTGACCGTGTTTCACAGGGGATGCGCTGCGCCTTCGGCAAGAACGTGGGGACGGCCGCTCGCGTCAAGCGCGGCCAGCGCGTGCTCTCCATTCAGGTGAACCCACAGCACTACCTCGCCGCTCGCAACGCACTTCGCAAGGCCAGCATGAAGTTCCCCACCTCGTGCACGACCAAACTCATCAGCGGTCACGAGCATCTGAAGGGCCTCATTTGAGTCCGACAACAAATGTCGGTGCGGCCGAGCGCCGCGCAATCCATATACCACGGGCCTGAGGGCAAAACAGAGGCATTGACATGAGGGTGGCGGTGCTCAAGGAAGACAACTGCCAACCCAAGAAATGCAACGATGAATGCCATGCGTTCTGCCCCCCCGTCCGCAACGGCCAGGAATGCATCATTCTCGACGAACGAACAGGGAAACCGCACATTTCGGAGAGCCTCTGCATTGGCTGTGGCATCTGCGTCAACAAGTGCCCCCACGATGCGCTGATCATCGAAAACCTCCCCTCCGAACTCGAAACCGACATGATTCATCGGTATTCCCTGAACGGGTTCCGTCTGTTCCGCTTGCCGACCCCCTCCAAGGAAAGCGTGGTGGGCATCCTCGGTCCCAACGGCATGGGGAAGTCCACCGCCATCAGTGCCCTCTCGGGGCGAATGATTCCCAATTTGGGCGATTGGTTGGACGACCAACCGGATTGGAACGAGGTGATCGATTCGTTGCCAAAAGGTGAGCTGCGGGATTTTTTCATCGCTGTGCAAGCCAAGAAAATCAGCGTGGCCGTGAAGCCCCAGAACGTCGATCGGCTTCCCAAACGTGTGCAAGGAACGGTGCGTGCGTTGCTGAGCAAAGTCGACGAGCGGAAGATGATGGACAAGATGACGGAAGCCCTTGGCATCGACCACCTTTTGGACCGGACCGTCCAGCAATTGTCCGGTGGTGAGTTGCAGCGGATGGCCGTTTGTGCCACCATCCTGAGGGACGTCGACGTCTATTTCTTTGACGAACCGTCATCGTACCTTGACATTCACGAACGCATGCGCATGGTGGGCATCATCCAAGAATTGGCCGAGACCAAGCGGGTCATTGTGATTGAACACGACCTCGCCGTGCTGGACGTGTTGGCGGATTTGGTTCACATCGTGTACGGGAAGAAGGGGGCCTTCGGCATTTTCACCCCAGCACGCTCCACGCGACAAGCCATCAACACCTATCTGGATGGATTTTTGCCTGGTGAAAACGTCCGCATCCGGGACAAACCCATTCAATTCTTGCGCCATCGCGATCGAAAGGCAGAGATTGGCATGCCCGTGGTGTCTTGGGGTGGCCTGGATAAAACGCTTGGTGAATTCAAACTTACATCTGAGGAAGGCGCTGTTCATCGAGCAGAAGTGGTCGGTGTTGTTGGCTCCAATGGGACCGGGAAATCCACGATGATCAAGATCCTTGCCGGCGAACACGACTACGATGGGGGGTGGGTCACGGCGGAAGCGACGGTCTCCTACAAGCCGCAACACATCGATGTTGACATCAACGGCACCGTTCAACTGTGGTTGGACAGTGAACTGGGGCCGCGATGGCGAAGCGGTGAGTTCAACGTCAACGTGATTCGCGCTCTGGGTGTCGATCAACTCCTGCCCAAACGCGTCAAGAAACTGTCCGGCGGTGAACGCCAAGCCGTCTCCATCGCCCTTTGCCTCGGCCGTGATGCCGACCTTTACTTGCTCGATGAGCCTTCGGCCCATCTTGACGCCAACGCCCGAATGGAAGCGGCCAAGGCCATCCGTCGAACGATGGAGGCCAACGAGAAATCCGCCTTTGT
>JAYOBJ010000030.1:0-13698 GCA_038104845.1 Methanobacteriota archaeon
TGGTACGAGAGTCCACGGGAAAGGAAGTCACTGTGCCCCTCTCTTTTCACCTCGGTTCCTCGCCCCGTCTGGGCGCAATTTGGCCGGACCCCGAACATTCGGGGCCGGCCTTTTTTGCGTTCTGGACACCACCAACACTTTGAGACACCAGTCCAGCAAAGGGAATGAGCGCATGCCAATCGATACCGTTGACATTTTTGGAAGCGACCAGGTGGGCATCCACCTCGCCGCCGTTGGCAACGTCCTCTTTCATCCTCCCGAACTTCCCGCACCCAGTGTTGAGTTGCTGGACCAATGCCTTGGTTTGGAGATGGTCCCAATCATGATCGGAGGTTCCAACCTTGTTGGTGCGCTGCTGAGCGGCAACAGCAAAGGCATGGCGGTTGCGGACATCGCCACCGAGCGCGACATCGATGCCCTGACGTCCTACGGTGACGTCGTGGTGATGGAAGGCGGTGTCAACACCGCTGGCAACCTGATGGTTGTCAACGAGCAAGGTGCGATCGTTTCGCCCAGTGTACCGCACGATGGCCTTGAAATCTTGGCTGAAGTGATGGGTGTGGCGGTGGCCTCAACGACCGTAGCCGGCCAGGATGTGGTTGGCAGTTTGGCGGCAGCCAACGATCAAGGCGTTCTTTTGCACCCGGACGTGACGCCCGATGAAGCGTTGCTCATTGAAGAAATTCTCGGGGTTCCGCCGATGGTGGGTACCGTCAGTTTTGGCTCCCCGTACGTTGGAGCAGGTGTCTGTGCATCCAACCACGGTGCCGTTTCAGGCACCCAAACAACAGGGCCCGAACTGAACCGTGTTGAGGACGCTTTGGGCTTCCTCAACTGAGTTCGTTGACGGCCATTGAAAGGTTCAAAGGCTACCGAATGAAATTCAAAACCATGGGAGAAATGCTCTACCAAGGGAAAGTCAAGCAGGTTTGGTCCACGGACGATGCCGATGTGTTGGAATTCCGTTTCACCAATCAGATTTCGGTGTTTGACCAAATCATCCCCTCCTTGATTCCACGGAAGGGGGAATCCCTCAACCGCACGACGGCTCACTGGTTCAAGCTGGTCGAGGAGGCAGGGATTTGCAAAACCCACCTCATTGAGGTCAACCACGCCGACCGATGTTTGGTCCGAAAGGTGGCCGTCATCAAGGAACCCGGGGCCATTCCTCGCGACATGGAGTGGGTGTTTGTTCCACTTGAGGTCATCGTTCGCCACTACATCTCGGGATCGGCATGGCGCCGGTACCAGCGCGGTGAATTGACGTCCGAAATGTTGGGTGTTGACGGTGAATGCGAATACGGGATGAAACTTCCCAAGCCCTACGTGGAGGTCACCACGAAGTTCGAAAAGTTCGACCGCAACATTGGTCGAGAAGAAGCCTTGGAAATCTCCAACATCACCGAAGATGAATACGAAGCCATCGTCCAAGCCGCCCTCGCTGTTGATGAAATCATCGAGCGTGAGGCTGCCAAGAACGGTCTTATTCACGTGGACGGGAAGAAAGAATTCGCCTTGGGTGACAACCGTGAAATCGTCCTGGTCGACACCTTTGGTACGCTGGATGAGGACCGCTGGTGGGACGCTGAGGCTTACGCCAACGGGGAATGCATCGAACTGTCGAAAGAGTTTGTGCGCACGCACTACATTGAATCGGGTCACCAGGCCGCCGTTCAGGATGCTCGAGACACCGGTGCTGAAGACCCTCCCATCCCGCCGTTGCCCCAAGGGGTCATCGACCAGACAGCTGATCTGTACGCTTCCATGTACGAGCGGTTGACATCGCAGACGTTTTGATCGGTCGCTCCAGCACAACTGCTCTGAGCACCGCTTTGTTCAGTGGCCATGGGCGGTGTTCATTCCACCCGGTTGGCGATTCCACACCATTGGTGTGTGAGGGGTCTCAGGGTCGTCTGAATCGCCGCCAGACGATGGTCGACGTCAGCGGTGGCGTCGGTGAACGAGACCAACACCCCTGCGTTCTGCCGCCTTGAGCAGGGTGGTGAAATGCTTCGCCACATCCGCCACCCCACCGTCGAACGGTTCGTCATAAGAGACGGTCCAAGCCCGTCCCGACAACAGCCGTCGGAGTTCGCTCACTTCCGATGCGTTGAGATGACCCAACATCTGCAGACCACCGAATCCGGATTCGTACCCGTCATGTCCATGGTGAGCCTCCGTCAGGCCTTCGTTGATTTGCGCCAGCAACGTCACGATTCGGTCGTACATGGATGAGCCATCGTTGTCGGTGATGCTGCGGTTCGGGCGGATGTGCTCCACAAAGTAGGCAAGGGCCGAACCGTCGTGATCGGGGAATCGGCCGAAACGCTCACGGGTCAAACGCTCGCCGATTTGGAGCGGACGTCCCTCACCGTCCACCTCCAAGCACGCCGTGAACAGAAGAGTCGCACGATCCCATTGAATCGCGCTGAAGGAATGCGGCTCGCTCACACCCTGTTCGGTCAACCGCTGCAGGAGTTGAGGGTGGGCTTCGATGAAGTCATGCCATGTCGCATGGTCCCCTTGGTGTCCTGCCTCCACGGCCATCAAAAGCGGTACCATGAGGTCTCCGTTGAAGGCATCGAGGGTGAAAAAAGCGGGCGTGCTCGCCTGCTGTTCCTCGTTCATGGATTCCCCACTCGGCGACCGTGATTAAGGGCTTGGTTAACGTTCGTCACCGAAGAATCGACTCATCCTGTCTTCGATGCTTTCGGTGGGTGCGCTGTTTTGGTCACCGGCACCCATTTCTTCACGAATGGACGCCAAGCGACCGCTGGGACTGGTGTCTTGTGCCGGAATGTGTTCCACCAACACCGTTGCCCCCTCTTCCGCGGATGGGGGTGTGGGGTCGTCCTGCGCTTCCGCCTCGTCGGATGACAACGGGTCGTGCTCCACATCGACATCATCGACCACGATGGAAATGTCATCGCCGGCCTCGTCGTTCGTAGGCTCGGTGTCGGTGGTGGGCAAGGGCTCAGGTGACTTGACCGGCGGATCCTGAGTTCGGTCGTCATCCCCTTCGCTGACCTCCTTGCCACCAGTGGTCGTCCGCGGTCGAATGGCGCCGGCCACCCAAGCCACGAGCACGATGGCAGCAGCCGTTCCGGCGATGAACGCCACGTCGCTGGAACTGACCGCCAGCACCGAACTGGGTCGGTGGAAGGTGCTCGCGGTGTCGTCGGAGGAATCGTCGTCCATGTCAAAAGGTGCGTCGCAACCGATGGTTGCTGTGATGCGCTCGTCCTTTTCCACCCCTTGCGGTTCATCAATCGAAATGACCGGTGCAAACTCAGCATACGCAATGTCCACGACGTATCGACGGCTCCAACCACCGTCCGCTTCCACCACCAGCACGCAAACGGTGTCGGCCAGGACATTGTACCCCGTTCGTTGGATGCCAACGGTGATGTCACCGTCCGATTGAATTGAATTCACACCGATGTTCCAGCCGGTAGCACGTGCCATCGTGGTGAGGCTCACCTCGTCAAGTACCCGTCCGAATTGGTCGTGGATGCGCAGAACCAACAGGTGTTCACCGGGCGATGGTGACCAACCGATGGCGGTCACGTTGTGTTGAACTTGGTTGCCTCGAAGCACCCGAACATCGTCATCGTTCAGCGGAAGGGCTTCACCCGACGAGGAAACAATGGAGAGGTATGCGTGCAGGTCATTGTCATCGTCCGCTCCGAGGGTGCACGAGGCGATTGCGTCCTCCAACGGCGCCCTGCCAAGATCGGCGAACGCCTCGATGTGAAAGCTGCAATCAGCTGTGGCATCGGGGTATGAGCGTGCAAGAACGTACAACGAGGCCGTTTGGTCCCCCGAATCGGTGCTGAACGTCAATTCAAGTTCGCCACCGTTGGTTGGCTGCGTGAACGTCAATGCCCCGTCTTCGACGGTCACGGTGAGCCCATCCGCTTCCACGTTGGTGACGGTTGTGTTGGGTGTTTGGAGCGGTACGGTGTGAACGGTTCCGATGAACGCATCCCGCACGGGGGTGCTGTCAAACGATACCAGCGATGGTTCAACCTCAATGTCGTGGGCCATGGTTCCCAACACGGGGTGATGGACGTTGATCGTGAGCAAAAGCCGCTGTCCGTTCCAGTTGGCGTCCGGAACCAAATCCAACGGTAACCCCATGATCTCGCCCGGTGCAAGCACCATTTGGATGCCCTGATCCACCGACCAACCCTCGGGCAGCCCGTTCACGTCGACGTGCAACAGGGCCATGTCGTTGCCTTGGTTTTCAACCCACGCCGTTGGATAGCCACCTTGTGCGTTGACCAGCCATGTCCCTCGGTGTTCCACCTCGATTCGAGGTGATTGGCCCACCCGCAAGGGGATCTGCTCTTCGATTTCACCGGACCGGTCGTCCCCCGTGATGCGAAGTTGAAGGGTGCCGATGTCCCCGGCAAGGGCGTCAACGGGGGGTTGGACATGAATCGTGAAATTGGCTCGTTCAAACGGTCCAAGCGGTGTTGCATCGGCGGGCAGTGTCATGTTCCATCCTGCCCCGGCCTTGGTGAAGTAGGGCTGCTCCATCCCGTTGCCCAGATGGATCAGGCCGACGGTGATGTTCTCACCGAACGGGTCAATCTCCAGGTCTGTCTCAGTGAGGTCGATGGCCCAGCCCACCGTCTCAGCCACCGTCAACACCATGTGGGTGGAAGAGATGTTGAAACCGCCGCTTTGATGGCTCAAAAACAGCAGGAGGTTGGTCCCAGCCCAAGCGTTGGGCGGGACCGTGATGTTCACGTGCAGGATGTGGCTTTGATTGACAGCCATCAGCGGGCCGATCACATCGTCGAGGGACCATGCGCTCGCATCCTCCCCTTGGCGCTCGACCGTCCACGTCGGCGCGAGGGTCAGTTGGCCGGCTGCGTTGCCCATGTTGGTGACGTTGAAGGTCAGTGGAACCGTAGCCCCGGGCACCAAGGCGGGGAGCGTTGTGTTGGTGAGGTCAACCTGCCATGCGTAGCGGGGGGAGGCCTGAAGGGTCATGTCAACGGACTGCGAGACGCCGTCACCGTCAAGCGACGTCCAATGGAAACGAACCGTGATGGGGCTCAATGCGGGTGTGTCGGCATCGAGATGAACATCCACCGAACCGATGCTGGTGGCCAATGGGCCGAGGGTTTTGATGGGGTCATAGAAGGTGAAGGTGAGGTTGGGCTCGAACGTGTCGTCGTGGTCCACGATTTCCGATCGGAGTTCAAAACGGTCCTCACCGTTTCCGGGATTTTCGAGGAAGAAGAGGAACCGGTGTGGTTCGGACACGTTCAGCGTCACCACGCCCTCGTTGTCAGGAAGGGGTTCGAGCACCGAGAGGTTGGCTCGGTGGATCTGGAGCACTTGCATGGTGAGGTTCAACACCTGGCCCGACGAATCGGGGTCAGCGGCCGTGAACGTGTGTCGTTGTGGGGCTGCATTCTCGTGGACGCTGCCCACCAACGTTCCGGTGACAACCGTTTCCGCTGGTCCGCTGGCCTCCAATAGAGTGCCGTTGATGGTCCAGTCGCCGGTGGTCGACCACACCCAATTTGGTTGCAGCATACCGGCTTCGGCCAGGTTGATGCTGACGCCCCCGTTCGAGGGCAGGTTGGTCGTGAGTTCGTAGGAAACCGTCCGATCGGGAAGCGTTCGCACATGGGTGGGGCTGGCGGCCAGTGCCACCGCTCGGAAGACGACCGTCAACTCCTCGCAGAGGGCGTCTTCACCGCTCCCCATGCACATGGTCATGGTGCTGTCGCTGGAGGCGCCCAAGGCCGTTCCAACCGGGACATCGAGGACGGCGCTGAGTTCCCGCTGCTCGCCGGGTGCCAACGTGACGCTGAACAGCGTTTGCCCGTCGCTGTCCTGGATGGCAGGGCTGCCGCCCCAGGACGGTGCTGTCCACGAAATGGAGGTGGTTTGTTCTTCGGCGTTGCCGAGGTTTTCCACCATGAACCACGCCGATGCCGGTCCGCCGGGACGACCTTGACCACTGGAGATGTTGATGCCTTCGGGGCCGACGATGTCGAGCCCGCGTGTCCTGAACACCTCAAGCGGCACGTTGAGCGTGGTGTTGATGCTGGAATCGGAGACCAAAGCGAGGTGTAGGACCGCCACGCCTGCATCACCACCCAATGCTGATGCCGGGACGTTGGCAACGAAATCAATGGATTGCGGGATGGAAGGCGCCAGCGTAAAAGCGTCGCCGATGGGCTCGACCGGATTGAAACCCCATCCCTCCGGGAGGCCCGTGTTGACAAGGCTGAGTTGCCACTCGGCTGTTCGGGATCCGGTGGCCTCCATCACGATCGTCACGGTTTCCGAGGTGCCGGGAACAATCCGTGTGGTGTCCTGTGGTCCAGCGAGTTGCCCGACGTACGGTTCAACAACGGTGTAGTCGGTCGAAAACCGGTTGTTGTCCTCCCGCATTTCGGTGATGTTGCTGTTCACGTCCACGACCAATTCGAACCGATGAACGCCAAGCGTCGCCGTGATGTCCACGCTGAACGTCAATGGGCCACCTTCGCCGGACGGCGCCACAGGATCGGTGCTGGTGAACCGTTCTCGGGCGATTTCCTGCCCGTTCATCAAGATGGCCGCGTCCAGATCATCATCGGCTTCCAACGTCCCGACGTTCACCAATTGGCCCGTGACGGTGACGGTTTGACCGGGGTCGGCTTGGACGGGGTTAAACGACAGGCCTCGGTCGTCGAGGGCCGGCGTGAAATCAGCTCCGGCATTGGAGATCAAGGTGTCACCGTAGAGCATGTCCAAATGACCATCGCCGTCGATGTCGGCCAGGGCAGGAGCCGTCCAGACGCGGTGTGGCATGCTGAGTGGCGTGGACCACGCATCGTTGATGTCCGCTGATGCACCGGTGTTGCCATCAAACGCCCACACCCGCCGTCCAAAGGCAACAACCACCTCCGGGGCCCCTTCTCCATCGATGTTCATGATCACTGGTGTGGAGACAGCGATCTCGTCGTTGTCGTTGCCTGAACCGCGTTGCAGGTCCCTTGTCCATTCCACGGTTGGGTTGTCATCGCTGACATCGGTGCAACCCAACATACCCTTTCGATTGAAATTGAAGGCTGACTCGGAGTACCATGTCACCCAACACAGGCGGTCATCCACCCCGTCGTCGTCGGTGTCAACGGGGGCCGGTGGTGCATCCGCATACCCGTTTTGCGCACGGAAATTGAAGACTTCTGTGGTGGATGTCAGTTCCATACCGATGAAGCGTGCCCCACTTCCCGCATCCCGGTTGTTGGCATCGGTGGGCACCGTCAACACCATCTCAGGTGCGGCATCGGAATCGAGTTGGGCAATCACGGGGCCCGGCAACCGGAGCCGGGGTGCATCCGAATCGGAATCGGTCCCCTGAATGGCCAGCCGGTCCCAATCGAGGGAACCCGAATCACCGTCGATTTTCCACACCCACATGTTGCCGGAATTGGCGTCCACGGTGGTCAACACAACGGCGGTTGTGGAACCGTCCAATTGAACCCATGTCGGGTCCGATGGGTGGGTGCCGCGGTCCAACGTTACACTCCAAAGGGGGTCGGTTGGTGCCGTCGTCGTCAACCCGAAGGCCAGCACTTTGGGCGTGGGGTCGTTGTCGGCATCGTCCACCACGGCGACCACCAACTCAGGGGTCCCGTCGAGTTCCAAATCCGCCAACACAGGTTGCGTCACGGCGTCATGGCCGCTGTTGGAGGTGGCAAAATGCGGTGAAGGTGAACCGAGACGCACATCGCTGTCGCTGAACGACCAAAGCAGTTCGTTGCTGTGCCCGCTGACCTGCCAATTGGATTCGGTGCACGTGAGTCTGGGCGACCAAACGTCGATGTTGAAGTTCCCATCGGTGTCGTAGACCACCACGATTTCCGGACGCCCGTCCTGATCGATGTCGTGAATCATCGGGGTGGCTCGAATCGCGTCCGTCGTTCCCAGATCTGCCTTCCAGGCCAACTTGGCATCTCCGCCTGAAACGATGTTCAAGGAACTGGACCGACCCCCGTCCGCTGGTTCACTGGTGATGAGGACAGCTTGCAGTGTGCCTGAGCCGCAACGCTCACGAGCGGCCGGTGAAGCGGTAATGCTGTTGGAAAAATCACCGATGACACTGCCGTACCCGTCCGCTCCGTCACCCGATTCAAACGCCTGCCAGTTGACCACGGGTTCGGTGATGGAGGCAAGTTCGGTCACGTTGGCCACTTCGCCGCTTCCCGGTCCTCCATCGGGGCCGTGAGCCGGCAACTGGAAATCCCGGTCAGGGGTGCGTCCGTATTGGCCCCAGGGTTGGTCCGTTCCATTCCATGGCTCAGCGTCAACCCGTAAGGCGGTTGGTGCGGTGAACAGGACGGTGTGGGCGGGGCCCACCAGGGGTCCGGCGAGGCCCAACAGCATCAAGGCGATCAACCCCACAGCAAACCGTTTTTGAGGGTGGCCGTCGGCTCGCTCCCTCAACATCATCATCCACCGTCCTCGGGGGGTTGTTATGGGTTATGGCGGCATGGACTGATAAACCCGACTTCTCCTTGTGCAAACGGGGCCTCCGTCATGCGAAATCCATCAGGTGAACATCCGCTTGGATTAAATAGGGGTCGTCGGTGGCTCACATGACTTCGGTCACATTCTCTCCCGAGGGTACCCGGTGAAGGACGGAATGGTCGTCACGACCTCCGTTGGAAGCCGCACCGTTGGGCGAGGTGGAGGCGATACAATGTACAAAGTGGTCACCAAGGAAGACACCATCCGCATCCCTGCGGAATACATGCGCAAAGGACAATCCCTCGATCAATACATCGACCGCCTGTCCATGGATGCTTTCGAAGGTAAATTCGACGAGGAAAACCGATTCATTTTGGTGACAAACAACCACAAGACCATCGGCCGAGGGCGCATCATTCACGGCGATGGTGCCATCTACCAGAAGGTCCAGTTCGACGCCGTCTTGTTCTGCATGGATGACCAAGAAGTGGTGGAAGGTGCCGTTTCAGAAGTCAACGAATTCGGTGCGTTCGTGCGCATCGGCCCCATGGAAGCACTGCTTCACAAGTCGCAGATCATGGACGAGCCGGTGGACATCAACATCGGACGCAATTCCATCATGGGCCGCCAGACGGGGAAGAGCCTCGAAGTTGGTTCCTTCGTCCGGGCCCGCATCGTGTCCCTCTCGCCCGACACCTCGGATCCACGTCGTTCCAAGATTGGGTTGACCAGCAAGCAAGAAGGCCTCGGTTCACCCGATTGGGCCAAGAAAGGGAGCGAGTGAAGATGGTGAAAATGCCCTTTGCCTGTGGAGAATGCCACTTGGTTCTCAACGACGGTGTGGACATGTGCCCTCGTCACCCATCGGCCCAGGTCTCCACCGACTGGACCGGATACGTCATCATCATGCAACCTGAGCGGTCGGAAATCGCCAAGCGCTTGCAGACGGAGCAACCCGGCCGATACGCCTTGAAAGTCAACATCCGATGAGGTGAACACATGCAAATCAAAGAACGAATTGAAAACAAACTGCTCAACCGTATCGAAATCAGCTTCAGCTGGCGCCACGAGGGGACGGCAACGCCCTCCCGCAGCGAGGTCATGAAACTGGTGAAAACCTTGGAGCCTGGCTCCAACCCCGATTTCATCGTGGTCAAGGATTGCATCACCCGCTTTGGCCAGCCGTTGACCACCGGGTTGGCTTACATCTACAACTCCGCTGAGGCCATGGCCGTTGAACCGGCGTACATCCACGAGCGGCACAAGGGTTTCCGTTCTGGAAACGAAGCATCAGAAGGAGGCGATGAGTGATGGGCGACGGACCAAAGGCAGGATCGAAGCATTCGAAGTACAAGATCGAGGACGGCCAACTGGTGCGTGCTCCTTCCTGCCCGGACTGCGGTCCTGGTGTGTTCTTGGCCAACCACGCCAACCGCCAATCGTGCGGCCGCTGCGGCTACACGAGCATGAACGAGTGATTCCATTCCCTGGCACCCGTTCAGAGCCCGCCATGGGCAGCGAGAACCACCGGTGCGCACCTGATCTCATTCGTGGCGCTGAACGGTTGGCGATTCCACCCCGTCGATCACGCCTCTTCGGTCGAACCCAGATGACGTTCGAATGGACTGTTCGCCCATGAACCATCGTTGAACAGCACCAAGGCGCCGTTGGTGACCGGAAGCACCGCTACGGGAATTTCATCCCATTCGTGACGTTCGGTTCGTTCGGTTGAGATGAGAATTTCTTCACGCCACCCTGCCACGCGCCAACCCTGCCATTGCTGGTCCCACATGGCCGATTGGACGGCGCCACCTGCCTGCACCTTGGCGATGATTCGGTCACCGTAGAGCCAATGCATGGCACCGGTTGTGGACACCATCAGGTGATGGTCACCCTCCCTGAAATGGTGTTCGATGGGTGCTTCGGGTCCCTCGGCAATGAATTCCTCCACCAGGTCACCCGAGTCCAGTCGTCGACGTTGGATTCGCCCGCCCCGTGAGGTCAACGTGAAGGTTTCGTCCTCGAGGTGAACGGCCACGATTTCGGTGGATCTTGGTCGTGTTTTCGTGTACGACCACGCCGGCTCGGGCTGTCGCCACCGTTCGCTTGCATCGTGGGTGATGGCGTACAAGCCGCGCCGCCACAAAGCGAACACAACGGCGTCCTCGTTGGCCGCCAGCGCCAGTGGTTCCGCGTCCAGCACATGCGACCAAGCTGCGCCTGCTGGATGCAAGGGGTTTGACGGGTCGGTGTGGGTTCGCAACACCGCTCGGGCCACCCCGTCTTCGAGGGGTGCGTCGAGGTTGATGGCAGCCATTCTCGCTTTCATCAATTCGCCGTCGATCCAGGTCGCCAGCAAGACACCGTTGTGGGTTGTTGCGTGACTGATGCGCATGGGAAAGGGGGTGGCGGGTGGCCCGTGCGGCTCCAATCCGTCGCTCAACAGCAACAGTTCACCCTCGGTGCCGATGACGAGGTGACGGGTGTTCATCTTAATGAGGCGGTGAGGGAGGAACGGAACGGCCGGGGGGGGACCTTCCTCCATGCGTTTTCCATGGAGGGGGGTGTATGTGAACCCTCGTCCGCCTGAGTTCGGTGCACTTCGGAGCATCACTCGGTGAACCGGGCTAAAATGGCCTTGAGAGCGTCGATGTCGTTCTGAATTTCTTCACGCTCACTGGCCTTTGCAGCCCCGGTTTCCAACAGGTTTTCGAGGAATTCAATTTCTTCCCGAGCGTTGTCGCGCTCCTCTTGGAACTTGAGTTCATCTTCCTTTTGGCGCATGTCGGCCAAGTGTTGGCGTGCCTTCTTCTTCTTCACCCGACGTTCCCGGTTTTGTTCGCCCTCGAACGGGTCGGGCTTGTGCTCCAATTCCACCGCAATGGGGTACGGGATGGAGATGCCTTCTCGCTCAAACGCCTCGTCCACCTCTCGCAGCAGCCAGTCGGTGGCCAGGAATTCATCGTTGTAATCGTCAATCCAAGCGTACAACCTGAAGTCTTTGGAGTAATCGTTGAGGTGGCGCATCAAGGTCCGAGGTTCTGGGTCGCCCGTCACATAGGGGCATTTTCTGGCCGTTCGGGTGATCACGTCCTTGACATGAGCGTTTTTCTCACGGTAATCCACGGAAAAATCGATGTGAAGGGAAAGTCGTCGGGCGATGCCGTCACCGCCGCCACGTGCGTGGTTGACAATGGTGGAGGACACGAGGGTGTTGTTGGGAATGATGACGAGGTGTTCGGTCAACGTGAGGATTTTGGTGGACAACGTGCCAAACGACACCACCGTTCCCGTCACGCCGTCCACCTCAATGCGGTCACCCACTTCAAACGGTTGATCGAGCGCCAACATGGAGGAATTGAGAATGTTCCCGAGCGTTTGTTGGGCTGCTAAAGCCACCACCAACGAAAAGACCGCCAAGGAGGCGAAGAACCCAACCATCTCGACGCCGACCAACCCGAGGGCAAAATTCAGGCCAAGCATCCAAATGCCGAACCGCAGGAGGATGGTCGGCAGGACGAACTGCCCCCCAATCACCACGCCTTTTTCGCTGGAAAACCGGGCCATCACGCGTGGGAACAGGTGTTTGATCGTCACGGTCAGCATCGAGGTCATGATGATGACGAACACCATCAGGAAATGGTTCTGAACAGGCTCGAGTGAAGGTCGGTCAATCCAAATCCAACCGAGGTTGGTACCGAACACGATGACAAAGAGGTAGGTCCGAGTGAAGAGAGGGTCGAGCAGCAACTGGTCCCATTGTGCCTCGGTTCGGATGACCACGGCCCGAACAATGGGCTTGAAGATGAACCTCAGAAGCAGCAAACTCGCGAACGTGGCCACCACCACGGCGCCGACCTCTGCACCGGTGCCGTACGCTGAGATTTGGTCAAGGTAAGGTTGGATGACGCCCGTCGAAGCATCGTCGTCAGCCATGGTCGGTGTCCATCCGTGGAGTTCTTGTAATCTCCCGTGCATCAACCGGTCAAGGTCAGAATTTCTTGAAGCGAGGCTCAACGTCGTGCTCTTCTTCCTCTTCTTCCGGGGCCTCTTCGAGGATGATGCGAGAGCCGGGGGGTACTGCACGTCGGATGCCCTTCACGCCCGTCAGGGTGTTGCCGTCGATGCCGGTCCAGGTGATGTGCATGCCACGTTCTGCGTCCCCAATCCATGCTGCTCCTTCCGTGGGCAACGCTGAGGCGTCGGCGACGGTCAGGGTGGTGGCGCCTTTCTTGATCTCGGAGGACACATCGGCACCCGAATCCTCGGATTGCCTCGGTGGTACCTGTTCGGGAACGGGCTTATCGCCGTGTTCGGTCTTCTTCTTTCGCTTGCGGTCCCGGCGAGAGGTGGCAGGTGCAGCGGGTTCGGGCTCCGGGTCGGGTTCGGGCACGACCTCGGGGGCCGGTTCCGGCTCTGGTTCATCGGAATGCACGCGTCCTTCGAAGAACACCGAACCTGCTGGGAGTTTTCGCTTGACGCCCGTGACGCCCACCAGGGTGTTGCCTTCAATGCCCGTCCACGAGATGCGGAACCCACGCTCAGGGTGACCGATCCATCCGTTTCCGGAGTAGGGCAAGTCGTCGGTGGAATCCATCTCCACCCGGTCGGCGCCCTTTTTCAATTCCTGCTGTGTGCCTTCGAGGATCGGTTCCGGCTCCTCTTTGGGCTCCTCTTCAACGACCTCCGGTTCAGGAGCCGCCGCTTCCTGTTCCTCCCGTGCACGGATGTAATCGTCCTGGTCCCAATCCACGGCGGTCTGGGCTTGGCGCGTCAGCAGATCGCCTTCGAACTTCGGTGACGGTGGCGAAGGTTCCAGTTCATCTCCTCGAGCGGTTGCGGTTGATGTCTTGCCTTGGTCGGTTCGTGGGTCAGCACGAGGTGCATCGTCCGTGCTGCTGCCCGCTTCGTCGACTGCAGAATTGACCGTTTCATCGTCCAACGGAACCTTGCCATGCTTCCAGTCAAGTTTGGCTTGCTTCTTGGCCACCTTGGCATCGAGTTTGGCCTGCTTGGCCTGCAGTTTCGCATCGAGCTTGTTCTGTTTCTTCTCCGCCTTACGACGCTGCTTGGCCTGCTTGCGTCCTTGCCTTGTTCGGGGTTTCTCGGGTTCCGCAGCATCGGGTCCGGGTGCCGAAGGTGTGCCCTGCCGTGTCAAACCTGCGGCGGAGTAGGTGGCTTCGTCGGCCTCGGTGTAATCGCGGGCCTTGATGG
>JAYOBJ010000030.1:13708-20770 GCA_038104845.1 Methanobacteriota archaeon
GTCCTCAGGCATGGCTTGGTGAGCGCGGACCTCGATGGACACCACGGCCTTGTATCGCTTCTTCTTCACATAGGCAAACACCGTGTACTTGACGTTGGGCGCTCGCTCGGCAGGCGTTCCATCGATAACACCCGTCTCCTCGTTCAGCACCAGGCCGTAGGGTAAATCGGGTTCCACGGTGAACTGCTCCAAGTCCAACCGCGTGACAGGGTCCAAGCCCTTGCGGAACGGTTCCAGCGTGTCGGGAACCTCCCCAAACTTCGCAAAGAGGGCAGCGCGGGAGAGCAACGGTTCGCCGACGTACATCACGGTTTTCTTGTAGTTGTACTCAAAGGTACGCTTCTCAAACAGGAACGGGATGAGGATCACCCTGAGCCAGGCCAAGGCGACCAACAAGAGAATGACGAGGAAACTTCCACACACCATGTAGAGCGGATTGTTCCAGACATCCTCCCAGTTGAAGCCAGCAGGCGGCTGGATTTCGATGAGAACCGTCAAGTTCGTCATCCCATCCTCATTGATGGCCGTGATGGTGAATTCGGTAGGGTCCATGGCCACCAAGGGTTGCCCGAAGATTTCCCCTGTCGTGTTGTTGAGGAACAGACCTTCGGGCAGCGATGGCTCGATGCTGTACGCCGTAATCAACCCGCTTGTGTTGAGGACCTCAGGTGTGAATGCGATGCTGCCGTTGTTCAGAATGAAGACCATGGTGGCGTAGGTGAAGGCTGGCAGCGGTTCGAGAATGTCAATGCTCAACAAAACGGTGGACGAACCACCGGTGTTGGTGCCGGTGAAGTTGTACGTCGTGGCGTTCATGGTCGCCGATGGCGTCCCGTAGAGCGTCCCGTTGCTGGCGTTGAAGAACAGGCCCTCCGGTAGGTCGGGGGTGACGGTCCAGTTGGTGACGTTGCCACCGAGGTTCGTCACGGGGTAGCCTTCGGAGAGCGCACCGCGACGGATGACGACGGTGCTTCGGGTGAAGTTGAGTTCGGGGGGTAGGTCGAGGATGTCGATGGTGAACACCGAGGTGCTCATGCCGTCTTCGTTCCACACCGACAAGGTCCACGAACCCTCGGGGACAGCTGCGGTAGCAGCACCGTACACGCTGAGGTTGGTCAAGCTGAAATTCAATCCGTTCGGTAGGGTGGGCTCAATGGTGTAGTTCTCGATCGCCCCACCGCTGTTGTTGACGATCACCACGCTCAGTTCGTCGCCACGCATGCCTTCCACGGCGTCGACGGTGGTGATGTCGGGTTGTGGTTCGATGATGCGGAGCACAACGGACCAGGTGTCCGTTCCTGCTTCGTTCACGGCGGTGAGGATGTAGGACACGTTCGACTGGGTGCTGGTTGGCGTGCCCACGATGCTCAAGTTCTCCAGGTCAAGCGTCAGACCGTTGGGGAGTTCGGGGTTTGCCGTTAGGTTGGCCACGGGTCCACCCGTGTTGGTGAACGTGAGGTTGACCGCAGGCTCGCCTTGCACCAACACGACGGATGAGGGGCCGTCCAAGCTTGCGGCCGGCGGAATGATGCGGAGGTCGATGGCCGTGGTGTTGCTGCCGCCGGTGTTCGTTCCACTGAGAGAGAACGTGGTGGTGTTCATCGGTGTTGTTGGCATGCCATAGAGGGACTGGTTATCGGCGCTGAAGAACAAACCGTCGGGTAGGGTGGAGTTGAAGGCCCAGTTGGCCACAACGCCGCCGGTGGAGTTGAACACGACGGGTGTCATCCATTGGCCCACGACGAGGACGACGCTGATGACCTCACTGCTGATGTTTGGAAGCGGTTCGTTCACCGAAATGGTCACAACCACGGAGGAGATGTTGTTCAGGTTGGACGCCGTGATGGTGTAGACGGTGGCGCTCATGTTGACGGTTGGTGTGCCGCTGATGGCACCCGTGGTGCTGTTGAACATCAAGCCGGCGGGGAGTACTCCATCGAGGCTCCATGCAGCGATGGCACCACCGTCGTTGACCGGTTGGATCACGGGGCCTGGCGTGCCACGGGTCAGCACGTGGTCAATCACGGCGAGCGTGAGGTTGGGCGCGGGTTCGAGGATGGTGATGGTTACGTTGTAGGACACGTTGCCCACAGCGTTGCGCGCCCAAACGCTGTAGTTGGTGGCACTCGAGTTCACCAGCGGCGTACCGAAGATGGTGGCGTTGTTCGCACCAAAGGACAGGCCGCTCGGCAGGCTGGGCTCGATGCCCCACTCGAGGACGAGTGAACCCGAATTGACAACGGTCAGGGATTCCATGGTGGTGCCTCGCGTGAGCACGAGCACGTTGCGGGCCGCTGAGAGGTTGGGCAGTGACCCCGTGATGTTGAGGTGGACCTGTGTGGTCGCGGATCCGCCGGTGTTGTTGGCGTACACCGTGAATTCGGTCAGCGGGAGCGTGACGGTGGGGGTCCCGTTGATGATGCCGGTGGTCGAGTTGAAGGTCACACCCGCAGGGAGCGCGGGGTGGATGGCCCATGACGCAGCGTTTCCGCCGCTGTTGGTCGGCACCATGTCGGTGATGGCAACGGAGACATCACCGGTGTAGGTGTTCGGGGTGTAGCTCAGTACGGCAAGCGGTTCGTCGATCACCAGCACGAAACTCACATCATCGGTTCCACCGTTGTTGGTGGCCGTGACGGTGTAGGTTTGACTCGTCGCATTCACGCTTGGCGTTCCGCTCACGCTGCCATCGTTGTGGTTGAACACCAGGCCTGCAGGTAGGGCCGGGGCAATGCTCCAGTTCGCCACCTCGCCACCTGTGTTGTTCACAGTGAAATGGACGCCCGTGGACATGGCTCGCGTGAGGTTCAGTTGACCGGTGCTGCCGGTCAGAAGCGGTGCGGGTTCGAGGACGGTGATGTTGAACGAGGTGCTGCTGCTGCCACCGGTGTTGTTGGCGTACACCGTGTAGGATGTCACGGTCAAATTTTGCGTCGGTGTGCCGCTCAGCACCCCGTTGATCAAGGTCAGACCGTTGGGCAGGGCAGGCTCGATGGCCCACGTCGCGGGAACGCCTTCGTTGAACACAAAGGCATGGTCAACGATGGCCACCGTCCTCGTGAACGTGAAATCACTCACACCGTCCAACGTGGCGATGGGTTCGTTCACGGTGATGTTGAAGGTGAGGTTGCTTGAACCGCCGCTGTTGTTGGCGAAGACCGTGAATTCCGTTGTGCTGAGGTTGACGAGCGGGGTGCCGGACAACGTCCCGTTCTCGAACGTCAGGCCGTACGGGACGGCGGGGTGGATGCTCCAGCTTTCCGTGACGCCTCCGGATGTTTGCACCGTCACGCTGGTGATGGATTCGTTGCGGGTGAACACCTGATCGCTGATGTCCATCATGCCAACCAACGGTTCGTTGATGGTGATGTTGAAGGATTGGCTGACCGAACCTCCGCTGTTGTTGGCGTAGAGGGTGAACGGTGTGGTCGTCAAATTGACCTGCGGTGTCCCCGAAAGGACACCGTTCACCAACGAGAGACCTTGTGGCAGCGAGGGGTGGATGCCCCATTCGTCAACCACGCCACCGCTCCCACCCGTGAACACAATCGGCGTGATGGCGACTCCACGGGTGAAGGTCACGTCCGACATGTTCTGCAGCACCGGCAGTTGTTCGGTGATGGTGATGTTGAACGTCACTGCGGCGTTGCCACCGCTGTTGTTGGCGTAGATGGTGTACGCTGTGGTCGTCATGTTCACGGTTGGGGTGCCCCAGATGGTCCCGTGAGCGAAACTCAAGCCGTTGGGTAGGGCGGGATGGATGCCCCATTGCACGACAGCACCACCGTCGTTGGTCACGTTGACGGTGCCCATGTCCACGTCGCGCTGGAAGGTCTGATTGGCAAAGGAGAGGACGGCGATCGGTTCGTTGATGGTGATGTTGAAGGTCGTGGATGCCTGCCCACCCGAGTTGTTGGCGTAAACGGTGTAGGTGACCGCCGAGGTCTGGTTCACCGAAGGCGTACCGGTGATGTCACCGTTGGAAAACACCAGGCCGTTGGGCAGGGCTGGGTGAATGCCCCATGTCAGGACAGCGCCCCCACTGTTGTTCACGGACAGGGTTCCGATATCCGTGCCACGGGTGAACACCTGGTCGTCGATGGAGACCACGGCAAGGGGCTCGTTGATGGTGATGGTGAAGGCAACACTGTCGTTGCCTCCTGTGTTGCTTGCGTTGATGGTGAAGGTGGTGGTGGTCATGTTCACGGTCGGTGTACCTTGGAGCAAGCCGTTGTTGAACGTCAATCCGTTGGGCAACGCGGGATGGATGGACCACGATGCCACCTGTCCCCCACTGTTGCTGATGGCGATGACACCGATGCCTTCACCGCGTGTAAACGTCTGATCGGCAATGGACAACACAGCAACGGGTTCATTGACGGTGATGTTCACCGTCGTGGTTGAACTCCCACCGGAATTGTTGGCATAGATGGTGTACGTCGTGAGCGTTTGGTTGGCGTCCGGTTTGCCAGAAATCACCCCGTTTGCGAACACCAAACTCGACGGCAACGATGGATGGATGCCCCATGTCAGCACGACACCACCGCTCTGCGAAACCGACACCAGCCCCACGTCTTCGCCTCGTGTGAACGTCTGGTTGGCGAGGCTGATTTGCGTCGCAGGTTCGTTGATGGTGATGTCAACGGTGATGGTGACGCTGCCGCCCGTGTTGTTGGCGTAGACGGTGTAGGTGGTGGCCGTCTGGTTCGAATTGGGTGTACCCGTGATGACCCCGTTGGCGAACGTCAGCCCGGACGGGATGGCCGGGTGGATGCCCCAAGTCGCCACGTTGCCGCCATCGTTGGTGACCGCCACGCTTCCAACATCGGTGCCACGTGTGAACGTCTGGTCGGCAAGGGTCAGGTCGGCTTGTGGCTCGTTGATCGTGATGTCGACCGTGATGCTCACGCTGCCGCCGGTGTTGTTGGCGTAGATGGTGTAGGTGGTGGCCGTCTGGTTCGAATCGGGTGTGCCCGTGATGACGCCGTTGGCGAAGGTCAACCCTGAGGGAATGGCCGGGTGAATGCCCCATGTGGCGACGTTGCCACCGTCGTTGGTCACCGCAACAGTTCCGATGTCCGTTCCTCGCGTGAAGGTTTGGTCGGCCAAGGTAAGGTCAGCCTGTGGCTCGTTGACGGTGATATCGAAGGTGATGCTCACGCTGCCGCCCGTGTTGTTGGCGTAGATGGTGTAGGTTGTTGCGGTTTGGTTGGCATCCGGCGTGCCGGTGATGACGCCGTTAGCGAAGGTCAGACCGGAGGGAATGGCCGGGTGGATGCCCCATGTGGCAACGTTGCCGCCGTCGTTGGTCACGGCAACGGTTCCAACGTCCGTCCCTCGTGTGAACGATTGGTCAGCGAGGGTCAGGTCAGCTTGCGGTTCGTTGATGGTGATGGTGAAACTCATGGTTTCACGACCCCCCGTGTTGTTGGCATAGATGGTGTAGGTGGTTGTCGTTTGGTTGGCGTTCGGAGTCCCAGTGATCACACCGTTGGCGAAGGTGAGGCCCGATGGGATGGCGGGATGGAAGCCCCACGTCGCCACGTTACCCCCGTCATTGGTCACCGTTACGGTGCCCACGTCCGTTCCCCGAGTGAAGGTTTGGTCGGCAAGGGTGAGGTCGGCCTGCGGCTCGATGATGGTGATGTCGACGGTGATGGTGACACTGCCGCCCGTGTTGTTGGCGTAAATCGTGTAGGTTGTTGCCGTTTGGTTGGCGTTGGGCGTTCCGGTGATGACGCCGTTGGCGAAGGTGAGGCCCGAAGGGATGGCAGGATGGATGCCCCATGTGGCGACGTTGCCGCCATCGTTGGTGACCGCCACGCTTCCAACATCGGTACCACGGGTGAAGGTTTGGTCGGCAAGGGTCAGATCGGCCTGGGGTTCGTTGATGGTAATCTCCATCGTGATGCTCACGCTTCCACCCGTGTTGTTGGCATAGATGGTGTACGTTGTTGCTGTTTGATTGGCGTTCGGTGTACCCGTGATGACGCCGTTGGCGAACGTTAGCCCGGACGGGATGGCAGGGTGAATCCCCCACGTCGCGACATTACCACCGTCGTTGGTCACCGCCACGCTTCCCACATCGGTTCCACGGGTGAATGTCTGGTCAGCGAAGGTGAGGTCGGCCTGCGGCTCGTTGATGGTGATGTCGACCGTGATGGACACACTTCCACCGGTGTTGTTGGCGTAGAAGGTGTAGGTCGTCACCGTCTGGTTGGCATCGGGCGTTCCGGTGATGACACCGTTGGCGAAGGTCAGTCCCGACGGGATGGCAGGGTGAATGCCCCACGTGGCGACGTTACCGCCGTCGTTGGTGACTGCAACGCTTCCCACGTCCGTGCCACGGATGAGGGTCTGGTCGGCCAACGTCAGGTCGGCCTGCGGCTCGTTGATCGTGATGTCCACCGTGGTGGTCACACTACCGCCCGTGTTGTTGGCGTAAATGGTGTAGGTCGTCACCGTCTCGTTCGAGTCGGGTGTGCCGGAAAGGACACCGTTGGCAAAACTGAGGCTGGCTGGCAGGGCAGGGTGGATGCCCCACGTGTCGACAAAGCCTCCTGAGTTGCTGACGGCAATGGCACCAATGTTGACGCCTCGTGTGAAGGTCTGGTCGCTCAATGCAATGTCGGGGGCCCGTTCGTCCACGGTGATGTCGAAGCTCACACTGGAACTGCCACCTGAATTGTTGGCGTAGATGGTGTATGTGGTGGCTGTTTGGTTGGCGTCGGGCGTGCCACTGATCACACCATGAGCAAAGGACAAACTCGATGGCAAAGCGGGGTGAATGCCCCAGGTGGCGACACGACCGCCATCGTTCGTGACGGTCACGCTTCCCACATCGACACCACGTGAGAATGTCTGGTCAGCCAGCGTCAAGTCGGCCAAGGGTTCGTTGATGGTGATGTCGACGGTGATGGTGACGCTGCCGCCGGTGTTGTTGGCGTAGATGGTGTATGTCGTTGCGGTTTGGTTGGCGTCGGGTGTTCCGGTGATGACGCCGTTGGCGAAGGTCAGTCCCGAAGGAATGGCAGGGTGAATGCCCCACGTGGCGACGTTGCC
>JAYOBJ010000007.1:0-23465 GCA_038104845.1 Methanobacteriota archaeon
AAGCGGCCAAGGCCATCCGTCGAACGATGGAGGCCAACGAGAAATCCGCCTTTGTCATCGACCACGACGTCTACTTCATCGACATCGTTTCCGACTCGTTGCTTGTGTTTGAGGGCGAGGGTGGTGTTCACGGTCACGCTACGGGCCCCTACGATCTGCGTGTCGGCATGAACAAATTCCTGTCCGATGTGAACGTGACGTTCCGTCGTGACCACGATTCAAAGCGACCGCGGATCAACAAGGCTTCCAGCCGGAAAGACCGAGAACAACGCAGCAGTGGTGACTACTATTCCTACGATGCTTGATTCCATCTCCTCGGCCCGCACCCGCTTCAGCGAGGTGAACGCATGCCGGTAGGTCTCCCCCCGTTGGGTGGGCCGCTTGGTCGTTCACGCGGTCGCCTCTCTGCGAGTTCCCTCACCACGTACCTTCGTTGCCCACGGCAATGGTTGCTTGGCTACGTGGCCGGGCTTCGAGGGCCGCTACGCCCATCCCAGATCATCGGCGTGGTGGTTGAAGATGCCCTCTGCCGAGTCCTCATGCACCATCCCCCGTCCTTGGACGATGAGGCAGCCTTGCGGGCTTGGGCCGTGCCCGTCGTCGACGAAGCGGCCGCAATCGCCTACGATGCGGGACAAGAATCGTGGAATCAAGCCGTATGGACCTCGGCCGATGCAAGTTGGTCGGACGTGACCAAGGAGGGGCTTGCGGCCCTCGTGATGAACGGCATTGATTTGTTTCTGGAAGAGGTGCGTCAATGCGTCTCGGCCAACGGCGGACCGTACCTTGAATCGGGGCGAGCCGGAGAGCGCATCCATGCCATCCCGGCGCCCACATGGGGCTCGCCGCCGCATTTCCCCCGTCCCGAGAAGGTGCCCAGTCATCGCTTCAAATCTTGGCCTGTCAAGGGGACTCCTGCTTGGTCATCACCGGGCTCGCCGGTCACTTGGAGCGAGGCCTGGGAATTGGCGCGTCCGTGGTTCAAGGACCCCAGGGTGCATCAGCCTCAGCGACTGTTTCACCCCGACGGATGGGCGGCGGGTGAACTTGATTTGGTGCTGCGATGGAGGGGCACGCCCACGCTGGTTGACATCAAATCCGGTACGCCTTCCGGTCCGTTTTCTGTATCGTTGAAGCATCAGCTGGACTTCTATGCATGGCTGTGGGCGGCGACCCACGACGACCCAGATCTTGAGGGTCTGGAGGGATGGTACCTTGGCAGCACGGAACGCGTTCGGTACGATGCGCCCGATGCAGAAGGACGCCACCAGGTCGAACGGCAGTACAAGGACGTGCACCGCGCCATGATGGAACAGGACGAGGTGGTGGTGCCGTTCCCCGCCGCTGAGGGCGATGGTTGCGACGGCTCTGCCCCCGGCTGCGTCTTCTGCTCCATGACAATTGGCGATGAAGCATTGAAGCGTCTGGTTCCCCAGAGGATGGTGTTTGAACGCCCTGTCCCATCGGGCGGCGCCATGACCCTGAACGATGTCCAAGGTCGTGTCAACGTGCGGGGCATGTTGACCGGTGCATGGGGGCCGCTGCCCAACCACTTCGGTGAGTCGGTGAACGGCATGGTGCTGGTGGCGGGCGACAAGCACATCGTGGTGGAGGAAGCCGAGCCCGACTCGTTTCCTGACCTCCATGCGCACATGGGTCAGCACGTGGTCATTCGTCGTGCCTTGCCCGGCGTTTGGCGAGATCAACCTCGGCTCTACCTCGATAAAAGTGCCGAGATCGAACCCTTGGGCGATGAAACGGACCTTGCCGACATCACCCGGCTTGGCTTGCTTCGCACCCGTGCCAACGTGCGAGGGCACGTCTTGAGTGTGCAACGGCGAGACGGTGCTCGGTTGGACGGCAAGCCTTGGTCCATGCTGAGTTTCGTGCTTTGGGATGGGTCAGCCGTGGCCGAAACCGTGGCGTTTGGGTCGAGCATGAGTCGAAGCCTGCTGTCGTTGAAACCCGGAGATGCCGTTACCCTGACGGGAGCCGAATTGGGTTGGCGTGGCGGTGTGCTCCAACTTCGCATCGACAACCGAAAGACCCGCATGGAGCATCGCCCAGTGACGAACGATTGAGCGGTTGGTGAGGATTGAAGAACCCTCGTCGGGGTTTCACGGGCATGCCCGTCCACCTGCCCGATCAAGAGCATGACCTTGTCGGAAAGTACGCTCGCTTGTCGGCCAGCCAATCCAACACCTACGAAGCGTGCCCACGTTTGTGGTATTATGAGAAGGTTCTCCGGTTCAAAATGCCCCAAATCCCCGTTCTCTTCGTCGGTCGTGCGGTGGAGGAAACGGTGTGTCGCGTGCTGAAGGAATCTCCCTCTCTGCTCGTTGCTTCCGCACCTGCCGACACCTATGCCGCCACGCCGCTCGATGACGACGGTCGGCCGAGCCGATCAAACGGTGTGGTGTGGCCCTGTGAAGGGATGCTGCCCCTGTTTCCAGAGGAACGTCCCTCGACGCTTGAGGCGTTGAGGGCTTGGGCAGAAACGAGGGCAACCGTCCACTACCCCCTCGTCATTGAGCAGTTGCGCCAAGCCTGGGAACAGGATGAGCGGCGAGCTGGGGACTGGTCGGAAGTTGACGATGAACGCTGCCTTGCCATGGTCAACGCTGCGTTGGCTTTTCACCTGGATGAAGTCCATCGATGCCATAGCACGGCCAAGCCTGACGCCGTGAAAGCTTGGCGAGACGGCCAGCGCCCTCGATGGCCTGCGCCGGATGGATTTGGCCATGCGTCGTTTGAGAACGGACATCCCCTGGCGGGTGAGGGGGCGTTTTCGCTCCTCGAGGCGTGGGAATTGGCTCGTCCATGGTTTGTCGATCCCGATGCGGCCTCGTTCACGATGAACGCCGTGCATCCTGACCATTGGTTCCAAGGTGAGTATGACCTTGTTTACCGTTGGTCGGGTCAACCCGTTGTGGTTGACCTCAAGGCGAGCCTTGGAGCGAACGACCGTTCGGGCGACTATGTGAAGCAGTTGGAGATGTATGCGATGTTGTGGTACGTGACCCACGATCGCAAGGAAACCGTGGGTGGGCTGCAAATCTGGTATTTGGGTCATCCCAGCATCAAAACCGTTGAGGTGCCGTCCGTTGAGGCTATGGAGTCCCTCGAAGCGTCCTTGTTGGAGCGTTGGAACACCCTCAAACGCGACCCTGTGGAGCGCTCGCAATGTCCTCCGTCACCAGCGCCGATGCGAGGGTTCGCTCCTGGAGGTTCACCCACCTCGCCTCCCGATGCCGTTCGATGCGAACGTTGCGATTGGCGGCACGTCTGTCCAGGGGGTGAAGGAAGCGATTCCCTCCCGTTGGATGCATTGGTGCAATTGCCGGGAAACATGCATCAAACCGTCCTCTCTCCCATCGGCACCCTCAATCCCCGCATCACGGTGGTGGGGGAGCTGTTCTCGGTTGGTGCAGCCAGTCAAGGCCGTCCCCCTCGAATGACACTCAAACAAGGGTCGGCCTTCGCCAACATCAACATCGTCAGTCAAGACCATCGCGAAGGCGGTCGCACGTGGGAGGACGGGTTGCAAAAAGGCATGCAGGTTAAGGTGGAGGCCGCCGTGTTCACCTTGAACTGGAAGGGTGAAATCGTGCTCAAGGTGGACCCCTTCGCTCGCGTGGTGGTCCAAGGTGGCGCCCCCGAAGGTGGCGACCTCATGGCCGTGAAGGCCCGACACAACACATCGGGCGTGGTGGTGTACCGATACGAAAAGCGGGGTGTGGGGAAAACCGGAAAACCCTGGCACAGGAAAGGGCTCATGCTCCTTGACAACACCGGGGCGATGAAAATCGAAGGGTGGGCCAACGACTGGAATGCGCAATACGATCTGGTCGAAGAAGGCGACACGGTGGTTTTGGAAAACATCGGTTTGGACGCTTGGGCCACCGATGTTCGCGGTGACTGCACCCGACAATCTCGCCTCCAAATTGTCCAAAGACGGGCCGACTCAACCGCCCGATGAAATCGTCGTGACCAACAACGCCACATCCGCTTTGAGGGTCGTGGCGTGAGGGAGGACGGTGTCGTCGTGACTCACGATGACCATCGATGGCAGAATTCCAGCTTGGCTCAGCGCGGCCCGGACGGTGCTCCCGGGTTTGAGCTCCACCACTGTGTCAACGTCTCGCCCGTGAAAGTGCACCTTCATACGAATTCGTCGTAACATCATGCTTATGAGCGTCGCGCCAAAGCCACCGCTGGAGCCGAGGTCGCATAGCCCGGTATTGCGGTGGATTCGAAATCCACTGTCCCTTGGACGCGGGGGTTCAAATCCCTCTCTCGGCGCTCCCCTTCAACCAATGTGTTTGGACGATGCCACCGCTGTACTGAATGGTGTTCACCGGTGTCCACGTCGCGGGCAAGGCAGTGCCAAGCGGGCCAAGCAACGGGATGCCTTGCTCAAGGGCGATGGGGATGGTGGTCACGACCACTTCATCGATCAGGTCGGCTGACATCAACGATGCGTTGAGCAAGCCCCCGCCGATCAGCCAAATCGTCCCTCCCTCCTGGGCCTTCAACCGATGCGCCAAGTCCACAGCGTTGTGCGTGGTCCTTGACAGCACGTGAAGTTGCATGTCGCCGAAAGGTTGCTCCTCGAATTCACGAGTGACATCCCAGGTTCTCCGTCCCATCAACACCGTGTCAACGGTGGACATGAAGGCCTTCATCCCAAAGTCTTCGGTTTCGTCCGGCAACGGCAACCAATCCAAACCATCGTCCCCTGTGGCGATGAAACCGTCCAGGCTTGCGGCAATGTGCAGCACAAGCGGCCGGGACATCTACGCCCACCTCACATGTAGAACGCATCGTGCTGAGCCGTGAGTTCGCTCACCATGTCATGCGGTGAGGCCGGGGCCATGTCCTTCAGCCGTTCTTTTAACCAACCGGACCGGTCTTCGGGCACCGCCATGCCGAGGTCGAACCAACGGTTGAGGTGTTCGAGGGTGCGTTGGGCACCGAACACGTCCTTGCTTGCCCCCACCGAGGTTGAGATGACGCACGAAGTGTTCACGCTGAACAAGGGGCCCATGGAGGCCAAGAGAGCAGCGACGCCGTACGCTCCGCCGGTGGGCTCGTCGCGACGGACGTCCACGCCTTGCTGCTCCAATTCAAAGCGCACATCGGGGTCACTGGCGACAAGAAATGTTTCTTTTCTCGCAGCTTCGTCCAGCATCCCTGCGAGCACCAAGACATCTTGAACGGCGTGTTCACGGAAAAAATCCATGATGTCCCGGGCTGTTTGGGATTGCTGACTGGGTTCGTTGGGTTGAGCCGATCCGGTCAGGGTGAGCAACACGGTCCCGTTCGTGGTGGTGGATGCATGCAAGGTGAGGTGAGGTGGTGTGAGCAATCCACGATCATCCAACGCAGCGATGGGCGGCATGCCGGGGGGGTAGAGGCGGGCGAGTTCTTCAGTATGGTGCAATTCTCTCACGGCCTCAATGGCTGTTTTGCCAACGTTCCCAACACCGGGAAGGGCGACCAGCATCAAACGATGAGGTGGCAGTGCCGAGAGGTCGTTGCTCCATTTGATGTGAACCGCCATGAATTTGGTACCCTGTTGAAACGCGTTATAATGTTTGACATGAACCAAAGGCGAAGGCGACGGCTTGCAAGGTCGCCGGCGTGAAGCCGTCGTCACTCTTCTTCGAGTTGAACTTCCATGGCCTCGGCGCTTGGGAGGGTGGGCAGGCTTTGCGGCCATTCCTTCGCTTCGACCCCGTTCATTTTCCTGCGCAGGCCAGCCCGGTGGTCTTCGGGTGACCACTTCAGCGGGGCTGCTGCTTGTGCGGACCCTCCGCACACCGAACAGGTGCGCTGCAGTCCAAATGCACCGCACCCAAGGCATTGCTGAAGGCGTTGTTTGGCCATGCGCTTCACTCTCGGCGGGCGGTGGCCTCGCCACCGGCGTTGATCATGTGCTGCGTGACAGCTGAGGTGGCTTGCTCCCACATCGTTTCGGCGACCTTGAAATCCGGTGCTCTCAGTTCAATCCGGTAGTTGGGGGCGCCGTCGTAGAAACATTTCACATCGATTTCGGCGGCTTCGTCGGTCAGTGCCTCCGCTTGCTCAAGCGCTTCTTGGATGACCTTCACGCCGGAGACGTCGTTGATGCTCAGCACCAGCGTCCCTCGAACCTCAACAAAGGGTGGGATGATGTTCTCAACGGCGATTTCAATGAACGGTCCAAGCCAGTCGCCCTCAAAACCGGCTTCGGACATGGCGTCGTCCTGCATGGCCGCTTCCTCAAACGCCGTGTAGAGCGTGCCAAAGGCTTCGGCGAGGGCAAGGGCTTTGGCAGCAATGTCCTCTTCCGACCAGTTGACTTTCTCACCCAAGACCTTGAGGAGTTGATGGGCGCGTTGTTCGTTTTTCCATTCTTGAAGCCGGTCACGGCGCCGTTCTTCCGAGACGGCTTTCAGGGAAAGCTCGAGCGAAGTCCCGTCCTTCCGAGTTCGCATCACTTTCCCGATGACGCGCTGACCTTCCCGCACGTGGGCGCGGATGTTTTTCACCCAGCCGCTGGCGATTTCCCCGATGAAAATGAATCCCTCAATCGAGGGGTACTCGTCAAGGGTGGCATACGCACCGTTTTGTTTGACGTTGGTGATGGACGCAACGACCAATTCGCCATCATCAGGCGGAGCGACGTTGGTGTTCTTCATGGAGGCTCAGCCTCCTCATTCCAGGGTTTCGACGATCGTGCAACCGACGAGGTCGGCCTTGCCACCGGCTGGCTTGGTCAGGACGGCGCTGCACACATCGCAAGAAATGGCGGTGGTGGCACGGGAGAAGACGGTGGATTCGTTGCCGCAATCTCGGCAGGAGACTTTCAAAAAATTGCTTGCCATTTGGTTCACCTCACTTGTCCACCAATTCAAACTTCTTTGCACGCTTGCAGGGGGCGTAATGGGCCTTGCCGGTCTCGGTGCATCGGTAGAGAATGTTGACCCGCTTGGTGGGCTTTTCGCGACCATCGGGTTTCGGACGTGGGAAACCACGGTACCCCGCCATGACCCGGCGGAAACGGCGCTGACCCCAGCGAAGTTCGGAGGCGCGGCGTTTCTTGACGCGCTCCACGGTGTGCATGGTGTGCTTGCCCGCAGAGGGGCTGTATCGCTTGACTTGACGGGGACGCTTCACCATGTAAACACCTCAGCGTTCACCCCACATGGGTCGGGTATTTATGCTCTCCGTCGTGCATATCGACCTGAAAGAAGTCACTGCGTGCCCCTCTTCAAAATGGACTATAAGGGCACAACCCTTGCACAAGGCATGGAAGGACAGTCGTTGGCGCTGTTCTTGTTCTGGCTCCCGGGTGTGGCGATCGTTGCCGGAACCATCCTGGCCTTGCTTTCCAAAAACGGGACGGTCCGACGAATCGCAACGGCGGTCGCCGGGGCATCGTTCGTGTTGGTGTTGTCAACGCCATGGACGGTCCCCGCCTCACCATCCAGCGCTTTTGGTCATTTTCTGGGCAGCGTGGTGGGTCCGTGCGTCCTGCTGGGCGTTGGCCTGCACAACATCGGTTTCTCCGGAAATGTGCCGGTGGGTCGTTTGTCGAGGATCGATCGAAACGCAGGCATCGTCATGCTCGTCGTGGGCAGCGTCTGGTTGCTTGCCATGCACTGGGGGCCGTTAACGCCAACTTACCCCAACGAGGTCAACGGGTATTGGCTCGTGTTCTGGTCCACCGTGATCCTGGTGACACCCGGACTCGGTGCCGGGTTGCTCGTGTTGGTCCGCACCTTCGGCGAGGAACGACGTACAGAACAACGACGCCTCGGCCTGCTGGCGTTGAGTGTGCTGCTGGTGGGCTTGGCCGGCCTTGCAGTCAACGGTCCGACGTTGTTATCCTCCGTGTTTGCGGATGCCCTTTGGTTGGCAGCAGCTGACGTGTTTGGTACAGCGGTCGGTTTGAGTGCGGCCCTGGTCGTGCTGGCGCTTGTCTTGATGATGTACGAGCGTCAAATCATGCTGCCACCTGTCGCCGATGGCCCATCCGAACAGGACCTCGAACGGGTGAACGACATCTTGCAATCGCATGTTGACGGGGGTGGCACGGGCCGTGACTGATCGAGCAGCGGGTTGGCAGCTCAGGTTGGTGGTCGCAGTGGGTGCCCCAACGGCCCTGCTTCTCGGGGTTGCCTCATCGGTCACGGCAGACGCCAGCGACGGGATGCTGGTCCGCTTCGTGAACGCAGGATTGACGTCGTTCACCTTGGCTTCCTTCATCCTCATGGTGCTCTTGGTGGTGTACGGCGACCGGCGAAAACGCCCGATTGCACCCTTGGCGGGCATGCTGGTTTCAGGTGTCGTTGGGGCCCTGGTCACGGCCTTCTTCTTGAGCCAAGGCGATTTGCTGATGGAAGACAACGGTTCGGTTCGAGCTCAGATGCTGTCCAACACCGTTCGATTCTCCACCAGCCTGCTGGCGTTGATGCTCAGCGGTGTGCTCACCTTTGGGGTGCTCCTCGCCACTGTGTTGCACCGTGGAAAGTCACCGCTCTTGTTCGAAGAAGAGTGATGGAAGCGGCCCCAAAACCCTGCCGTTGAATTGATAAGGGGGAGGTCGGTGGGCAAGTCGTTCGGGTGAGGCTATGTCGAAGGGTACACCGTCCATGGGTCGCCGTCAAAAGACCACGCACATCCGATGCCGACGTTGCGGTCGCAACGCCTACCACAAGCAGAAGTCGGTCTGTGCGTCCTGTGGGTACGGTGAAACGTCCCGCATGCGAAAATACAACTGGTCGAAAAAGACCCACCGCCCCAAAGCCTGAATCCGTCCACAACGATAAGAAGGCGTCACGGCTACGTCACAGCAGGGCGAGCACATGTGCGGCATCATTGGTTTGGTTGGACGCCCCGGTGTTCATGTGAACCAGTTGTTGTACGACGGCCTCACCGTGCTCCAACACCGTGGGCAGGATGCAGCGGGGATCCTCACCGACAACGACGGCAACCTTCGGTTGCGCAAGTCCAACGGCCTGGTCAGCGACGTGTTCTACAAGCGTCACATGCTTCGGCTTGAGGGCAACCTTGGCATCGGTCACGTGCGCTACCCAACTGCCGGTTCATCGTCAAGGGCGGAAGCTCAACCCTTCTACGTCAATTCGCCCTATGGCCTTGCACTGGCTCACAACGGCAACCTGACCAACGCTGATGAATTGCGGAAGGACCTTCAGGACCGATCCATGCGGCACATCAACACGACCAGCGATTCGGAACTCCTGCTCAATGCCTTGGCGGTTGAACTGGGCCAACGTTCGAGCGGCTTGACGATTGAAGGGGAAGCGCACATCGATGTTGAGGCGATTTTTTCTGCCGTTTCGGCGGTTCACGATCGTGTGACAGGTGGCTACGCCTGTGTCGCTGTGATCGCTGGCTATGGATTGCTGGCCTTCCGCGATCCGCACGGCATTCGCCCACTGGTCTACGGCTCACGCACCGTCGAAGGCGGCAAGGAGTACATCGTGGCCAGCGAATCCGTAGCGATTTCTGCGCTCGGTTTCGAGGTTGAGCGCGACGTCCAGCCAGGGGAGGCCCTGTTCATCAGCACCACGGGGCATTTCTTCCAGCGTTCATGTGCGCAGCCTGTGGCGTACACCCCTTGCGTTTTCGAGCACGTGTACTTCGCACGCCCCGATTCCGTGATCGACGGCATTTCCGTCTACCAAGCCCGCTTGAATCAGGGGGAACGTCTGGCGCAGCGCATACTTGCTGCCTGGCCCGACCACGACATCGATGTCGTCATCCCCATTCCAGATTCTGGGCGGATTGCTGCCTTGCAAATGGCCCAATCCCTCGACGTACCGTACCGGGAAGGGTTCGTCAAGAACCGATACGTCGGTCGAACGTTCATCATGCCAGGTCAAGCGTTGCGAAAGAAATCCGTTCGGCGCAAACTCAACGCCATTGAGCATGAATTTGCCGGGAAAAACGTGCTCTTGGTTGACGATTCAATCGTAAGGGGCACCACAAGTCAACAGATCATCGAAATGGCGAGGGAGGTCGGCGCCAAAAAGGTCTACTTCGCCTCGGCGGCTCCACCGGTACGGTACCCCAACGTCTACGGCATCGACATGCCGACGGTGGACGAGTTCATCGCCAACGGCAAATCCATTGAGGAAATTTCGACCACCATCGGAAGCGACCGTTTGTTCTACCAAACGGTGGAGGATTTGCTGGAGGTCACGGGCATGGAGAACCCTGCTGTGGAAGGGTTCGACGCTTCCTGCTTCAACGGCGAATACATCACGGGCGACATCACGTCGGCGTACCTCGAAAAATTGAGCGAAGCTCGCAACGATGCAGCCAAATCGGGTGCACATGAGGACGATTCCGTCATCGACCTTCACAACGACGAGGAAGGTTGACGCACACCCAGAGCGAGTTCTTTTCAACCCGGAATTCAACAGTTCACCCATGGTCACCACCTTCAGGGTCGACGCCTTGGTCCGGCCCAACGCCAAGGTGCGGCACCTGGTCACCGACGGTTCGGCCTCATTGGTTTGGGTGGAAGGTCCCTCCACCTGCTGTTTTACCACCCTCGATCACGACGGTGCAGTGGGTGAGTCGATCATCGTCGCTCACGGTCATCGGGTGACGGCCCTCCTGCATTTGGGGGGTGAGGTGGTTGTGGGTGACGAAACGCAAGGCGTGACCTGGTACGCCTCAACCGGTGAAGTGCTCAACACCTGTGCTTTGGATGCGGGGGTGCTTCTGATGGAAGCGTGGTTGGACGGCCTGGCGGTCGTCGACGGCTTGGGGCAATTGGTGGTGGTCCGAAAAGGCGGTCAGGTGGATGGATTGACCAAACGCTTCTCGCTTGGGGAATGCACAGCGTTGCTTCCGTTCGGTGATTCGTTGTTCACCATCGACCAAACCGGCTGTGTGCAGCGCTTGTTGATGGATGGCGTGGCTTGGACTCGCCCCGCTCGGGGGCACCACGGTGAACGCATCACTGGCTTCGGTTTGGACGCCGGGGGCGGTCTTGTGCTCACAAGGGAGGGGCACGCCTTGGTGGGAGGCGACGAAGAGGCGATCGAACTTGAGCGATGGGTGGATGATCGTCTCGTGAACCGGCAGGACGTGGACGCCCGCCTGCTCGGCACGGCTACCCACGCTTCGAGCACCTACCTCGGGTTCGATGACGGCTCAGTTCGTCGGTACTCTGGTGAAGGTGAGTTGGTGGAGGTGTTGTCGACCGGCCATCCCGTGTTCGCCATGCTCGTTCACGGTGGTCATGTGCTGGCCAGTTCATGGTTCTATATTCACGGTGTGGACGGTGATGGCCGGGCTTGGCGGCTCGAGCACCAAGGCATGCCCACCCAACTGGTGGCGCTCGGCGATGACGTGCTGGTGTTCGCTGGCGATGACCAAAACGACTACACCTCGCCGGAACCCATTGGCCGGTGCCGTTTGAACAGCGAGCGTACGGAGGTGGACCCGACTGAGTTGTCAGCGTGGTTTGAGTCCGACGGGCCCGTGGACCTTCCCACCGCTGAGGAACTCTACGGTGGCGAGGACGATGCCCTGCAATCGTTGCTGAGCCTCGATGAGCAAGCGTCGTTGTCCAACCCCGGTGCCAATCCGGGCGACCTGAGCGATTTATTGGCTGATTTGGCGGCCGATGAGGCAGCTGCTCCTGCTGATGCTGCCGTGGTGCTCCCCGACGAGGCCATGCTCATGCCGGCTCTTGACGGCACGATGGATGCGGCTGAACCGGGGGATGACGACCTCCTCGCAACCTTATCGGCGGTGCACGAGGCTGTTGAATCGCCTCAGGCCAATGCAGGAGACGATCGAACGGTTCAAGCCGATGCCGACGGTACGGCGAACGTGCTGTTGGACGGTCGTGGGACCCACGATCCGCATGACCTCATCGCCGCATGGTCATGGCTGGACGCCAAAGAGCGTGAACTGGCAACCACCGCTCAAGTTGAACTGCGCCTACCCGTGGGCGTGTTTGCGTTTGATTTGCGCGTGCTCGACGTTAATGGCTTGTGGACCACCGACCGGGTGACGGTTCGGGTCGAGGGTGGCTCAACCTCTTGAAGGAGCACCCATTCCCCGGAGCATGGTCCTCAGCGAGCCTTGGATTGAGCATTTTTTTGTCGGTCCATTGCAAATGCGATGCTCGGTGATCACCGACCGGTCGTCCGGCGATACGGTCATCGTGGACGGCGGCGACGAGCCGCAACGTTTGATCGATTGGATCGATGGGTTTCAGGGTCGAGGGCCGGATTGGTCCACTGGGCCGGCTTCGGTCGTCGAGGCGCAGGATCTCCCACCCCGTCGTGTGACCGCTCTCATCAACACGCACGCTCATTTTGACCACAGCGGCTTCATCCCCATGCTTCGTGAACACTACGGTGTGCCTTGGTACCTTCACCCCGACGACACATACCTCCAAACCCTCGCTCAACGTTCCGGCCGTCGCTACGGCCTCTCGCTTCCAGAACCCGCTGTGGCGGACGATGAACTGGTTCCGGGTGAGACGATGATGTTTGGCAGTGTGCCGGTTCGCGTGCTCCACACCCCGGGTCACACCCTCGGAGGTTGTTGCTTGGTTGTGGAGGTTGACGGGGGCCCGGACCACGTGTTCGTTGGTGACACCCTCTTTGCAGGGTCGGTCGGGCGGACCGACATCGCCGACTCGGGAGGCGATTTTGACGTGTTAGCCGCCTCCATCCACGAACAGTTGTGGCCGCTTCCGCTCGATACTGTGGTGCATCCCGGCCATGGGCCGCTCACCACCATCGGGCATGAGCGCGCGACCAACCCCTTCGTTGGCGATGCCGCGGGAAGCGGCGTGTACGGGTTCGGCAAATACGCCTGATCAAGCCTTCATGGACGCCAACGTGGCCTGCAACACGGGAAGGGCTTCTTCCCAAGTGGCGACGATGCCGTAATCAGCGTGCTGGAAAATGGGAGCGTCGGCGTCTTTGTTGATGGCGACGATGTACTTGGAGGACCGCATGCCAGCCAGGTGTTGGATGGCGCCCGAAATCCCCACAGCGATGTACAGGTTGGGGTTGACGGTCTTTCCGGTTTGGCCAACTTGCATGCTGTGTGGAATGGCCTCCCATGTGTCAACGGCAGCTCGAGATGCACCCACGGCGGCGCCGATGGTGTCGGCAATCGCTTCGAGATGGCTGAAATTGTCGGGTGATCCCATGCCACGGCCCCCCGAGATGATGATGTTGGCTTCGGCCACATCCAGCCGCTCGGAGGCGCGGGCCATGAATTCCTGAACGGAGGTGGCGATGTTTCCGGTGGTGTCCACGACGCTCGCCGCCGCTGCCCCGCCGTTGGCGGGAGGGAAGATGTTTGAGCGAACGGAGACGACCACGTTACCGTGGATCGCCACGGTTTGCATCGCTTTACCGGAGTACAAGGGCGATGTGATGTTGGCACCGTCGATGGTGACGGCGTCCTGCACCACCGAAAGGGAGCGGCGTGCGGCCAACCGGGCTGCAAGGTCCTTCGATTGCGGGGAAGCGCCGGTGACGATGATGCCCTGCGGGGCCACCGAGTCCAGTGCTTCGGCCCATCCAGCGGCGTCGTAGTTGGTGAAGGCCTCCGATTTGGCGGCGACGACCGCTGCACCCCCCATGCCGAGTGCACCGTCAGCGACGGCGGCGTCGGTGCACGGCACGACGATGGTGGGTGCGCCACCCAAATGCGTCGCAGCGGTCACCAGTTCGGCGGTGGAAGGGTGGACGGCGTTGTTGTGGAGTTCTGCAATTACAATGGTTTCAGTCATCTTGTTCACCTCAAATCACGTTGGCCTCATCGCGGAGCAGTTGGGCAACTTCAGCAGCGGCAGCACCGCCCTCGTAGGATTTTCCGGCAGGTTTAGCGGGTGGGAGGGCATGAGCAACAACGGTTACGGTGGGAGCGGGTGCGTCGAAGGTGTGCACCTCAACCGTGGCCTTTTTAGCCTGCATGATGCCCTTGACATTGGGCTTGCGGACCTTGAAATCCCCTTTGTCACACGAGATGACGGCAGGGGTCGGCACCGCCAATTTGACCTGGCCGCCTTGGGCAGGTGCCATGACGGCGAAGCCGCCATCAAAGGAGGCACCGATGATGTTGGAGGCCGAGGCCCAGCCAAGCCGCTCTGCCAATCCGGGGCCGGTGGACCCAGCACCGGTATCGGCTGCCGATTTGCCGCAATACACCACATCGGCGCCAAGCGCTTGAACCGCTTGTGCCATCACGGACTGCAAACCGTTGGAATCGAGCGAGGCGGTGTTGTCGACCCGAACGATGCGGTCAACACCGATGGCTTTGGCGTCCTTCAGGATCTTGTCAGATGCAGGACCGCCCACGGTCAGGGCCGTGACTTCGCCGCCAGTGGCTTCTTTGTGGCGCAAGGCGGTTTCGATGGCGAATTCGTCGTAGGGGCTCATCACCATCTTCACGGCGGCGAGGTCGACTCGGTCGCCGTTCACGACGATTTTGGCGTTGGTGTCGGGCACTTGTTTGACCAGGACGAGGAAATGTGGCATGGACATGGCTCCTATGTTGTCTTCCACCACCGAGGTTCAATTCATGAACCTTGTCACCCCTCCGTATGCATCCTTTCTTCGGGTTGGATGGAGGGTTATGTTCAAGAACCGTCCCGCCTGCGGGAAAACTCCATGTTCGGGGATGAAGGGATTGATTTGAGCGAAGAGGACCAAGCCGTGCTCACGGCGTGGCGAGAATTGATTGAGGGCCGCTACTTTGGCGACATCGAAGGCTTGCTGACCTACGAGGACGAAGTGTTCGGGTTCAACGTGCAGCACGCTCACCTGGCAAGCAGCGACACCCTTCGAAACGCCTTCCATGAACAACCGACCCACTGCCTCAAGCTTGGCAACACCGTCCTGAAAGAACAGTTTTTGCGTGCGGGCGTGCACATGCGGGGCGTGCTTCGGGTGGTTGGGCTGGGTGATGAATACCGGACCAGCATCCACGCCCTTCGCATGCGCAACCGCTACAAGCTCGTTTCCGTGGATGTAAAAATCGTGGACGTGAGCGACGCCTACGGGTGGCTCAAGGTGGCGGTGTACCGTTGCCGGGATTGCAAGGACGAGCAGATCCTCGACCAGCGAAGGGCGCGTGAACGGGAAAGCCCACCGTTCTGCATGTCGTGCATTCGGAAGGCCCGTGCATCGGACAACGAGGACGAGCTCCCCCCCAGCCTGCTGGCGCGCCGTCCGAACTTTTCCCTCATCACGGAGGACTGTTTCTATGAGGATGCTCAGAGTCTTCGGGTGCGGCAAGTGGTGTACGACGACGATGGTCAGGTCTTGAACGATGCAGCCCCGGAGTCTTTGGAGGCGGTCGTTGCCGATGAGATGGTGGGGCGGTTGACGCCTTCGACGTATTACCGCCTGAACGCCGTGGTGAAACTTGAGCCCCTTCGCGACCGAACGTTCGCCAAAGACACCCGCCGTGTGCTTTCCCTTGAGGTCATCAGCGCCGAGGAGTTGGCCTTGATTCCGGCTTGATCACGACGACAGCGCATGCACCGCCTCCAGGCGGTCAGGGTGAGCCTCGAAATGGGCATGCACCCGCTCGAGACCTTTGGCCAACCCGTCGGCCACACCGAATTTGGCGTCCAAAGGATGGAGGGTGCCGTCCATCACCGCAGACCGGAAGGCATCGATGTCCGTCCACGTGGACGGTTCGCCAAACCGAGGGTCGGGGGTGACCACGATTTCGCCAAACTCTGGAAGCACAATGTGTTCCGCCAATTCGTACACCGGTGAATTGGGGTCGTCGGGGGCGATGTACGCCTTCCGCATCTTCTTTCGGATTTGTTCGTGGGTGTCGTGAAGCAACAGGGCCCCCCCGGGATTGGATTTTGACATCTTGTGGTCGAACGACTCCATGCGGCTGCCCGAGGCTTTCAGCGAGGAGATGATGGGGGTGTGAAGGCACGTGGCCTTTTCCCAACCTCGCTTGGAAGCGATGTCCCGCATGAACATGTGCGCTTTTCGCTGGTCCATGCCACCGATCGCCACGTCAATGTCCATCTCGAAGATGTCAGCTGCCTGCATGGCCGGGTAGTAGAACTTCGAAAGGTCATGGTCCGAGGAGGCCTCATCTCGTCCCATGATGGTGAAGGTTTTGCGAACCATGGCGAGGGTTGCACCTTTGGAGCAATGCAGCACGCGTGCCCAATAATCTCCCGATGCCATGACCTCAGAGGCCCACTTGAACTGCAGTTCGCCGGGTCCTTCCCCTTCAGGGGGATGGTCGAGCAGCGCACGGAACGTGTCTTCCATGTACCGTGCCGTGGTTTGAATGGCCTCCATGTTACCGCCAAATTTGTCGTTGACCCATGCGTGCCAGTCGGCGAGGAACACCATCACGTTGGCTTGGGCGTCGATCATCCTCCGCAGTTGCAACGCCAAGACCTTCCATCCGATGTGCGCCTTGCCACTGGGTTCGAACCCGACGTAACACTGGATGACGTCGTTGCCCGATCGGGAGGTGCCTTCCTTGAGGCACTTCACCAAATGGTCGAGTCCGACCGCCTCTTCCACACCCAACGCCATCAGATGAAGGCGTTCTTTCGCTTGGCCGTCGAGCGAATCGTAGTTTGGTGTCGCCACCATACGGTCCATGACGCTGGATTTGGTCACGTCGGCCCCTCAGAACAAATCGTTGAGTTTTTTCACCTGAGACTCGGAAGGGGCCACGCCCTCCTCAATGTTGGCTTCCAGCATGGCGATGAGTTCGTGTGCCTTTTCGATGCTCGCTTCCGGTAGCTCGGTCATCATCTCCATGGATTTGTGAGCCATCTTGATGGCCGATTTGGCTTTGGCGAACTTCTTCGCCTCTTCCTTGGCTTTGTCACCCCGCTGTTTGGCGGAGTAGCCGGTCGCCTCGTCAAGGAAGCCCGACCAACGCTTCCGCGATTCCATGGCCTGCTCTCGCCCGCCCTTCCCGTCGAGGAAGGCGGCAAGTGCCTCACCTTTCATTTGCTCAACGTCCACGGCGAGTTTGCCTTGTTCGTTGAACGAACCGGACACCGATGTCAAGATTCCGAACGTTGCCGTGAAACGGCCTTCTTCGTCCACATTCACATCATCGAAATACCGTGTGGCGAGGACCGCCAATCCTGCGTTGCCACCCATGCTTTTGACCAAACCTCGCTTGACGGCGAATTGTTCCATGCCACCTGCATCGGCCACCGGCACATAAGGTGAACCCCCTGCTCGGGTCATTCCGCCAAGGTTGGAACATGTTATCATGGGGCGTCCAACACCTCAGCCCATGCGTCACCGTTCCAAGGTGTGGTGGTGCTTGGCCCTCCTGCTCTTGCCGCTGGCCCAGGCTGAACTCGTCACGCGAATCACGCTCACCGATGTTGGTGCCCTTGAGGAGGCGGACCTCGGCGTCCTCGGCGGCGCCGTTTCCCCCGACGGGGAGATGGTCCTGCTGCACGGTATGGGGGGGTATGTGCACTTGGTGTCTGCCGACAAGGCCGACGACCGGACCGAAGACATCGACCTCTCCACCGGGCGTTCCTCCGACGTCAACGATGTGGCTTGGCACCCACGCGGCAACACGGCGCTTCTCGTCGGCGACGAGGGCCTCGCCATGCGGTACGACACCTACGATCACAGCATCACCCACGTGAACGGTACCTTTGCCGTCATTGGACAGTCTCTCACGGCGGTGGTGTGGCGGCCTTCGGGTGATTTTGCCTACGTCGCAGCCGAGGACGGAACGGTTTGGAAATTCGCCGAGCACACCGGCTTTGAACGTTTGAACAACACCGGGACAAGCCGTGTGATGGATTTGGCCTGCCACCGAAATCACAACATTTGCTTCGTTGCCACGGTTGACGAGGGTTTGGCCGTCATCGACCAAGGCTTCACGGTCCGTTGGATGGCTCAATCGGCCTCCGAGACATGGGTGGGTGTCGACTGCGTGGACCCCAACCTGAACGAATGCACGGCGTACGCCAGCGGCCTGCGGAGCAAGGTCATCAACGTCAACCTCCTTGAGCCGAGTCAATCCACGGTCGGCAGGACCTTCGCTGTGGATCTCCTGGAGGGCGAACAAACGGGTGTTTCGCCGGGCAACGACCGGTCATCGTTGGTGCACGTGGCGCCGTTGGGGCTGGTTCGTTACGAACCCCTCTCCAACAGCGTCTTCACCGTCTTGGTGCCGGAGGATGCCGTTGCGTTTGACGCCACCATCGCCGGCAGAGCCATGGCCGTGGTGTGGGAAAACGATGAGCACAACGGCTTCTTCATCACCGAATACGGCAACGTTGTCGCTTTTTCACCGGCCACTGAGGCAGTTGATTCCAGCATTCTCACCGTTCTGGTGCTGGGTGCAGTGGCCATCTCGGTGCCCGGGGTGTTGCTCGGGTTGTTGTACATGAACAGCCCTTGGCTTCAACGGAAGTACAACGACCTCCGCTTTGGAAAGAAAGCCCGTTGAGGAATGAACACCCTGAGGGGTATGTTGATGAATCTCGGGCGAGGCCCTTTGACCGAGGGGTGTCCATGGAGCCGTTTGAGGGATTGGATTTCTACGATGTCGAGAGTTTGCTGACCGAAGAGGAAATCATGGTTCGGGACATGGTTCGCACCTGGGTCGACGAAGCGGTGTTGCCCAGGATTGAGCAAGCCTGCGAAGAAGGGGTCTTCTACGACGAGTGGCGCGTGGCCCTCGGCGAAATGGGTGTTCTTGGTGCTCCACTCAAAGGCTACGGTTGCCCGGGGTTGTCCTACGTGGCGTACGGCCTCATCTGCCAAGAGCTGGAACGCGGCGACAGCGGTTTGCGGTCGTTTGCCTCGGTTCAGGGATCCTTGGCCATGTACCCCATTTGGGATTTCGGAAGCGAGGAACAGAAGGAAAAGTACCTCCCCAAGATGGCGTCGGGCGAGTGGGTCGGTTGCTTCGGCTTGACCGAACCCGATTACGGTTCCAACCCGGGCGACATGGTCACCAAAGCCGAGGACAAAGGCGACCATTACCTCCTCAACGGAGCGAAAATGTGGATCACCAACGGTTCGATGGCTCAGGTGGCCGTGGTGTGGGCCAAGCTCGACGGGGTGATTCGTGGTTTCATCGTCGAAAAAGGTGATGAAGGCTTCTCAGCCCCCGAGATGAAGGGCAAGCATTCGCTAAAAGCAAGCGTGACCAGCGAGCTGGTCTTCCAAGACTGTAAGATTCCAAAGGATCGCATCCTTCCAGGTGTGAAGGGGCTCCGAGGGCCTTTCTCATGCCTGAACAACGCTCGATACGGCATTTCTTGGGGTGCGTTGGGCTCGGCCATGGCTTGCTTCCACAGTGCTAAAACCTACGCCCTCTCCCGAATTCAATTTGACCACCCCATCGCCTCGTATCAGTTGGTGCAGAACAAACTGGCGTGGATGCTCCGTGAAATCACCAAGGGGCAACTCCTGGCCTATCACCTCGGTCGAAAGAAGGACGACGGGACCTGGTTCAACGAGCAGATCTCCTTGGCCAAGATGAACAACGTGGACATCGCCCTTGAAATCGCCCGCGTTGCACGTGACATCCACGGTGCCAACGGCATTCTTGACGAATACCCCGTGATGCGACACATGGCGAACCTTGAGTCGGTGAAAACCTACGAAGGCACCCACGACATCCACAACTTGATTCTGGGTCGCTACATCACGGGGATCCAAGCGTTCACTCGCAACGCTTGAGTCGGCGGCCAGTGAGCGCTCCGGCGTCCATCCGAGTCGCCCAGCGCACCGATGCCACGATGCGACGATGCTCGATCCCAACGTCGCGCCCACGTCAACAAACAGGGGGCTAAGTAAGGTGTCTGTTGGATTGAAGTTGTGATCGAGCGGACGCTTCAAGCGTTGCGGGCCTCATCGGGGTCCATGCTGCTCGTTGGTTTTCTCGCCACGGGGTCAGCGGGCCTTCTCACCATCGGCTTGCGCTTGGACACACCTTGGGCGCCGTGGGAGCGGGACGTTGAGGTCGTGTTTCCCGCATTGTGGTTCACGCTGGCGAGTTTCCTCGCTGCGTTGGCTGCCTGTGCGGCTGGTGTGGTGCTCCACACGGTTTTCGGTCGCATCACGGCCAAGCCCGATGGATGGTGGAGGTGCTTCGGCGTTGTCTTTTTGCTCGTCTACGGGATGTATTCCATGGGTTCAGGGACCCTCGAGGCCGGCTTGATGCTCAACGTGCTTCATCTGATGGTCGGTGTTCCGGCTCTGGTTCTGCTCCCACGCTCCATCAACCGGTCAAAACCGGTCGCATCGGTGTGAGCGCCGCGAAGGTGTTCGCCCACGCATCCTCACGGGTGGCTGTGACCACCCACTTGGCGGGTGGTGACGTGTGGTTCAACCGTCCCGGCCGAGGGGGTGGCTTTTGTTGTGGCACAGCCGTGCCCTGCAAGACAACAACGGCGCTGGCGCGTGGAGCATTCGCCAATTCAGACCGATGGCAGGATGCCCAACTTCGCCATAGCGCCCCACACCGGGTCAAGGAACCCGGGCAGGAAGCGGTGTCGAAGGTAGACGGTGGCCGCAAGCGAAATTTTCTGAGCCTTGTTGAGTTTGACACGGGTGGTGAACACGTCGCCTTGCTGCTTCTCGATCTGCTTCAGGATTTTATCGTAAAACGCGATCATGGCGGCAGGGGAGTATCGGGACCGGCGAGGCAAGAGCGGAAGCAACTGTCGGGCTTCCTCGAGGTATGTCCGTGCGCGCGCGGCGTAGTGGCGGCAGTACGGCTCCCAATGCTTGTTCAAGACGATTCGGCCGTTGAGTTCGGCCTCGGTCATTTCGTTCTTCTCCAACTCATCCAACGGCAGGTACACGCGGTCGCGCTGAATGTCTTCGCCAACGTCACGAAGCACGTTGGTGAGTTGCATGAAAATGCCCCAAGATTCGGCGAACTTCTTCGCCCTCGGGTCGTCGTAGCCGTACACCTCGATGCACATCAGGCCCACCACGGAGGCGACCCGGTAACAGTACACGTACAGCTCGTCAAAGGTGCGGTATCGGTTGTTGTACAGGTCGTCTTCCATGCCCGAGATGAGGTCGTCGAAGACCTCCCGGGGGATGCCGTAGCGGTTGATGGTGTCGCCCAGCGCAAGGAACACGGGATCCGTGGAGTGCACATCCGTGTAGCAGGTCGACAACTTCTTTCGGAAGAAGAAGAGTTGAGTGATTTTGTTGAGGTAAGCTCCTTCATCCAAAATCGTCCCTTGGTTCTGGAGGCTTTCCAGTTGCTCTCGGTACGCCACGGCTTCCGGATCGACTTCACCGGCGCCTCCTGGGAATCGGTCGGCCCAGTCGCCGTCCGCAATATCGTCGGCACGGCGACAGAAGGCGTAGATGGCGCACATCGCCAAGCGTTGGTCGTCGGGGAGATACTTGAACGAGTGGTAGAAGTTGCCTGCCTCGCGCTTGGTCAACTCTTCGCAATATCGGTAGGCCAGTTTGAACAACTCTGCGGGGGGTTGTTCCGACCAGATGGGCGCGTCGAGGTGAGCAAAGGGGTCAGCAAGTTCGTTTTTATCGGTCACGATGCCAATGAAGGAAGCGCCCTCACGAAGGGCTTCCATGGCCGTTAAGCTCACGGCTTTGACGGCATCACGGGCCAACGTTACACCAGCACGGAGGCGCTCAACCGTGCTTGGGGCAGCGGTGTTGGCCTCTCCCGTGCGGCTCGATGCGTTCCCTTTGAGAGGGAAGAGCAAATCGAGCGGTTTTCGGCGTTCCAGCATCCAGACCGGTTCGCCCTCACTTCGCTTCTTTAAGAGACCTCCTCTCGGGAGTGCGACGGCAGCGTTGAGGATGACGCTGGTTGTGGGCGACCGTTCGCCTCAGCACATCACGGCGACTTGATTTCTATAGAGTCGGTCACTTGTCGCGATTTTTCTCGAGCAATCGGCGAACGCCGCCGGGGATGATGAGGGCTCGCAACAATCGGCGTGCGTACGCCTTCATTTCGTCCCGAGTGACCTTGATGCGTTCGTCGGAGTTGAGGATGTTGCCTTCCCTCAGCAAGGTGACCGTCCGTTGTCCGACCAACACCGGAAGCAAGCACGAGGCTTTGAGACGAAATTGAGTCTCTGGGATCATGTGGATGTAAGCCGTTGCCGCTTTGAGGTGCTCGTTGGTCAGGTCGAGGTAGGCGTCGTACACCGGGCGGAACGCGGCCAGGTTGCCGTCGTCGAGGAGATCATCGGGTGTCAGTCCAACCTTTGCCAGTGCTTCCTTGGGGATGTAGCACCTTCCAAAGCGGAGGTCTTCGGGAATGTCGCGAAGGATGTTGATCATTTGCAGTGCCTTGCCAAAACGCACCCCCAGTTCCATGAACTTCGCTTCTTCTTCGGGGTTGAGGCTCATCAAGTGTGCCAGCGACATGTTGGTCCAAAACACGCCAACGCATCCTGCAACACGAAACGTGTAGTCGTCGAGTTCTTGATCGTCGTTGAGCGGAGAGATGCTACCGCCTTCCTTGGCGGGGCCGAACCGTTCCAGGTCGAGGATTTGTCCCCCCACAATGGTGTCGAGGCATTCGAGCATCCTTGCTTGATCTTCAGGGTTGTAGACCTTGAGCCCGTCCACCACAGCCGGCACGTTCCTCAGCAATTCCGCTTCGTGCTCGTTCGTTTGCAGGTAGGCGATGTCATCGAGATTTGGTAGGTCGTCCGAGCCGTCCTGAACAGCTCGGTTGTAGGTCCTGAGGGCTTCAAGCAGGCCTTCGGTGTCACCTGTTTTCGTGTCAGCGATGGTGTCCGCCACCCTGGCGAGCAAATACAGCAGGCCGATTTGCCCACGCGTTTTCTTGGGCAGATATTTCAGGGTTGGATAAAACGACCTTGAGGTGGTCTCCAACAGTCGGTCGATGTCCTCATTGACCAGCACCGACATGGTTCGCCCCGATGAACCCAGTCAACACATGCGGAAGAAGATATGCTTGCGCGGTGCCATGCTCTTACAGAACGGATGCGTGAGTGAGGCGTTCTTGGGCAATGCTTTAGGAAGGGTCGCTCCAATCCTGAAGGGAGGGCCGGAGATGAATTGCGGGTCGTGCGGCGAACAAATTCCTACCGACAGCATGTTCTGTCCGGAATGCGGTGCTCGACAGGACACATCGGTGGCTGGCGGTTTCGCCCCCCCTCCCTCCTCTGCCGTGCAACCTTCCATCCCGACCTTTCCCCAGCAGCAACGCTCCTTTGACCCCGTTTCGGGGCCCGATCAGCGGGCGCAGCAGGAAGCCAACCTCCAGCAGATGGGTCAAGTGGCGACCGATGCTCTTCAAGGCATGGCTCAAGGGCTCCAGCAGCACCAAAACTTGCCCCCTGGCATGTACCCTCCTCAACCGTTGGGCGGCTACCCTCCCCAAGGGGGCTATCCCCCCCAAGGCATGCCAATGCAACCGGGCATGCCGCCTCAGCAGGGCATGCCGCCTCAGCAGGGCATGCCGCC
>JAYOBJ010000007.1:23565-24646 GCA_038104845.1 Methanobacteriota archaeon
GGGCATGCCGCCTCAGCAGGGCATGCCGCCTCAGCAGGGCATGCCGCCAGCAGGTATGGGCGGCCCAAGGCCAGGGTCCAACGTCTCGCCCATGAACGACCTGCCAACCACAGCTCGTACACCGCTTTCGAGCGGCGCCGTGCCCTCGGCCACCAATGTCTCGCCCATGGCGCCCGGGGGAACACGCATCGCTCACAATCCAGCCAACTCACCCACCGATGCAATGGTGAACCGTCTCGCCGAGGCCGAACGAGCGGTCAAGGACGAACGTCGAAGCCAGTGGCTGTCCATGAACCAATCCTCGGCCTCCTCCGTTCTTGCCAACTTGGGGGCAGGTGGCGACCTGCCTGCTCACCTCCGGGGTGCTGATGCTCAAGCCTCCACGGCTGCCGAGATCCTTGCAGGCGGTGGTGGTGGTGCTGCGGAGAAAGCTGCGCCCAACAATGCGCTGTTGCGTCGCATCTCCGAAGTCGCTGTGCGTCGGGTCGCCCGCAAACGTGGGGTCGCCGTGGATGCGCCACAAACGAAACTCGAAAACGATGTGTTCACGGTGAACGTCACGTACATCGACGATGGACGTGTGTTGGACACACCGGATGCCTTGACGCAAGCCTTCCAGCAAGCGGTTGAAACAGAGATGGCGCTCAAGGGCTACGACGTCACTGTTGAGATCGTGATGTTTCGTTCCAAGGACGGTGAAACCGAAAAAATCGGTGCGGAAGACGAGGAGGAGATGTTCGCTTGCGAGATCTGTGATGGCTTGGTCAAAGAAAGCGATCCCAAGTGCCCGCACTGCGGGGCCGTCTTTGAGGAAGAAGACGACGAGTCAGAAGAAGCACCAGCGCCTTCACGCGGCGGCCCTCCGGGGCCCGGTCGTTCCGGGGGTCCACCCGGCCCGAAGAAAAGCGGTCCCGGTGGCGGCCCCCCCGGCCCGAAGAAAAGCGGTCCCGGTGGCGGTCCTCCCGGTCCGAAGAAAAGCGGTCCCGGTGACGGTCCTCCCGGTCCGAAGAAGGGCGGTCCCGGTGGCGGTCCACCCGGTCCGAAGAAGGGCGGTCCCCCCGGTCCGAAGAAGGGCGGTCCA
>JAYOBJ010000007.1:24746-38536 GCA_038104845.1 Methanobacteriota archaeon
GGCGGTCCCCCCGGTCCGAAGAAGGGCGGTCCAGGTGGCGGTCCCCCCGGTCCGAAGAAGGGCGGTCCAGGTGGCGGCCCCCCCGGTCCGAAGAAGGGCGGTCCTGGCGGCGGTCCACCCGGTCCGAAGAAGGGCGGTCCAGGTGGCGGTCCTCCCGGTCCGAAGAAGGGCGGTCCAGGTGGTGGTCCTCCCGGCCCAAAGAAGGGCGGTCCAGGTGGTGGTCCTCCCGGCCCAAAGAAGGGCGGTCCACCCGGCGGTCCAAAACGGGGCCCTCCCGGCAGTTGAGGTGATGGCGCCGTGAGCGACGGTCCCGACTTCGGAAACATTCGATTCGGCGGCACACTTCGTCCATCGCAGGTCGCAGCTGTTTCGGTCATCAAACCCCAACTTGAAGCAGGTGAAAAACGGCTGCACATTGTGGCCCCACCCGGCTCCGGAAAAACCGTGCTTGGACTCTATGTGTGGGCGGACATGGTTCGCAAACCGGCCCTGGTCCTCTCACCAAACTCCGCTATTCAGGCGCAATGGGCGGCTCGAACCGACTTGTTTGAGCTTGACGGAAAGGAAGATCAAATCAGCATTGACCCCGAGCGCCCGGGCTTGCTGACTTCACTGACCTATCAATCGGTGACCATGCCCAAACGAGGCGGTGAGGGCTTGGATGAATCCGCCATGATGCTTTGGGCGGAGAAATTGGTGGAGAAAGGCGAGGCGGTGGACATCACCTCGGCAGAGGCGTGGATCACAGATTTGGAAGAAAAGAATCCGAGTTATTACGCCAAACGGGTGAAGGTGTACCGAAAAGCGGTCCGAGACGACTACGCTAAAAACGGCAATGCCCTGTGGACACTTCACGAATCCTCCCGGTCAACGCTGCTTCGGCTGAAAGAAGCAGGCATCGGGCTCATCATTCTTGACGAGTGCCATCACCTGCTCCACCATTGGGGGCGTGTGCTGCACCAACTTCAGGACTTTTTTGACAACCCCGTGGTTCTCGGCCTCACCGCGACACCCCCTGACGCCGAAAAGGCCGATGAGGAGGATGCCATCCGGTACGCTGACTTCCTCGGGGACATTGACTACGAGGTGCCTGTCCCTGCACTGGTGAGGGACTCGAACCTCGCACCCTACCAGGACCTGTGCTACTTTGTTCGACCTGCGCAGAAAGAAATGGACTTCATTCGCGACGTGAACGAGACCTTTGATGGGATTCTCCGACAACTGAACGAACCTTCTGAGGGAGTGGGGGCCATACTTCCGCTCACCGATTGGGTTGAGGAGGAACTCAGAGCGCGGAAGGGCCCCTCGGGTGGTCATCTTTCTTGGGGCGAGTACCAACGTGCCGTTCCTGATTTTTCCGATCAGGGTCGAATGTATCTCGCCCTTGAAAATAGACCCATGCCAGTCGGTGTTCCAGTCGATGTTAAGGAAGCCGAGGGAGGGGCTCTGGCGTTCACCAGAGAACATCGTCATGAAATGTTGAGGAGTGTGGTGTCCAGATACGTCCGTCTTGGCCTGCGACGTTCCACCAACACCAATGACCAATCGAAAGCCGAGCGTGTTGCCAAGCAATACCGATTGCTTGGGACTCAAATCACGGAAACAGGGAGTCAACCGTGTGCCTCTCCCATCAACCGCATTCTCGCATACAGCAACAGCAAATGTGAGGCACTCAGCACCATCCTTCAGGAAGAAATGCAAAACCTTGGCACCTCCATCCGTGCCGTGATCATCACCGATTTTGAGAAAACCTCCTCAACGTTGCTCATCGACGACGTGCTCGACGATGAGGCCGGGGGAGCCGTCGCCGCCTTCCGTCATTTGGTGGCGTGTCCCGCTGGCGACATGCTCGACCCGATCTTGATGACGGGCAGCACCGTCTTGGTGGACGACGACCTTTCGGAAGCGTTTCTTGAAAAAGCACGCACATGGATTGCAGACCGTCACCTCAAGATTGTGCTTCGAGACGAAGTGATGGGTCGTTACCACGAAATCTCAGGTGCCGGCGAGGATTGGGTGCCGCGCCATTATTCCACCATGATCACTGAATTCTTCCAAGAAGGCTTCACCCGATGCCTGATTGGGACCCGAGGATTGATGGGTGAAGGATGGGATGCGTCGCGCATCAACGTGCTGATCGACTTGACCTCGGTGACCACCAACATGAGCATCAATCAGCTTCGAGGCCGAAGCATTCGCTTGGACAAACACTGGCCTGAGAAGGTCGCCAACAATTGGGATGTGATTTGCTTGGCCGATGAATTCCAGACCGGCTTCAGCGACTACAAACGGTTCATTCGTAAGCACAAGGAACTGTACGGTGTTGGCGACGACGGAGCCATTGAGAAAGGTCCCGGCCATGTTCACCCAGCGTTCATGGAGGCCGAGCCAATGGGTATTCACGAAGGCATGGCGATGTTCAATGACGAGATGCTGAAGCGTTCCAAGATGAGGGGCCATACGCGGGAACTCTGGGGCATCGGACTGCCGTTCAATGCCGAACCAAAGGATGCCGTAGAATCCAAGCAAAAGGTGGGCGGGGAAGGATTTGGCTTCTCGAAGCCGGGCGTCCCCTGGAGCGATGCCTCCCTCACGACGGCGATGAGCGAAGCGATTGTCAACGCTCTCATTCAAACACAACAACTGCCGCCGACCGTGCAAGCAGCTGGTGGCGACCGAGGCGGTGGTTGGGTTCGCATGCACCTGGCAAACTGCTCGGCGGACGAGGCTTCCCTCTTTTCGAAGTGTCTTGAAGAGGTGCTTTCGCCCCTGGAAAAACCGAGGTACGTGATTTCTCGGGCGGCGGTGTTCCCGCTCGAGACCTGGCTGACACGCTTGCTTCCCGAGGTGTTGGCCAAGTATCTCAGGCCGCATCGTCAGCACCTCGTGATGCATCACAACGTCCCCACAGCACTGGCCAACACCAAGAAAAATGCCGAGGTGTTCAAACAGCATTGGGATGCGAAGTTTGGTGAAAGTGAACTGTTCTACGTCCACAACGAGGCGGGCCGGTTCCGCCTTGAACAGGTTCAGGCCAGCGGCATGACGCCTCAAGCGAACGTGCAGCGGAAGAGCCTCTACCTATGAGGCGCAGGTGCGGCACAGCACCCCGGTGTTGCCGCATGAACTGCACACACGTCGCCGGCACTGGAAGCATTGGAAACTGAACGCATTGACCTCGTTGGAACAGTGGGCCATACCGCACACCCCGTCAGCCGCAGGGACCGATGCGGCGGCTTTTTGATCCAGGTTGCCCCAAAAAGTGTCGTTGACCAGACCGGCCGTCAACGTACCGGTGTTGGCAGGTGGAATTTGGGTCGCAGTCGAACGTTTCGTCGTGGTTTGACTCCCATCAAGATTCAGCGCTTTCACCACCTGCGGGTGGTGGAAGAACGCTTGGGCTGCCGTCTCTCCCCCATTGAACCATTGCTTGTGTTGCTCGATCAAAGTGGCCGAGGTTTGACCGGTGGCTGGAGCGAGTCGGAGACGCGCCAGCACCGACTGGTATCGGTCAAGATGGTTGGCGGTGCTGCCTGTCCACCTCGTTGATGTCGGCACATGTTGTCCGGTGGTCATTTGAGCGTGCACGCCAAGATGCCGATCGGTTCCGTCCTTCGTAGTCCGTCGACGTCTCAACACGATCAACGTACAAACAACCGACCCGACCCAACCCGTGCACATCATGGCAGGATCTCCCTCAAGGGCACCAAATGCAACAAGGCCGATGGCTTGGAAGAAAAAGAAGTAGAATATGAAGGGCAACCGTTTCATGGCGTTCACCTGGTAAAAGTGGCCATGGCGCTGTCCTCACGCGCCATGGCCGAGTGTGTCACCGCCACATGCGAAGCAGTTGTCATTGTCCGAAGACTCCATTGAGGACGAAGTGGACAGGCCCGGGTCGGTGAATAAAGGTTCATGCCATGGAGACGATCTCAAAGGTGGGTTCGTTGTGTCCACACAACTCGTGGGCGGAGAGGACTCGACGAACGCCAAGCCGCCGTTCAAGTTCCAAGTGTTGACGGGAATACAGCGCCACACCGACATAGGGCTCCCCGTAGATGCCCATCAACTCCGGCTCGATGTCCGCAGGGCCGTTCACTTCAGGTGGTGAAAGCGAAGCCCACCGGTGTTCTCGCTGTTTCAACTTGGATTGTGAAAGATGGAGGCCTCGGCGCTTGTACATCTTCACGAGTTTCGGCCTTGGGATCGCTAACGGGCAGAGCATCAGCACGCGCTCGTTGTGCCGCCAAAAACTGCAGGGTCCGAGGTTTTCGAGTTTGATCCAATCGAGGGCGCGCTCCATGGCCTTCAGCGGGGCGCCCCACGATTTCGGCAACCACATCATCATCACGTGTCGGTTCTTTGTCCCCTGAACGTGCGTGTTCACACGAAGCTTGAACCACGGCTCATCCGATGGTTGCGTTGGTTGAGGTAATTGATGTGGCTTTTGTTGGGTGTTCGCTTGAGTCGGTGGCGGGTCAGCACGTTGGGGGATGTCGCAGGCCGACGGGTGCCGGTAGAGCTTGCCCAACAGGTCCTCCAATGGACCGTTCAGCGCCTCAACCGTGATCCGAGTGCATGCATACCCGGTGCTCCCGTGCAAACTCCCGGGTAGGCGAAGGATGCGGCGTGTGTCGGCGGTTACCTTGGTGTCGACTTCAAACCCGACCTCCACCACACGGTCCAACAACGCTTGACGCTGCGCTTTCACTGCCATCTCGCGCTCTTTGAGGTCGGGCAGGGCAAAGGCATCTCGGTCAGGGTCATCGTAGATGAGGTGGAAGCCCTTGGAGCCCGAGAATGAAACGCTTCGGAGGGTGAGGTTCTCGTGCTCCTCAAGCCATTCCATCAATCCACGAGCGATGGATTGGGCCTTCTCCAAACTCTCTATAGAAAAGGGGGAAACATCAATGTCAAAGACAACAAAATGGTCAAGCAAAACAGGGTAATGTTCGGGGTTATCCCTCAAGCGAGGCAGATCAATGGGATTGAGCCAGGAGGCCGTTGAGACGTAAACGTCGCGAGGTGCGGTGTTGCCGATCGCCTTGAGGAACGAAGCCTGGTCACGAACGCGGCGCTTGGCGGTGAGCCAGCGGTTGTCGTTGGTTCGCCATCGAAACACGTGCTGGCTGGGTTTGTTCAGCCAAAGCAGGTCGATGGTGTGTCGTCGGTAGTGGTCCTTGAGCGCTTGGTTGTCAAGCGCCATGGTTCACTCACCGCAGACCGGCAGCCTTCAAGGATTCGAGCAGCACCGCACCGAGTTCGGAGGGGTCCTTGGCACAGGCAATGCCTGCGGCTTCGAAGGCGGCGAACTTTTCCTCGGCCGTTCCCTTGCCGCCTGAGATGATGGCGCCGGCGTGGCCCATGCGCTTGCCGGGCGGGGCGGTGGCACCGGCCACGAACCCAACGATGGGCTTGGTGACGTTCTCCGCAGCCCAAGCGGCGGCTTCCTGTTCGGCGTTGCCACCGATCTCGCCGATCATGACGATGGCTTCGGTTTGGTCGTCAGCCTGGAACGCAGCGAGGCATTCGATGAAACCGGTCCCGTTGACCGGGTCGCCACCGATGCCGACGCAGGTGGATTGCCCCTCATCGATGCTCATGGTTTGGGCGACCGCCTCGTAGGTGAGGGTGCCTGATTTTGACACGATGCCGATGCGGCCCTTGGCGTGAATGTGGCCGGGCATGATGCCGATCTTGGCGCCACCGTTGTCGCCGGGCGTGATGATACCGGGGCAATTGGGGCCGATGAGGCGAACACCGGGACGGTTTTCCACAAAGGCCACGGCCTTGACCATGTCAAGGGTGGGAATGCCTTCCGTGATGCAGACCACGACACCCTCGCCTTTGACGGCGTCAAACGCATCGGCCGCTTCCATGATGGCTTCAGCGGCGAAGGGGGGCGGGACGTAGATGACGGTGGCATCGGCGTCGGTTTCCCTGATGGCGTCGAACATGGAATCCCACACGGGGAAGGGCTTGCCTTGGAGTTCCACGGTTTGGCCGCCCTTGCCGGGGGTGCAACCGCCGACGATGTTGGTGCCGTACTCGACCATCTTGTCGGCATGGAACATGCCCTGCTTGCCCGTGATGCCCTGCACGAGGACCTTTGCGTCTTCTTCAATCCAAATCGCCATCAGTTTCCACCTCCAATGAGTTCCACAATTTTTTGCGCCCCATCGGCGAGGTCGTCGGCGGGGTGAATGTTGAGGGTCGACTCGGCGAGGATGGCCTTGCCTTCGTTCACGTTGGTCCCCGCCAGTCGCACCACGAGCGGCACGTCGAGGGACAGCGCTTCAGTCGCTGCAATCACGCCTCGGGCGATGATGTCGCAGCGCATGATGCCGCCGAAGATGTTGACGAGGATGCCCTTCACGTTGGGGTCCTCGAGGATGATGGAAAAGGCGGTCTTGACCTGCTCTTCGTTGGCACCGCCACCCACATCGAGGAAGTTCGCGGGTTCCCCGCCGTACAACTTGATGACGTCCATGGTGGCCATGGCCAAACCAGCACCGTTAACCAAGCAGCCAATGTTGCCGTCCAGTTTAACGTAGGAGAGGCCGGTTTCCTTCGCGCGGATTTCCACCTCTTCTTCCTCGGAGAGGTCACGGAGCTCGTCCCAGTTCTTGTGGCGGAACTCAGCGTTTTCGTCGAACGAGACCTTGGCGTCCAAGGCCACGATTTCGTCGTCGGCGGTGCGGACCAGCGGGTTGATCTCCAACATGGCGCAGTCGCTTGAGACGAACATGCCGTACATCGAGGTCAACGCCTTGGCGAAGGCCTTGTGGGCGGCTCCGGTCAGGCCGAGGGCGAGACCCAAGTCACGCTTTTGGTAACCCATGAGTCCAGCGTTGGGGTCCACGGAGATCTTGTGAATCTTCTCTGGCGTGGTTTCAGCGACATGCTCGATGTCCATGCCGCCCTCGGTGGAGGCCATGATGAGCACGGACTTGTTCTCGCGGTCCACCAAGATGGCGAGGTAGTACTCGTGAGCGATGTCGCAACCGGATTCAACGTACAGGTTTCGGACGAGCTTTCCTTCCTCACCGGTTTGGATGGTCACCAGCACATTCCCGAGGATGTTCGAGGCGTAGGTCGCCACATCGTCCTTGGAGAAGGCGATCTTCACACCGCCCTCCATGATGAGGTCGCCCGAATCGGGGCTGTACAGATTGCCCTTGCCGCGTCCGCCGGCGTGAATTTGGGACTTGACGGCAACGACCTTGCTCCCCAGAGCATCGTAAGCCGCTACGGCTTCGTCAACAGTGGTGCAGTGGACGCCCTCGAGCACGGGGACACCGTGTGCCTTCAGCAGGGCTTTGCCTTGGTATTCGTGGATGTTCATGGTTCATCGCCAAACCGCACGACATGAAGTCCGTCCTTCAAGGCTTTGATGCGTCGTTGAGGGGAGGAAGCCCCTCATGATGGGATGCTGCGTTGCCTTCATAACCGAACGGTGGAAGGCCGAGTCATGCAGGTCGTGGTGCTCGCAGGTGGCGTTGGTTCCCGACTTCGCCCGTGGACATCCACCATCCCCAAGCCCTTGCTTCCGGTCCTCGACCAAACCCTGCTCGAGCACGTTGTCAGCTGCGTTCCATCCGACCTCGTCGACGAGGTGGTGGTGGCCGGCGGTTACAAGGTGGACATGATTGAAGCGCAATTCAAAAACGCCGACGTGGATTTTGACATCCGCATCGTCCCCGAAGAAGAACCGCTGGGCACCGGTGGTGCACTTGGCAACTGCAGGGATGTTGTGAGCGGAACCTTTGCTTGTTTCAACGGCGACATCGTTTCCTCGTTGGATGCTCGGTCCTTGCTCGATCTGCACGCCTCCAACGGTGGGGTCGGCACGTTGGGTTTGTGGGAGGTGGAGGATCCCACCCGCTTCGGCATCGTCGGTCTTGACGACCAAGAGCGCATCACCCGCTTCAAGGAAAAGCCTCAACCCGAAGAAGTGTTCTCCAACCTCATCAACGCCGGCTCGTACATTTTCAACGATGATGTGTTTGACTGGATGCCGCAGGGCCGGCACTCCATTGAACGCGATGTGTTTCCCCAACTTGCCGCTGAAGGCTTGCTCAACGGACGAGCCTTTGAGGGCTACTTCATCGATGCAGGCACCCCCACGGCATGGGGTGAGGCGGTGACGGCGGCCATCCAACACGGCCGCTACCGCAGCGGGACCGTTGAAGGTCATCCCCCGTCTTGGTTTGCTGACCGCGGCTCGACCACCATGGATGCGAACACGCATCCCGCAGCTTCGATGATCGGCCGCAACTGCCAATTGGGCCCAGCCAACGTGGTGTCCTCCACCCTGCTCGATGGGGCCGTGGTGGAGCCCGGTGCTTCCCTTTCGGGGTGCTTGGTGGGTCAAGGTGCCGTGGTTGGTCGGGGCGCCCAGCTGAGCGATGTGGTGGTTGACCATGGAGCCGTGGTGCCAGCGAGCACCGTCCAGAGCGGCGGTCAGTGGCCACCAATTGGTGCTTGAGCGGCGTTGGTGGGGTGAACCTTCAAACGGCGTGCGCCGTTCGTTTGACCATGAGCAACCCCCTTGTCGTTGTCAACTTCAAAACATACGCCTCTGCGTCTGCAGAGACCGCCGTGAAGCTGGTCGAAGCAATGGAACGGGCCTCTGTGAAGGGTGTCACTCTGGTGGCGTGCGTCTCTGCGTTTGACCTGCGTTCAACGGCGGAAGTAGCCTCCTCGGTTCAGGTGTGGTCGCAACACTTGGACCCCGTGGGGTTGGGCGGTTTCACCGGCTGGCTTGAGCCGACCACGGCCGTGGCCAACGGTGCTCAAGGGACCCTCATCAACCACGCCGAGCACAAGGTTGAGATGGACCACGTGAGCGCTCTCCTCGAGATGCTCCCCGAAGGATTCCCTGTCTGTGCATGCGCTGCCGATGTTGACGAAGCCAGAACCCTTGCCGCCATGGGTCCAACCTTCATCGCAGTCGAGCCCCCTGAACTCATCGGAGGTGACGTGTCTGTGACCACGGCCGACCCTGCGATTGTGAGCGACACGGTGGCGGTTGTCAAATCGGTGAATCCCGACGTGCGGGTGCTGTGCGGTGCGGGTGTGAAGAACGGCGCTGACGTCGCGCAAGCCATCGAGCTCGGTGCAGAAGGCGTCCTCCTGGCCAGCGGGGTCACCAAGGCTCAGGACGTTGACGCCGTTTTGGCCGACTTGTTGGCTTCGTTTTGATGCAAGGACAGCAGCCCCTCAAGCTGGTCGCGTTTGGCGGATGCTAGGCTTCGCCCACCCAAACACGATGAGCGCCATGAACACGCATCGCATACGCTGCTGCAGGTGGCCAACGGCACCGCAGCCAGATGTCCATCGTGTCGCACCTGGCGACGAACGTGCTGCATGGCGTTCAGATCGGTCAACGCCATGGCCCATGCATCCATCAGTTGGGGTGCTGTGGCGGTCGGACTGGCTTCGTGCCAGGTTCCCCGGCGCCACGTCAGGGTTCGCAACCGGTAAGCATCCGGTCTTGAGGGAAGGGCCGGGTGGGCCATGGCCCAATGGACCATCAATCGAGCCTCCATCTCGGCGACCAAGGGATTGGGCTCAGGTGCGAAGCGAAGACGCACCAGCGTCCACCGATGCTGGTGGTGCAGCATGACATCCGGTGCAGCATACAACCGGATGCCGTTGGCGTCCATTGGATGGGATCGTTCAAAGTACGCCCACGTGGCAATCCGCTGCTTGTGGAGCAGACGCAAGGTTGAGGTTCGTCGGAGGGCGTGGAGTTGGCGCAGGGACGTGGCCCGTTCACGCTCGAGTTGGAAGGGCCGTTGGCGGTCCGAACCGTTGGCGAGGTCAAGATGGGTCATCAATCGGCCCTCAAGTTGTTCATCGGACCAGGTTTCTCCGTTGTACAAGGCTTCCAGTTGTTCGATCAAGGTCGCACGAGCCGCACGAACCTGCGTCCGGTGGGGATGCCGTGTTGGTGAGGCACGACGGGTTTTAGGCGGTCGCTGCGCTCCGCTGTGAACGTAGGTCAACGCCCAGGCTTTTGGGCATTCGAGAAAGCGCTGCACGCTCGTTTGGCTCCAGTGTGGCAGGTTCATGACCGCATTCAATGTCCTGAACGGTCATAAGGGTCGTGGAGGGTCAGAACACGCCCAATTCAAGGACGTTGATGAGGGTGTTGAGGCAGACCCACACCGCCATGGGTGTGAGCACCCAACCCACAACCTGTGCGAACACGTCCCCACCGAATTTTCCGAAGAGCCGCGAGAAGGGGCCGCCCCATGAAGCAACAATGCGAAGCAAAAGGACGACAAAACCGGCAGAGAGTGTCACCAGCAGCAACAGCATCACGGCCATGGCCCAACCGCTGCCGCCGGCCAGCGCTGTGGCGCCAACGGTTTGGGGGAAGAGGTGAGGGAACGTCAGCCATCCAAACCACCCGAGCCACACGCCAAGCAAAGTGTCACGCTTCATGTCCACTGGGTCGCGCCACGACTGGAAGGCCTTGGGGAACAGACGATGCAGGAGACCCCCAAGCGCGTCGGCCTCGTAAGGAGCGCCTCGGCGAGCGGTGAAGAAGCACATCTCCAGCAACCACACCATCATGATCAAATCGAGCACAAAGCGGGCTGTCAAGCCCAGTGGAATCAGCGTCAAGAGCAAAGCAGGGAGGTTGATCATGAGCACACCCGCTCCAGAGGCGAGCACGATGGAGGCCCACAGCAAACCCGGCGGCAGCGGTTCTTCGGGTGCCGTCCATTCCTCCCGGGGCAAGGCCAGGAACAACAGGAACAACCCCGGTCCGAACATCAAACCAAAGTAGGGCACAAGTGACCCTGATCCACCCGATTTGACGTTGTCCACGGCTTCGACGATGTCGAGCATCGCTGCAGAGGAGGCCTGAGAGAACGTGACGTGCATGGCAGGGTCCACAACCAACACGGCGTCGGATGGCCCTGTGGGCAAGCTTTTCGCAAGGGTGTTGTCCTCATCCAAGAGCACCTGCCATGTCACGTTGCTTTGCGACTTGAAGGCGTCCGCATCGCTGAGCAGTGCACCGTCGCCGGTCACGATGTGAACGATGTTGACCCGGTCGCCGAGTTGGTCGAGGCTGCGGTTGAATTCATTGGCTTGTGTGAGGACTTGCTCGGAGCCGGGAAGCACCAGCCCGACAATGAGCGCCTCGTGCCCGTCCAGGAGCGATGAGACGGTGACGGTGTCGCCGTTGGGGCCAGTGAGGGTAGCGTCGAGCACCTTGGTGTTGTCGAGGATCACGGCGTCTGCTCCGAGGTTCGGTTGGGTCAGCACCGTCGGCATCGTGAGCAAGGCCAACACCAGCAACGCACCAAGGATGGGAACGGGGAGCATCAACCCAGCACGGAACGACGTGACCACATACCCCAGCAGGGCGAGCACAGTGGTGGTGGTCAGCACGAGCGCCGCTGAAGCGAAGCCTTCGTCGCCCGGTGTCACTTCAAAGCGAACGATGCCCTCGGCGTGGCAGTCGCTGTTGAGGTCACCGGCCTCGGTTTTGATGCACATCTTCAGCGCCAATTCACCCAACGGCAGGGTCTTGGCTCCCGACCATGTGAACACGGAGTTGTTGTCGCCGAGTTGTCGCTCCATGCGAATGCGACCAGCGCTGGTCTCCACGAGGTATTCCCCGTCGCGGACGATCTTTTCAGAGGGTTCCAATGGCCCCCAAATCTCCCATTTTTCTTCCTTGAGGTCATCCAAACCCCACGGCAAGCGATGGTCAAATTCAACGTGCGCCCGCCGCTGAGCATCCACGACAATCGTCGCCTTGGGTTGGAAGATGACGCCTTGCATGATGATGCCGCCGCTGTTGTGTTCAAACCCACCCCATTGCACCCTGGCCTGTGTTCCAGCGCATTGGTGATGCACGGTGACGTCGAGGTCGATCGTGTCACCGGGTTCCATCGTCAGCGTGACGTTTTGGAATTCGCCGGAGAAGTTCATGGCGTCGTTTTCGGTCACGGTGTCGATGACTTGGCTGACCGTTGCACTGTAAATTTCAGCCCCGCCGACGGACACGCTGTAGGTCAGTGTGGTGGTCTCTTCGCCGGGGAATGGTGCCTGTCGGGTGCATGCTTGGGGGCCCCCAACGCCCTCCAGAATCGCCGAAAAGAACACGCTCATCTGAACGTTGGTGTCGATGGGCTGCTCCACCGGGGGGCTCTGAAGACTGAACACCGGGACCGGCCCCGCCGTGACGCCCACCGTGAAGCCACCCACGGCGGAGTCGGTTTGACCGCGTTGGAGGACGGCTTCTTCAGTATCCAAACCTTCCACGTACAGCCGTTCATTCGGCAGGATGGTCCATTCTTCGAACCCGGGCTTGTAGGTGGTATCGGTGTTGGCCATCACCACCGTGGACAAGGACAGCGTGGCCAACAAGGCCACGATGAACAAACCCGCTTGCCCACGGCCCATGAACCGACCATGTGGACTCGGGATAAGAAGCCAATGCCCCGCATCTTCACGAGGATTGCGCCAGCACGGCCAACATGATGACCACGCCACCAGCGATGGAGAGGGCGTTCACGGAACCTTTGGTGAGGTAGCCTCGGTTTTCCAGCAGCGCTCCGAGCAGACTGTCGATTTGACACCCCACCCAACCCACGATGGCCAGTGCGATGGCCAGGAACACGCCGTTCAGCCCGGCACCTGCCTCGTTGGCGGTCACGAACCAAGCGACGAAGGTCAAGGCAGCCACCACACTTGAGCCCACCAAAGCGGCGATCTGGCCGTTGGGTGAGAAGCCGCCGTTCAGCCCTTGTTCACACCGTCGGAAGGTGGTGATCATACGAACTCTGGGGTCGAGGGAACCGATCTCGCTGGCGAAGGTGTCGGCAGCAGCCACCGCCACCGAGGCGCCAAACAACCACACCATGGCTTCCCAGTCCTGAACAGCGATGGCGATGAGGCACATGAAGCCGGGAATGGCGCCGTTGGCGACCACGTTGGTCCAACCTCGATGGCCGTCGTTGGACTCGCTGAGGCCCAAGGCGAGTTTTTCCTCAAAACGCCATTTGGTGGCCTTGTGTGAGGAAAGAAGGAAGCCAAGCAGGATGATGAGCCATGTCCAATGCCCGAGTCCCCCGACGACCAGCCCCAGCAAGGAAGCGGCCAAGGCACCGTTGCGGTCGAGGATGTTGGCTTTCGTGGAAAGCACCAGCAGCAACGCCACCAACCCCAACGTCACGGCCAAGTTGCCGATGTTGGGTCCGCTGACGAACACATCCATGCACATTCACCGTCGTTGACCGCATGGGTCCAAGCCTTTGCATTGGCCGTTCGTTTTTGAAAGGTCTCACTCAAGGCTGCCCAAGCCGGTGATTTTCACCCAGGACCGCCGTGGGCAACCATCGGAGGATGCAGAACCACAGCGCCATCACCATCACGACCAGCCAGGCGAGTTCCAACGCCAGCGCCAATCCGGTGTTGGTGTCCTTCAACGCACGGCCCACCCCCCACGAACTGCCGTTCCACAAGGCATGCCCCAGCATCGCGAGTCCCAGACCCGTCCACGGGTTCGTTGGCATTTGCCAAGCATGGCGTTCGTGCCGCCGCAGCAACGCTTCCATACGTGCCGACGGTTCGGTGGCCCAACCGGTCGATGCGGTGGGGAGGCCGTGTCGGTCGTAGAGCACCCAGTTGGCCTCCGGGTCGGGCGTCAAGAACGGCGACCGTTGCGCCGCTGAACGGGCCACGGCCGAACGCTGGAGGGCATGTCCAATGGCGTAGCCACTCAGCCCCGTCCACATGGCGTGACCGGGGATGGAACTCAA
>JAYOBJ010000007.1:38636-42547 GCA_038104845.1 Methanobacteriota archaeon
AGCATCCATTCCGCATCCCGTCTGGAGACGGTGATGCCCATGTGGCGGCTGGTGATGGACCACCATCCAAAGACAGGGGCTGCGAATCCGACCAACCACGCCGGAAGCACGACCATCAACCCCAACAGGACGGTGAACGGCGTCACACCGAACACGGAAAGCGGCAGCAAACACACCGTGGACAAGGTCACGCCGCCAATGAACAGGCCCCAGAGGTGAAGGGGGCGAGGCATCTCGAGCGGGGCGTTGGAACGGAACACGTGGTGGCGCACCTCGACCGGCTGTTGGGCCTGCACCACCAAACCACCGCTGAGCGGGTGAACGGTGCCTCCATGCGGATGAGGTGCCGCCCGCACGCTGTGGGTGAGTCGAGGGCGACGAAGGTGGAAGAACAGCAACAGCAGCGGCGCCAGACACACACCGCCAACCAGGGTGTACACCGGCTCGAGAGGTCCGGGTGTGCCGTTGAAATCCCCGTCAACCATGCCGCCGACCAAAAACACCGACAGTTGGGCGATGAAGAAGCAAACCAGCACCAAACCCACCATGGATCGAACCGTCTGCCAAGGGGACGAAGCGCGCCAAACGGTCAGGCCGGCCGGTGGTGGTGTCAACGGGACCGTTGACCATTGAACCGAGTTGGAGGGCGCCTGCATGTCATCACGAGAAGGGATCCTGCTCAGTTCGCCCATCAATCGTCACTGAAAAACAGCATTCGGCAGCGGTCTTCATCATTGCAGGTGCGTTTGCCACGGTGCAGTCCCTCATCAAGCAATCGCCGGAGTCCAAACGGCCGTTCAAATACACCGTAGCGGTTGGTGAATCATGGAATTTGGCCGCTACGCGTTTGCTGCCCGTCGGGACCACAAAGGCATGTCCACGCCCAGTTATGCCGCCCGATGGTTTCTCCCTGTTTGTCTGGTGCTGGTGGGATGGTGGGCGTGGGGCCACGCCTCCGGCAACACCGTGGTGTGGGCCGCCTTGACGGTCATGGTGGCCACGCCGGCCCTCAGTTTGGGCTGGTATCTCATTTCGCTGGTTTCGCCTCGCTATGAACCGCTCTATATCTTGGACAAGGCCGAACGAGCCCACAAGGCTCGGATCGAACGGAAGCGGTCTGAAGAAACCGCTCAACACCCCTGAACCTCTCAATGCGTCCGCTTTGGCTGCCAGGGCAAAAACGCCGTGTACAACAGGCCTCCGCACGCACCGCACCACACCTGCTTGATGGCATCCGCCCCTTTGTTCAGGGGATCGCCTGGGTTGCGGATGCTGGCAAGGGTCCACTTCGGCCAGTCGGTCGTGCCTTCGGGCACGATTTCTCGCTTGCCGTGCGGTTCGGTGTGTTTGCCGGTCATGACGTGAAGGCAGTGTGGGCAGACGATGCCGCCGTCTTCAGGGCGCGTAGGGGACATGACCAACAATCAACCGCTGGGCGATTTAAACGCCTGTTGGTTCATCAACAGGAGGTGGCACACGCTGCGAAATTACCGAGCAACGACCCCACAACCATGAGGACCAACACAACGCCGCCGGCGATCAACAAACCTGCTGCAATCCCTTTTCCGAACGCTGTGTGATGGTATCTCGTGGCGATGACAAGACTGCCGATGGCCGCAACACCTGCGGTGAGGGCAATCAACCTCCCAGCCCACCAAGAAAACTTGCTTCCCAACGAACCGTCCGAGTTGTAATTGACCCACAACGTAATCTGTTCGTAACTCGCATTCTCAAGCTGGAAAAAGATGGTTTGGTTGGCTGGTTCATAGTAACCGATCTCTCGCTTTTGATAATTCTCCGAGGCATTGTATTGTGTGATGGTCAATCGCGACGACCAATCGTTCTCGTGGAACCCTCTGCCGATGTGAACCGTGTGCTCTCCTCCTGCCAGTGATTCGTAATTCCATGCACTCCCGACGACCAATTGTGTGATTCTTGGATAATCTTCGGGGATGTTCAGCGTCCACTCGAAGGTTGAATTGTCCTCGCTTGAAACGGTGATTTTCTCTTCGTAGCGGTAATTTTCAGAGGCCTGTGATGCATTCAGGCTGTATGCCCCTGCAAGAAGAAGGGCGATGACCATCGGGAGAACAGCCCCGACAAGGAGGTTCAACACTTCGCCAGTCGAACGTCCCTCTGGCCCATCCGAGAGGTTGGGTGAGGGCTCGGGAGGCTCGCTCACTTTTTTTCCTCACTCTCTCCCGGTATAAGCCCATTGCCGGCATCAACCAACCAATGGGAGGTCCTGTGAATTGGCCTCGGAACTGTTGCCATGTTCGAAACCAACGGCCGCGTCACCGCAGGAAACCGTAGGTCCAGTCGTGCGGCGGCGTGAAATTTTCTTTGATGGACCTAGCCGAGACCCACCGCATAAGGTTAGCAGCGCTCCCTGCTTTGTCGTTGGTTCCACTTCCCCGAGCCCCGCCAAACGGCTGCTGGCCCACAATGGAGCCCGTTGGCTTGTCGTTGATGTAGAAGTTGCCAGCGGCGTACTTCAGTCGGGCCGATGCTGCGTCGATGTCCCGTCGGTCCTTTGCGAAGATCGCTCCCGTCAAGGCGTACTCCGAGGTGCTGTCGACCAAATCCAGCGTTGCTTCCCATTCGTCGTCAGGGTAGACGTAAACGCTCAGCACCGGGCCAAAAATTTCGTCGACCATGCTCTCCCAATGTGGGTCCTCGCAAAGAATGGTGGTTGGTTGGACAAAGTAGCCTTCAGCGTCGTCGTAGGTGCCACCGGTGACAAAACTGCAGCCCGGTTCTGCAGCGGCTCGGTCGATGTATCCCTTGATGTTGTCAAACGATTTACGATCGATCACAGCCCCGAGGAAATTGGACAAATCGCTCACGTCACCGACTTTGATGCGAGCCACTTGGTTGGCATAATCCTCCTTGATTGACTCCCACATGGAGGCGGGGATGTAGGCCCGTGAGGCTGCGCTGCACTTCTGCCCTTGGTATTCGAAGGCCCCCCGGATCATGGCGATTTTCACCGCCTGCGCATCCGCTTCGGGGTGGGCCACAATGAAGTCCTTCCCACCGGTTTCACCGACGATTCGGGGGTAGTTGAGGTACGATGCAATGTTGTCTCCCACGGTCTTCCACATGTTGCGGAACACACCGGTGGAGCCCGTGAAGTGGACACCTGCTAACATGCGGTGTGACATGCAAATTTCACCTGCCTCGCTGGCCTTGGAGGGGATGAAATTGATGACCCCGGGGGGCAGGCCCGCATCCATCATGATCTTCATGAGCAAGTAGTTGGAAAGGTAGGCGTTTCGAGATGGTTTCCACACCGCCGTGTTCCCCATGATGGCAGGTGCTGTGGGGAGGTTGCCGCCGATGGCCGTGAAATTGAACGGCGTAACAGCGAAGACAAAGCCTTCGAGGGGTCGAACCTCCACGGTGTTCCACACACCCTTGGGGGAGATCGGCGGTTGCTGGTTTTCGTAGATGCCGCGCGCGTAATACACATTGAAGTTGAGGAAATCGATGAGCTCACAGGCCGCATCGATTTCTGCCTGGTGGGCTGTTTTTGATTGGTTCATCATCGTGGCTGCATTCAGTTCGGCGCGGCGTGGACCGGCGATCATCTCGGCGACCTTGAGGAAGATGGCGCCACGCGACTCCCAGGGCATGGTCGACCACATCTCATGGGCCTCAAGGGAGGCGTCGATGGCAGCTTGGATTTCTTTCTTCCCGGCAAGGTGGACGCGCGCAATGACGTGGGCGTGGTTGTGGGGCATCACCTGCTCGACCACGTTGCCCGTGAACACTTCCTCCCCGTTGATGATGCACGGCACCTCAACGACCTGCTCGGATTGGCGCTTGTACTCTGCAAGCACGGCTTTCCGTTCGGAACTCCCCGGTTCGTACCCGAGGATCGGTTCGTTGGTGGGTTGGGGTGGTGTCAC
>JAYOBJ010000007.1:42647-73227 GCA_038104845.1 Methanobacteriota archaeon
CCCATGGCGGCGATGGTGGCCTCCGCCGTCAGCCGCTGGTCTTCGGAGAGCGGCATGATGCAGGACCGGTATTGCGTCCCGATGTCGTTGCCTTGTCGGTTGAGTTGCGTGGGGTCGTGGACCGTGAAGAACACCTCAAGCAGGGTGTCAAACGAGATCACCGACGGGTCGAACTGCACCTCAACCACTTCAGCGTGACCCGTTTGTCCGGAACACACGGCTTCGTAGGTGGGGTGGGGGTCGTGCCCGCCAGCGTAGGCAGGCAGGGCCGATTCAACGCCGTGAATCTGTTTGTAGGCCCCTTCCACGCACCAAAAGCATCCTCCGCCGACGATCATTCGCTCCATGGCCACACCAGTGGGGTTGGCCATTTGAAGGTTTGAATCCATGCAGATGCCGGAAGCAGCACGAATTCTTATGGAGACAAACCGACGGTGGAGTTATACGCGCTTGGTGTGTGTGATTCCTCATGAACAATGCATGGCTTGGTCTGGTCGTTGCCATGCTGCTGGGTGCAAGCCTTCTGGTCGTGGTTGACCTCAACGACGAGGTGGATGACACGTCAACCCCCAACGAGGAGACCTTGGTGTGCATCGTTGGCACGGTCAAAGTGGCCAACGCATCGGTGGCCGGTGGGTACGAATGCGTACCTTTGGACCCGCACAGTTTGGTTCACTCGCATCCAGCCCCTGAACTGTTCATCCTTGACGTGGTGGATGACCGTTCCACCGTGACCCTGGTTGGAACGGTGGACCATCTCCATCCAGACGAACTGAACGTCACGGTCCACCACGAAGGTTGGGCATTGGCAACCACCCACCCCTCGCTGGAGGGGAACTGGTCCGTCTCGTTTTCGCTCCCCGATGAAGGGCCGGTTGACCTCGAGGTGCTTGCACGGCACGCCCTCGAGAACACTTCGTCGCCCACGGTCACGGTTCAACTCAACCGAACCCAGACGGAAGATGAAGCAGGCCACGAAACCGGCAACGGTACGGACGACCACGCGACCAACGGGACCGACGGCGAAAACGGGAACAGCAGCAGCACCAACAACAACGCTGGGAACGAAACGAACAACGGCAGCGATGATTCACCGGCGATTCAACCCACCTACAATGCTTCGGACTTGGGCCAGTTTTGGCTCGACGTGTTTCGCTGTCAAGCCGGGCACAACGTGACGCAGGTCGATGATTTGACCACATCGACGGTCGAAACGCACGAATGCTCGGTCAGCATCACGATGAACGAAACCCACATCACCATCGTGGCCAACGGTTTGCCGGATCACGATTTCGAGTCAACGCTCGCCTGTTCCGAGGCGAACGATTGCACTCGCGCTCAGAACTACGAATGGGCCGTCCCGCGCTCACCGGTGAACGACACTGCAGGAGGTCATGACGATACGAACTGTCCGGAAGCCAACGGCGATTACGAATGTGCGGCAGCCCTCGGTGACGTTGCCATCGCCATCAACGGTGTGCCGTTTTATGGTCCTGAGGACGGGCCGGGCGGCGACGCCGTCGCAAGCCACCACGGTGCCTACGTGGAAGACCGACAGGCCATCGAACTCGGGGTGTGCCATGCGCACAGCGGCATGGGCGGTACCTTCCATTACCATGCTGATGCCAACTGCCTTCATTGGCATCCTGATGTGGGTGAGGACATGTTCGATTACAACATCAGCACGCCGGCTGCCGTGGCGGCGAACACGGCCAACGGGTCCCATTCATCGGTCATTGGGGTCGCCATGGACGGTTACCCCATCTACGGCCTGTGGGGGTACGACGACCAGATGGACGTCGTTGAGATGACAAGTTCCTACCGGCTCAAAGACGGTGAGACCGGTTACAACGGCATTGATGATTACGAGTACGTCGAAGGTTTGGGCCACCTTGACGTGTGCAACGGGCACTTCGGCCCCACACCTGAATTCCCGGATGGAATCTACCACTATCATTCCACCATGCTGAACGGTAACGGTGACATGGGCTTCCCTTACTTCCTGCTGTGCTACCATGGCGAGACCTACCTGAATGAAGGTGGGAGCGGTGCAGGAGGGGATGACCCGTGCGCCGGTCACGGGGAAACATGGGGTCCTGGAATTGGGCCACCGCCGGATGGATGCGACCCAGGCCCCCCACCGGCTGGTCAATCCATGGGCGTGTCCGTGTTGCCTTCCCTGGTCACACCGCATGTGGGTGCGATGGGTGCGATGCTGTATGCCTCGCTTTGGTTGCATCAACGAAGGGGCAATCACTCAAAGTCAAGCAAAGACGTCTGAGGATTGGGTTCAACGGTTTGAGGTTTCGTTGATCCTCTGGAGGTGGTGGTCCGCCGTGAGACCGGTCGACGCCCTCGCTGTTTTCGGCTCCCATGTTTGGTGTACACCGAAGCCGAGCGGGCTTTGACGACCTTGTCGCGCTTGGCGGCGTAGGCCGCAGCGATGCCCTTTGTTCGTGCTTCCGTTTCGTCGACGATGGGTGTGGGGTACGTGGTCCCGATGTGGACGCCGATGGTGGCTTGCATCTCGGCCGACATCGTCCACGGTTCGTGAATCTGGGGCGTGGGCACCATCGCCAGTTCAGGCACCCATGTACGTATGAACTCACCTTGCATGTCATGGTCCAGAGATTGCTTGGTGACGGAATAGGCTCGGACGGAATTGATGCCGGTCACACCGGATTGCATGTGAATTTGGGACCAGTGAATGCCGGGCTCATAATCGATGAACAGCTTCGCCAGATGCTGGCCCGTTCGCTGCCAGGGCAGGTTGAGCGTGTACGCCGCCACCGATTGGAGCATGGCTCGCATGCGGAAGTTGATCCAGCCGGTGGCGATGAGCGAGCGCATGCACGCATCAAAAAACGGCCAACCGGTTTGTCCCGTGGCCCATGCTTGGAATCGGGTTTCATCGTCTTGACGTCCGAGCTGGCTGCACAACTCCGGGTTGATGGCGGTCGTGTCCATCGTGGTCTCCACCTCCAATCGCTGGACGAAGTGGCAACGCCAACTCACTCTGGAGGCGAAGGCGTTGACGTTCTTGGCCAGGACCGCTCGTTCTTCAGCAGGACGTTGCTTCGCACGAAGACGGGTGGCGGTGATGGCCTTCACCACTTGGCGTACGCTGAGCACGCCGGTGGCAAGGTAGGCCGACAACCTTGAGGAGGCCTCCGGCGAGGTGGCGGGGTTGGAGATGGTAGACAAATATCGCGAGTACCGTTGGTTGAGGAACGTGTCCAACCATCGATGGGCCTCCATCTCACCCGGCTTCAAAGGTGTGCGAACGATGGTGTTGTAAGGAGAAACCCACTTGGTGCTTTGATCACCAGATTCCAGTTTGGAGGCCGGTGGAAGCGCCGCGGGGGCGAGCAACGCATCGGCCGCCATTCGTCGATTGCGCATACCGTTCCAGCGATCACGGTTCTTGAGGCGACGAACCACCCCATTTGCGGCGTGTTCTGTCCAGGGTATCCCGTGCTCGATGCACCATTGCAGCACCCTTTGGTCCCGCTGCCACGACCACATCAATCCGGTTTCTTCGTGGCTGTGCATGCTCTTGATGGGCTCAACCCGGTTCAGTCGTTCCAAGATCTCCACCGCATCGCCCACCTCGATGCGCATGGTGCCTCCACGCTCGTCAACGGCTTGGAGCAAGGACCGAGCGTTGGCAAGGTCCCAAGCGAGGTGCAGTTCCGAAACATCCGGTTGGGCTCGTCGCTCCGGTTCGGCCACGTACAACAGCAGCAAGCCGGTTCCGTCGTTGGTGGATTCCAGTGCGGCGTGCAACGGAGCGTGGTCGGCGAGACGCAGGTCCCGTTTCAGCCACACCACATGCATGCCACCACACCACGGGCTGGCTTCAAGAAGGGTTGTTGAAGCCGCACCGTTGGCCTGAATTGCCCGTTTGAGTTCTCCCGCACGGGTTGAACAAGCCGCCTTGCGTTTCGCGGATTTGTTTAAATGAGCACCTCGTTGAGGTTGGAGCAGGAACCGCCGGTACGGTGGACAGGGAGGTTGAATCATGCAGCATTCATCCAACTTCACCGGTTTGAGAGGTCAAGGAGCGGTCCGCCGAACGATGCAATCGGCTTTGGTCCTCATTTCTGTTTTGTTGATCTCCGGAACTGTGGCTGCCGCAGAAAACACAGCACCCTCCATCGGCGATGGCTCTCCCTCCGTTCTTTCTCCGCTCTCAGCGTCCACGATCAGCGATGTTGAGGCGATGCTGGTGTGCCCGTACGGTGACGATCTGGACGCACGCGCTTGTTTGGAGGCCTTCCAGGTGGCCGCTCAGGACGACCCCCGGTTGCTTGGAGCAGCTGCCGTCGTGGCGCTTGCTGCGCTCTTGACGGTGCGGTGGATCGTGCGCAGGCTTCTCGGCCGCTCCGCTGGGCCACGAGCCTTCTCGTACAACCTCGTCAAAACCGTCGTCTACATCGGTGAACCTATGCTTTCCAAAGAGGCCATGATGGAACAGTTTGAGGAAGTTCCAACGGACCTCGAACCGTACAAGCTCGGACTTTTTCCCGTGACACAACATCCATTGCGTGGTTTTACCGTGGAACCACCCTTGCCGTACGGCGTTGACCTCGATGAATTGACGGGCGGCATGAGCGGTATTCCCTCCGAGCGAAAGGACCCCGAAACCTACACCATCACGGGCCGCATCAAAAAGAAGACCTACACGGCCAAGGTGTTGATCGAGGTTCGTCCTCACCAAGATCTGCCTGAGTCACACAGAATTCCAGCCGCCGACTATACGGTTGGGCCCGAAAGTGCTTACATCGAGGCCGGCATCAACCGGCGAGGTCTTCCCTCTTCGGGGGCGCCCTACGATGCAGAGGCGCCCGCCCTTCCAACTCGAGGGAAGCGAAAGAAAGCCATGAAGGCCGCCAACATGGCTCGCAAGAGGGAAGCCAACCAGCGCAAGCGTGACCAAAAAGCTGCCAAAAAGGCGGAGAAAAAGGCACGAAAACAGGCCAAGCCGTCGGGCAATAACGGGACCGAAGCGCCCGATGCTCCGTCCACCGCTGAGGATGATTCGGACAACGAAGAGCGCCAACTGGCGAACGCCGTCGGTGCCGCTGCCGAGCGTGCTCAAGCCGAGGACGTTGTTCACGGCGATGAAGGGATGAACGGAAGCAGAGCGAACGACAATCAGCCTGATTCCTCACCTTTGGCCGAACCCGTTGAAACATCGGATGATTCGTCAATGAATGCGACCGATGAACCGAATGAACCCGATGAACCGGTGGTGGCCGAACCCGAAGCACCCAAGGTCGTTGGTACGCAATACGTGTTGACTGCGGGGGCCACTGAGATTGAATTCGACGATGCCTCTGAATTCCCGGGGGCTGGCAATGCATGGCTCGGACATTACGAACGCGGTGTGCGAGTTCATTGGACCGGCAAGGAGGGCGACACCTTGACCGGTGTGACAGGTGTGAAGCGCAAGGTGCCGGCGGGGTCGGTCTTCCAGCCCGACAGTTTGGTTGACACAGGAGCCCCCGATACCTCGCTTGACGAAGGTCCGAGCCCTTCACTGGCCCCAGCCTCGACGGTTGAAAGCCAACCCGACCAAGCAACCCCAACGACCGATGCATCCAGCCATCCCGCTACCGAGCCCTCGCTCGTCTCGAGCGCCTCCTCGGTCGATGAGGATTCAGAAGCCAAACTCAGTCGGCGTGAACGGAAACGCCAGCGTCGAGCACAACGTGCTCAGGAACTCGCCGCACAAGCGGAGGAAGCAGCTGAGGAACCCAGCATCGGGCCATCCGCCGAATCCACCTCTACACCATCCAGCGAACCTGCAACTTCGCACGAGGTTGACGCTTCCACTCCGGCCCAATTCCAAAAGGGCGCCACCACGTTGACTCTTGCCGACGCCTCGGCCCTCCCTGAGGAGGGCGCTGCATGGGTGGGCGGTGCAGAGCGAGGCGTCCGCATCACGTGGACAGGGAAATCCGGCAACACCCTCACGGGCGTGGAGGGGTTGCGACGCAACATGCCAGCCACATCGACGGTTGTGCTGGACGATCGTGTTGAAGAGGTTGAGGAAGAGGTCAAGGAGCGCATTTCTCGGCCCAAGTTCTAGGCATGGCACTGGCGGGTGATGCAACGATGGTAGCACGAAGCAACATCGTGGATGTCCTCCAAGAGGGGACAATGATGTTGGGGACCATGCGGTTGACCGATGCGGGCGTGACCTCGCCCGAAGCCGTGGCAGCGTTGTTTCGAACGGCGGTTGAAGAGGGCATCACCACCATCGATCTCGCCGATATTTATGGCGGTTACACCACGGAGCGCATCGTAGGCGATGCCTTCCGGTACCGCCCCGAATTGATGGATGAACTCCACCTCGTCTCCAAGTGCGGCATCGTCGCTCCCGTGGGTCGTCACGCGTCGGCTCGTGTGAAACATTACGACACCGGCCGCCATCACATCGAAACCTCGGTCGAGGCTTCGTTGGATGCGCTGGGTGCCGACCATCTCGATCTGCTCTTGATGCACCGTCCTGACCCGTTGATGGACGCTGAAGCCACCGGGGCAGTGTTGGACGACTTGGTTGACGATGGGCGCGTGGGCGCCGTCGGAGTCTCCAATTTCCGGCCCTGGGATTGGTCGTTGCTTCAATCGGCGATGGACCGGCCGCTGGTGGCCAACCAAATCGAACTCTCGCTTTCCCACCTCGACCCGTTCAGCAACGGCGACGTGGCCTTCCACCAGCAGCACGGCCATGCCATGATGGCGTGGTCGCCGCTGGGCGGAGGGCGTGTCATGAACGACGCCGACACCTTGGGCCAGCGACTCGATGTCCTCGCTGAATCCAACGGTGTGGACCGTTCTGCCATGGCTGTGGCGTTTTTGTTGCACCATCCGGCTTCGATTGTCCCGGTCCTCGGAACCGCGTCCCCGGAACGGTTGAGAGCGGTCGCACAAGCCACGACGGTGAAGTTGGACACGGAGGATTGGTTCTGGCTCTACGAGGCGGGTCTCGGCTCAGAAGTGCCATGACCGACGAAAACCCTCATCTCCCTCAAGGACGTACATCTATAGATAGATGGACTTATCTCCACCCTTGACTTGTCCCTGCGACAAGACAAAACAAGTTTTGGCGAATGCCAAGCAGTGCTTTGATGAGTTGTTTCTGGTGGACGTGCCGAGATTTGAACTCGGGGCCTCTACCATGCCAAGGTAGCGATCTTCCAACTGATCTACACGCCCAATAAGGTGCTTTCGCAGTCCGCCGACCCACCCCTCGGTCATAAGCATTCCCGCATCCCCTCGCGCCACCCGGTGACCCCCCTGCGTCGTGAAGGCTTTCAAGGCCGGTGGATTGGGTTGAACCATGGGCCAAGGCAAGCGTGGGCCACTCGCCGACACGCCGGTGCCGCAGGTCGATCCCCACGTGCCCGAAGACGTGGTCGATGACGTGCTGGCCGCCTTGTCGGGCCACGTTGAGGCCGTGTTCCGACCGTGGATCGCCGACCGTTTTGAGGTGGCCTGGCTCGACGTGAACGACCATCGCCTCGGCATGACGCGCTTTGAGGAGGGCCCCGGAGAACTCATTCGCCGACGGAAATTGCGCCTTGACCCCGGCCCGGTGACCATCGGCCTCCACCCCGCGCTTTTGGAAGACGAAGCGCTCTACCGCCACACCTTTGCCCACGAGTTGTTCCACGCTGCTGGGTTGATGCTCCACTCTCCGCTTCATGACCGCTTGACCAACGAGGTCGCTCCCTCCCCCTCGATGAAGGATTCACCGCTGCTCCAAAGGATGCGAACAGCGGTGTTGGGTGACCTTCGGCAGCAGACTTGGACGTGCAAGACCTGTGGGTTTGAGTGGAAACGCACCACCGTTCGCAAACCGACCCGTTGCATCAAGTGCGCTCGCCCCTTCTGAACGATGCACGACCTTCATGTAGGGTCGCACGGACCCAGCGCTGGACGTATAGTGTAGTTGGATATCACTTTGGCCTTCTAAGCCGAAAACCCGGGTTCGAATCCTGGTACGTCCGCCAACCTCAGTTGATTCACCCCGGTGACTCCAGCCCTCCACTTCGCCAAGTTCTCTCTCGGAAAGTGATAAATGTCCAGTTGGGTAATGGAAAGTAGGGAGATACGCATGGAGTCAGGGCTGCTGGGTGTCTTCAAGGGCCTCTTCCACCCTGTCGTGGCCGCCATCGTGGTGGGTGTCCTTGGCTTCATCCTGTACGGCATGTGCTCCAAGCAACACAAGGTAATGTCAGCCAAGAGCGACTTCGAACTCGCCAGCATGAGCGGAACCAAACACACCATCGCTGCCGTTTTTCTGGTCGTGTTGTCGCTTTACGCGCTCATCCTGACGGGTTACGTGATGTTCGCAGCGTTCGTCGACATGGGAACTTCAACGATCCTTTACGGCTACGCGTGGGTGACGTTCAACCGGGATCCAATGTACGACCTCATCTTTGTGTTTGGCGCCTTCCAATTGACCTACGCATCCGTGATGAGTTGCCTCCGTATCATCAACATTGACGCCGTGATGAGGGAGGCTCGCAAGCGTCAATGGGAGCAAGTGTTGTCGACACTTCACCCTGCTTCTTCTTCCGATGCTTCGACCGGTGTTCAGGCAGTAGCAACCGCCCCTCAAATCCCAATACCTGAGGTGAACGACGTCCAACACCAACCGACTGAGACGCCCGCGCCGGAGCGCACCGAGCCCGTGACGTACACCGACATTCTCCAATCCTTGCAGCAGCAGCTCATCGATGCGATGAAAGAAGCGCAGCAGTTGCGGAACGAACTCGATGAGACGCGGGAAAAAGTGGTGGTCTTGGAGGACCAAGTTCAAGCCAAGGACGAATGGATTCAGGAGATTGAGTCCGGCACTGCTTCGTTTCGTGAGCACCTCAACGCCACCGAGGCTGCCGATGACGATGGTAAGCAGTTGAACTTGACCGACTCGGTGATGGTGGGCGATTCCATCATGGGTGGCGTGAAGATTGACAAACAGATCAACAACGACCCGGACGCCATCGCTCGTGCTGTATTGGATGCGTACCGTGCCGGGCGCGGCGAGCGTGAAGATTGAACCCGAAGGTCATTTATGGGAGCAGGAAGGTGTAGTGATCATGGATGTCAGCACGACCACGCTCGCCACCGCTGTCCAAGGCGTCCGTGCCATCGCATCGGCGTACGATGGATACGAGAAGGGTCGTTTCATGAAATCGGACGAGGCCGTTCGCTCAGAGATCCAACGGCGCTGCGAGATGGTGGGCCGTCATGCCGAAAAACTGCAGGGGGACGTGCATGCGTTGGGGTTCAAGGCCGCACGCTCCAGCCTTGAATCGATGATTGAGGCCGTTCACCTGCTTCGCAGCGAAGCGCAGTTTTCCATCACCAGCAACCATGTCTCCAAGCATCCAGGGGTGGGGAAACTCAACGCCAAAGCTGTCAGGAAACTTGTCAAGCACGACGGTGAAGTGCTCCAGTCCTTGGTGGCCACCACCCGAACCGCCAACGAACTCGCTGAAGGCATGCTCGGTTTGGACGAGGCCGGTGTCATGGCGCTCATTGCCGACTGGCACCAACAATTGACCCGAACCCGAAACATGTACCTGGAGCGCAACATGTACATCGACGGCTTGACCAAGAGGTGAACGCATGCATTTCAACTGGAGAACCAACCCTACCGTGATCGGCCACTACATGAAGGACGCCGACGTGCCGCGCCACGCCCATGTCACGCTCAAGCCGAACGAGGTTTGCGTGGTGTTGGAAAACGGCAACGTGGTCGGCTCCGTCTCCCAACAGCACCTGGAGGTCAACCCGCAAATCGGCCTGTTTGGCCTCCTGTTCGGGAAGAAGAACCCCGTTCGTTCGTTCGTGTTTGCGTTCACCGGCCCCCATGCCGTGTTGGTCCACGTCAAGGGCGTGGCGGACAACGGTGACGAGATCAACTGCTTGATCACCGTCAAGGTCGAAGTGACCCGAGAAAGCGCCCCCCGTCTGCTCGCGTTCCCCGCCAAAGGAATGCATGTGGTTCAAGCAGCCGACATCGCCGACATCTTGTCGCCGGTGGTCAACGCCGTGGCCCTTCCACACTTCCGAGGCATGGACGCCGCAACCATGCGCGGGTTGGCAGCGAACGATGACGTCGTGTTCGCCATCAAAACCGGTGTTCGCTCAGCCTTGGACGACCACGGTTTGGTGTACCGGGGTGCGTTCATCACGTGGAACAGCACCGCTTCCGAGCAGCAGCGGCAGCATCAGCACGACCTTGAACGCCTTCAACTGCAGCAGACCATCGCCTCCGATGCAGAGGCCCTGGAGCTGGAGCAACTCATTCAAGCCGAGCAGCGAAAGCACGAGGTCAACGCACGCATGGAACTTGTTGGGCTTCAAGCCAAGGAAGCGGCGGACCTCAAATTGGAACTCGACCGCCTCAAAGCGGACGGTGAGCGGGACCTGCAGCGCTGGTTGCAACAACACGCTTTGACCGAACAGCAGGCCGAGGCCGCTCGTCGTGAAGCGCTCAAAAACGCTGAAACCGAAGTTGACCTCGCCAAACTCGACGCTGAACGCCAGCGCGCCTTGGGTGCTGTCGCCGAAGAAGCCGAGGCGAACAAGTTGGACCGGGCCATGGCGATGTTTGAACAGGTCCAAGCCCGCAAGCGCGATCGGATGGCCCTCCAACACGAGCACGAACAGGAACGGTTGGAACGCCACGCCAGCGGTTCAGCCGCCACCATCGCCGTTCTGGAGGACATCGCAGCCTCATCGAACGATCCCGCCGTGAAGTTGGAGGCGCTCAAGCAACTGGCCGAGCTCCGAAAAACCGACGTGGCTGGTCAAAAGGACGCCTACAAAAACGACTGACAATGCCAGACCAACGCAGAGGTTTGGTCCATCGAAGGGCCATCTGGCCATCACGCTGCATGGTTGATGGCATGCCAGCGCGACAGGTACGCCACGGCTTCATCGTACATGTGCTCTGAACTGCTGCTCACGCCGGAGGTGTGATGAGCATCGTGCATGCTGATGGTGCCGTCGGTGCTCGACAACGACCACTCCGAGTAGCAGTATTGGCCGCTGTATCCGCTCACCAGTTCGGTTTTGATGATGAGGCGGTCGTTTTTGTTCAGTTGGACGCTGTAACTGGTTTCGGTGGTGGTCGAAGTGACGTCGATGTCATGATCACGATCCCCATTGACTTCGATGGTGTTGAACACACGTCCCACGCCGAGGTTGGTGTCGCTGTGCATGTTGATGACATAGGTGCCACTGAAGGGTGCAACGAGGCTCCATGCATGGTAGTAACCGGGGGTGGGTGCAGTCGTCGCTGCAAAGCCAACGGCCACCTCCATGCCTGAAGTGGTGGTTGCTCGGGTGGTCAATTTTCCAGCATCTCGGTCGTACAGGTTGAGGTCCATCATCCAAAACACCGTGCCGTTGGCGTACGCTTCCGTGGCTTCCATGTATGTCCCAAACACAGGGTTGGCTCTGGAGCCGATGACGTCGTTGGTCCACTGGTCGTTGGCCCAATACACCTCCACGCATTCGGTGTTGACCGACACGGCCACGGCGCAGGTGGCTTGGACGAACCGTTCGTGGGCGTCAACGTCGTGGTGCTGAACCCGTGAAGGGTACTTGAACAGAACACCGTTGGTGTGGTCGGTGATGCGCCAGGCGGAGTTGTTGACCGCTGTGAAGGCATCCAGTTCGTAGACTGGACGGTTTTGCACCACGCCCCGCTCCTTGAAGGCGGTGATGTTGGCCAGCTCGAGAGGCACGGGTTCGTCACCGGGTGTCGACATTCTGAAATCCCAGAGGTAAGCCAGTTTGTGGGTGTACTTGGTGACGGTGGTGCCGTTGGTGTCAATCCGAAGCGTGAGTTGGTTCTCTGCACCGGCCTGAAGCGTCGGTGTGGTCCACTCCAAGAGGTTGATGGCCTTGTTGTTGCCGGGTGTGTCCACCATGGCGTGACGCCCCACCTCGACGCCGTTGATCTCCATCACGAGGTCCATGGTGTAGGGTGCGGTCCTCAACGATTCATGGAGCAAAAAGGAGAGGTTGGCGGAAGCACCTGCCGCATTCGTTGGTGTTGCAAAGGTGGCGTTGAGCAGCAACTCGTCCTCGGGGAAGATGTAGAAGTCACCGTCCACGCCGTTTTGGCCGTTGCTCAGCGGGCAAACGCCGTTGCACCCCACCGTACCGAAAATCAGGGTGTCCTGTCCGTAGTGAACGGGGAGGTCGTTGCCGTTGAAGTACGGTGCGAACCCCAAGGGCTGCTGCCCAGCCGAAAGGTTGCCCAAGGCTTCATCGGCCATCGTCTGAACATCCGCCACGGTCAACCCGCTGGAACCGTCGAGGCTGGTGGGTTTGGCCAGGGCTTGATTGAAATCGTCCACGGTGACGATGGACATTTCGTGGTGCTCCCCTGCCACGTGTTTCAGTTCCTGGATGATGCTCAGGTATTCCGTGAGGTTGTGATGGTCGGCCATGACGCCCATGGTTTGGAGGCTGAGTTCATGGGCATCAATTTCGGTCAGGATTCGGTCCATGTTGTCCCATGTGCAATCCGAGCCCACCGAACCGTCGGGGACGGCGGTCGGCATCAGGTACAGGTTTTGCTTCGTCGCGTTCAACACTTCGACGGTTTTGGGGGCGTCGACCGATTTCCATCCGTCCGCTTCAGCGCAGGAAAAAAGGTTGGACCTCGAGGCGTTGCTGCTGTAAATCGGGTCGGTCCAACTTCCGTAGAACTCGGGCACGCGAAGCACGGGCGTTGAGGCGTTTGCTTCGTTCCAGGCATCCTCAAGCGCCTGCACCGTTGTGTTGGCCTCGTGCCAACCTTGCTGCAAGGCAGCAACGGTGAGGTTGGCGTCCGCCCATCCCTGTGTGAAAAGATCGATGGTGGCGTTGGTGGCGGCCCAACCCGCCGAGGCTGCTTCGAGCTGTTGCGTGAAGGCTTCGATCGCCGCTTGAAGTTCGGCGACCGTGGCGTTCAGGTTCTCAACCTCAAGGGCAGCATCCACGGCGGTTTGGTTGGCGTCGGCCCAACCGGCTTCCAATTCGATGATGGTTTGATTGGTGTTGCTCCACCCTGAGGTCAAGAGCACGATCGTCGCTGTGTGCCCGTCCGCATCGAGCATCAACGCTGCCACCGTGCTGTTGGCGGCAGCCCACCCTCCGGTGACGTGCGCCAATTGTGTTTGAAGCGCAACGACGTTGGCGTTCAGGTCGGCGATGGTGGCCTCCAAATCGCTTGAATCATCGTCGCTGGCAGTGTCGCTGCTGCTGTCCAAGCATCCTGCCAGCGGTGCGAGGAGCATCAAGGCGGCCAGCGTCAGAGCGGTTCTGGGATTCATGGGCAACCATTGACCCCAGCGGATTATAGTCCTAACCGGTGATGTCGGAATCCATCGTTCCGATGGTCTGTGGGCACCAGTTGCCCTTTCACTTGGCAATTTTTTGGCCGACAAAGAAACCGACCGCCAGGCTGGCGCCGAAGAGCCCCATTTCGGTCAACGTCTCCACCAAGCTGTTGGCTTGGCCCACCACGATCTCCTGCGCTTCGATCAAGCCCATGGACAACCGCTCCCAATCAACCATGATGATGTTGCGAGCCTCCAACCACTTCAGGAGGATGAACTGGAGAAGAAGAAGGATTTGGATGGCCTTCACGGCGAACCGCGTCAGCACCCCAACGATCAATCCAATCAACGCACCTTGCGTGAGGTTTTCTGCCATCAGCCATTGCAGATCCATGGGGACGTTTCACCCACGCCCACTCTAAATGGCTTCCTGAGCCTTCGTCTGCGGTGCGACGTCAACGCAATGCCTCGGGGGACGATGCTCTCATATAGGGAAGGCAAGTCGGAGGCCTGTTCACCATGAAGCGAGGGTCCCGTGCTTGGAAAAAAACCGGTAACCAACGTTGGAAGTGGCGCAAGAAGAAGTTGCGACGCCGAAAGCGTGCGCGCCGACAGGCCAAGAACTGATGCTGAGCGGTGAATCAAGGGAGTATAGTATAGCTTGGTAGTATCGCGGGCTCCAGTTGCACGGGAATGACGACGAGTGGGTTTGCTGAAGTTGATGACCAACTGGAGCGCCGACCCGTTGCAATCCTGCAGACTGCCCATCTGATGCGCAGTTTCAGAAGAAATCCGCTGGGGGGGGTTCAAATCCCTCTGCTCCCACTTTCAACACGCCGCAGCGGTTGAGCATCGTCTCCTTCTTGACGCTCTGCCAGGCCCGGGCGACTGGACGCAAGGCCAACACGTTGATGCGGCATGGCGGTGTGGATTGGTTGAGTGATTCCCATGCGCCACATCGTTGCTCTCCTGTTCGTGGGTTTGTTGACCGCTCCGTTGACCGGCACCCTGGTGCAACCCAACGACCGCAGCGATTGGGTGGCGGTGGACGAACAGGGCCTTCACTGGCGTCCGGTGGATACGACGTACGAAGTGCCCGACCAAGCGGTGGGTGCGTGGGTGATGGACGACACCCCCTGGTGGGAGCGAACCACCCTTGACCTGAACCGCAACCGCATTCACGATCACCTCGAGGTGGCCTCCGGGACCATCGGCGTGGGTGTGTCGTACACCGTACCTGTGAACGAGCAGCATCTCGCGGCGCTTGAGGCATTGGGCGTGCCGCACACCCATGTGATCGACGCCGTGGACGCCGTGCTTCTGGGGTTCATCGATGCGGCGATGGCCCCGACCATCGCTCAACTTGCCGACGTGGCCATGGTGGAGCAATACGGCGGCGTCGTGCTGTACGGCGACGTCCAAACGCCCGCCGTGAAAGCCGTGAATTCCAGCGTTTATCCTGTGGGTGCCTGGGACTTGGGTGTTTCAGGTGAAGGGATCAACATTGCCATGGTTGACACGGGAGTGGACAACGAACACCCCGGCCTGAACGAGAAATTCATCGCCGGATTTGATGCCGTGTGCTACGTTCATTCCGACCCCTTGTGCATCGCAGGCGGTGCTCGCGAGACCGACGGGACCTACGACCCGGACGACGGTAACCAGCACGGCACGGCCTGCATGGGCATGGCGGCGGCGACGGGCATGGACGCCAGCGGTGCGCAGACCGAGTTCTACGGCTCGGCCCCGGATGCCGATTTGATCGACGTTCGCATCGGCACCGACTTGGGCGCGGGTCCGTTTGAGAATTACGTCATTGAGCAGGAGTTTTACGAATCCGCCATGAACGGGCTTCAATGGATCATCGACAACAAAGACACCGAATGGCAGGGTGCCGGCGAGGAGAATTTCGGCATCGACATCATCTCGCTTTCCTGGGGCATCACCTCCCACGAAGGCGGCGGTTCGGACGGTGAGGACATGCACAGTCGAATCCTCAACGAAGCCATGGAGGCCGGCATCGTCGTCAGCGTGGCGGCGGGCAACGACGGTCCAGACAACGACGGTCTCTCGGGGATGGGTTCCTCGAGCCTGTCCATCACCGTGGGTGCGACGGACGACATCAACACCGTGGACCGAAGCGACGACACCGTTGCTTCCTATTCCTCACGAGGCCCCCGCCGCGACAACGGCGACAGCAACCCTCTCAACGAATTGAAGCCCGAGGTTTCCGCTCCGGGAACGAACATCATCCAAGCGGAAGGCTGCGTGACGTCCGGCGGCTGCAACAACCTGTTGGGCGGCGATGCCGCCAACAACGGTTACACCGGCCGCGGGTCCGGGACATCCTATGCAACGCCCGCCGTTTCGGGTATCTTGGCCTTGATGATCGAGGCGAACCCCGACCTCTCGCCGGCTGAGATGAAGGAGATCCTCAAACTCACGGCCGAGCGGCGCGGTGAACCCTCTGCACCCGAGGTGGACCCCTTTTGGAACCGTGACTTCGGATGGGGCATGGTCGATGCGCTTGCAGCCGTTGAGATGGCGTTCTTCCTGAAGGAAGAAGGCCTGACGGGCCAAATTGATGTGTCCAGCCAAGTCCACATCACCTCCGCTGCCCTCAACGAAACGACGGGCCTTTTCGAGGTACGCGGCCTCGCTTGGGGTCAGAACGATGCCATCGCTTCGGTCGAGGCCCGGCTTGACGGCAGTGATTGGTTCGAGGTCGCGTACGCTGCAACACCCGGTGAACTGGCGGCGCTCGAGCGGTTCGAATGGACCATCGCTTTGGATCCTGCTCAGTTGGCCTCGGGCAACCACACGCTTGAGGTTCGCGGACTCAACACCGAGGGGGCGCCCTCGCTGTCCGTGTTCACGGTGGTAACGGGGACGGGAGTGGGCCTTGAGGGTGCCTCGGGCGCCGGTCTTTCGTTCGGCTTGGCCGGACTGGTGGTTGCGTTCATGCTGCTCGTGTTCCTCTTCGGCCGCATTGACCCGCCACAGCGGTTGGACTTGGCCTCCTCCGCTGATGGTGAAGGCCTGAACGGCAACGGGGTCCTGGAGGCTGAATTGCTGCCTTCTGCCGTTGTTTCCGGGGATGAACCGCCGCCCGGTGACGTTGCGTCCTGAGGGAAGCGGGCCTTGGTTGGATGAACGGGGTTCAAATGGAGGCTCGGACTCGGGCCAGCATGCGCACGTTCAGCGACCGAGCCTTGGCCATCCAGCCGACGGGCGTTCGCAAAATGTTCGATTTGGCTGGGGACGACGTCATTTCCTTCGGTTTGGGTGAACCCGATTTCCAACCCCCGGAGATCGCCATTGAAGCCTTTCACCAAGCGATGAAGGACGGACGAAACAAGTACACGACCACGGCCGGGTTGCCAGCGTTGCGACGAAAAATTGCCGAGTCGTGGTCGTCCTATCAACCCGGTATGAACGAGGACAACGTGTGCATGACCATGTCAGGAACCAACGCGCTGCTCAACCTGTTCATGACCTTGGTGAACCCCGGTGACAACGTCCTGCTTCCCGAGCCGTACTTCCCACTCTACGGGCCGGATGCGACGCTGGTTGGTGGTGAGGCGAAGTACTACCCTTGCTTGTTCGAGAATGAATTCATTCCCGACGTCAGCGACCTTGAGGCGCTGGTTGACGACGACACGGTCGCCATCCTCTACAATTTCCCCAGCAACCCCACTGGGGGTACATTGAACGAGGCGCAGCGCGATGAACTGCTCGAATTTGCCAAGAAGCACGATTTGTGGATCATCTCCGACGAGGTCTACGACCGCATCGTGTTTGGTGGAGAGCACGTGTCGTTCATGGGGACCGATTACGACAAAGTGCTCGTGGTCAATTCGTTTTCCAAAACCTTCGCCATGACCGGCTGGCGGATTGGCTACATCATCTCGAGCAACCTCGATGCCATGAAGCAGGTGGTGAAAATTCAGTATTACATCTCGGCATGTTCGAACGACGCCATGCAGTACGCCGTGTTGGCGGCGATGGAGCAGGCCAACGATTACCCGGATCTGATGGCCCGAGAGTTCCAAGCACGGTGCGATTTGATCGTCGACCGACTGAACGCCATGCCGGGTGTCCAATGCCATCGGCCGAAAGGGGCCATCTACGTCTTCCCCAAGGTGACCGTGAAAGGCATGACGTCGGAAGAGGTGGCGTTGGAGATGCTCAAAGACGGTGTTCTTTGCTCACCCGGTAGCGCGTTTGGGCCGTCTGGCGAAGGTCATCTCCGCTTTGCCTACACCATCAGCCAGGCCGACATCCGCCGAGGGATGGACAAGGTGGAGGCCACCTTGAAGCGTTTGCAACAGGTGGGTTGAATCCGTGGGTTTGACGGCCACTGTGTTGCTGATGGCGCTCGGGGCGTTCATTGGACATGTCGGGCCCCGCCTGCCGGTGCTCATCATGACCCGGAGCAAAGGGTTCAACCTCCGGTTTGAGCCTCACCCCGAACCCATGGCGTTGACCCCCCATCTGACCCAACGTGTGATGCACCTGCGCTCGTTTTACTGGTCCTCGCTCATCGTTGCCGCCATGGTGATGGGTTTTGGCGCCGCCAGCCTCCGCTGGGGCTCGCCGGCCTTTGGGTTCGGTTTGTGGTTGGCCGCTTCGTGGTTGGTGCTGTCGAGGCTGCAAGCTGCGGCCGGAGGTGGACGCCCAGCGCCGTGGACCCGTGGCATCGCCGAGCGGCTCCAGTCCGTCATGGACCGCAGCAACGGGGTCGAAGCATGCTGCGAGTTGGCCGACCCTCATTGGTACCACGACGGGGTGGTCTGCCGGTGTTGCGGGACGCTGCTCGACAACATGGCTCGCCCCGACCTGGGTCGTCGTCGCAGCGATGGACGGCTCAAAGGGTGGGTCCGCTTGCTCATCACGGATGGCTACCCCCTGACCAACCCGGCGAAGTTCTCCAAGGAACAGAAGCCATGAGGGTCCGGATTCGCAAGGGGAACCTTTGAGGTCCCGATGTGCGAAGACCCGGACCATGGAAGGTTCGTCCTCCAAGGGTTCCCTCGTGGCGAGGTTGGGCCTGACCTTCCAACTCATCGGGCAGATCTTCGTGACGCCCATGGTGGCGTTTTCCCTCACCTACCTCGTGGTGTTCGGAGCGTCCAATGGCCAACTCTCGCTCAGCATCAGCATGGACATGCTTCCATGGATTGGGTTGGCGTCGTTGGTGTACGGCATGACGGCGCTGATGCTGGCCCTGGTGTTCGGCGGATTCACCCCGCTGCGGGTGGTCGAACACGGCGGCTGGCGAATGGCGATGGGGTTCACCCGCAACCCGCACAGCGGGGCTCACAGGGCGCACGCACGTCGAAAGTATGCCCGTTCATCGCACGGGCGCCTTTCGCTCCTCGTTCACGACCGGTGCGCACAGGGCCACCCCCTGTGGACCATCCGCGGATCATTGATTCTGCTCGCCATTCCGTTCCAAGTGGCCTTGGCCACCATCCCGTTGGTGCTCGTTCTTGTGTTTCCCGATGGCGTGGTGGCGCAACACCGTCAGTTGGAACTGGCGCTGCTTCTCTACGGCGTCTGTCTGTATTTCTTCATTCGCCTGTTTCCCCGCTTCGCTCGCCGGTACATCACCTTGGCCAGTCTGGCCAGGAAATTGTTGGGCAACACCTTTCGCGTGACATGGGCCTTTCCCGTGCTGTTGCTTTGGTCCATGGGCCAGATTTCCTCCTCCATCGTTCAGCGTGTGTTTGGTGCGGACATGACCCTCAACTTTCAATTTGAACAGCACGTGTTTGAAGCCATGATTTCTGCACATTCCATCCCCGAGACATCGTTTCTCAACCTGCTGACCGCTCTGGCCGTGATGCCCATGGCTGCCTTCACTACGTTGGCTGTGTTGGGCGGTGGATCGGCCCAGCCACCGGAATGGATGCGCTCGGAGGTGGCCGAGGTTGAGGATGCGGTGCAGGACCAACTCGACGCCTTGTCTTCATCGGTCGAACGCCTGCATCACCAGCATCACAAGCAAACGGTGGTTCATGAGCATCAACACCGCCCGGCGTTGGTGCAACCGTTGCTGGTCAACGTGTTGGCCGAAGCCCAGGGCGACATGGCACGGTTGCCCAGTGCCGCCTCGCCGGAGGCGGACAGCGCCTCGATTGTCGACGGTTTGGACATCGGTGCATGGGTGGCGTCCTCTGGCGGCGAACCTTTGCCTCAACCGTCGGCCAACGAAACATCAACCAACGGGCGGGTTGATGAAGACCTTCGTCGGCCCGTCGACGTTGGGCACGATGAGCCCGTCATTCGTGGGTTCGACATCGACAACGATGGTTGAGCGTTCATTCGGATGGGTGAAAACGGACCAAGGAACGGCCATGTTCATATGCTCAATCCTTCTCGCATGAGCGTTGATGACCATGCGCCGTATGATGCCCTTCTCCATCATTTTGCTCTTGTTGCTCCAGACCGTGGCCATGAACATGGTCGTGCCGGCACAGGCCGCTTCCGGTCGCGGCGGCACCAACGACGACTACACCGTTCGCACCCTCGAATTGGATGTGGCCGCAGGCAACACGAGCCAGTGGATTCAATCCGACGGAACCGAAGTGGATTACATCTTCGTTGACCGCGGCGTCCAAATCAACTTGCAAATCCAGCGCTACGGTCAATCAGCGATTGGTGAAGCTGCACCCGTTGCGGTGGAGATCGTCCACCCCATCGGTTATGTGATGGAGACCTTCAATTTCGAAACATCGTTGCTGACCGGTGGTCAATCCTTCAACTATCAACTTCAGTGGACGCCCAGCGCAGCCCACTCCATCCTCAACACCACGACCAACGACCTCGAAGGCGGACTCGTCGTTCGTGCTACCGTGATGTTCAGCGACGATACGTCCAACGCCAACGACGTGCGTGAACTCAACGTGCCTGTGGCCGTGACGGCCAACAGCATGGAGGCCACGGCCGCCACAACAGCCAAGCAATTCTTCACCGGAAAGTACCCGGCCGCAGGCGGCGACGCCACCTCGGCCGGTTCCTGGGAAACCGACAGCACCTCCAGCGCTGCCGGCAACGTTCACTGGCGCCACTCGGCTCCCGGCAGCAACTACCCGTCCAATTCGGAAGCAACCCGCTTGGTCTACGGCCGCTACCAAACCGGCCAGTCATGTGAAACCGATGCACCCGACACGGGCCTGACGCAGAACGTGTACGGTGCGTACATCTGCCGCAACCTGTTCTACACGAACGAATTTGTGTCCAGCCAGTTCCACCTCCAAGCGTGGGGCAGCATGGCTGCTGGGGACGCTGTCTACATGGAACTTTGGCGAGGTTCGGGCAACCTTGATGACCAATACGAATCCGTTCGCTGGGACATTTCTGAAGGCATGCCCAGCGCCGCTCCCGGGCAATGGACCAACCTCTCATGGGACCCGCAAGAGACTTGGTTGGAGATCCCCAATTTGGCCAACCCCGACGTGTTCATGGGCGGTAGTTCGTACTCGTTCAGTGTCCTGTTCAACTCGGACAGCAGCGTCGCTAGCGAAGGCTTCCACGTTGACGATTTCGTTCACTTTGGCGTCAGTCGTGTCACCGATTACACCCTCGACATGGATTGCGACAACCCCGAGAACGGTTACACGGTCGCTCCGGCTCAACTGGCCGTCCTCCGCTGCACCTTGACCAACAACGGATACTCGCCGGCCACCATCCGCTTGCAGACCAACGTGACGAACGCTTCGTGGATGGCCCCCTTCCCCATCATCCGCGTTGATGCAACCGGCAGCAGCAGCCATGGCACGAACATGATCCTGCCGCCACTCGCCGGCGGAGCTTCCACAGAGATCTACGTCAACCTCTCCGTTCCCGCAGGGGCCGATGTCCAGCAACAGAGTTGGAACCTTTGGCTCACCGACGCCAGCAGCGCCCAGCTGGGCGAAAAGGCCCGTCTGGAGATGGACCTCGCCGTGTCTGAACAGTTCGGCGTGGCGTTGACCTCCTCGGTGCCGTTGGTCGCTACCAGTGTGCTGCCTGGTGCCTCCGGTCACGTTGCCTTCCGCCTCCAGAACACCGGTAACCGTGATGCTGCGTTCAACCTCGCAACGGATTTCCAGCAAGAAGGTTGGCTGGCGCTCGTGGAGAACGACACCGGCGTGATTCAGCAGAACCCCATTGTGCTCGGCAAAGGCGAGCGGGTGGACCTCGTCCTCAACATCACCGCTCCCGAAGAGGCCTCGCCTGCCCTCGGTCCTGACACCCCGTTCCCATACGTGAGCTTCAACCTCCGAGCCACTTGTCCGTCATGCAGCACGGCCTTGTTCGGTGCCGATGTGCTGTCTCGCGTCGTTGAGGTGCCCATCCTCCGAGAAGTGGCGATGGAAATCGAGGAGACGTCGTACACCGGATCGGCCAACGGCATCGCCCGCTCGGTCTACATCACGCTGCTGAACCTTGGCAACAACGACGAGCAGTACGACCTCTCGATCACCATGAACAACTGGCGCCTCGAAGCCGCACTCAGCGCTGAACAATCCCCGGTCCTCGACGCTTGGGACGGTGAGTCCACCATCGCCGTGACCCTTCCAATGCCAATTGGTTTGACGCCCGGCATCTACACCGTCACGGTGACAGCCACGGCCGTTGATGACCCGACGGTTGCTCGTTCCCTTTCGTTCAGCATTGAAATTGAAGACACGGCCGCTACCTCTGTTTCCGACGAGGAAACCGGTCAATCCTACATCCCCGGCGATCCGGCCCAGACCATGGCGTTCGAGGTCCGCAACGACGGAAATCGCGAGGACAGCTTCGCCATGAGCCTCAACACCCCCACCGGCATGCAGGCACGCTTCACGAACCTCGTGGACGGCAGCACGCCGGTCATCGCCGTTGGCGCGAGCTACAACGTGAGCGTCGAATTTTCGTTCATCGATGATGTTGAAGGGCAACTGACCCTCAACGTCATCGCCACCAGCAACATTGACAGCACGGTGAGCGCCAGCGGCTCCGCCACGTACCTCGTGGGTTCGCAAAATTGGCTGAAGATTTTCGCCATTCAACCGCTGACCATCGACGAGGCCGGCGATTACGAGGTCGTGGTGCGTGTCGGCAACCAGTACACCACGGGCCAACTCGTGGTGATGGAACTCGACGACAGCGAAACCAACGCTTGGTTCCAATCCTCCATCGGGCGCCTTGACCGGGACTTCACACTCGGGGTCAGCGAGCAGCGCGAGATCACTTTGAACATCGACGTCACCGAAACCACCCTGAAGAACTTGAACGGCGACACCCTCACCGCCAACATCACGGTGTGGGCCCGCTCAGAAACCGTCAGCGATGCAGCCAAGGCTAAACTGGAAGTGACCTTGGTCCGCACGGCAGATGTCGACAATGGCGAGGTGGAAGGTGCCAGTTCGGCTTTGCCCATTGAGACCATCGGTATGTGGGTTGTGTTTGTGCTCATTCTGGTCGGTGGGGCCGTTGTTTTGGTGAGCATTCTGCGTTCGGTGGAGAACGACGATGACGATTTGTATGCCAAATGGGGCGAAGATGGTTACGAGGATTCCCTTTCGGCCAACTACGGTGCCGTCGCCTCAGCGCCCAGCGTCCCCGCCAGCATGCCCACGCCCGCTCCAGCACCGGCCGCACCAGCACCGGCAGCACCAGCCCAAGCACCGGCTCCTGCGGCTCCGGAGGGCGACATGCCGCCGCTGCCAGCGGGCGGGCTGCCAACGGGTTGGACCATGGAACAGTGGCGCCATTACGGTCAGCAGTGGCTTGAACAGAACGGCCAAGCCTGAACCGAGCGTGCATCGGTCAAGGCCGTAGGGTTGAAAATGAACGGGCTCTCGCCGAAAGGCAGGAGCGAGCGCGATGTACGGCAACGGTCAGGCACCCATTTTTATCCTCAAGGACGGCACCCAGCGAACACGAGGCCGTACGGCCCAATCGAACAACATCGCAGCGGCGAAGGCCGTGGCCGACGCGGTCCGTTCCACCCTTGGCCCCAAGGGGATGGACAAGATGCTCGTGGACTCCATGGGCGATGTGGTCATCACCAACGACGGCGCCACCATCCTCAAAGAGATGGACATCGAACACCCCGCAGCGAAAATGATCATTGAGGTCGCCAAAACCCAAGAACAGCACTGCTACGACGGCACCACTTCGGCAGTCATCCTTTCAGGTGAACTGCTCAAGCGAAGCGAGGACCTCATTGAACAAAACGTCCATCCCACCGTCATCTGCGAAGGGTTCCGACTGGCTGCCGAGCGCGCCATTGGGCTGCTTGAGGGCCACGGCATTTCCACCCAAGGCCAGAACGACGTGCTGCACGAAGTGGCCAAAACCGCCCTCACCGGCAAATCTGCTGGTGCGGTCAAGGCCTTCATGGCCGACATTTGCGTTCGAGCCGTTGAAGCCGTCGGTGTCACCGAGGACGATGAACGCCTGGTGGACCTGTCCGATATCAAGGTCGAAAAGCGACAAGGCGGTTCCATCAAGGATTCCACCCTCATCGACGGTATTCTGCTCGACAAGGAGCGCGTCCATGCCGGCATGCCGCGCTCGGTGAACGACGCCAAACTGGCGCTGGTCAACTCGGCCATCGAAGTCAAGAAAACTGAGGTGGACGCCAAGATCCAAATCACTGACCCCAACCAACTTGCGATGTTCCTCGAAGAAGAGGAGAACTACATCCGCAACCTCGTCAACACCATCGAAGCCACCGGTGCCAACGTGTTGGTGTGTCAGAAGGGCATCGACGAGCTCGCCCAGCACTACCTCGCCAAGAAGGGCATTTTCGCCATTCGGCGGGCCAAGAAGTCCGACATGGAAGCCTTGGCCAAGGCCACGGGCGGCACCATCATCACCAACGTCGAGGACATGAACGGCGATGACCTCGGTCGCGCTGCGAAGGTGGAGGAAAAGAAGATCGGTGAGTCGGACATGACCTTCGTGACGGGGTGCCCCGAGGCCAAGTCGGTGTCCGTGTTGCTGCGCGGTGGAACCGAGCACGTCGTGGATGAAATCCGTCGTGCGTTTGACGATGCCGTGGGCGTGGTGTCCGTGGCTTGGGAAGACGGTGCCGTGTTGACCGGCGGCGGTTCGGTGCTGGCTGCCTTGTCGCGTGACCTTCGAACCTACGCCGAGTCCATCGGAGGCCGAGAACAAATGGCCATCGAAGCGTTCGCATCAGCGCTCGAGATCATCCCACGGACACTTGCTGAAAACGCAGGCCTTGACCCGGTCACCACCCTCATTGAACTCCGCAAAGCGCACGCAGACGGTGATGAATTCGCTGGGATCAACGTGTACGAGGGGGGGGTGGCCAACATGAAGGAAGCCAACGTTGTCGAGCCGCTCCGCGTGGTTGAACAAGCGATTCAATCCGCCACCGAAACGGCGATCATGATCCTTCGCATCGACGACGTCATCTCGTCCAAGGGCGTTCCAATGGGCGACGGTATGGGCGACATGGGCGACTTCCAAATGTGAGGTCGTGAACGAAAACAGCGGGGAAAATTTCCATCGCAGTGTCCCGATTCGGTCGTGGAGAGATAATAACCTTCAAAGGCCACTCACGGGTGGGAAGGACTGTTCACCGAGCGTGAGCGAGAGGGAGTCCCATGGCTGTCGTTGCAAAAGTCTGGATCGATGAAGACTGCATCACCTGCGATGCTTGCCAGGACATTTGTCCTGAAGTCTTCCAGGTGACCGATGAAACCTCTCAGATCCTTGCGGCGGTTCGCGTTGACGGTGCTTTTGATCGCAACACCGGGGGCTCTCCCCTCGTTGGCACGCTCGGTGCTGAACTCGGCGACATCATCCTCGAGGCAGCCGAGGCATGCCCGGTCGAAGTCATCAAGTTTGAACTCGTGACCGAAGGCGGCGACGATGCTCCAGCTGCCGATGCACCCGTTGAAGCGGCTGTTGAACCGGTGGCTGCGGCTGCCGCTCCAGCAGCAGGCGCTTCTGAAGCCTTGACCGCCGTGATGGGCGGTGACCGCTCGCTCAACATCCTGTTCGGTTCCCAAACGGGCAACGCTGCGGGACTCGCTGAAAAAACAGCGAAAATGGCCTCAAATTACGGCCTTGAGGCCAAGGTCGTGGACATGGACGGGTTTGACCCTGAACAACTTGCCTCCATGAAGCGAGTGATGATCATCACGTCCACGTGGGGCGAAGGTGAGATGCCCGACAACGCCGACGGCATGTGGAACGCCATCAACGCCAACGGCCCCGCCCTCGCCGGCACCCACTTCTCGGTGTGCGCCATCGGCGACTCATCGTACGATGAATTCTGCAAAGCCGGCCACGATTGGAACGGTAAACTCGCTGCACTTGGCGGTCAGGAAGCGTTCCCCATCAAGGAATGCGACGTGGACTTCGAGCCGCCGTGGCAAGAATGGGTGGCTGAAGCGCTCCCACGTCTGGCTTGTGTGGACGAATCGGGGACCCTCCAGGTGGAACTGATCGAGGAGATGAAAGCCTACGGTGCTGGCGACGACGACGACATCGTCGAGGGTGACTTCGCCCCTGGCATCATTGAACGCGAAGCGCTCAACATCACCCTCGAGGTGTTCCGATACTGCCCCGAAGCCGCTTCCTCGGGTTGGGACACCTTGTCCTGCGCCGTTCCTGGCCACGCCACGGTCCAGGACCTTCTGCTCACCATGCAACGTGAAGTGGACGGCAGCCTTGCGTTCCGTCGCGGAACTCACGCAGGAACGCCCACCACCGGCGTCCGCGTCAACGGTCGCGTGGTGCTGGCGGACGCCGTCATGGTGGGTGATTTGACATCCGAAGGCGGTCGCGTTCGCATCGAGCCCCTGCCGGGACATCCCGTCGTCCGTGACTTGATCGTCGACACCAGCCGGTTTGAGAACCACCGCAGTCGCGCTGAGCCGTGGATGCGCACCGACCCACGGGAGGGCCAGACCCTGCCAAGCGGTGCGGCCATGGGTGCGGTTGATTCCGCCGTCGCCACAGCGCTCCACCAGGCCGGTGACGTGTTGTCGTTCCAACTCATCCAAGCCATGTCCGATACCCTCGCTCATGACCCGCACTACGAAGGGCCCGGCGTTCACTTCCAACAATGGCTGCGCATTCTCGACCCAAGGACCGGGGAGAAGCAACGCCAATCCTTGTTGACCTCACTTCAGGAGAAGGACGGTGTGTGGTCGGAAGCCGACCACGCCAGTTTGATGCGCTTCGGCGAGGACGGCCGACTGGCCGCCCGCAGTCTCAACGAAGCTCGCAGCGCCTTGCTCAATCAAACCCGGTACGCCGGTAAGTCCGGACGTCTGGTCAAGTGGTACGGCCGCAGTGTGAAATGGACAGGCAACGTCAACGAAACCACGCTGTACCGCCAGGTGCTTGGGCCGCTCGGTTTGGTGAGCAATGTCTTCAGCGGTGTTTCCGCCCGGATGGCACTCGCTTTCACCCGAAACGGTTCTCCGCCACTCCGGGGCCTTCAGGGCCTGCTGTTCCCACCTGCAGGGGTCGGGCGCATTCCGAAAATGTTCAACAGCAAGGTGGACGACTACCATGAAGTGGTCAGCTTGTTCAACGAAATCGACCAGAGGTTCTGAGGTGAGGGCATGGCAAAAATGGCATACTATCCCGGCAACGTGGCTCGAGCGGGCGCCCTCGAAGTAGAGGACACCATTCAGCCCATGTGCAAAGCGCTCAACATCGAACTCGTTGAACTCCCTCGTGCTAGCAGCGACGGTGGCAATGTGATCAAACAAGCGACGCCCAAACTTCAGGACGCTTTGGTGGCACGGAACCTCGCGCTCGCCGAAGAAAAAGGTCTGGACATCATCACGGCATGTGCCAGCAGCCACGCCATCATGCGCAACACGGCCGACGACATGAAGCGCGACCCGGTGTACGCCAACACGGTCAACAACTTGCTGGTCCGCACGTCCGGGCTTGAATACAGCGGCGAATCCACGTCCCACCACCTCCTGCACTACCTTGTTGAACACGTCGGCCTCGAGAAAATCCGTGACGCTGTGAAGAACCCGTTGAACATGAAGGTGGCAGCCTATTACGGCCCTGATATGCAACGAGCAGGTGCATGCGGACAAGACGATCCGTTCATGCCCACTTACATGGAACAGTTGATCACCGCCTTGGGTGGCACCCCCGTGGATTACGACTCAAAATGTGCGAGCGTTGGGTCAACCTCCATGCTCACACTCGAAGATTCGTCCTTGGCCATGACGGCGGCTGTGTTGTCCGATGCCATCGAATCCGGCGCCGAATTGGTCGTCAGTGCGTGCACCGTTTCGCACATCAACCTCGATTCCTACCAGTCGAAGGCCGGTCGCCAGAGCGGGAAGAACACCACCGTCCCCGTGTGCCACCTCACGGAAATCATTGCGTTTGCGCTGGGCTACTTCCCCGACCGATTCGCTCAACTCAAGACCCGCGTTCGCCTCATCGGCTCGTGAATCACGTCACCCAAGCCGTCACAAGTTCACGCGCTCGTTCGCTTGAACAACCCAAGGCATCCTCCAGCCCCTCCGCCGTCAAAGTGACCACCGAGGCCAGGTGAGGACTCATGTCGGTGAGGGATTGCCGTTCATCCGGGTTGAAGCCTGCATCGGCCAGGCAGGACATGAACCACCGATGCAAAAGGGGGACGCCCTCCAACAACCAAGGGTGTTCAGCGTCGGCTTCGCCCATCAAGGCATCGATGGCTTCGTGTGCGGCTTGAGCAGCACGATCGATCTCCGTGGACGGTGGCGTTCGTTGGCGCACGAGGTTGCACCATTCGTCCAGCCATCGCTGCTCCTGCTGGGCGGCAACGGCAATGAAATGTGCCGATTCAGCAGCCCCTTTGGTCATCATGACCGGTAGGCCAAGCTCAAGCGTGATGTGGGCCAACGCCCCCAACACGGCATTGGGGTGGATTCCATGACCGCCTTCACCGTGTTCCACCAACAGCAGCGGGCGCAAGGAACATGCTGCGAGGCTTCGGCATTGATGCAGCAGCCTCCCGTCCTTGATGGAGGCCAGCAGGTCACGAGCCGACTTTCGCTCAATGAGCACCCGCGAGGAGAGCCGCACGTCCCCCTTGGGCAAGTGGGTAAAGCGGACGTCCAAACCGAGCCCTTTGAGCATGGACGGCAACGTCGAGTTCGCCTCGCGGTGGTCCACCCATACGGTGCTGGCTCGACCCTTGAGGGTGCTCATGGCGTCCATCTCCCGAAGCGCTGCGTTCAACACCGGCTTCATGATCGCATAGGAGGGCGCTTCAACCGTTTCATCCTGCTTGAAGAAGCGCTCCAAACCGGTTTGAGCCCTCGGACGACGCTCCCGTGCCGACAAAGGATCGGCTGTAAAGGGTCCAGTGGGACGGGATGCTTCTTGGCCTTTGTTGACGTTCGTGGGTGGCGCTTGGCTCTCCTCTGCCTTGGCTTCAGCCACTGCCTCCTCCAGAAAGGCTTTCGCTGGCCTTGAACCACCGGCGTCCAGGACCTCAAAGGCGTCCAAGGCACGAGGGTTGGCCTCGGTCAATTGAAACAAATCCTTCCGTGCCACCATCTTGGCCAGCAATCGGTGCATGTTTGCCTCCTGGTGCTCGGAGGCACGCTGGACGAACACGTCCCTCGACCCTTCGGCGATCAACACGTGAACGGTTCCCGCTCGTTGGCGAGCCGTCCGTCCACGTCGTTGAATGGCACGGACGGCGCTGGGGACCGGTTCGTACAGCACCACCAAATCTGCTGCGGGCACATCCAATCCTTCCTCGCCGACGGATGTGGCCACCAACACGTTGATCTCGCCCGCACGAAACCGTTGCAGTTGCTCCAGCTGTTGCCGTTGCGTCATGCCTTTTTGTTGGCCCCGTGAAGATTGGCCAATGAACGCATCGGCCCGTGCGGCTTCGATCCCGTTCAAAAGCTGGACCAGGTGTTGCACCGTGTCCCTGTATTCAGTGAACACCAGGATCTTTCCTTCGGGTCGGTCGCGCAAGGCCCCCTCTACCAACCGTTGCGTTTCCCCCGTTTTGGGGTGCAATTCGTCGAGGTCGTTCAACGCCAAACGCAGGGCGTGGACGACGGGAAGGGCCAGCATTCGGTTCGTGTTTCGTCCTTCACGCCCCTCGATTTCTGCCCGGTTGAGGAAGGCTTCGACCACCTTGGTTCCTTGGCTTCGCATCAAATTCTGGACCATGTGGAGGCGGCGGAGGTCGGCGACACGTCGGGCCGCATCGTAGCCACGGACGTCGCGCTGCTGAATCGCTCGACTGGCCCGCAGTTGTGCACGTTCGATGTCGCCCGACGCAATGTGCTCCTTGGGGGCGAGGAACCCGAGCCGCTGGAGGTGTGCGATTTCTTGGCGGACGTGTTCGTCGATGGGAGCTGCGAGGTCGGTCAACTCGGGGGGCAGGGGAAGACGGTGTTGTTGGATGACCATGTCCACTTCGTAGGGTTGCAGCAATGATTCGGACCGCTTGGAAAGGTCAACGCTCAACGCGTTGAGGTTGGTCTTCACCTCGTTGATGTGACGGAGGGTGGAGCCCGGGCTGGCCGTGGCGGCCAGGATTCGACCGTCCGGTCGCTGCGTGCGGTACAATCGGCCGACCTGTGCGTAAGCGTGATTGCCGGTGGCGTGGTGGGCTTCATCCACGATGAGCAAGGCCACTTCGCCAAGGTCGATGGTGCCGTTTGTGGCGTCGTTTCGAACCACCTGCGGTGTGGCCATGAAAATGCGACCTTCCGTCCATTTGGCTTGCCGGCTTTTGGGCGGTGTTTCTCCGGTGTAGGCGACGATGTCTTCCTCCTCGACCTGCAGAAATTGTCGCGCCATCCTGACGTGCTGATCCACCAATCCCGTTGTGGGGGCAATGAGGACGATTTTGTCGTTGGTCGTGCGGACATGCTCCGCCATGACCATCCATTGAACGGCTGTCTTGCCAAATCCGGTGGGCATCACCATCAAGCTTGACCCTGTCAACGCCCGTTCCAAGGAACGAAGTTGGTAGGCCCGTGCTTCGACACCGTCCCGAAGAAAGGGGTGGAGGACGGTGGCCATGCGAAGGGTTCCCCGTCAAGGGTTCAAAAGCGTGATGAAGGCGGTTGGATGAAGGTGAACGCAAGAATCCTTTCCAGCAGGGAAATCTTTGAAGACCGCTCCGTTCAATGGCGTACCACGCAACCGCACGGTGTTGACCGAACCGCATATATACGGGGTGTAAGTCGGAGGGGTGCTCAAAGGTGAGTAGC
>JAYOBJ010000008.1:0-6597 GCA_038104845.1 Methanobacteriota archaeon
ACACCATATGAGTAACCCTTCGGTATCTAGTCATGCCAATTCGGCCTCAACAGAAGACCCCTCCTCGGGAGGCCCTCCTCAGCCCTTCCCCCGCCATGACGTGCATGACAGGGTGCTAAGCAACCACCCGACTGAAGTCCTCTATATGAAGAAATCGGTCTGCTTGGGTCTGCTGAATGGAACACAGCGTCGTTTTTTCGTCGGATTGACCGTATTCTCGAATGCGCCCGTTCAGCCGGTGAATTGCACCAGGTTTTCCGCGGCGGTGGCGTCGCCCTGGATGCGCTTCAACACGTCAATGGAATGAGCGATTTGTCCGAGCCGGGCCATCGCCACCGCCTGAGTGTTGAGCCCCTTGACATCGTTGGGTTGACGGCTGAGGTGGACATTGATGATCCCAAGTGCCTTTTCACTGCGACCGCTTTCGAGGAGTGCATGTGCCAAATTCACCAAAATATCTCCGTCGGCGGGTGAATTCTTCGCAGCTTCACGCAGCGCCAGGATGGCCGATTCAAACTGGGCGGCCACCGTTGGGTGCTCAGCGTCCCCCTCGGCTTCCGCCATGGCGATGGCGCGTTGCAGGAGCGAAATACCGTAATTGTTCAGAACGGCGGCATCGTTGGGCCGCTGACCGGCCAGTTGCTGGAAGGCTCGTGCAGCTTGTCCCCATGACGACGAAGCCATCGCAGTGTAGCCGTTTCGCAGCCACTCACTGTGTTCGGGGTGACCCTCCACCTCAACAGCCATTGCTTGAGCCGGGTGAAGTTTCAAACGAAGCCCGGATGTTTGACCAATGGGCACACTGGCTTCCAGCGGGGAATGGAACACGGCCGAAGCCTCCGGATCGTCATGGTCGTACACCACCACGTCGGACTCAACGTTGTCATGAACCACCTCCACGACCTGTTCACCCACGGCATACAGTTCGGTGTAATCCGGAATGGGGGCGTCCACATTCCAGTAATCAGGCACATCCACCGCTTCAGCTTGCACTTCGGGCTCGGCAGGTGGCACGCCCATCGGTGCAGATGGCGTGACCAAGCGTGCAGTCGATAGCCGCACGGGCGTGGTAGCATCGACCTCAGCGGGCGGCGGTGCAGAAGGCGAGGGAGGAAGCGGCGATGATGTGGGGACGTCCACGCTCGACGCGTCGTCCGCTGTCCCGGCTGGAACTTCTGTTGACGTTGATGTGGAAACCAGCGTCTGGGTGGGAAGCGGCACGCGTTCCACCTCGCCCGATCGATGCGATGCACTGTTCGACGCTGCACCCTTGGCATCTGCTGGAGCCCGGCCGGGAAGCGGTACCGAAGTTTGCTCACCGGGTGCCAGCGTGCGTTTGCCCTTTCCCCGTGCATGGCTCGGTGAGACAGCGGTGTGAGGCGCCTCCATCTTGGGCTGGTGTTGCATCACCGGTGCATCGAGGGATGGGGCTCTTGAGGAAGGCAACGGGGGTTCAGCAGGTGCCTGGACGTCCACATCGGCCTGGGAAAAGGGCATCCCCTGAGCAAAACTCCCAATACCGAACGGCAAATTCGGCCGGTATGTTTGCGATTCGCCTTGGAAACCGAACGGCAGGGTGCCGACCACGGGCTGTGCATCGGCCATGTCGGTTGAATCAAGAGGGCGCTCCATGCCTTCAAGATCGTACCAAGAATCGGCCGCCTCTTCCAGTCCGGGAACCTCCGTCGGGACGAAATCGTCGTCCTCCATGGTTGCTGAGAGGTCGGTGCGAAGTTGGCTGCCGCATGCAGGGCACGATGGTCCCCGAAGGGACAACAAGCCACACACGTCGCACTCAAACACGCCCGTCCCTCATCCAGCGCTCTGCGGCCAAGGACTTGAACTCAACGCACCGTCGTGTTCACTCTTCTTCGCTACGCATCAGGCTCGCAGCCTTCGATTTGGTCGAGGCGACGATTTCGCCGATGGCGTCCATTTCGTCGTCAACCAGCGCCTCAGCGAAGGATTTGCCCTTCGCTCGACCACGGGACAGTTGCATGATGACGCCGACGGTGGTGATGCCGACCAAGATGAGTTTGATGAAGCCTGCACCGTCCTCACCGCCCACGACAAAGACCAGCAGCATGTAGATGGAAACGATGAAGGTCGTGAGAATCATCACCGGGAAACCGGCCTTGAAGAACTCGTTGAACGAAATGGGGTAACCGGCGTCCTCGGACATCCCGGCCGTCACCACGTTGGCAGAAGCACCGATCAAGGTGCCGTTGCCGCCCAAACAGGCCCCAAAGGCGAGGGCCCAGATGAGTGGATCAAGCAGATATGCACCGAGGCTGTCGGAGATTTGCAAAACGATGGGGATCATCGTGGCGGTGTAAGGAATGTTGTCAATGAAGGCCGAAGCGATGGCCGAAACCCACAACACGATCAGAATGGCTGCTGCCAATCGAACCGTTTGACCGTCCCCAGAATCGCTGCCGAAGTATGCGATCGACTTCTCGACATAGGTGCCGATGAAGTCGATGACGCCCATGTATTGCAAGGAATGCACCAGCACGAACAAGCCGGCAAAGAAGAGGAGGGTGGTCCACTCGACGTGGTGGAGGGGTTCTTCGAGTTCATGGCGGTCGGTGGCCAGCAGCATGACAACGGCGCCAACAAGGGCAATCCAGGAAACGGCGATGTGCGTGACGGGATGAAGGAAGAAGTTCACAATCACAAGGGCGAGGATGACACCTGCAACACGAAGCATGGCGGGGTCCTTGATCCCGTACTTGGCTTCCAACTCGGCCACGTCACGGATGCGGGTGCCCGAAAACTCATCGCGGTAAAACCACTTGATGAACATGAACGATGGAACCACACACATCAGGATGCCCGGTGCCATTTCGATGATGAAATCGTTGAACGTCACCCCGTATTGCGCCATTTCGGGGTATCCAGCCGCCTCAATTTTTGAAGCAGATAAGCCCGAACCGATCATGATGTTGGGAGGGTCACCGATCATGGTCGCTGCACCACCAATGTTCGAGAACAAGACCTCTGAAATCAGCAGCGGGATCGGCTTGATGTCCAACACTTTGGCCAACTGAATCGTGACCGGCGTGAGCAGGAGCATGGTGGTCACGTTGTCGAGGAACGCCGACAGCACCGCCGTCACCGTGCACAAGATGACCACAAGGGTCCAGATGGAGCCACCGCTTTTCTTGTAGGACAGGACGGCAAAGTATTCGAACACACCCGTGTTGGACAAGATGCCAACCATGACCATCATTCCGAGGAGCAGGCCAATGGTTTCCCAGTCGATCATGGTCGTGATTTCAGCCAGGGTGAACGTGTCCTCTTCAGCGTAGTAGTTGAGCGCGAGAACGGCGAGCAAACCGCCGACTGCGGCAGCCAAGGTTCGGTGGACCCACTCAAAGATGATGAGGGCATAGACCGCAATGAGGATGATCAAACCGACCCAAATCGCCTCTGAACCCATTCCGTCACGGATGTGGACCTCAAGGGAAACACCCCCACCGCCGGCGGCGGAAGAACGTCCCATGAGCATCATGAAGCCGGTCATCAAGAGAAGGGCAAACGACACCTGTCGCGTTCGGTTGGTGAATAGATGGCTGTTCATCGCACTCTCGTCCTGATGATGGCCACAGAAGGGCCCCTTTTGGCCCTTTGGTTGCCCACGATTACAGGCGCCACAAAACACCGATGTTTCCGCGTTGCAAGACCAGGGTTGACCGCGTTGAATCTGCAAGGTAGGCCCACACTTCATGCCGTTGTTCACGCTCGAACAGGCCCTTGTTGACCTTGATCTTCACCAGGCGCCGTTTCGCCAGTTGTGCATCGATTTCCTCCACCACGGTCGTCGTAATCCCAGCTTTGCCGATGCGAACGCTGGGTTGGAACTCACGCGATTTGGCTTCGCGAAGGATGGAAGCCGGCACATCGGTCAAGGCATCACGTCCTTGACTGAACGACGGTGGGCCTTCGGTCCTCCGCCGAGGCGACGGATGTTGGAACACACCAAACACGTGGCGATGCGTTGGCCACCGTGAATCCGAACCCGGACGTTGGACGTGAGACTGTGGGGCGCCCAACACTTCCGACACACCAGGTGCCGGTGTGAAGCAGGAATCGGCAGCCGATGCCGTTGACTCACGTTCATGAGATGAACGGCGCTTGAACGGACCAACGCTTCGGGCAACTGGTGCGAACGTTCCATCAGGCCCAGCAGGTGTGCCTGCGCCTCGAGCGCCGAACGTCGGCGGTCGACACCCCGCTTGGACCTGCGTCGCCGCCCCATGACGTCACCTCAACCGAGCACGGCCAACAAATCTTCAGCCACCGCCTCGATGTCGCGGTCCCCGTTCACAGCGTGAAAAATCCCTCGTTCACGGTACCATGCGGCAAGGGGAGCGGTTTGTTGGTGGTAGGTGCTCAATCGGTTGTTGACCGTCGTTTCGTTGTCATCGGCTCGACGCTTTGGCTCGAAAGCACCGCAGGTGCACCCGTCTTCTGGGACCGGGTTGAAGGCATCGTGGTACACCGCGCCGCAGTTGCCACAACTGAGCCGGCCGCAGATGCGTTCCACGATGCGCTCATCGGGCACTTCAATGGCGAGCACGTGGGTAATGGTGGTCAATTTGGCCAAGGCCTCGGCTTGTGGAACGGTGCGTGGAAACCCGTCAAACATGACGCCGTCCTGAGCGTCATCATGGGTCAAGCGCTCTTCGATGAGACCCAAGATCACAGCATCGGGGACGAGCTCGCCCCGCTCCATGAACCCCTTTGCTTCCACACCAATGGGCGTGCCGGCTTTCACAGCGGCACGCAGCATGTCACCCGTCGAGATTTGAGGGAGGCCGGTGGATTCAGTGATCCGGGCGGCTTGGGTGCCTTTTCCTGCACCCGGCGGGCCGAACAAAACGATGCTGCTCATGGGGGTGGGAACACCTTTGGCCTTTCAAGGTAGCCGACTCAACCTTGTTGGCGCCGCAGCCACTCCTCACCGTAGTGTTGCCACTGTTCCATGGTCCACCCCGGTGGTAATCCTGTGGGGGGCAGAGGTGGTCCGAGCGATGCAGCAGGAGCGGGCGGTGGAAGATTGGGGACGGCCTTCGCCACATTGGCGGCCGCTGGCGGCAAGCCTGCGGGCGGCAAGCCCGCAGGTGGCATCCCGGCAGGTGGAAGGCCCATGGGAGGAAGGGCACGGGGCGGCAGGCCACCGGGCGGCAACCCTGCAGGAGGTGCAGCAGGCGTGCTGGGAAGGTCCATGGATTGCATGATGGCTGCGGCGATTTCTTCGTCGCTGACCTCGGCACTCGCAATGTCGTTGATGGCGCTGCTGATGTCCAAGGCCTCCTCACGCCGCTCCCCCAAGTGATCGGGGCGTGCATGGGTATCGGGGGCCACCAAATCGAGGCCGTCGTCCGTCAGTTCACCGCTTCGCTTCATGCGCCGTGCCCCAACGAGCAAACCAATGAGCAAAACCGCCACGACAGCAGCGCTGGCAGCAGGCGGCAAGACGGCGAACAGGCCGCCACCGCCGGTCGCCGACTCGACGGAGGCCGGTTGTTCAAGGGTGGCGACCGTCACGCCGTTCGCTGTGAGGTTCAGGTGAAGGGTGGCCAAGCCGCGTGCAGTGTCGCTGTTGGGTCGCAACGTGAGGGTGATGTTCTGGGAGGCACCAACGGCCAATCCGTCGACATCGTTGATCGAAAGTTCGACCTCCCAGTCCGTTCGTTGTTCACCCAAGGCGTCCACCAAAACGGCCGTCAAAGCGGTGTCGCTCAACGGAAGATTTCCGTCGTTTCGGATCGTCAGTGTTTGCACGGCTCCAGCGTCCCTGCTCACGGATTGGAAGGTGTTGATGGACTCACCGACCACCGTCATGTTGGCGAACATGGAGGGCTCCACCCGAACGCTGGCGGTTGAACTGGCTTCCACGAACCGGCCAGCACTGGTGCCGTTGACAACGACGAGAACGTCGAAGCTTTGTTCACCGGCAGGGGTTTGAGCGGGCGGGACCAACCCGAGCCGAACCGAGCGGACCTCCCTCGGCTCAAGGTAGGTGGACGGGTTGGCAAATCCAAGGGTCCAACCGTCGGGGAGCAAACCATGGGTCCAGGTCAATCCCAACGGCACGTTACCGGTGTTGCGAACCGTGAACACGCCGTACGAGAAGGCATCGGAGACGTTCACAGCGATCTCGTTGGCTTCGGGCCCCGACAGCTCGACGCCAAGTTCCTCCCTGACGATGAGAGTCGTGACGTTTTGAACGAAATTTTGGAGGCTTCGTTCGGTTCGGATGGTGTAGGTGTTGAAGTCGTCCTCTTCGGCCGTCAACGGTACGGCGAACAGAAGCTCAACCCGGGCGGTTTGACCGGGTGCCAGCGTGAGGGTCACCCGTCGGTTGTCCACATCCTCGCCGTGCATCACCTGCATGGCCCACTGCGGGTTGTCGGGCAGGGCCGACACCTCAAGGTCCACCGCAATGTTGCCGGTGTTCTGCACCGTCACGTTGAGATGGACGCGTTGTCCGGAGTCCACGGAGATGGGCGCCGCCGTTTGCGAGGGGCCAAGGGGACCATCATCGTCGGACAGGTCGACTGTGAACGACTCCTGCGGCATGACGGTGAT
>JAYOBJ010000008.1:6697-72156 GCA_038104845.1 Methanobacteriota archaeon
GTTCCTTCGTGCAGGATGGTCAACGGGATGTCGATCCCCGAATCGTTGGCCACATCCAAGGTCAACACGGCGTTGTCCGCTCGTTCCTCCGGCGTTTGTGGGACGGTCCCGTCGTCGTTGTTGACCACCACGCGGACACCCAGCGCTTTGACCTCAACGTCCTGTTCCCAGATGTTGTTGTCCACCCCGGTGGTGCCGTCGTTGAGTTCGCTGACCGTGTTGGTGGTGTCGATGGACAAACGAAGGCGATGCGTTCCCGTCGTGGTGAATTGATGGAAGATGGAATAAGAGTCCAAAGCACCGGGGGCCAGGCCGTTTCGACTTGCGGTAGCCAAGGTTTGGCCGGTTGTGAGGTCCTCAAGCAACACGTCAAACCCTGCCGTGCTGGCGGTCCCTTGATTCATCCAAGCCATGCGGATGGAGATCAAGTCGTTTCGGAGGGGTTCGGTGGACGAGGTGACGATGCTGCCGTTGAACACCACCAAATCGGCCTGAGGCGTTGGCGTGGCGACAGCGGCCACCACCAAGGCAAACCGTTGGGTGGTGCCTTGCTTGTGGTCGACACGGACCGTCCATCCTTCGAGCGAGTCGGGCAGGCTTCCGGCATCGATGCGGATGCGTTCCACGTTGTTGATCGTGTCCGAGGAACCGCCCGTGGTCGAATGCCCGTTGGAAAACACATTGCCGAGGTACGACTCACCGTTCGGCCCTTGAAGGGTGACGTCAAGGTCATTGACGAGGCGAGGTTGGTTTTGGGCCGTGTTGGCGCTGCCGGCTTCATCCGTCCAGGCCAACGTGATGTCCACGCCGTGACCGGGGTTGAGGTCAAACGAATAGAGCAGCGCATAGCCTGGGTTCAGCGCCGAGGTGTCGTCGACAAAGGTGTCCAGCGGTGTGGCCCCGTTCATCGGCATAACGGTTCGCTCCAAGTCGACCTGACCCCACCCCTCGAGTGCATTGGGGATGTCGGGGGTGTCCATGTCTTCGGCACCGTTGATGAGGACGGCCTTGACCAGGGCGCTGCTGGGTGAATTCACACCGACTTGTTCACGAATGAACTCACGAGTCAATGCGGCGACCCCCGAGGCAACGGCGGTGGCTTGGGAGGTTCCGGACAAGGACATGTAGTAGGCGTTCCCACCGACGTGCGTGCCGGTCAAACAATCGGGACCTGCAGGGAACCGGGCTTCTTCAGCCAGCCCAGAGCAAACGCCCACACCTGGCGCGACAACATCGGGCTTGATTCGCCCATCAAGCGCTGGACCGAGCGAGGAGAAGTTGGCCACCTGCCCCGGCACTGCGGTACCACCTGCACCCGTGGTGGATGCCCCAACAGCCAGCACGTTTTTCGCGGTCCCGGGCGAGGTCACTTGGGAAGCACCTTGTGCTCCCCGGTCACCCACAGAAAAGACGGGCGTCAAGTCTGACCGATCACGAACAAACACGTCCACGGAACGGGCGTCGGCGGTGTATTGGCCGTAGTTGCCGTTGAGGCCCCACGCGTTGACGGCGATGCGTGCCGTTTTTTGTTCGGCGTCTCGAAGCATGTCGTAGATCGAGCCGATGCGTCCAAACACGCCCGTTGGGTCGTGTTCAAGCGCATACATCACGATGTTGGCGGCGGGCGCAACACCCCGAGCATCAACGTTGCCCGTCCCGTTGCCAGCCACCGTGATGGCGACGTGCGTGCCATGACCGGTGTTCGTATCGGCGGGTGACGGATCCAGTCCGAACTGGGTCAGCGTTCCCGCCACGCGTCCGGTTAGGTCGGGGTGGTTTTGATCAAGTCCCGTGTCGGTGATGGCGATCATCTCACCCGAACCATCGAGTGTAAAGGATGCATTCGAGGTGACATCGGCCACACCTGCGATGGACCATGCAACGGCGTTGTGAGGGGACATCGTTGCGGACGGTTCGGTCCACATGATGCGCCCGTCGTGTGCCACGTTTTGCACCAAAACGGCGGCAAAGTCGGGTTGAACGCTGGCACGGCAGAGCCAGGCGTCGCACCAGGCGTCGTTGGCCCCGTATCGAACCAGGTCCGTCGAGAGGGCGTCGTAACCACCTGCATGCAAATCAGGCGTGGGCACCAAGGTCAACGCAGCCACCTGGTCAGGCACCTCCAACAGTGACGTTTCGACCCGCCATCCCGGGGCCTGATGCCCGACCCAGCGAATGCGCTCGTCACCGTTCAATCGATGCATGGCGTCCATGGGTGGATCGGGCAATCGGACCAACCATGCCTCGTCGTGGAGCACGTCCAACACCGTCAAACCGTGTTCCTTGGCCAATGCCTCCATCAACACGCCGTCGGCGCGGTGCAGTTGAACCATCGCCAAACCGGTTTGCTGTGCATCGCCGAGACGACCGAACCCAGTGGGTACATCCGGGCCTTCGGTGACAAGAGGGTCAAACGAACCAGCTGCCAAGTGAATGAAGCCGGTCGATGCTGCCCAATGACCGGCTTCGAGGGCCGGTTCAGGAAGCAAGTTCCAGTGCGCCGATGCTCGGAGCAAACGTTCGTCTTCGGTTGGATTCTGAGGGAGTTCAGTTGCATGTTCACCCGACAACGATGGGTCGGGAGCAGCGGATGATACCACGGCCGTCAGCGGCAACGAAACCATCAGCCAAAAGACGAGCCAGAGGCCTGCCCGTGAACGCATGCCACGAGGAACCGTGGCCCACTTTTCAATACACCTCATCGGTGCGTGTGACCCGTCCGTGTCAAAGCCCGTTGTAGGCGGAGATGGCAGCGTCCGTTTTGGCAACGCTGACCAACCAATCCGTTTCCGTGCCCATCAGGGCACGAATGGCATCGACGTTCTCGGGAATGACGTCCGATTCCTGGTGAATCGCTTGGAAGTAGTACAGGGTGTTGCCGTCGAGCTTCACGCCATCCTCCCAAACAAAGATTTCGTGGAGATCACCCCACTTTCGGCCAATGTCACGTGCATATTCCATGACCTCAGCCGTGGTGGTGATGCCGGTTTCTGCTCCGTTCATGATGATGATGCGGGGCTGCTCACGCCACATCGCCAGGACCGATTCGGTGGTCAAACCGTGACCGTCGGGCAACATCGCCACGATGGAATGGCAGTGCATCAGGGTGGTCGGAACGGCCACGGCCATGGAGTTGATCTGAATTTCGGGTTTCACCGTCATCACATCGGGCCCGTGGTGCGACGGCACCTTGAGCACAGGCTTGATGGCGTTGATGGGGCCTTTGGCCGAATCGCCGGGGTCGGCTGCACGTCGAATCATGGTGCACTCCACCGACAGCGAACCGCAGTGATTGTATAGGGGTACGAGGGTTCGGGACAATCCAGTGGTGTTGCAGGACACCACCCGTGTTCCCACGGCGTTCAGGTTCTCGGCGTGATTGGCGGACGATGTGTACGACAATCCCGCCATGGCGTGCTTTTCACCGCCTTGAAAGATGTACTTGACCCCGGCGTTGATGTAGATGTCTTTGTTGGCGGCACCGACTTTACCGGGTGAACAATCCACCACCACATCGGCCACAGCCAGCAGGTCACGCAAACCTCCGTGGCATTCGTAACCGGCATCTGCAAAGGCATCGATGCGCTCTTGATCGTCAAACGTGCAGTAGAGCGGGTAGCCTTTGCGCACAGCGAGATCGCACCCGAAGGACGGGCGGGTTTTCGTCACCCCGACAATGACCATGTCGTCCTGTGCGTCCACGGCGTCAGCGACGCGCTTTCCGATGGTTCCGTACCCGTTGATGGCGACGTTGATGGTCATGAGGTTCCCCGAACATTCCCTCTCACAGACCGCACATAAGGATTCGTGAGCGGGTGAGATGAGGTCGAAAGGACACCCTCTCCCTTGCCGGTTGGACGGATGGATATTTGTGCGAGGAACCGAACGACAGACCATGGCCGGCAACGCCGATGCGGTCCAACGGTCGCTGAACATCAACGCCAAACTTGGGCCCCGACTGGAAGCTGCGGCTCAGCAAAACGCCATTCTTCGAATCGGGTGGACGAACGCCGGCGACCCCGTGCCCAAAAACGGCGAATTGGGGCTTTGTCCCGGTCTGCCTCAGGGTGCTCGAATTCGTGCGCTGGGTGTGTTGGGGTCGTGGATTGCCGCTTTTGGATTGGGCGGGTCGTTCACCCTTCAAGGCGATGCGGGTGGTTTCCTCGGAGCCGGCAACAACGGGACCAGCATTCGGTGTGAACAACTGGCTGGAGATTACGTTGGGTTCCGTATGGTCGACGGCGACATCACCGTGCTCGAAGGCGTCGGTCACGATGCTGGCGCCATGATGCAAGGCGGCCGTTTGGTGGTCCGTGGACCTGCAGGTGCACGCGTTGGTGGCGGCATGAGCGATGGACTCATTGTGATTCATGGCGATGTGGGGCCGGACCCCGGCGCCGGCATGGCCGGTGGCCTCATCGTGGTCAATGGACGGTGCCCAAGCCCCCCACCGGGCGTGATGTTGCGGCCGCTGAACACCAAGGAAGTCAAGCAGATCAACAGCGACATCGGCGATGAATCCATGCACGTTCCAAGCGATGCCGTCTGCCTGTGCGCTGCACCTCATGCCACCACAGTGGAAGGCATGGGAAGCATGGTGTCGGCAGGAGACCTCTCGTCCGTGGGACTCACGTCGCATGAGCAAGCAGCCCTTCCAACCTACGCAACGGTGGACACGGTGGCGCTTGTTGGCAACACCGACGATGTGAACGCCCTCGCCCTGCCCATGCCCATGATCCCCCATCTCCCGCCCGGCTTCGAGCGCTCGTCCATGGAGCCAAGCGACACGGCAACCGGTGTGATGGACCGACACCCCATGCTGGTGCACGCGTCACCAAGGAACGTCGACATCTTGGTCGCCGATGTAGACAACCTGTCAACCTTGGCGAAGGAACTCCCTCATTCGGGCGGCATCGCCGTCGACCTCGATCGGCTCCCCGCCATGACTCCGGAACAATTGGACGGCTTGCTGGTGGCCATGAAATCCCTGGCACAGGAACGTGCTCCCACCGCCCTCATCCAGGGCATCGGTCGGGTCCAATCGCTCCACCGATCGTCCGTTCATCACGGTGTGCACCTCGCTTTGGCAAGGATCGAAGACGGCAGCGGCATCAGTGAAGCTGCTGCCCTGCCGTTGATTGGCCGGTCCTCCAAGGAACACCTGACTGGCTCATCCACGCAATGCGGTGCGCTGCTTGGCTTCGCCGCCACCGGTCACGACCTTGCGGTGCTGCTGGCCTCGGGCGTGGGCGTTGTTGCCAGCGAAGTCCCCATGGCCGACGCTGAGGATGTGGCCTTGTGGTTGTCCGGGACCCAGACGGACCTGGCGGATGAATTGCGACGCATTGGCGTGGCAAGCGTGGATTTGCTCCAGCGCCACCACCTTCGGGCGCTCGACACCGAAACAGCCGCCGTCAGCGGATTGCGTTTGGCTGGCTACGGTCGACCGCTGCCCCACTGGTTCGCAAGGTAGGTGACATCATGCCAACGATCTCTGTCCCTCAACAACTGCTCGCCGACTTGATGGGTCAACATGGATTTCACCACGACATCGACGACCTTGAACAGCGGTTGCCCTTGTTGGGCACCGACATCGACGGTTGCACTGAAACACAATTGGACATCGAGATATTTCCCGACCGCCCCGACCTCCTCAGCGGAGAAACCCTGGCGTTTGCCATGCGACCCTTCCTCCACGGGGCACCGAGTGCCCCGGACCTTCCCTCATCGCCCAGTGGCATCGCCTTCTCGGTGGATGAAGCGCTGGCCGATGTGCGCCCGGTGATGCTGGCGGCGGTGGTGCGAGGCGTTGAGTTGGCCCCTGACGACGAGGGGCGCGAGGCCTTCATCAAAGCCCTCATGGACCACCAGGAAAAACTTCACTTCGCCCTTGGGCGCGGGCGCAAGCGCGCCTCCATTGGCGTCCACGATTTGGCAAGGTTGAGTCCACCCTTCCATGCCAAAGCAGTACCGAGGTCAACGGCCTTTGTGCCGCTCGGGGAAACCGAGCCCATGACGATCGATGAAATCCTTGAGCATCACCCCAAAGGGCAGGACTACGCCCATCTGTTGGACGGTATGGACCGCGTGCCGTTGATCGAGGACAGCAACGGCGATGTCCTTTCGTTCCCCCCCATCATCAACGGGGCGCACACCACGGTCACCCACACCACCGAGGATTTCTTCATCGACGTCACCGGCTGGGACCCACGTGCCTGTGAAGCAGCCCTCATGCTGGTGTGTTTGCAACTGCAAGAACGCGGCGGAACCATCCAGTCGGTGGACATCACCACCTGCGAAGGGACCTCCGTCACCATGCCTCGACCCGATGCCATGCGTCACACCGTGCCCGAAGGACTGGTGAACGACTTGTTGGGTCGAGCGCTGGACGATACCGAACTTGAGCAAGCCATCACCCGGATGGGCGGACGGTTGGCTGGACGGGAACCTGCAGGCTCCGACGCACCCGAACACAGCACGTCCATGGCGGTGGCTGCTCGAGGGGAATCGTGTCTTGTGGTGGAGATGCCTCGCTGGCGATTCGACCTGCTCCACCCTGTGGACATCGTCGAAGACATCGCCATTGGCCACGGCTACGAAGACCTCGGGACCGATTGGCCCAAGGCACCGTTGACCGCCGTGGCACGACCCGACCACCACCTGCGCCGCCGCCTCCGTGAGGCGATGCAGGGCATGGGCTTTCTCCAAATTCAATCCTTGACACTGTCCAACATGGAGGACCAATTCCAACGCATGAGGTGGACGCCCAAGCACAAGGTCACGCAGTTGACCAACCCAATCACGGTGGATCACACCGTGCTGCGCCAGCATCTCATGCCAGGCCTCATTCGTCTGCTGGCTGCCAACAAGCATCACGATCTACCGCAGCGTGTGTACGAACAGGGCACCGTGGTGAGGGACCACCGGAACTGCAACCGGTTGGCCATGCTCTCGGCGGAACGTTCCGGTGGTTTCTCCGCCGTCCGTGGACGAATCCAAGCCTTTTGCCGAGACATGGGCATCACGGAGTGGGACGTCCAACCCATGGAAGCGGGTGATGGACCTTGGCTGGCTGGCCGAGGTGCGAAACTCATGGTGAATGGCACGTGGGTGGGTTGCTTCGGTGAACTGGACCCGCATGTGGCTTCAGCGTTTGACCTGAACGTGCCGTTGAACGGGGCTGAATTCGACGTGGATGCGTTGTTCAGCGTCATGGAAGACCCGGTGTGATGACGGCATGTGCGGTAGATTTGCACGCGCACGACCTTTGGATGCGTCGCTCGACGGGCTGACAGCGGTGGACCGTTCAACCCTCCAACCCTTGGAACCGTCGTGGAATGTGGCGCCGCAACAGACTGCGACCGTTCTGTGCGCTCACCCGACTCGGGCCGACGGTCTCGCCTTTGACCGCATGACCTGGGGGTTCCGACCCGCTTGGTCCCGGTCCTCCAAGCGCGAACCCATCAACGCACGAATCGAAACGGTGGCTGAGAAACCGATGTTTCGTGAAGCCTACGCCACGCAGCGATGCTTGGTGCCCATGGACGGTTGGTACGAGTGGATGACCACCCCGCAGGGCCAGCAGCCTTGGTACCATCAACGCGTGGATGGGGCCATCCTTTGGGCGGCCGGCATCCATTCGACCTGGGAAGGGCAAGGTGAAGTTCACACCTCCTTCGCCCTGCTAACGACCGCCGCCAACGAAGATTGCGATCATGTTCACCACCGCATGCCGGTGTTGATCGAACCGGGGCAAGCAGGGGCGTGGATTCACCAGCAATCGTGGCAAGGTTGGCCCCAGAGTGGAGTTGTGCAAGCCCACGCTGTGGGACGAGAGGTGAACCGAACTGCGGTTGACCACGCCGGTTTGATTCGCCCGTTGCCGACGCTGTTCTGATCAAGCGTAGGCTGTGTAGGTTCCGTCCTCGTTTTGCGTGTAGGCCGTGGGTTCAAACGAACCGTCCTTTAATCGCTTGTAGTGGTAGCCATCGGTGTGGTGCACCCACGAAAAATCAGCCTCTTCATCGAGCGGTTCTGCGCTTGACGCTTCCACCCCAGCGGCCGGCGCCTCGTTGACCGAAGCATCGCCACCGGACACAATGCCGTCGTAGCGTTCGGTTTGATCGCTCGCAGCATGAACCGTGGCCGAGCCGTCGCCAAACAACGCCAAGGCATCGGTGTAGGCCGTGGTATCCACAGCAACGGCCGCCTCCCGGCGGTTGGGGTCTTCCCCTTTCTTGTAGACCAACGGGGCGGGCGGTGCTTCATCGACCTGGTCGGGGTCCTTGTTCCGCTTGAACGGCCAGAACGGTGCCATGGCTTGGCGTGGTTGTTGGTCTTGATGAAGCCTGCGACTTTGGTGGCTCAAGGCATCGTGGCCTTCATAGGGCGAGCACCGATGACCGAGCCATGCGATGGTGGGCCGTGGTGTGCATGCTCTGGCTCACCACCCTCCACCCGCTCATCACCGTGGAGGGGGTGCCGGTTGTTGGTGACACCATGGAAGCGGTGGTTGAGACGAACGTCGTCGTCCACCGCTCCGAATCGAACGGTGCCTACGTGACCGTCCACAACACCGCCGAAGAAACGCAGTCCATCGAATTGGACCTGGCCTCCAACCACACAGGTTTGACGTTCACCGGTTTGCCGACCGAACACGAATTGGCGGCGAACCACCTCAAGCAAATCACCTTCACCATCAACGCATCTGCCGATGCACCGTTCACCACCCACGATCTTGTCCTGCGGCTCACAGGTTCGTTGGACCCATCCAGCCCGCTCGAAGTGGTGATGCGTGTAAAGGTCGCGCCGTATTCCAACCTCAGTTTCGGTGCAGAAGGCACGTCACAGTTCACGGTGGACGAGTTGGTTCGAACCGCGGTGGCGGTCAACATGACCAACGGTGCCGACATCAACGACAACGTGACGTTCTCGTTGTTCAGCACGTCCGAGTGGAACTGGGGCTGGGACATGGATGTCAACGCTCAAGGGCATGCCTATCTGAACCTCTCCAGTGGGCAAGTGGGCTACATTTACCTCTGGGTGGATGTCCCTGCCGTTGTCGACGGAGCGCCGTTGGTTGGAACAGGGCCACGATGGACGGTCTCGGCCGTCTCTGGAGTTGATAACGAAGCGCACCTTTGGAATTTTGATCTCTTGATGAACCAAAAACGAAACATGAGCATCGATGAAGTGGAGGAGGAACTGGTGCTGGCGCCGGGTGAGGACGGTCGTGCGTCGGTAACGGTCCGAAACACCGGCAACACCCTCAGCACGGTGAACCTCACGCTCCTCGCCGTGGATCAACATGGCCAACCGCTCCCCGGCATGAGTTCAGCCGACCGATTCAACCGGAGCGGTTGGACCGTGGCACTGTTTGGGGGCCTTGAGCATCTCGTGCTCTCACCCAACGAATCAAGAACGGTTGAAATTGGGATTCAGGCACCGAATGAATTGAGCGGTGCATTCCATGTTCAGTTCATCGGGTTCGCTTCGGGGGCACCATCGCTCGCACGCACGGCGATGGTGAACGCCACCATCAATCGCGTGGCCAACGCATCCATCGAAACCGATGCAACGGGTTGCACCGCCCTGAACGACGAAACGATGTGCATCGTCACCGCATCGGTGACCAACACCGGGAATGCATACGACACCCTCACGTTGCGGGTGGCGGATGCCACCGATGGGTTCAATGCCACCGTGAACGGAACGGACCAGGCTTTTTTCCTCCCCGGGCAAACCAAATCCCTTGGAACCATCTCCATCGAAGCACGCAGCAACCTCTTGGCCTTCACCGAAGGAACGCTGAGCCTTGAGGTGATCAACGATCAAGGCGATACCGTCGCCCAAACCACCGTCCAACTCCGTGTTGCGCCGTTGATCCGCTGGAACCTCACCGTGGTGGAGGAACGCGTTGATGCGCGTGGCCAGCTTTCCATCGCACTCGATGTCCGCAACGACGGCAACGCTGAGGACGGTCTGCTCGTCCAACTGCAAAGCAGCCATCTTATCGACATGGGGCTTATTCCGCCGGCCAACGCCGTGTGGGAGGAAGGCGTTGCAAACCCACGCTCCATCGAACTCGACGCGGTGCCGTTGGGCTCAACCTTCACCCTGCGGGCGTGGGCGGATTTGCCTCAAGATCAACCCACGAACGGCACGGTTTACCTCAACACCACGTTGAGATCGCGCTACGCACCTGAAGATGCCTTTGTCCACACCTCCACTGGCGATTACCTCGGGACGCCTTGGCAATCGTCCGAGGAGAGCGATGACGGTTTCAACGTCGGTGAGGCTCTCGCCCTTTCCGTTGCCTACGTGAAAGCGTGGAGCGGGGTGTTGTTGGCGCTGGTCTTTTCCGTTGGCATCGTGACGGCAGCCGTCCGAGCGAGGCAGCGTCGCAACGAGGAGCAAGCGACGTTGCCCTACCAGAGGGTCAGTGAATCCGCTGACGATTGGATGGCGAAATTCAATCCAACGCCCGTCGAAGCAGCTCCACCCGACGAACCGACGCCTGAAGCCCAACCCATCCCAGCCGCAGCCTTTGAACAGTCCTTCCGGCGTCAACACGGCCACACAGCACCCGCCCAAACACCGGTGGACACCGGGTTGGTTTCAGCGGCTCAACTGGTGCTTGAGAAACGAAGCGATGAGCGGGAATTGCAACGGGCCGATGATTTGCTCAGTTCGTTGAACAAGGGGGAAACGGCCGCTCCCATGATGGACCTCCCCCCACCCGTGCCTGCACCGACAGCATCCACCACCGAAACACCTCCCGTGCAGCCGTCAACACCACCAGCCCAACCCACCAACGCGGCTGCTTCATCGGCGGACGACGATCTCGATTTCTGAGGCATCCATCATGCAAGGGGGAGTCGACGAAGCGGGTCGTGGGCCCGTCTTGGGTCCTTTGGTGGTCGCCGCATGTGCTGTACCCGATGCTGACCTTCCGTTGCTGGTTGAAGCCGGTGTTCGCGATTCAAAATTGCTGAGTGCAACGAAACGTACGGCACTCGCCGCATGGTTCACGGAGCAAAAGGAAGCACGGGGGTGGCGGTCGTGCACGGTGGTCATCGATGCAGAAGCGGTTGACCTTGCCCTTGCGGATGACGGGTTGAATTGGCTGGAGGTGCGGGGGTTCGCCCGTGCCATCAACGGCTTGGGCCTGTCCCGTGACGTTCACCTGGTGGCCGATGCATGCGATGTGAACGCTGAGCGATTCACGCACCGCATCACGGACCGGCTCAACGGCTGGCCTTGGCCGAACGCCGTCATGGAAAGCGAGCACAAAGCGGACAGCAACCACCCGGTGGTGGCCATGGCCAGCATCCTCGCCAAGCACCGACGGGACCAAGCCATGGCAGCCATGGCCGAACGCGTCGGGTATCCCATCGGTTCCGGGTACCCCAGCGACCCCGCCACGGTGGCCGCCTTGGAGCGCTTGATTGGCCCCGAACACCTCGACCCGGACGTGCGGTGGTCGTGGGCCACCGTTGAACGGTTTTGGAGGCAGCGTTACCCTGGCGAACCTCCGGTCCGAGGTCAACCGCATCGCATCCAACGCACCTTGTTCCAGACCGACGAGCCACGCCCTTGATGAGGGATGGGCCAAACGCTCGGTTCATGACCGAAGGCTGGCAGGCGGACGAAGCAACCGTTCGGTTCATCCATCACCTCTCGCTTCAGAACGCCCTGCAGTACGAGGGCAAGGCAGCCGTTGGGTCGGTGATCAGCCGCATCATGGGTTCACGCGCCGACCTCCGTCAGCACGGTCAAGCCGTAGCGGGTTTGGTGGCCCAGCACGTCGCTCAAGCAAATGCAATGGCGAAGGAGGAAGGATTGGAAGCCATTCGCGACCTCCTGGCTTCCGAAGCCCCCGACCTGCTGGCGACGAAAGCCAAACAAACCAAGCGAGAGGGACTTCCTCCGTTGGAAGGTGCTGAGGACGGTAACGTGGTGCTCCGTTTTGCACCCAACCCCAACGGACCGCTTTCCTTCGGACACGCTCGGGGCTTGGTCATCAACGCTGCGTACCGAGCCATGTACAACGGGACACTGATCCTGCGCTTTGATGACACCGACACCAAAGTCAAACCACCGATGCTGGAAGCGTACGAACAAATCGAGAAGGAGGCAACGTGGTTGATGGGACGAGCACCTGAACGCATCGTCATCGCCTCCGACCGGATGGACGTGTACCACCAACACGCTGTTCGACTCCTCACCGAAGGCCACGGTTATGTCTGCACCTGTCCAGCAGAGGTGTTCAAAACGCACCGAGTGGGGCAAACGAACTGTCCTTGTCGGGACAACAGCATCGATGCCAACCTCGAGGGTTGGCGCCTCATGAACGACGGCACCCATCAACCCGGTGACGCAGTGGTCCGTGTCCGCACCGACATGACGCTGAAAAACCCCGCTCTTCGCGACTGGCCCGCCCTCCGCATACAGGACACGACCGCACACCCACACCCACGTCCCGAGGTGGGCTCCAAACACCGTGTGTGGCCGTTGTTGGATTTTCAGAGCGCAGTGGAGGACCATCTCCAAGGCGTGACCCACATCATTCGGGGGAAGGACTTGATGGATTCCACCCGAAAGCAAACCCTCCTGTACGAGCATTTTGGCTGGACTTACCCCGAAACGCTGTACTGGGGTCGCGTGAAAGTCCACGAATGGGGCGGTTTCTCCACATCGGCCATGCGCAACGACATCGAGGCGGGGCGCTACAGCGGTTGGGACGACCCACGGTTGCCGACCTTGGCCGGCCTCTCCGCTCGTGGCATCTCAGCGGAGGCCTTGCGAGGGTTCTGGACGGAACTGGGCATCACCCAGAAGGACATCGCTGTTCCCCTGTCCACCCTCTACGCACACAACACCAAGGCGATTGACGATGGAGCGCCAAGGCTCACGCTTGTGCGTCAACCCGTTCGCTTGGACCTCTCCGGACACAACGCACAGCAGGTCGTCCAGGTGCCGGTCCACCCCAACCACGAGGGCATGGGGCATCGGTCGTGGAGTTTAGCGAACAACGGCGTGTTGCTGGAACCCGATGATGTTGCCAAGGGGTCGGTTCGACTGAAGGAGTTTGCCGACGTGGTGGTGAGCGACGGCGTGGCCTTAGTGCAGGGGCTTGAACGCTCCGACCGAAGACCCATCGTTCACTGGCTGCCCGAAAGCCAGGTGACGCTCGCTACCTTGATTGAAACATCGGAAGGCCAGGTGCTGACAACGGATGGCGCCGTCGAAATTCACGACCACCCGGTGGGAACGATCGTTCAACTCGAGCGAATCGGCTACGCCATTGTCATGGCCAACGGGTCGTTCATGCTCTGTCATGAAACGACGGCAGACGCCGCTTGAGGAAGAATCATAGACAACAGGACCATGTATGCCCATGGGCAAACAGGTCAAGGAATTGAAGTTGGACGATGAACACCTCACCATCGGCATGGAGGATTCCCTTCAGGAAGCCGCTCGTCGCCTCCTGACCATCAGCGGTGGGATTTTGATTGTGCTCGACGATGACGAGAAGGTGAAGGGTGTGCTCGGCCAACGGCAACTTGTTCAGGCCTTGGCCGATGGTGTGGAGGCCAGCGTTGCAACCTGCCATGCGCACATGGAGATGGATTTCCTGCAGGTGAAACTTGAGGACGCTTTGAGCGATGTGTTGGCCGATGTTCGCAAGCGAAGCCCACAAGCAGTGGTTGCCGTGGATCATGAGGGGGTCTTTTCGGGCTATTTCTCACCCGGCGACTACCAAGAAGCCCTGGCGATGGTGAAGAACCTCAAGGGTCTGAACCTTTAGGTCGCGCATCGCAGGCATCAGCCTTCGATCTTGATCACACGAGCGCATCCACCGCATGTCAGTCGGAACGGCCGCTCGTCGCTGTCCACGACGTTGGATGTGCTGCATTTCGGACATGCCACCGTCGGCCACACACGGGCAGAGGACGCCACCCTTGGACTCCCGATGGCCGTGATCCACCACACGAGTGCCACCGCCACCACGCTGCCTCCAATGAACTCAGGTGGGAAGCCGAACACAAACACCGCACCGACCATCGGCATGAGGACCAGTTCGAGGTACAGGTAGGTGCGCCGGCGGTTTCGCGAGAGTCGCAATCCGACGAGCATGGCCGCTGCACAGCCAAGCATGGTCAGCAAGGCCAGAGGCAAGGGCGCGAAGGTGATCGCTGACGTCGCAATGGTGGTGAAGGTGAATTTCTCGTCCTGGGACAGCCCTTCACCGCGCAGGGTGACCACATCCCCCCAGGGCGTTCGAGCAACGGAAAGGGTGAGATCGTCGTTGTCCACATCGCTGAGGGTAAGCCCGGTGAGCATGGAGGATGCGTATTCGACGTCAAGGTTGACCGTGGACCAGATGGGGGCGGGTTGAACCACGATGAAGTTGGAAAGCGCTGTCATTTTGTCACCGTCGCCAATGCGCTGAGTCGTGAAGAACACAACGGTCACCGGGTGGTTCACGACGTTGCTCTCACCCATCAAATCCAATTTGATTTGGAGCTGGTCGAAATCCCGGAACTCGCCCAGCAGCTCATCGCTGTCCAAGCCGAGACCGTTGGTGAGGAACAATTGACCCAAGTTGACCATTTGGCGCTCAAATTCAGCAACTTCGACGCTTTCCAGACTTCGGCTGATCCGGTCATCGTCCGAAACTGCACCGGCGCTGAAGGCATCGAGCGTGGGCGACAAGGACGTGACATCGTCGCCCAAGTGGTCCAAACCCCATCGGAACCAAAACGCCACTTCATCGCTCATCGTGATGGACGTGGTCGTCTTGAGCATCAGATCGTCGTTCGTTCCGGTTTCGACCTCAGCCCGCACCGACACACTGAGGCGACTTCCGCTACCGTCCGTTCGCAGCGGTTCGTCGGGAGGGTAATACGTCCCGGTGCCACCACCGGTGTCGAAGGTCTCAATCTCAAACGTCGCCGAACCCGTCAAGGCCAATTGTCCGGGTTGAAAGACCAACTCAACCTGCACATTGATGCTTTCAACACCACCTGCAGCGCCGTCCCAGGTCCACGTGACCCGAACGGTGTCGTCGGAGGCGGTTTCGATGGGATCCCCCGTGACCTCACGACCGTTCACAAGAAGGGTGATGGAATCCGAAAGCGACAGGGTTGACAAACCCCAAGGCGAATCCAATCGGACCGCCAGGTAAACGTCGTCCCCTTCCACCTCCGGTTCAATCATCCAAATGTCAAGCAGTGGGATGGTCGCCGTCAACGCCGAATCCTCATCTTCGGTTCCCCAGAGCAACTCGAAGGAGGCGTCGGAGCCGGGCACCTGGAAGGCGATGGCTTGCGCCGTCAGCGTGAGTTCGATGTTCGAATTACCGCTCGAAGTGAAGGCCTCCACATCGATGTCAAACGTCAACGTACCAACGCCTTGAGCCAAGAACGAACCGGCCGGCTCAGTGCTGGCGGAGAAGGACTTCGAGCCGATGTCCACGGTAGCGGTGGCGTTGATCTGCACCCCCGCAGCGTTGGAAATCTCGTAGTTGATGGCGAACTGCCACGTTCCTCCTGGAACGTCACCTGCCCAAAGGTCGGGCATCAGCCAGGTGCCAAGCGTTTCCTGACCCGTTACGGAGGATTCCACCACGGCGCGTTGAACATCCTCGCCCAATTCCGCGGAAAACGGTGTCAGCGAGGCGCTGCTGTCGCTGCCCACCAAGTAAAGGTCCACCTCCCCCGGGGAACAGCAGACCAGGGATTCCTCGGTGGTTTGAGCCCGAGCCTCACCGACGAGGAGGGGCGACCAAAGGGTGACCGCCATCATCACAGCGACTGCAAGGCCTCGTAGCATGTTGTTCATGCCTCGCAGATGGATTCAGCACATAACTTCCACGGATTCGTGGCCGTTGTTGACCTCAAAGCGCCTTTTCGAGGAGGTCGCCAAGTTCCTTTTCAAACAAGGTCACGAGCGCATTGCCGACCTCGCCTTGAATGTCATCGGGGAGCATGCGAAGCCCGAGTCGGGTCGCTGCACGTGTGGCTTTCAACTCGGCGTAAATGGAACGTGCTTTGGAATGAAAGTAGTAGGCAACGGCTTCTTTGATCTCAGCCTTGAGTTCTGGATCGCTGTCCACCTTGGCACGAACGTGGGCTTTGAGTTCATCCTTCACCAATTCTCGGAACGCCTCAATGACCAAATCTTCCGTGGACAACAACCCTTGGAGTTGCGATTGGATGCTTCCGGTCAACAATCGCTCAATCGCCATGAAAACCCCACGCCACCAAGGGATTTCAATCCGTCGTTGATCCAAGCCACAGGGAACCCGTCCCCAACCAGTCGTCCAGCACCTTGCTGCAGTGCGACTTCACGTCCACCGCCTCGGTTGGCCAAGCCTCCATGTGGTGATGGATTTGGCTGACCAGGTCAACAGGGTCCTCACCCACCACCATCCGGAACCAAACCAGGGATTCCAACCGAGGGGTGGACAGTGTGCGGACCGTCAACGCAGGGAGGACCAATTCGCTCAACGCCTGGCGACGACCCTCCACGGCCATGGTTGGCCATGCCTTGGACAACTTCGCCACACGACGCTGTGAGACGTTGGGGATGAGGCCCGCCTTGGGTTGCTTCACTTCGGGAAGCGGCACCAATCGCAACGACCCCTCATCGTGAAGTTGGTGCATCAAGACGTTGTGAAACACGTCCATGGACGTGTCCAAGGCGCTCCCCATCCACATGCCCAATGAGGCCATGGGCCGAACGGACCGAACACGGCGTCCGTTGGGTGCCAACAAGGCCGCAATCGCAGCAGCCTGCGCAACCACGTCAAGAGAGCCTTGGTGGGTTTTGTTGCTTGAACCGGTCACCATGCTGGTCGACAGCGGTGTCATGCGCAACCATGGAAGGGCTTCGAGGTCGGACAAGGACCATGTGGGTTCCTCTGTCATAAGGCCCACCGTGCATCCTTGTTTGGCGATCGGCACTGAGGGAGGTTCGTCGCGAGGTCGGTGAGCTTTGGGGGCAAAAAAACGACGGCTGTACGCCAAGCCAGCGTCCAGACAGGCCGCTTCCAATTGCGCCATGGCAAGCACACCTGTCAAGGTAGCAGGTGCATGAAGGTGCACCAACGGCGTTTGGCTGATGGTGTCCGTGAGTTCACGCATACGCGAGGCGATGCCGGAAAACAGTGGGAGGGACAGCAGGTCGCGCATGCTCAGCACACCGAGCAGGGAGCGACACCTCAAGAAGGTGAGCGTTTGGTGGAAATCACTCCACCATCAGGCGGAGCTCGTCACGCTTGTACCGCCAGTCGGCGGGCAAGCGACCTTCGCCCTTGTAGTAGTTGGCCAACTTTCGAATCTTGGCTTCCGTGATCTCAAGGGCTCGCTTGTTGTGAATGTCCTTGTGGTTGCCCGAACCAAGGTGGTTGATGATGCCCACAGCTTGTCGCATGAGGTTCATCATGTCCTCGGGGTAGGTGCCGAGCATGTCGTGGTCGGCGAGCACCTGCGAAATGCGCTTCCCGAGGACGAGGCGGGCGTTGGGGACGGCGTGTTTGTCGCGGAGGACCGTGCCGATTTCAGCGCTGGAATGACCGGCTTTGGCCAGGTCAAGAACGATGGACGTCACGGCATCCTTGTTGGTGTTGGACCATTCGGGTGCCGCCGAAACGTGGGGGCGAGAGGAGCCGCTTTTTCCCTTGCGAGATTTGTACATACGCGCCATAAAGACATCACCGGGCGGCCTTCCGACTTATCTCCCCTTCTTAACCACTCCGCACCGGCACGAGGGGCCCTACGTTCACTTCTTCTTGCGTTGATGCGATTTGGCGAGGGTCCCAATGGTGGTGGCCCATTCCCAGCCCGGGCAAACGGCACGCGCCAAGCCGACCGGTTCGCCGTGTTGGAGGATCATCAGGTCGTCCCCTTGACGAATGGATGGGTCGTAACGCTGCACCATGGAGGCAAACACATCGCCACGCCAATCAACGTCTGGGTTGAGGGACACCGTTCTCAGCGCTCCGTGCTGATGGAGGTGATCGATGGCGGCCCTGGAAAACGAGAACCCGTTGCGATCAATGGACCACACGGCCAATTGTTGACCGTCAAGTTCCAAACGCCATCTCGGCAATTTGCCCTTAATGCGCAACGGAAGGACCCAGGCATCGTTGAGTGTGGATTTGCGAGCGATGCTCATGAATTTCTGCTTCAACCGTTCGCTGTTTTTCTGATTGCGCAAACCGTGTTGCTCGACGGCCGCCTTCACCGCCGCACCGAGATCGTTCAGCGCATCGTGGTGCGTTGAGCCTCGACCTTTGCGCGTGTCCACCACCTTGACGTCGAGGAAACTCAGGTCAAACCCGGTGTGGTTGATGACCGTGGCGTACCCCGTTCGTTCGACGAGTCGTGAGAGCATCCGCCTGATTCGGGCCTCTTCCTCAAGCGACCAGTCGCCTGTGACCGGCACATCGTAGTGAGCAGCGGGCCAAACGTCCTCCAGGTCGCGCGGGACGATGCCCAGCGGCGAGGTCATCATCACCTCATGGCAGGCGCTCGAACGCATGGCGTGCAGAAACCGGTCGTGCGTTTTGGACAAACGGTAGGGTTTGCGAGCGGAACAGGGCAGGAACACCATGACGGTTCGCGTCGACTCGGGAGCCTCATAGGCATCCATCATGAAGCGCTCCCAATCCAACACAAGCGGGTCGCTGAGGGCCGTTGCCGTGTAGCAAGGAAACGTGGTCGAGGCGCTGACGTGGGAGGCGAGCACACCCTCTAACTGGCCAACCAACCGTCGATGGTGCCGCAGGTGCTCCACCGAGCGCGGGCTTGACAGGCTCTGTCGTTCGGCCAACGTGTGGACCGTGCCTTGTTGAATGGCGGCTCGAACTTCGGCGATGGCTGCCGTCCAGTGGGTCAGTTGATCGTCCATTGTGACCGATTCACCGGCCAACGGCCAGCGTGGGCCGTTGACCGTTAACAACGCACCGTGGGCCACGGCTTCCCGGCATCGCGCCAGGTCGAACAGGTCCACACCCATGGACGCAAGCACCGCCATGTTGTCGGGACCCGCAAGACCGGGTGCCCAAATCAAGGCCCCTGGGAACCGTTGCTTCAAGGTGAGCAGCGCTTGTGGTAGTTTTCCGGGTTGCGCCGCCAACTGAGGTGCATCCGTTAGCACCACGATTTCGGGCTGCAACGATGTGTCCAACAGGCCTTCATCGTGGTGCATGCGTTGCCACGACACCGGCAGCAGTTGCCCCGTGCCTTGTGCTTCACCGGCATTGGCCTCCTCGAGGGAGGGCGGCAGCACGTGCCCCACGTTCACGGTGTACGCCGGGCCCAAGGCGTCGAACGCAGGCGGGACAAAAGCGCCTCTGGAACGAACGGTCATGGTTGCTGGGAGGTCATCGGAACGCGTGGCGTGAAAGGGTGCTTCATGGCTGGGAAGATCGGGGTCGCCATCGCTCATCACGCACGCAGGGGTCATCGCAGAGGGGGTCTTTCGGTCACCAAGCCCCCAGCAACGCGCCATGCGGTCCCTGGCCATCACGGTGCGGGCCAATGGACCGGTCATGTGCCTTGGGTTTCACCGCTGTTCTTCAAAGGTTTGAACCGATTGACAACGGTTGGTTTGAAAGCGGTGGCGGACAGGCCCCAGCATGAACCGTGCTCGAGCGGTCGCCATGCTTGGCATCCTGTTGATGTCGACGTGGTTGACGGCGGCATCGGTCTCCGCACAAGATGCGTCGACGCTCGGGACCGATTCAACCGCCGCCGTGGTTGACCTCCAAGCGGGGGACACCGTCGCGGCCACCCTCAACCTCAATCCGGGTGACGGGCTGATGGTGGGGGTTGAATGCGAAGGGTGCACCATCGCTGTTGGCCACGACGGTCAAACCACCGAAAGCACACACGTGCTCAGCCGCATCAGCGAAACAGGAGGTGAAGCTGAAGTTCGCATCAACGCTACCTTGACCGAAACCGTTCGATACTTCATCGTCGTCGGTTCTGTTGAGAACCACCCGAGCGTGCGACCGGCCCCCTCGGCACCTGCCGCCTCCCACGGCGCAGGCCTGTGTGACGCCAACCGATCCTGCATGGACCCCGAACGCGGCATGCTCAACGGGGTGGTGCCCAGTGACGATGCGCCTGCGTTCTTGGCGATCGGCACCCTTGACGGCTCGGATGAATTCCACATTGTGAACGCCTTCGAGGGCGACACCTTGGAATGGCAGTGGTTGATGACGACGGGCGCAGTGGACATCGAGGTCTATTTCCAGGACGGCGCTTCTGAACGCCTGGATGAACTGCGGCTGTCCGTTCCTTCGCCTCATCTGATGCCGGCCGACCAGCACCCGGTTTCGGGGTATTGGACAGCGGAGACGGATGGACGATGGGTGGTTCGCCTTGCCACGCCCGAAACGCAGGTCGACTGGGCTGCCCACGTCTTCAGGCATGCGGCACAGGCGCCCATCGATTTGACCGACCGAAACCTCACGCACGGCACCGCCGTGCTGGGTCACGACACCGCCTCGGCCTTTTTTGATTGGACGCCCAACACCAAACTGACCGCCACCCACCGTTTCGCTGACACTCTGTTGAGGATTGACCAACTCATGAACGGTGTTTGGGTCACGGGAACAACGGTGAACCTCAGCGCAGGAACCGTCCACGCAGCCTACCCTTACCCAGGGGTCACGGCTGGCCGCTTGATCGTCAACGGAACGGCAGCGTTCGCGGTGGAACTTCTGGCGCTTTCGTATGCAGATGTGGACGGTCTGGAAGCCCCGGCCTACCGCCCACACAACATCGAGGACAACAATGCGTCCTGGCCGGTTCTCAACCTCACTTCCGCCACCCACGCTACGCTGACATTGGCCGTGCACGATGCTGCCGACACCTATCGGTTGGTGGTCGATGGATGGGAGGATTCCATCCACTTCGTTGAATTTACGCTCGACGGGGATGTGGCAGGGCTGGAGGCGCAAGTCTGGGACATCGATCAAACCACCGGTGAGGTGTTGAACACCGAGATCACTCGGCCCATCACCGACCAACTGCGCATTGGATTGCAGGTTGGTCGGGGCACCCACTACGTCCAATTCCGACTCCAGGACGCCAACGCCACCATCACGCACCTCTGGGGTGAGGATGTTGAGCCGATGGAGTACACCGTGGTGCCCGGGTACGAATTGATGGACGAAGGTGAAGAGCCGTGGTTCGAACCCAGCGATGATGCCCTGCGATGGGGTGAAACCGCTCGATGGTTCCTCGGTGCATTGTTTCTGATTCCCGTCGCATTCGTGTACCTCAACCTTCGCCGGGAGCGGCGGTTTGCGGAGGAGATCGTCCAAAAGCGCTCTCGGTTGGCTTGGTATGCCGAACGGTTGAACACCGGTGAATCCACAGCAAAGGCTTCACGAAAAGACCTGGTTCGAGCCCTTTCGGCAGTGGCCCAACTCCCTTGGGAAGACGGTGACAAAGCATGGGGAGCACCCATCCAAACCCACACCACGGACGGTTTGGAGCTCGGCGTCTGGAAGGTGGATCCGCGACTCGCCCATGTTGAACGGGCGTGGCCCCTCGTGGTGGGTGTTCACGTGACCAAGGGCGACTGGAACATCGCAGCATTGAGGTTCGACGCCCCTGACGGGGCCGCCTTTGAGGTGGTTCACGTTGAGCCACGGTTCCTGTATCACGGGGAGGAGGTGTTCCTTGACACTTTGAAGGAGGGGCACCGGGTGTACGTTTATGTCGAGCTCCTCGGCTCAGCGGGCGCAGTGGATGTGGAATTGAACGGCAGAATGGACCAGGTGCCGTTCGCCTCCCGTGTCCCCCGAGCGGTGATGATGGAAGAAGAATGATTCAACCACGACGCCGTCGTTCTTCAGCGTCGTCCCTGATCGCGGCTTGCAGGTCGGACGGTGACAACGCCTCACGCAGGCCTTCCAGTGTTTTCTTTGAGGCACGGTTGAGTTTCTTGGGCATGTGGAGTTTCAACAACACCACGACATCCCCTCGACCACCGCCCCGTTGACGCGGCAAACCTCGCTTGCGAACTTCAACCGTCTCACCTGAATTGGACATGGCGGGGACTTTGATGACCAAAGGTTCACCATCAATGTGGTCAAGGGTCACGCTTGTTCCCAGCGCCAAATCGGCGTAGCCGATGGGCAGGGACATGATCAAATCGGAACCGGACCGCTCAAAGAACGGGTGGGGTGCGAGTTCGAGTTCGATAAAGAGGTCACCGGGCGAACCGACACCTTGCGGTGCGGGTTCTCCCTTGCCCCTCATGCGCATCCGGGTCCCGTCCTCGGCCCCCAACGGCACCTTGAACCGCAGTGTGCTGCTCTTCATTTGCTGCCCGTTGCCATCGCAATCACCGCAGGCAACGTCGCTCACCTGACCTCGGCCAGCGCAATCCCTGCACGCTTGGACCGCTTCCTGGACGAACGGCCCGATCTGTTGACGCACGCGAACCTGCCCTTGACCCGAACATGTCGAGCAGGAGGTCAATCGACCGCCTTCTGCGCCGGTGCCCTCGCATCCATCGCAAGGGTGCGGTAGATCGAGGGTCACTTCCTGTTCGGTACCGTTCAACACATCCGTGTATTCCACGGTGTGCCGCAGGAGGATGTCCGAACCGCTTTGACGGCGACGGCGACCGCCTCCACCGAACATGGAGGAAAAGAAATCACCGCCCAAAATGTCCTCAAGGTTGATGTTGAAGCCACCGCCGAATCCACCGAACGGGTTGCCTTGTGGACCGTCATGGCCGAATCGGTCGTACTGTGCCCGCTTCTGTTCGTCCGACAGGACGGCATACGCCTCCTGAATTTCTTTGAAACGGTTTTCTGCATCCGCTTCGGTGCTCCGGTCCGGGTGGTACTTTCGGGCCAAACGGCGGAAGGCGTTTTTGAGTTCAGCATCCGTAGCGGACCGTTCAACACCCAAGACCTCGTAGTAGTCTCGTTTGCTGGCCATCACCATCCGCTCCGTTTCGGGACGATGACCCGACCTCTTTGAAATTCACGCCCGGACTCACAGGTCCAATCCGCAATGGAGGCAGTAGGCCGTTCCTTGGGGCGCACTTCCACCGCACCCTCGGCACTGCAGCCCCGTTGAATCAGGTTGGCTCAACGGTTTGAAACCGGCCATTTCCTCCAGTGTCATGGACACTGCTGGTGCCGTGAACTCGGTGCCGTCGTCCTCCGCCCGCTCAGCACCTCGCCCGTCCAGCACCGTCTCCACGCCCCCTGAATCGCTCATGGACGTCAATTGCACCACATCGTTGTCGGCAGAGGGCGAGGTGCGAATCGGGGCCACCGGACGTTGTGCGATGACCGGTGCTGCAGAGGAACGCGCCAGCATTCGTGCTTGACGTTGTGCCTCACGTTCGGAACGCGTGTCGCGTCCAAACCAACCCCAAACAGCATCCAACAACCGATCCATGGGGCTTTGGCGGGCCTCAGCACCCAACGTTCGGTCGACATCGGTCGCCTCCACCCCTCCACCCGGTCCGGCCCGCCCGGAGGCCGCCACGATGTGTGGGGCCGAGCTCAAGACGGTGACGTCCACTTTGTCGTCGTTGCTGAGTTCTCGCTCGCCCACTTCGGGGGCAAGGGCACCCACCGATCGGTTCATGGTCGCCGGACCGGCATCGGGAAGCGTCCCGTCGAGCACGACGTTGCGGTCCCAAATCCCCTCGGCTTCCGCCCTGTAGACATGCCGAACCGAACGCATGGCTTGGGTTCGGTTGTATTCGTGATCCTTGACCACACGTGAGCGACGAAACAACACCCACCCAAGCACGAGTGCGACAACGTACCATACCCCCATCAAGCGAGGCTCAAGTTCGAACGTCCCCCGCAGGGGTGGCACGCTCATGTGCAGCGCGCCCATCAACAGCAACGGGAGAACAGCAAGGCCGCGTGCGGTCTGCCGACGCGTACCAGCCATGAATCGTGGTCAACCCCTCGCTTCATGTAGGTATGGGATTGCTGTTCAACGGTCGGATGCGGGTCTGCCTCGACGCAGAAAACCGTCGATCAGCCCCAACGAAAAGCTGGCATGCAGCATCAACAAACACAGGGGCACACCCACGATGTACGAGGCACCCGAGCGAATGTGGCGGATGCCCTCGGCGACCAACACGGACCCATAGGCTGCGGCGCCCATCCACCAGAGGGGTGCAGCCGTGACGCAGGCCAACACCGTAGCGACCGCACCCGCCCACGGCAGCCACTCGACCCAACGGAAGCGTGATGGATGCCGGAGCAGGACCTTGGTCCGCCAAAATCCGTAACGATGACCCATTTTCCACCACTTGCCCAACGTGGTGCGCCGAGCCATGCGGACCGTGGGTGACGGCACACGGTGAAGCGCATACCCCGCCTTCAACAGACGCATGGAAAGATCGCTGTCCTGACTGGTCAACAGTTCCGTGTCCCAACCGCCCACCGCTTCCAATGCGGAGCGGCGATGCGTCACAAAGGCGGGAACCTTGGTGGGGCCGGGGGCGGTGAACCGACTGAATTGGCCATCGCTTTGACCCAACGGAGATGCAAGCGCCGCATCAATCCACCCGGCGACAAGGGCTTGCTCGCCCGCAAGACCCTCCACCTTGCACCCGACGCCGGCCAGCGGAGCCGCTGCCTGCTGTTCCGCCAGTTGCCAAGCGACCAAGCGGTCCTCCAGATGGGTGCGCTCGATGGTGGCATGCCCCAACAGCTCCACGACAAATTCAACCGTCTTGGGCAGCAAGGACAGGGCCAAATTGCGTGCATGGGCGACGGTACGCTCAGGATTGTGCACCACATGGACCGAAGGAAGCCTTGTGGACCGTTGGGCCAACACCGTTTCGATGGCCTCGAGGGTGTTGTCGGTCGACCCCCCATCCACCAAAACAACCGTGTGGGCTTCCGGCGCCATGGATTGAGCAAGAAGGGACTCCAGCAGGGAACCCACATGCTCGCCTTCGTTGAGCAACGGCACCACGGTGGCCAACACCGGTCCTTCGTTCACCTCCATGGACATGGCTCGGTGCGGGAACCTTTGACGCCTTCGGCACCGATGCTGTGGCTGACGAAGTTCTTGTAGACCTGTGGCATGGGATACATATGGTCGCCAGCAGGGTCCGCCTCACCGGCGTCGACGAAGGCATTGCATGCACCGTCACCACAGTGCTCCGAGGTGCCGACGACGGAACGCGCGCGGTTGACGCACTCGCTCATTTCTTTCCAGAGGTGACCGTTCCCGACGGTTTGGTCCCCCCTTCGTTTGGGATGGACCAAAACCGCACCCTGGAATGGACCGACCTTTCGATGAACGCCTTCCTTGATGCCCTCCATCAGCAACGGATCCTCGACACGGCGCTGGATGCCATGAGTCGGTTTCTTGAGAATGAAACCACGCACTTCCACATCGGCCGCCAAGCCGCTGCAGCCCGGAAGGTGGCCTTTCCCATCCCCGATGAACAACCCGTTGGGGGCACGTTTGATGTTCGGCTCTCAGGGCGGGGTCTGGGCGACTGGTTGGAGGCCGCAACGTGGCATCCGGGCCGGTCCCAGGTCCCTCGGGCGATCGGCGACGAGCGAAGCATGACCCTGGACGGAGAAGCTAGCACCTGGCATTGAATCGGCCAGCGAGTTCATTTGCGAGTTCACCGTTGCGCCCCACCCATGGACGCTCATCGTCAACTCGAGGCTGCCACCACAACCAAGCGTCGTGGGCGGATAAGGTCACCTTCACCGCTTCATCAATCGGCTCACACAGCACGGCGTGCACGTGGTGCTGTGCATCACCCGAGCCGCTTGATCGAGAACCAATCAGTTGTGTTGGACGGACATGAATGGACAATTCTTCGACCCATTCACGAACCAGCGCTTCCCGCCAGTGTTCACCGGGTTCAATTTTACCGCCTGGAAACTCCCATGCACCGGCATGGGATTGGTCGGGTCCACGGCGAGCGATCAGCACACGCCCGTCCACGGTGGGGACCACACCCGCCACCACATCCACGCCCAAGTTTGGTTGCTGAAGCATCAGCGACAGCAGCTCCTCCACCAGCTTGACAGCATCGTCCACGGCCATGCGCTCGTGGGATGGCAGGTGGACAAACAGGCACGGAACCGGCAAGCCAGTGTCATCGATGCAACCGTGCAACGCCATCAGGGTGCGATGGTAGGTTTCATTGCAAATGAACGCACCTGCATCGTGGGACACCGTGACCGCTGAAGACAGGGCATCAAGCGGCCAAACCAGTGGGTCCAGCCTGGCACCCACATCGCCCAGCCCCGTGACCGTGGAAGACACCACCTGACGTCCTGCATTGTCGGGGATGCGCATGGACAGGCCATCTGCACCACGAACCTCCAAACGCGTCACGTCGCACGAATCGCACAAACCAAGGTGAAGGACCGCATCCCAACGTTCACCTTGCTCCAACCGTTTGGCAACACGGCGAGCACCTGCTGCATCAACGGTCAGAACGTCCACCTCCATCGTTAACGGCAGCGACACATTCGCCCCATCCGGTGCTCGCTCGTGTGCGACATCGAGTCGGCGGACCACCTCTTGGCTGATGTTGACCTTGTGGCCCCCAAACGGTTCGAAACCGGTGACAAGCACCCGACGGTGGGCCATGGACCACCGTTGACACCCAGCAATATGGAGCCTGCGCCCCTCGGCCGGCGTCATGTTCACAAAGCCTCACCCGCAGGGTGGTGTGCGGTGCGACCATGGAAGATGAGTTGGTGGTGGTGCTTGGCCAAGACCAAACAGCCGCTCGTCAACGCATGTCACCCGTTCGCTTGGTTCGTGAAATTTGGCGGGAGATCACCTTTGGCGTGGGCACTTGGGGGGCCCTGCGCCCGTTGATCACGGCAATGTTGGCGCTGGTCCCCTTCCTGTTCCTGGGTCAACACTTCAACCGTGAGCACCGACGTGGAATCGAGTGGGGCTTGCTGCAAATCCCACTGGCCTTCACGATCGTGCTGTGGGTGGGGCTCTACGTGTGGTCCATTTTCGATGCGTGGAGGGACGCTGTCGCCTTCATGACCAGCCGTCAAGTCCAGAGCTGATCGCTCGCCACGACCGAACCATCGGCGAGACCAGCGAGGTCGGCCAGGTCGTTTTCATCAAACTCATTGGGGAGGGAGGAAAAGAAAATGTTGGCCAAATCGGCCGAATTGACCGCCCAATACATCACAGAATCCTCGTTGCTCGAGTGGCCGGGATGATCATCGTCCTCGTGATCCACTGGCGATGTGTAGACCAGGTTCACCAGGCCAAGAAGGTGGCCCACCTCGTGAACAATCACGCTGTTTTCGACGTCTTCCACCGATGGTCGGCCGAACGGGCCGTCTGCATTCTGAATGGTGTCGCCGAACAGGGCCACAGTGGAAGCATCGACCGCTACACCAAGCACCCCATCCTGGTCGTATTCACCTGCTGGGAAGATGAGTTGCCATCGCAACACGCCACCGTCTTGGACCTCGCCTGACTTGGCAGCCCACGCCTCGGTGCGGACGTCCGTATCGCTCCACGCACCATCATGATCAAAATTGACCGCTTCGAATTCAAGGGTGATTCCGTTGGGTTTGGCACACACCGATTCAAGGCGCTCAAGCAACATGTCGGTGCTGCTCGTGAGGGGTTTGTAGCCTGCTTCATAGTCGATCTCCACCACCATGGAGGTGAACCGGTCGTCCTGCAAGCATGCCAGTGTCAGCCCACCGGGGATTCCTTTTCGTTCAGGAACCAAATCGTCAACAGCGCCTCCAAGGCACCCTGCCATCGGTGCAAAAAACACCAGCAGGACGATGAGGAAGCCTCGCATCCACGCTGAGGGCATGGCTCCGACCTGCCCTCCCTTGTTTTTCAACCCCGCCCTCACCAGTCCTCGGGAATGGCCAGCGGGGAAAACAGTTGACCGGGACCGTTGGCTTGGGCCAATTGTGTTCTGACCAAATGCTCCCATTGCCGAAGAGCGAGCACCGCATCGAGCACCGTCACATCGATCTCCACCAGCGTCACGCGAATCAACGTGTCCAGAATGTCCATTCGCTGGGTGTCAACAATGTCCATCACCTTTTCCAACGCAAATTGGCTTGTGGATTCGCTGCGTTCAGCATCGAGCGGCCACGGAGCCGCTGCACGCTGCGGCAAGGGCTGACCCACCGATTGAGCGTGTTCCTCGAGGGTGTTCATGAGCGCGTTCAGATGCTTTTGCAGCACCAAGGCGACTTCCACCACCGGCATGGTCAGTTGATTGATGAGGTTCACCGTTCGCTCCTGAAGCGTCACGAGACCGGACGTATCGTCAGCGACCCCGGTCAAACGAGCCCACCTCATTGCGAGCCAAGGGCGTCGATGTACTGCCAGCCGTAGGATGCCCACTGTTCTTCCGTCCAACCATCAGGAAGACCGTTCGGCGGCAGGGGAGGGGGCTGCGAGCGATCGATGGCTGGCGCAGGGGGTTGAGCGTTCATGGGAGGCGGCGGGGGCGAGCCGGCAGCATCGGGTTGAATCGCGGTTGGAGCGATCGCTGGAACGGCTTTTTCCGCGGCCATCTGAGTCATCACGTCCTCCGTCTGGTCAAGCAACGCCTCTTCGGGAGGCGGTGCCAGCATTCGACGACGCATGACCAGTGCGTACATGCCGAAGGAGACCGACCCCAGGGCAATCAAGAACAGCGTCACGCTGAACAGGTCATCCGAGAGTTGTTGAGAAAGTGCCTCGCCGTCACGGACCGTGACCTCTTTCACGAGCAGAGAGGGAACCATCTTACGGTCCATTTCCACGCCGTCAACGAACACCACCACGCGATAAGCAAAGGAATCGCCAGGGTCACCGGATGCGGTGATGGACAAACCTGCTGCGATGGGTTGGCCTGCGATGGCGTCAACCGATTGGTTCGCGTCGGTGGCCCAGAAACCGCTTTCTGTCAGCCGCTGAAGGGCAACCACCACTTGACCGTCGCCACCCAGGTTGTTGGCACTCACCATCATGGTGGCCGTGGAACCGGCGTATGGACTCGGTGTGTCCCACGACAGCATCGTGGCCTCGTGCTGGAGGTCGATGTTGGGACCCGTCAACGACAAGGGCCAAGAGGCGAAGGGCGTCATCATGGTGTTGTCTGCCGTATCGTACGGGTTGCCCGCTTCGTCCGAACCCGAAATCCACACGTCCACGGTGTAACTGGGCAGCAACGTCGTGGCGCCGGAGTCGGTCAGGTCGAGGACACCGCTCCAGAAGATTTCGGAACCGAAGGCCGTCACATCGGGGAGCAACACGCTTCCTCGGGAAATCTCCGATTCACCTGCCACCACCCGGTAATGGAGCACAGCGGGTTCGTCCAAATCAAACCCGTTTTCGTCCCGTGTCACCAAACGAACGTCGAGGTGCTCGGCTTGTCCAATGGGAAGCGGTTGTCCTGCGAGCACGCCGTTCAACGACATGCTATCGATCGTGGGGCGCTCGTTGTCAACAACCAAGCGCAGACGGGGTTGAATGTCGGATTCATCCAACGCCAGGCCTGGAAGGTCGTCCATGCTGAGTCGCAGATCAAGGCGCCCGGACCGCACGGCTGGCACCAACAAATCCACCGAGAATTCACCATCCTCTCGGGTCGAGGTTCGCCAGTTGTTCTCGAAATCACCAAACACGACATCGAACGACCCAGGCGGCGCTGGTGTTTCCGTTTCGGAAAAGAGCACACGACCCGTGATGCGCAGGGCTTGGCCTGCCCCAATGATGGATTCGAAGTTTTCAGAGGTGTAGTGGTTGACCGAATTGCGAAGTTCTATGGCGCGAATGTGGCCTTGTTCAGTGTCAAAGCGGAAGTCGTTGTCAAGGCTCCAATGGTTGTCGCCGAGCCCTTCCTCGACCTCGAAACAAGGTTGGAGTTCACCTTCGTTGCATGGCATGTCGGTGACCTTGATCTTGGGGATGAACGTGCTTTCACCGTTGGTGTCGTACGTCTCCGGGAACATCCATGTCAACTGGAATCGAGCTTGGATGATCACAACGCTGTCGTTGTTCGCATCCAGTTCAACCGTTGAATAGAGGTTGGAAACGGCGATGTTGTCGCTTCCGGACGTCATCACGGCGCGTGGCTGACCATCGTCGTCGGCTGCAAGGGTAATGAACATTGACGATTCATCGTCATCAAAGTCGCCTCCCAAGGCGACCTGAACCGCTTGGATGTCCCGCCACCCGTTGTAATCAGCAAGTTTCACCTGAACCGTGTAGGGGACACCGGGGTGAAGCGGTTCACCGTCGTCGTGACCGAGAATGGAGGAATTGCCGAGGTCAATGACCGGTTCGAATTCTTGACGGATGAAGTACGTTGACAGGTCGGCGTTCCAGTCGGGTGGTGTCTCACCGGGTCGGAAGCCACAGGCAACGGTGCTGGTGGGGCACACCGGGCCTCGACCCATGGCGATCTCGTTGTTCTGGCCGTCCTCTCCCGTCACGAAGAACGAAACGCGCTGTCGGTGGAGGAGCATGGAATCGTCGATGAGCCCTTCGAAAATGTTGAGCCCACCGGCCCGGGTTTCGGGAGAGGAGAGGGTCGTCATCTCGTACTCGTCTTCGTTGGGAAGTCCGTCGAAATTGTAGTCGTGGCAACCGATGGCCTCACTGGGATTGCAACCGACCCAGTAATGCAGGTTGATTTGACTCGGTGGGTCAACCGAGTCTTGAATCACGATGGAAAGCGGCTGGCCAGCACCTGCTGAACCGACATGGCGCTCCTCGCCGTCCCTAGGAGTGGCACTGAGAACGAGCGGGGAGTTGCCATCAAGGATGAGGCGGATGGTGTTGTAGTTGGGATTGGTGAAGGTTGAGCCGTTTTCCATGTTCACGGCTTGAACGTAGAACACCATACCACCCGGTGCTGATTCAATGGGTGATTGAACCGTGATGTTGAAATCACCAAAAGCAGGGTTGGCTTCCTGATACAACAACAACGGCTCGTCGATCGGGTCACCATCAAACGTGACATTTTGGCCCAAAATTTGGAGGTCAAACGTCCCGGAGGGGGGCATGAGTTGAGAATCCTGGAAGTGCATGCTGCCGGTGAAACTCAAATTAAAACCGCCTCGCACCCAATCCATCGGGTAGAGTTGGCGACCGGTTTCTTCCCAAACCCGGAGCCCGTCGAGTTGGATGTCGTTCTCGATGATCAAGTCCATGCCCTCCGTGTTCCAACGGTTCACGGCCACGCCAAGGTCGTCTTCCACGGAGATGATGGCTTCAGTATCGGTCTGGTCGTCCCAACTCCAGTTGACCTTGGTGGGCATCCAGATGGAGACCACACCTGCATTGTCCACCATCGAGGTGCAGTTTGCGGTGTCGAAGACCACGATGCCACCTGCGTCATCGATGAGACTGCAGGAATCGCCCCGCTCCCACGTGAATCCGGGGTCGACACCGTCGGTATGGCTGAGCATCACCGTGGCTTCCGTTACGTAGTCGACATCGTCACCGGGGGCGACGCGTGCGATGAGGTTGCGGAAGATCCCGTCCGGTGCGGCCAACCCACCCTCAAATGCAGCGTCGATGGCTCGCGTTTGCATGGCGTAGGTGATGTCAATGTTGGAGAGTTTGACGCGCCCAGAACTCGCTGCCTTGATCGCCAACGGGACGTTCACCACACCGTCACCGTTGTCCGGCACGAACGCATTGAACGCATCGACGAGGGTCGGCGCTCGTTTGACGATGACTCCGACTTCAGAGTCGTCGGTGGCCACCACGCTGGATTCGTTCAGGAAGATCTCGGATTCCCAGTCGTAGGTCCCGTCTGCACCAACGTCAATCATGGGACGGTCGGGGTACCCTTCCTCGTACTCAAGCACGAAACGATCCACGGTGGGTGTGAGGGTCGGGCTTGTGCTGGTCATGAGGATGGAATACCGCAAGGTGTTGCCGGCAGCTTCAGTGGAAAAGCTGGTTTCCATCTGATTCTGGGCCTCAAGCCAGGTTGTGCCGTTGTCGTTGGAAACCATCACTTGCATGGTGGTGCCTGCGGGCACATCGGACGTCCATGTGGGACGAACCTTCCCCACCTTGGTACCGGTGTTGAAATGCGGCGAAGTCCAGTCGCCACTGGCCGTGTAGGCCGAGGCATGTTCGATGTCCACCCACCAGGACACGGCGGTCGACCCGATGAGTTGGGCCTTCCACACCAGTTCGTTGCCCGGGAACGCAAAGTGAATGGTCGTGTTGGACGTGACTTGCTCCCAATGGGTGCCGTTATCAGCGGACACCCAGTAGTCCACACGGTCACCAATGGACGCTGCTGACCAGTAGGTTTCGACGTTGGCAGCAACGATGTCGTCATCCGTGACCAACACGTCCCCGTACCATGTGGTGGTGCCTGGAGCAGGGGTGGTCTGGTATTGCCATCCGGTCCCGAACTCTCGGTAATACAGGGTGGTGCCTGACCACGTTGAGTAGCCAGCATCCACCGTGATGAAGCGTTGACCGTCGTACTGGAGGCCGTAGCCCAAGCGAGAGATCTGCCGAGTCGTGGTTTCAGGGATCAGGGCTTGCGAAGATCCGGAAACCGACCATGCCTCAAGGCTGTCCCGGTCGTTGTAGTAGTAATCCTTCTGACAGCGCATGTAGAATGTCGAGCCGTTGACTTCCAATCCTCGCAACATTTGTCGGCTGCCGCCGGGATCGGAACCCCCGCAGTACCACGATGAACCCGATGAGGATGTGTACGTGAAGAAGTCCGTGCTCCGGGTGTAACTGCCGGTGCCATCGCTGGCGAAATCATAGGCATACAACCGGTTCATGTTGTTGTGGGCAATCCACACTTGATCGGTGGTGCGGTCGTAAGCGATGCCGGTGTATTCGCCAACGGAGGGTGACACATCGTACGAGTCAATGCACGTCCACACGTCGTCTCGAGAAACATCCATTTCCATCACACGGTGGTACTGGGTTGGTGCCGAGGAACCGTAGCTGTAGCGGTAACCCGAAAGGATGCCAAAGAGGCGTTCATCGTCCGTGACCGTCCAGTCCCGGAATCCATAGTAGGCGTAGTAGGAGGAAGAGTGCTTCTGAGGCAGGGTGCATTCGGCTTGGTCGAGCGTAATGATGGATTCTCGCGTGGCGTTGTTGGGGTACAGTCGGTGAACAACGTTGTGGAAGGAGGACGACGACCAGGTTGAGAGGAACAACCAATCGTGATGCTTGAGGATGGCACCCTGCGCCTGAGCATTGAAACTGTTTGACGACTTGGTCAATTGCTGAGAAAAGAGGGTCTCGGTGGCGTTGGAGGTGTGCGGCTGCCGAAGGGCGTAGGAGCCGTTGTCGAGCCACGCGTCCGAGTTAGGGTCGATGTAAGCGTCTTGGCCGTGGGGCAAAAACAGATCACTTGTGCTGTCCAGCGCGAGGGTCAAGTCACCGCTGCGGTCGTCTGTTCCGCTCGCTTCGCCCGCAACCCAATGCGAGCGGTCATCGGTCACGAGTTGGGACCATCCTGTCGCAGACGCTCCGGACAGCGTGAGGCTCACATCGGTGATCTCAGCGCCTCGGGGCAGCGAAACTTGCGCCCCTGCATCGGGGTTGGCGCCCTGATAGAGCGCGATGTATTCGACAGAACCGTCGTGAAATTCGTAGACGTGTCGGGTTCCTGCCGCAGCGTCGGCAGGGGCCATGAGGTTGTCCACCATGGGCGACATGGGGAGCAGCACCATCAAAGCGACCATGAGAAACAACACGGTCTTTGAAGAACCGCCATGCTGACCGCTACCGAGCATGATGGTGCCACGGTCAACATAGACTTTGAACCATGCGGTCCAAGTGTCCCTGTTCAGGGTGGCCCAACCGTCACGTACTGGTTTGGCGTGAGTCGTACCTGATGGGCGACGAATCACCTCGCACACCGTCTTCCTCATCGTCGCGAACCTCGAACCAATCGTTCATCCAATCGCCGTCGGTGTCCCAGTTCATCGGGTTGCTGCCCTCGGCGAGATGGTCATCATCAAAGTCCAGCATGTACCAACCGAATTCATGCTCCCCCACATTCCGAATCGGTGCTGTGTTGGGGGATGAAGCGTAGTAAATCTCCCATTGGTCGGTGCGGTTGCCGGCCATCACGATCACATCGTCATCAGGGTTCACGGTGAGGAAATCCGTGTCCATGTCGTCCACGATGTACCCGTACTGCCGGTCGAGACCTGCGTACTTGTCCAGCTTGAGGTAATTCAACACCAATTCATTGGGTTGCCCCAATCCCAACAGGGCTGCACGGAACTGCCAACCCTCGCTCACGGGCGTGCCTTCATGGGTCAATCCACTCAGTCGCACGGCATTCGGTGAAGCGTATTCGCTGGTGGTGATGGCGTAAAATTCCTGAAAATTCGTGTACGGCTCGTACGTGCAACCGCCTGCACCGCTGCAGTCCCAGTTCCCGTCCTGGTCGGGGTCCTGGTTCGCATCGGTGGCATCAGCGGGGTCAAGCGTGAACCAGGCCATGGACACCTCCGGTCGTCCGAGGGTTCCATCACCGGCGTCCCTTGAAAGCGGCAAACACGAGTTGGTGTCCGTGTCGCACGGGCCACCGGTGGCCACGTCGATCCAGGTCACTCGGATGGGCAAGTACGAACTGAAGTTGTCGTTGCTCTCGTTCCAAGCCAATTTGTATTCGTACCAATCGGGAAGCATGTCACCGTCCGTGTCGTTGTCGCTTGGGTTGGAACCGTACTTGAACACCTCACGCCCGTCGGAGTAGTTGAAGTCACGAACGTGCGACTGCACGACACCGGCTGCGACCGTGGTGATGAACGTCCGGCTGTCACCATCGCTGTCGTTCAAATCCGGTCGCGTGTTGTTGGCGTGTTCCATGGCATTGGTGAACGGCAGATCGCCCACACCGTTCTGGATGACTTGCCCGGAAGGGGTGAACACACGGTTGTCCCACGTGCCTTGTTCGGCAGGAATGTCGAAGCTGGTGCGGTCGTACCAGCCGTCGTGGTCTCCGTCGTAGTCGACGTCCCATGGGTTGATTGGGTTGGCGGCCCAATGCGACAACGTCGTTGCATCGTTCATCCCAAAGATGGCGTAACAGTACTCCCAACCGTCCGGAATGCCATCGCTGTCGGAGTCGGCGTGGGTGGGGTCGGACACGCCCCTGAGGCTGCGATTGAAGTTTTCACTGTCGAATTCGTTGATCTTCGTCATGCGATTCAACGAATCGGTGCCCTTTCGAACGAAATCGTTGTACAACGCCAGTTGGGCTTGGAACGCAGAGTACCCCAAGGTTTCGCTGTAGGCTGCCATGGCATCCTCTCCGAAATCTACAATCCCAAGGTCGACCGGAACGGTGTTGCGGTTGAGGTATTTCCCCCACGTTCGGGATTCCCATTCGCGCAGGTTGGAGTAGGTCTCGTTGGCGTCAACGGTGCCGTCTTGGTTGCAATCGTAGCTGTCGCCGTCTGAATCGAGGTTGACATCGTTGTCGATGAGGGGGTTCAGTGCCCATCGGTTGGCATCCAAATCCCATGACGTGAACCAGTACTCAAAGCCGTCAAACATGCCGTCGCCGTCTGTATCGGACAGCGTCGGGTCGGTCATGCCCAACACCACACTCAGGAATGCGTTGGGGGGCTCGCCTTGCTGCCAGGCGTTGAAATCGCTGAGCAGGCGCTTACCGCGAGTTTCCTTGGAGATGAGGATGTTGAAAACCCGTTGTGCTTTTTCCGTGGGTTGTTGAAGATCGCCGTCGATGTGAAGCAGCGGTGCGTCGGAAGGGTGGTCATCTCCGTTGTCGGGTTGCGAAACGGCGATGGCGAATTCCTGCCGGTCCGTAAGGCCGTCTTCGTCTCCGTCAAAATCGCCGTCCCCGGGCACCAACGGATTGAGCGTCCATACGCCAGCCGAAGCGTTCCAAGCCGTGAACAACAACTCGACACCGTCCAACATACCGTCGCCGTCCGTGTCAACGTTGTTGGGGTCCGATGTTGGACCGGTGAGGTTGTATTGGTCGCTGGGCACGAATGAACCGAAGGAGTCGGTTGTGGGAATGCCCGGCCATTGCTGGAAGGCGAAGGCTTGACCGATGGTGGTCACGAACCACTGAGGGGATGAACGGTTGGCGTCGGTTTCACTCGCATCTGGAGCGATGACATTGTATTCCTCCCAGTTGGTCATGCCGTCCTGATCGGCGTCGCCCCAACGGTCCGTGGCATCGAGCGGGTTGAGGGTCCATGCGTCGTCGAGTTGGTCCCAGCGTGCGAACCAAACCTCCCAACCGTCCGGCATACCATCGTCATCGGAATCGGCGTTCAGCGGGTCGGCTGCACCCACGCTGTAGGCCGACTGACCGGCCGTAACGGCTCCAGAAGCGCGTTCAGCGAACGTTGCTTCGGGGGCACCCAAGTCACCCAACATATCAAAGAGCGAAGTGTTGAATCCGTTGGGAATGGGTTCACCACCCACGGTGGTGTTGCCCATGAACAAATGGTCCCGAATGTGGTATTCCAGGTAGTTCACGAACGCTTCGTTGGCGGACAGAATGCCGTCGAGGTTGATGTCGTATCCGTCCCCGTCCGGGTTCCCAAAGGCGTCCGAACCGTTCAGGGGGTTGACGCCTTGTCGTGCTGGGTCCCAGGCGCAGAAACCGCCCGATTCCCATCCGTCGGGGAGGGTGTCGCCGTCCGAATCGATGTTGTTGGGGTCCGCTGTCGCCCACTGTTGCGCCGATGCTGACGATTCTCCGTGGGACTCATACAGATCACCGTTCGCGGCGATGTCACGTACAATGGACCATTGATATTCGCACAGGTTGGCAAGCCCATCGCCATCGGCATCCCACAGCGCGTCGTCGGCACGCAACGGGTCGAGGGTCCAGTTGTTGCCTCCTGTGAAGGCGGAGCCCACCCAACGGCGGTGCTCAATCTCCCAACCATCGGGCATTCCATCACCGTCCGAGTCGGGGTTGGTCGGGTCCACCGGAGCGTCGATGTTGGCGACACCAAGGTAGGTCGCGTTGGCAGCTTGGCCCGCAGCATCACCGCACACATACGCCATCTGCACGGTGTAGTGGCACCACAGGTTGGAGGCCTCGTAAAAGAACCCGAAATACTCCGAGCCGTCGCCAAGTCCATCTCCGTCAGTGTCGCCTTCCCGTGGGTCGGTGGCGTCGTACCCATCGGGTGTCGACGCAACATAACGGAATTCGTCAAGGTTGGTCCACAAACGCTCAAGGTTCATGTCCCCAGACTGGTCGAGGTCCAAACCGTCACTGTCCGAATCGTAGAGCGCATCCCAAGGGTCGGTGGGGTCCAATCCGTGAACGACCTCCCAACCATCCGGCATCCCGTCGGAGTCGGAGTCGTTGGCACCCGGATCCATCAGGCGTAGGTTGGCGAATTCACCCGGTGAAGCGCCGGCGTACACCACGCTCATGCCATCGTGGACCACGGGGAGAACGTGGGTGAGGTCACCCGGGATCGATGTTTGTTCCTGCAGGCCGTAGACGGCGGTGTAGTCGCCAGCGATGGCCCACAAACCGCGTTGAGACCCCACCAGGATCTCATCACCTGTCGGGCGGATGCTTTTCACGCTGTTGTAGTCCCGAGCGTGTTGCCCGTTCACACCCGGGTGAACCAACAAACCACTGTGGGCGATGCTGTTGTCGTTGAGGCTCATTTTGTGCAGGCCGAAGGGCGTCCCGAACCACAGTGCTTGGGCGTTGTCAGCGTTTGGACCGTCGAGCACCAACGCCCGAACCTCGGCCGGGTTGCCTGTCGAACCCAATGGCAGCGGGCGGACTTCGTCCACGATGGGCGTCATCGGCACGTTTTCGCTGGTGTAGAAGAAGCGCCATGTCCCCGTGGCGTCGTCGCGGGCCGATGGAGTTTCCACCACCAACAGGCCGCGGTCGGTTCCGACATAGAGCGTGAGGGTGGAGCCAACGGCTAAACCGTGGGCAAGGGCCGTCACGGTGGCGTTGGCGGTTCCCAGGGATTCGGTCAGACCCGAACCCACTCCGTTGACCGAAGCCAAGGCGCCAAAGGCATCCACACTCACGACCATACCCGCACCGGCATGACCCAGCCCCAGGAATTCTGGTTCACCGTCCACCATTGACAGCGCCGTGATGGCGGTCAAGGGCACACCTGTGGCCCACGTCCACTCGCTGACCTCGGCCACCGAACCGTCGGCCAACAACGGCGCAGCCACAAAACCAACGCTTGTCGCCATCACCATCGCATAGGGTCGGTCATCGTCCACCACCAAGCGCGAGGCAGCGATGTCAACCCCTTGAACCATCGATGAATGAGCGGATGTGTTGGTCGCCAAGTCAATGACTGAAACGCCGTACCGAGTGGTCACATAGAGGGAACCTGCCGCTTCTTCAAGACCGCGAATGTCGTGATGGACCACGCTGGGGTCATCAAGCGTTGCTTCGTACACCAATGGGTGCACCATGACCTCGCCCGTGGCGCCCAGCGGCGTTTGCTTGAGACCCGGCAACACGGTGTTGCCGCCGTCGTAGTGGACGTTGTACTCTTGGAGCGTGGACAACGCCTCGCCGAGGGCCATCGCCGTTTCGGTTCTCGAGAGATCTTGGCTGATGAACCCGTCCCTGTTCTCGTCCCAACCGTCCTGATCGGGGTCGCTCAGAGCGTTCGTCCTGTTCAGCGGGTCCAAGCCAAAGTGAGCCTCCCATCCGTCGGGCATCCCGTCGCCAAAGGAAGGATACAACGGACGCAATGAAAATCCGTCCCAGTGGTACCGGTCAGAGTCATCCAGCAACGGGTCGGTGCCCAACCACACGTCTTCACCAACCGGTTGCGAAGCGCTCGTGGTGCAGGCAGCGAGCAGGTGTTTGAACGTGGCGTTGGCGCCTGTGGGAATGTACGGCCAGACCTTCAGCGTGGCGCCTTCTGGCAACGTGGCGTGGCACCACAAGCCGTCGAGTTCCGTTGTGTGGGTGCTGGGCATGCCGTGTGCGTACTCCTCGGGAGCGGTGAACCGTTCAGCATCGGTCATCACGCCGTCACGATTAACGTCAAAGCCGTCGTTGTCCCCGTCGAGTGTCAAATCCGAAGCGTTCAGGGGGTTGAAGGTTGGGCACAAGAACCGTTGACTGACGGCATCAAATCCGCCGATTCGCTGGCACATGTAGGCCTCGTAGCCGTCAGGCATCCCGTCGCCGTCGGTGTCGGCCAATCGAGGATCGAGGTAGATTCGGTCGTTGTTCCCGTCCAATTCGCCCGTGAGCCCACGGGGGAATCCGGGCTCGGTGCAGTTGGCAGGGTAGGGCCAGCAAAACTCCTCTGTGGCATTCAAACCGTCCTTGTCAAGGTCAACAAAGGCGTCAGATCCATTGTTTTTGTCAAGCCCTTTGATGACGACCTCTCGCCCGTCAACCGCCGTCCAATTCATCCATTCCTCAAACAAAGTTTCGTGGACATCGGGAATCAAATCGCCGTCGGAGTCGGTGTTGGGAGGTGGTGAGCCGTCCGTGTCGTCAGGGTGAATGTTGGCAACGTTGGAAACTGCAGGAAATTGCGACATAAAGAGCAGCGATGACACCACGGCGAGGGTGGTCAGCAAGGTGGTTTGACTCCGTCGCATGCAGTGGACCCTCCAAAGCGAGCATCTCGCCCTTTGTGACTCGGAATGAACGCTTAAGAGGCTGATGGAACATTGTTCATACATCGTTGGTGTTCGCTGGCGCCAACAACGGCGCAAAAGCACGGTTTTCGAACGGCATGGGCGGTGTGTTCAAGTCCTTCCCGCGCTGGTTCGCGCTTGTTCCCATGACGCTCACCATCACGCACCTTGGCACGGGAAGTCGTGGCAACGCCACGCTTCTCTCAACGCCCAAGGTCAACGTGCTCGTCGACCAGGGTTTCAGCGGCGTTCAGTTGCAGAAGCGCTTGAAGATGATGGGGCTTGAACCCGACGACATCGATTGCGTTCTCATCACACATCACCATGGCGACCATGGAGGCGGGGCCACCGTGGCCCAAAACAAATGGGGCATCCCCGTTTTGGCCAACGAACGAACCTCCCTTGAACTCGGTTTGAACCCCGAGCTGACGACCTTCTTTGATGCGCTGGATTTGATTCGCATCGGGGACGACCTCAGCGTCCTGCCGGTCCCGGTGCCCCACGACGGCTCGGACAACGTCGCTTTTGTCGCCAGCCACAACGGCGAGAGGGTGGCGATCATCACCGACCTCGGCACCTTCACCGACGAATTGGTGCGGCATGTCCGTGGATGCGAACACATCGCCGTGGAGGCCAACTACGACGAGCGACGCTTGCTCAACGGCCCCTACCCGCGCTCCCTCAAGGACCGCATCTCCGGTCCAGGCGGCCACCTCTCCAACGATCAAACGGGCCAGTTTTTGGCCAGGGTGTGCACGCCAGCTACACGAAGCATCACGCTGACCCACTTGAGTCAAAAAAACAACGAACCCCACATTGCAGAGGCGACGGTGCTGTACTACATCGAAGAGGTCTTCACCGGCGACCTGTGCATCTCAACCCAAGACGGTCCAGAATTTTCCCACTACATCGGCCGCGACACCGACTCAACAGACCTCTCCGCACCCCACACAGCAATCGACCCCACCGCCGACTCGGAAGGTCAAGGCCTAAATGCGACCATCAGGTGTGACGAATCGTGATGCGCCGAGGGCCTGCGTCCGGACGTCGACGGCTCCAAGCCGACGAACGTGCCGTGAGCGAGGTCCTCGGCGTGGTGATGTTGTTGGCCATGGTCATCACCATCATGGGAGGGGTGTGGGTGTTCCTCAACCCCTACCTTTCCGACTTTGAGGACAACACCAACTGGAACTCAGCGACCGGCATTGCCGACCGAATCGAGGATCGTGTTGAGGTGGCAGGAAACGCACCCAACGGGACCGGTTTCCGCAACACCCTCGCCATTCAATCCACCTCGATCCGCTCCGTGCAAAACGTGGAATCATGGACCATTGCGGCGGACTTGACCCCGCGCGATGCCGTGACGGTTCAACACCTCAACGATTCCGCTTTGACCGTCTATTCCGCCAACGAATCGGCACGGAGCGTGACCGTTGAACGGCCCGAAGGGACGTTCACGGCCAATTTTTCGGCGAGCCACGAACCGGTGTTGGTGAACCACGACGGCGTGTCCAGCCATTGGATGGTGGTGACGGTGTACGATGAAGTCGGCACACCGTTGCACCGAACGGTGGATGTGTCGCTTTCCGGGTTGCAAATCACCACATCGCTCGGCCAGGGTGAGCATGAAATCGTACTGATGAACAACGCTCGAGCCGAACGGTTCCCCAACGGGGCATGGGATGTCTCCGTTATGCCTGCTCTGCGGTTCGACCGTATGGCCAACGATGAATTGCGCCTCTCGGTGTTGCTGACCGACGTTCGCAGCGAGGGCGCGGTCGGCAGTGGAAGCAACATCGGCATTGAATTTGTCTCAAAGGGACCCATGGCCTTGTTTACAGGGGAGGCGCACAACGTCCGGTTCAACGTCCACAACCACCTCCACGCCGTTGTGACGCCCCAATACCACGAAACGTGGTTGACCGACTACACCATTCAGCGGTCGGCTGGCACCTTGGACACCTACATCGGCTTCGCCCCGTTTGAGCGGGCCAGTGGGGCAGACGGCTTCACCGTCCAGGCACTTGACCTCCCACTGTTTTTCGAAGTTGACTTTCAGCGATTGGAGGTGAGCCCGTGAACGGTGCATTGCGGCGGGACGAGACCGCGGTTTCTGCCGCTGTTGCCACCGTGCTTTTGTTCGGCGGCGTGCTCTCGATCATCGGTTTGATGATGGTGTCCATGATGCCCGTCATCGAAGAGATGGAAGGGTCGGTGGAACGCCATGACATGGCCTCGCAAATGACGCTTCTTGCGACCCAGACGCATGAATTGAGTGAACGCGGCATGCCCGGTGATGCCACGACCGCCGAACTCATCCCTGTGGACGGGACCCTTGCATGGGACAGCCTCCGAGGGGGCATGTGGTATTCCGCCACCTGGCATGAGGGGCACGAACTTCGTGCTCGTGGCGCCTTGGATTTCGACGACCAGGTCGAAATCCGTCACGGGGAAAGTCGCATCGAGGCGGTGTGCATCACCGACTTGCGCCAAGGTGTTGAGCGACCCTACCGCTACACCCTCCACGCCAACCTCGACACCGCCATGGTGACGGTGCTTCCCGGACTGACCATGCCGTTGGGACCCATCGAATTGGCCCTCGAAAACAGCACCGATGTGGTTGAAGAACGCCAACTTCGCGTGGACGAACTCACCACGTTCACCCTTGGCGGGGCCGAAGATCAGGTGTTGAGTTCAACCCACGAACTCACCGTTCTCGCCATGCGGGGAGAAGCAGGTGCTTCCATCCTGTTGCCCAGCGACCACGAGCCGGTGGATGACCGTGGCCACGCCTGGTCCATCCCCATGCCGGCCGGTGCGCACCGGCTCGAAGTGTTGAGCGATGTGGCCAATCAAATTCAAACGACCATCGACGGCACCACCGAGGTGCATTACGCGCTGCCCACCGATGAAATTCACACCGGTGTGACGCACACCATCGAGGTCAATTTGACCTCAAGCCGAGTGGTGCAACTCACCACCAGCGCCCCCTCGAGAACGCTCTTCATCAACAACGCATCTGCCGACGTCGGTGTGACGCCTTGGCCCGCCAACACAGGGCAGTACATCGGGAGCCGTTTCCTACCACCGACCGAACCGGGCACCTTGCGCCTGACCAATCCCAGCGACCAAGTGGTGACCGCCACATGGCTCGGTAGCGGCATTTCGGTTCAGCCCGGCGATGTGGAACACGTGGCTTGGCCGCCTGAACAGGTCGAGGGAGCTGCGGTACTGGATGCAGACGGTCCGCTGATGGTGACCTGGGGGGCAGCCGTTGACATTCAGGCATGGTCCGATGTCTCGGGCCAACACGTCGTCGCTGCCCACGACACAGGGAGTTTCAGCGGCGCAGACTTCCTGTTCATCGTTGATGGTGAGCAATCCGAATCCATTCGAATCGAGTTGGCAGGCTATGTCAGCACGTGGAACATCACCGGCCCGAACAACGCCTCTGGCACCTTCCTTGAATCACAACGCTCGACCAACGTTGATTTGGTTGAGGGCAACAGTTCCCTGACCGTGGTTGAAGACCATCCAATCCGTGTCACTCGATTTACGGGGGAACACGGAATGAACCTGCTGTTGCACGACGGTGCTGAACGCTGCACCGCAGTGGGCACCCAGGCGAGCGGCTGGATCACCACCGCACTTCCATGGGAGCCCATGGGTGGACGTGGGGCCGTCGATGTCGAACGAGCGTGGCAGCAAGGCACCCACCCCTCCAGTGTTGAAATCGAGGTCATCGGCGGTGCCGAATTGGAATCGCACGCTGTGATCGGGACCGTGTGGGCCTTCCATTTGTCCCGATTGGCCTACGAGTTCTCTTCGTCGATCAGCGGCATGGAGGTTGCGTTCAGTGGCGGCGCCGTGGTCACCAACCATCCCGAATTCAAGCCTTATGTCGTTGTCCCACCCTCCGATCGCGGTGGCCCAGGCCCCCGATTTGCCGCCACCGTCCCCTCCTTCCATCCAACCGATGGAAGCTTGAGCGGAGGCGGGGCAGTGACCTTGGACATCGAGTTGGTGAACCGACGTTCACTCGCCTCCACCCCCGCCTTTGAAATCCGGCGCGGATGGAGCGAACCTTACGGAACGGCCATCGCCGACCATGCCGGTGCAGGGCTCGATGCAAGTGAGGATTGGGCCGTCTACCCAGGTCGCCTTGATTTGTTGACCGATCATGTGGGTTGGGTCCCCGACCCGAGTTACGGTACGGCAGAAGCCGTTTGGCACACCAACGGGCATGTCATCGAATTCACCCTCCAGTTGTCCATGCTCGACGTGACCGCACGGGGGGCGTTGACATGAACCGAGAACGAGGCCTCCATGGCGATGAACGTGCAGCCGCCACGGAACTTGGCTACATCTTCACGTTCTTGCTCGGCGTGATGTTGATGACGATGTTCAGCGTTTGGGCGTGGGACATCGAGACGAACACCCGTTTGCGATGGAACCAAGAGGCCATTCAAGCCAACATGGACGACCTCGCCGCTGCGGTTGAACGAGCGGATGAGGCCAGCCGGCTTGGCAACGTGTCCTACGCTGAAGAAGTGGCATGGCGTCCCACCGAGGCCGACGAATCCCTCTTCTGGTTGGAATTGACCAACACTGCGGTCGTGCTCATCGATGAGGGGGGGCCGTTGGACACCGAGGTCCCCATCTCCGGTGCAGGTCGTGGTGTCCATGAAGGCATGATCCCGCTGGCGGGTGTGGACCGGATTTGGGTCATCTACGATGACGGCGTCACCAGCATCGGATTGGAACGGCCTTCCAATGTGGCTTGATTCAACGACTCATCACAGCCCGGTGAACCATTGTTTGAACCTCTTTCATTCGTGAACGAGCACCGAGTTCACGGAACACTGCGAGGGCTCGCTGAAGGTATTCCATGCGCTCTTGACGGTCGGGAGAGGTGCCGCCCAAACGGGTGAGCAGTTCACCGATTTCCATTCGCATGTCGTTGGCCTCTGCCACCACCAACGCCTGCCGGTAGTGGTCCATGGCCTCCTCATCCTTACCAGCGTCGTGCAACACACCACCAAGCAAAATCGTCACCTCCACCAGGGATTGCAGATCGCCCGAATCACTCATGGCTTCAAGGGCAGCGGAATAATGAAACAAGGCCAATTCGGACTGTTTGATTTTGGCGTAGTAGCGACCCAACACCGATTGAGCTCGTGCGTGAAGCAAGGCGTCGTCACCCTCTGCGGTTCGCTCATGAGCGGCAATGGCGTGGTCCTTGGCTCGGTCGAGTTCATCGAGGTCGATCAAGGCGCGAGCCAGGGTGATCTGGCTGTTGATGAGCGATGGTTCATCGCTGGACGACAGGATGGATTCCACCTCGCCGTAGGCTTCGAGAGCCTTGCTTCGCTCCTTTTTTCGGCGCAAGAGGTACCCAAGGTTGTTGTACGTCCGTGCCGCCCAGAGGGCGTCGCCTTGCTGAATGTACGAGGACAACGCCTGCTTGTGCCGCTCGAGGGCAAGATCGCTGTTGCCGACCTTGCGAGCAACGTCTGCCAACGACGACAGCAACTGTGCTCGCATCACGTCGTCAGCAGAACACTGCTCCAAGGCGGATGAAAGCACCGTTTCGGCGTCGTCCAAACGACCCATCAACGCCATCATCTCACCCTTGAGTTGTGACAGGTTCAGCACGATGCTCGCACCGAGGTCGTTCAAGTCAATCTGTTCGACAAGACCCAGCAATTCCAAGTGCCCCGACTGCACAAGCCGCCGTCCATCCTCAACCACGAGTTCAGCAGCCATCTCATGCTGTTGGGAGCGGATGGCGTGGAAAATGCGTTCGAGACGGACTTCGTTCGTGTCCGCTCGCTCGGCGTACCACTCGCTGCAACGTTGATGAAACTCGGACTTCAACAGGTCGGACATGCTCCGAATGAGAAATTCACGAATCAAATCGTGGACATCGTACGATTCCGAGTCAGCCCGGCGAGCCAATCCGGATTCCACCAACGTGTCCAACACGTCCGTGTCCAACCCCTGTTGTGCAAGGGCATCGAGCACAACAGGCTCACGAAAAATCGCCAACGCCGACAACACACGCTTTTGTTCGGCGTTGAGTTTGGAGAAAATTTCCACGGTCACGTAATTCTCCAACGTCTCGTGGTACGCACCGGCGGATGCGCCGCGATTGATCAATTCCAAGACAAGGGGGTGACCGCGCGACAGACCATGGATGTGCAGCCACTGCTCGTCGTCCAAATCACCAAAACTTGACAGCAATTTCCGTCCAGCGTCGCTGTCCAAACCGTCGAGGGGAAGCACCAAACTGGCGATTCGGCCTTCGGCATCTTTGGCTGGAACCACGGTCTTGAACGACCGAGAAAAAATCACCAAGCCGATGTGTTCGTCACTTCCCAGAAGTGCCAAGGCCATGGCCTGGAACGTCTGATGCAACACACTGTCAGCCACCTTGTGGAAGTCATCCACAACCATCAGGGAAGGCGAACCCTTCAGAGAGTCAACGATCAACTTGGCGGCGTCTGCAGGATTTGGGACGGGCGTGGCAGCCAAGTAGGTCGAAAAATCAGAATCGCCCATGCTCGACAACCAATCGGCGACCGATTCAAAAAACGCCCGTGAGCCTTCCCAGTCCTGGCAACGGTGGTACAGGAGGTTCCTTCGGTGAACGAATTGCTCGATGAGCTTCGAGGCCATGGTTGTCTTGCCGATACCGGCAATACCGGGGACCATGAGGGTGGTGGCACGGGCCTCGAGGAGGTTCACCATGTTGTCCATCTCTTGAGTCCGCCCGTAGAAATGGCGTAGCCTCGGAAGGTCGGCCAACGACGTGACCAATTGCTTTTCCACGTGTTTGGACAGGTCGCGCTGGACGAGGTCCTCAGAGAGGTTTCGCACGTCCAAAAACGCCTGGTCGTTCATGTAGCGGATGATGTCCACCGGTCGCATCTCAAATGGAATGATGGACTTGGCCGTGCTCAGCGTTGTGCTTTGAACGGGACCATCGTCGACACGACACGTCAACGGGTAGGTGGAAAGACGCTGCCACGTCTCGTTGGCGAGGTGAACCCCGGCATCGGTCAGGAAGTAGGCCTTGCGCTTTCTCGACACGCCTTGGACGTGGGCCTGCCGTTCGATCAGCGTCCCCTGCTCTTTCAAACCCGCAATCGCCCGAGGAACATTGGACCTCGCAATCGCCACGGCGTTGGCGATGCCCATCTGGGAGAGGGCAAAGGGCACCTCAATGCTGTCTTTGTAGTCGGAATAGTCGAGCAGGTGAAGCAAAATGCGTTCTTGAACGCCCGGTTTTGGTTGCACGCCCACCTCAACTCACCTGTCGATGTTCATTGGTCTGGTGTGTAATTGGGGTCCGGCACCCATTGGTTGCTGGCTTGATCCCACAACCAACCGGGATGCTGTGAAGCAGCTGCGGGCGCTGCGGCCTCAGCTGCCTGCGGCACCGCTGCGGGCGCTGCCTCGGCTGGAAGGGCCGGGGTTTGCTTGGCCTTGGCCCAAGCGTACGGATCCTCCTCAACAGCCGTTTCCTGACCGGTCAACTCGTCCTCGTCGACCACGTCTTCAAATTCGATGAAGAAGAAAGCGCCCGCACCGAGCAAGACGAGCACGCCAACCACGATGAGCACGATGTTCAACACACCGGAACCTCCATCATCGGCAGAAGCCACCGAGATGGAGAATTCACCGTTCACGTCTTCGCCTGCAAATTGGAAGGTTTGGTCGCCCATCGTGAAGATGATTGCGGATTGGCCCTCAATCCCCAACTGTCCGCTGGAGAGGTCCATCGACCACGTGCCGTCCGAAAGGACCGAGGTGTAGTTCAATCGACCGTCGCCGTCAGCGTACCGGATCGTGACCACGCTGCCGGGCATCCCCGTTCCCTGGAAGGTAGCGGGGTCATCAGCGGAGATGACACCGGAATCCACACGCTCAACCGTGAAGGTCACCGCACGGACAAGAATGTTGACCTGAAGCGAATAGACCCTGGATTCGGCATCGTCCACGGCGTAGAACATCACACCGTTCAACGACCACTCGGGGATGTTGTTGTTGGAGAGGGCGATGCTTTCCATCGGGTCGTACACGGCTCGGCCGTCGGCCGTAAGGCGGATGTATTGGTTGTAATTGTCGTCCTCAAGCGTGCTTTCATCGTCGAAAATCCAGAACTCAAGGTCATCAATGGGAGATCCCGAACCATCGGGGTCACTGAAGAACTGGGTCAAATCGATCTCGACACCGCCACCGCACCGGTCAAGATAGCCGGTTTGCGTGTCGCAGAAAATGGTCAAACTTCCGGGCCATGCGGTTTCGTTGAACACCGGGTCGACGTTGTTGGCGTCCAGCGGGTTGTTGATGGTCATGCGCCACACGGTGGCATCGGAGAAGTCCTCACCGTCGTAGGCGCGCACCGTCACCTCGTACACCTGGTCGTGAATCAAATCGGAGGTGTCCCAATTGGCCACCCACGAGCCATCGGGGTTGAATTGCGTCACGGGGAGAATGGCATCGTTGAGTGGAAGGCCGGTGGCCAAATCAACGATGTCAATCTCCACACGGGTCACTTGACCACCAACGTCAACCGCCACACCGATGATCTTCGTTTGCTCCGATGCACGCACCGTGTCGCCGTTGATGCCACCGGTCATCTGGTCAGCAGAGCCAATCCACGAAACTTGCAGTTGAGGCCGCGTGTTCTCATTCACGATGTTCAGCGTGCGGGTTTCCACAGCACAGGAGCCGGGTTCACCAGCCGGACCGGGCGACTCAACACAGAAATCGGAATCGGCGGCCCAAACGGTCACGGTGTACTCGCCGGTGAGGAGCGAGGAAACGTCCCAGTTGAAGGACCAACTCGTGGAACCTGGAGATGCAAAGTTGGCAACGTAATCATCGGGCCCCTGTATGTTGAACCAGATGTTCTCAATGTCGCTGCCATAAACACCCTGGTAGGGGTCTGAGGCGGTCCCTTGGAACAGCACGTTGCCCGTGCTGTGTGTGCTGCCCGAAAGCGGGACATCGAGCAGCAGCTGCGGTGGCACGAGGTTCAATTTGAACAGACGGGAATCCACAGGTGAATAGTCCAACCCGTCGTAGGAGCGAACACGGAACGTCACGTCGCCTTCACCCTCGGGGTGAGCCGACATGTCCCAGTCAAACGACCAGGTCTTGAACGGGTGGTTCTCTTCGGTGATGACACCACCGGCACCGGACGTGTCAACGGCCGAGTACCAATCCGTGGAACCCGGTGGCTGGACCTCAACACGCTTGATCAGGCCAAATTGCCGGTCGATGGCCACCTGGTCAGCGCAGCAGTAGGGCCACTTGGCGCCGTCCCAGGCCTCACCCGTCAACACCACGGTGGTGGCGAACGATGCACCGTCTGCCTCGTTGACGGTCACGCTGGGTCGAAGGTTTTCGAGGTTGATGATTTCGTCAACCTCACCGGACAAAACGAAGGTCAAGTCCTTGCGGCCACTGCCGAATTTGAACGCCTCGACCGAGTAGAAGGGCAATTCACGCCCGTTGGCGCAGTCGGAATCATCGCCGTCGACGTACGTGTCACCGTCGTTGTCAATGCCGTCAGCGCAGGAATCCTCATCCATCACGATGGGTTGGCCCGTACCGTCGTTGGAACCGGGCACGGCGACATCACGCTCACCCACGATGTGGTTCCAGTTGTGGTCGAGCATGAAATCGGAAGGAAGCGAAACTTGCTGTGTGAAACCAAAGACATCCGTCTCCAGTTCATACAACGGAAGCCCAGTGGCGTCGCTGATGACCACGGTGGCGCCGGCCACGTTGGAGTTCTTGGCCTTCACTTGGTAGCGAACAAGCTCACCCTCACGGATTTGCGAACCCCAAGCGGAGTTCTGGTTCTGGACGTGGATCATGGTGGAATCGAAGTTGGTGAGGTCAGCAAAGGAGAACACCGTAGCGTTCTCAACGACTTCAAGCGCCAGCGGCATACCACGGGGTGGCATGGCGGAGGTGTCGGGAACCTCGATGCACGCATCTTGGACGTAGGGGCACTCGCCGCTGAGCCATCGGACGTTCACCGGGTAGAGTTCACCGCCGCCGGGGCTGGGGATTTGCTCGGATTGGACCGTCACTCGGGACTCAGTGATGTTGTACACTTGAGAAACACCTGACCAGCTGTTGCCCGAGAAGTAGCCGATGGAGCCGTAGCGGTTGCCGTAGTTGTCGTCGTGAACGCTGATGTTGCCAGCGAAGCCAAGTTGAGAATCAGCGGTGTTGTCCTGGACGTTGATGATGGCACCCTTGGCACGGATGATGTCGCCGATGTTGCCGGAAATGGTGTTGTCCAGGATGGAGGCCGAGGCCCGGAACACGTGAACGGCTGGGCAGGGGAAATCACCGCCGTACATCTGCGAGTTGCAGGTGCCTGAGTTGTTCATGATCTGGTTGTTGGCCAAATACAGGCGAGCTGCGCTGGGCGCAGGGACCTGCCATCCCTGGTCTTGGTAGTGGTATTCACCGATGAGCACGGGTTCCTTCCCGGTTTCCGTGATGGTGTTGTTTTCGGCGACCACATCGGACGTGCCGTAGATCCAGAGACCGTTCCACCCGCCGATGGGACCGATGGTGTTGCGGTGAAGTTCAACAGTGGAGGATCGAATACCGACGCCGGAACCCTCGGCAGCACCGACGATGGTGTTGCCTTCAGCGTAGACCTTGGCCCCGTCGTATGCGGTCAAGCCCGCGCCTTCTTCCGTGGTGATGACGTTGTTGTTGACCAGGAGCGTGTGTTCAATGTTCCCTGTGGTCTTGAGCGAGTTGGTGTCGATGGCGTTGCACTTGACGGTCACATCCGAATTGGTGAACGTACCGGAGCTCTGCTTCAGCAAAATGCCGTACGAGTTTTGTGTGATCTCGATGTCGTCGATGTCCACGTAGGAATCCTCGATGAAGATGACGGCACGTCCACCGCCCTGTTGGCCACAATCGGCGTCGTTGCCCGTGAAACTCGAGCGCTCAATGGTGAGGGCCGAAAGGATGCCTGCCCCAGCACCGTAACCACGAATGGCGGCTGCGTCGTAGCCCTGCCCGTCGTTGCCGAGCGTGAAGGTGGAGTCGGTGATGGTCGGTGAGGCGAAGTCAACAGCGATGATGTTGGAGGTGTTGATGTTGGTGAAACTCAGGCCTTCTGCCGTGGTGCTTGAACCGTCAAACACCAGCACACCGTACTGGACCTGTTGGAGGGTTTGGACGTAAATGGGGTAGCCGTAAGCGTTCTCAAAGTGAGCGTACTTGATTGAAGTGACGGACTGGTCGATGGTGTCTCGGATGATCATGCCCGAACCGCACGCTGCGTCGGGGTTGTTGAGCAAGTTGCTGGAGTTGTCAGCGCAGCGTCCCCAGCGAGAGGTGTCGGTCGGGTTCGACCAGATGAAGCGCGCTTGGCTTGATTGGGACCCAGCGCTGGCTCCGCACAACGAGTCACCGATGCAGATGGCGCCTCGCACATCGATGAAGTTGCCAGCAGGGATGTTGATCGTGGTCCCGGCATTGACGATGAGGGTCGCACCTTCGGCCACCTCAACATCGCCCTGCAGGTTCATCGTACCGGTCCATGTTTCGGTCCCGGTGACCGTTCCCACCGTTGTTTCGTTCACAGCCTGCGCCGTGGGGACCACGGCAAGGCCAGCGAGAATGGACAGCATGTACAGCAGCACCAGTGAGACAGATTTGGATTTCTTGCTCGATGACATTGGAGGCACCAAATATCTCCATGCCCAAGCAGAATATAAGACTGCGCCCTCGTTGGCGGAATGAGAATATCAAATCTACGAGATAGTATCAGCCATAACAGGCAGAAAAAGGACATTCGCAACCAGCACTGGACCTCCATTTCCCGCCAAACATCGCCGCAGAATCACGATGAGCCGCAGGTGGATTCACCAGCCAAGGCATCGTACCAGGCCTGAGCATTGAGTGAACCGTAGCCACGGCGTTCGTCGTGGCCCAATGCATCGTTGGGGTTCACCGACTGCATCAAGGCAGTTTTCACCACCTCGATGCACGCGGAGGAACCGCCTGGCTGGGGCTTGAGGTGGGGGTACGCTTCGAGCAACAGCGACAGTGTCCCTGCGACAAACACCGTGGAGTCGGACGTGCCGCTCGACGAATACCATCGGTTGTTGTCGCCCGTGCTGATGATGTTCACGCCTGGCGCCACAACTTCTGGCTTCTGATGGGGCGATGCACGCACCTCACCGTTTGAATCCAGGGATGAACCGATGGACGAGTTGGCCCACACCGCACCCGAACGATCCGTCGCCCCAACGGAAATGGCCAACCGTGCGCTGCCGGGGGACGCCACATCGCCGTCGTCGGACGGACCGCCATCGTTACCGGCTGCGGCCACGACAAAGATCCCTGCATCCGTCGCCTGCCGGGTGGCGGCCGAGGAAGCACCCTCCCGTTCGTCCACCCGGGCGGTGGAACCGCCCAGTGATAGCGAGATGATGTCAGCCTCAAATTCAAACTGGCACCAACGGATGGCATCGGCCACATCGGCATCCGTTCCGCTGTTGGCATCGTCGGAACCGGCTCGTAAAGCCGCCACCATAGCAAAGGTCACGTTGGGCGATACGCCCATTTGGTGGGTGGCTGAGAGCAGAAGTCCAGACATGAGGGTTCCGTGGGCCACCGATCCATAGTCAACCGGTTCGGTGGAGCCCTCCAGCAAATCCTTGAACGTGATGTTTGCACCCGCAAGGGCTTCGTGTGAGGTGTCCACTCCCGTGTCCACCATGCACAACCGAACACCTTCACCGCTCAGACCACCGTCTTGCAACGCTCGAACGGCTGTGGATTCGTAGGCCCATTCCGAGTCGGGGAGGGGCAATTCAATCACGTACCACTGATTTTGCCACGCGACCATCCCCAAGGCCACCAACAACGCAAACAGCGCCAATCCACCGATGGTCACCGGTGAGCGCCGTGCACGCCCCACGGGGCGAACTTCTTGCGGTGCCCAGCCCATCACTTCAGACCGCCAAGGTCCTTCATGGTTCACCACGGTCGGATCCACTGCAGAGAGCATGCTCCGGTCCGTTGGCTCCGGAAGGTATTCCACACCCCGGAGGTCGTTCATGTCCCAAGGCCAGCCTATCGGCAAATCAACTCTTGTTCCAACAGGACACGTTTGGCCTCAGAAGCGACTGCCGCCACGGCTGCGTGAGGTTTTGACACCACCGTACACCACGAGGGCAACAAGGAGGGCAATCACAACGGTCAGCCAGGGCGAATCACCGTCGGCCGTCGTTCGTGGGTTGTACTCGATTTGGAAGTCGAATTCACCACCTTCAGAGATGGAGTCAACGAAATCAGCTTCTTGTCCTTGAACGTCGATTCGAACGTGGTAGCGAGCGTTGCCGGCCTGTTCTTTGGTGATGCCCTCGAACACAGCCACCGTTTCACCTTCTGCTGGGACGTTGATGTTCACCTGCATCTCTTCACCTGTCGCTTCGTCCGTCAGGTAAACGAAGACGCTGGGTGCATCGAGCAGGCCGGTGTTCCGAACAGGGACACGCACAGCGCCCTCCTCGTTGGTGTATTGGTCCGATGCCGTGATGATGTCGTTCTGATCCACGACCAAGGTGATGCGAGCCGATTGAATCGTGACCGTCGCTTCCTTTGTGGTGCCGCTGCCTTCGCTGTCAACGTACACAGTCAGCGTAAATTCGCCTTCCGTGAAGTCCTCGGGTGCGAACGCAGTGAAGGTTTGCGAGCGGGTTTCATCCTTGGCCAAAACCAACGTCGATTCCAATGGGGTGATGGACCAGCCTTCAGGAATGGCCTCTTCCACAAGGTAGGACGTGAACGTGTCACGTCCGTTACCTTCGTTGGTGATGTCAACCGAGAATTGGCGCTCAACCAACGCCCCCATACCAACGGTGTCGCTTTCTTGGGTTAGGTCAAAGCCGTAGGTTTGTGGCACTTCCACCTTAACTTGGACCGTGGATGCCTCACCAAGTTCGGTCTGGAGGCGAACCGTCACACGGTGCGAATCCTCAAGGTGCCAAGCATCCTCAACGTCAGGCAAGGTGATCTGCACGGTCACCGTGGCCGTCAATGATGCTTGAACATCGTCGCTGCCCACACCAAGCCCGATGTCCACGCTGTCCTCATACTCGCCACTGGAGGTGTTGAGGATGGCTACGGACCAATCATCGGAGTCCTGAGCAAGACCCATCTCGCCGGTGACGGTGAAGATGTCCATGGTCTCCGTACCGTTGTAGGTCACGTCAACGTTGACCGTGATGATGTTGAACATCGAGTCGTTCGAAGAAGAAACACTGGCAAGGAGATGGCGGTCGTCCTCGTCCTCCACCGAAGCACCCGTGACGCTCGAGGCATCCATGTCCAGCACAAGGTCAGAGTTGACACGACGGTTGTACTCCAGCACCGAGTTGATGGTGGTGTCGGCCAACACACTCACGGTTTGGCCACCGTAGTATTCCATCGTCAAGGAAGTGCTGTGTTGCGTCGTTGAGAATTCCGAATCGTAACTGATGGTGCCTTCAGGGAAGAGTTGTTCCAACGAACCGTTGGCGGGAACAGCCATCATCCAAGCCATGTTGTCGTAACTGACTTCAATTTCAACGGGCACATTGAGGAGCGCAGCGCCTGCATCATTCGAACCGGCATGGTGCTCGTTCTGCTCAATGTCCAGCCAAAGTGTCTCGAGGGAAACGTAACCGCCAAGCGCCATCACCATGGATACATTGCCGCCATTGGCCACCGTTGCATCCAGCAGAGCGTAAGCCGTCCCGCCACCGTTGGGGCCGGGGTTGGCTTCCGTCACGACGACGACCCACTCACCGGGCTGAATCAAAGCTGACCACTCAAGGGTGGAACCGTTCATAGCACCGGTCACTGTCACAGGATCACGCTCAACACCGGAAACCGGATACAGCACGATGCTGGCCCCGTCAAGGCGGGCGGCATCGATTTGGTCGGTCACGGTACCCATCACATCCACCGAACCGGCATTGACCTCAATGTCCCTCGAATCGGGGCTGTCGTATACAACGAATCCAGTAGCGTTTGCTTCTTCGTAGTGAACCGTGGCAAAGCCTTCCTTGACAACGGTGACGTTGTATGCATCACGGATGGGGACGAACAGTCGCCACACACCTTCACTGTCGGTCATCACCGTCTCGTTCACGTCGGTATTGTTGTTGCCGAGCACGGTGACATTGAACTCAGGGATGCCTTCAGTACTGTCAGGTACATCGTCCTCGTCCAGATCCCAGAAGACCTTCCCACCGATTTGCACTTCCAGGTCGGCAATCAAATCACCTGCATCGAAGGTGTTGTTGTCGCTACCCGCAACGGTCACTGGGGCATGGCTCGTGTCCATGAACCAATGCTTGGTGCCGACCGTTCGGTTGAGGGTGAAACTCCAATTCCCTGGCATCATCATTTCCGTTGTGTTTCCGTTCTCGTCGGTCCGCTCGAAGGTGATGTTACCGTATCCGTCGTGGCTGACGGCGGTCACGCTCATGTCGGACAGGTCAGCGTCCGTAAGGCCCTCCATCAGGTGGATGGACACATCGACCGCAGCAACGGTTTGGAACGTCAAATCGGTGCGGCCGGCGGCATCCTCGGTCACGGTCAATGGCGCTCGAAGCGTTTCAGTCACCTCATCGTTCATGAACGGTGCAACAACGACAAGCCAATCGCCTGCTGGTACATAAGCTGCAAACGAGCCGTTTTCATCGGAGCCGATGTTGAACCACTGGTCGTCGGCCTCGTTGTAGAGAAGGAACTGGTTCGCAATGCCTTCATCGGTGCTGTTGACGAGTGTTCCGGTCACGCGGTAGGTGTGGCGCAGCGGCACGGAGAGGGGCTCCTCCGGGCCATCAAGACCGATGTAAATTTGCTCAAAGGCGATCTCACCGACGAGGTCGTAATCTGTGGCGTTCTCATCACCGGCAGCGGTTCGGTTGAACACCAGGTTGTAGGTGCCGGGGGTCAGGTTCACCGTCACGTTTCCAGCGGAATCGTAGTCATCGGCGTCGAAATGGAGCGCATCACGGTTGGAGTCAGAGGGTTCCAGCGTGAAATCCGGTGACACCTTGGTTCCGTTCTCGTACGATTGGTCCTCTGCGGAGTTGAGGAACACATTCAGGGTCACATCGATGCCGTCGGGCATGGCCGTGAGCTCCATCAACGACAGATCGTCGGTCAACGACAAATTGACGGCGATGTTCTCCACAGGGTCGATGTTCAAGCGCTCTTCAGTGACGCTGAGGTCCCACGAACCATCGGGCAACAAGAAGAAGAACTCACCGTTTGCATCGGCTTCGGTTCGCCACTCATAGCCGTCACCCGTGGCGACCACAACGGGCGCCTCCCAGCGAGGCAGCGAGCTGTCCCACCGGGTGGAATTGTCATAGAGGTAAATCACACCATTGACCGCAGTCAAGGGTTCGAGGAAGATGTTACCGAGGTCCACACTGGTGCCGGTGACCACTTCAACAAGGGACCCGTATCCAACGTTGCCTTGTATGCTGCTGGTGGTCATGTCGTAGTCGAATCCTGACGGTAGACGAACGGAGAAGTGGCCCGTCACGTTGGTGGTTGCTTCGAACTCCAGGTCGCCGGTTTGGAAATGCACCTCCAAACCAGAGGCGGCATCGGTGGATTCTAACTTGTTCTCTTCGGGGGTGTTGTCCACCCACGTGAGGTATTCTTCAGCAGAGCCGGGGAACACACGGAAACTGCCGTTGATGTATGCCGCCTGTGAATAGGTCACATCCTTAGCCAATTCGTCCATGTCCATGTCGAGCTCCAATTGATCGAACAGAACAAATTCGGGGTTGATGTCATCGCTGATGTCCCACGTGCCGTAGAACAATTCAGCATAGACCACCCCGTTTTCGTCAGAAGTCGCATTCACCGGTTCAAGCACACCCAAGGTGTTGGCGAAGGTGATCACACGTCCGGACACGTCAAACAGGGGCTCCATGGTGTTGTCATCAACGGGCGAGATAAGCTGCAGCGTCACGTCCACGGTCGTTGGCACACCGGAGGTCAGCGTGATGTTGGTGGTGTCATCGATGACACTCACGGACTCGTTCAGGTCGTACCAACCGTCGTTGTCAAGGTCCACGCGGTAGTAGTAATCGCCTTTGGCCACGGGGCCGTAGGAGAACGTTGCGTTTTCATCGGTCATGATGGTCACGACCTCGCCCTCGCCAAGGTCCACGTCAACCAATTGAATCGTTGTGTTTCGGAGCAGATCCCCGTCAAGTGTCGTCAAGGTATCAGCGAAAATGGCCCCGGGCATGTTCATGGCCAAATCGTAGGATGGCGTCACACCGATTTCCACCGGGTCAGGGAGCAGGACTTCCTTCCCGTTGGCAAGTTGAGCAATCATGTTGTACGTCCCGGGCAAGAGACCCGTTTTGTAGAACGAACCGGGTTCGACCATCGGACCCGAGAAGGACCCAACACCGATGAACAGGCCAGTTCCGTTGAAGGTGCCAGTGCCAGCAAAGCTGCCTGCACCTTCGATGGTCTCACCGGTGCCGGCTTCAGCGTCGCCATAGGTTCGCGTTAGTGTTGTCGTGCCTTCGGAGGTGAAGGTGCCGGATGCATTGACTGTTCCTTGGAGGAGGTATTGGGGCACATCGCTGCTGTCGTCGACCAAACAGACCGTTTCGTTGCCCGGCATGACCGGGTTGGAATCGTTGTCAGCGTCGCAACCAACGGGCGACCCTTCAATCCACGAAGCGTCAATGGTGCCGTAACCGGTCCACGTGCCGTTGGCGAAGAAGGTCCGGCCGTCGCCGATGTCTCGGGTGTAGGTGCCGATGAAATTCTGTGCCACGGCGATGCCCTCACTCTCGAAGGTACCGTTTTCCACGAAGTTCGCCTCGCCAGTGCCTTGGAGGATGCGGCTTTCATCACTGGTGAAGGACCCGCTGGTGGTTTCCACGGTGTAGTTGTCCGTCATCGACCAAATGTTGCGCAAAATGAACGTCGTTTCAGCGATGGGGTCGCCGTTGAACGATTCGTCACCGCTCCAGGTCACGGTACCGGAAACGCCCGAACTCTTGACGGCGACATCAAGGGTCTGCGTCAAATCGGTCAAACGGTTGGCCTCGTCACCGGTCACGTTCATTTCAGCCTCACCCAACCAGCTCATGTTGGCGACTTGACCGAGAATGGCTGTGATTTGGTTGACCTCACGATCGTCGTTCGTGGGCTCAAGGATGTCACCCAAGCGTTCTGCATACGAACCGTCACGGATTTGGTCACGGGCCGCGGCGGGGTCGTAATCGCCTGCATACGCCGAGACTCGGATTCGACCGGCGGGAGCGATGAACGAGTAGTGGCCGGTTTCGTCGGTGTCGGTGAACCCGATTGGAATCCAATATGTGTCATCGTCCAAGTCCGTCTCACCTTCGCCCGAGAAGGCGTCTCGCTCAACGAGGAGGCGGACGCCAGACAGACCTTGGCCGTTGTCGGCGAGGGTAACTTGGCCGCTCATTTCAGCCCCTGGGTAATACTTCAGGATCTTGACCAGCGTGTTGGTTTGTGGAATGCCCATGTTGGCGTCTTCGCTGTACCAGTTGGCGATGACGAAGTGGTTCATCATGGCACCGGGCAGCGGAAGGGCCTGGGACAAGATGCTCCCGGGTGAGCCGGACTGGCCAAAGTGCTGCGATGGTTGCGGGTTGGAGGCGCTCGTTGACACACCGAGGGTCGATGCACCGTAGCCCACGTAGGTGCGGGCCACCATGGTGTCAAAGAACGCAGGGTTGTGATCAACCCGGACGTCCTCAATGAGCAACGGATCGATGTCAGCACCGGCTTGTTGGTTGAGGATGTCCTGTGCCATGGCCTCGTCGACTTCCTCACGGGTCATTTCGTCTTGGAATTCACCACGAACCGTTTCGTACACTTCGTCCATGTACGTCGCAATGTCCTGACCGGAAAGGATGGTGGGCGCACCGAAAATGCCCATGGGCTGGCCACGGTTGTAGTTGGCATCCGCCGTGTAGCGGCCAGCACGTGGGTAGAGACGGTCATCGATGGCGAAGTACCGAATCTCTTGATTCCGCTCGATCGTATCACCGGGCATTCCGTGGTAGTCCTGAACATCGTATTGATCAAGTTGAATCAAATCGTTGTAGAGATCGTGGATGGTGGCGTCTGGGTTGGCTTCGAACGCTTTTGTCAACAGTTGCGTGACCATGGCCAGACGTGCATTGGTCCGGTGGATGCTTGTTGAAACCGAATTGTATTCCTCGAGCAAATCGGCAGTGTACCAGTAGTCGCCGAAAATGGTGTAGGATGCACCCTCAACGGTGTCGGCACCGGTGCGGATGTTGTTTTGGAAGGTGCTGTTGGCGTCGACGATGGACGTGAATTCGTCGCCCAAGCACGACGTGGACAAGTCATCCGTGCACGGCAATTGCTGTCCATCCTTGTAAATGCGGTATATCGTCTGCGACGTGTCAAACAAACCGCCCGTATCGGGGTGACCTTCGGCCATCACAACATCACGGTTGATCTTGACAACTTGGAACGAACGGTCTTTGATGTAATCAACCATCCCTTCGTCGAACGTTGTCTGCATCGTTACAAATTCGTCCACTTGCTGTTCAGTGAGGTGGTTGCCAAGCACGCCAAGGAATGCAGGCGTGAATCGCAACGAATCGGCGTTTTGCGACGCAAACACACGGTCGCCGTCGGAGAGACGCCAGACCCACATGGCCGTCAAGTCCTCCTGTGACCGGGCCATGAGCATGTTTCCAGCAGAAGGAATACCGGATTGGAAGTTGTCCGAAACCGAGGGATGCTGACCGGTGTTGAGGGCTTGGAACCCGTAGTCCCACCACGACACGAAGGCGGGTCGATCGGAGTATGACTCATCCGTGTCTTGGTCCGCCAGCCATTTGTATGCTGTGTTCCACCCGTTGTCGTTGAATGAGGAACCGAAGCTGCCGAGGTACCATCGACCGTCGTAGGTGCTGCTGTCGAGCACGGAGAAACCCAAGGCGTTGTAGCGAAGAATGTCCGGGATGATGTTGTAGATCTGTTCGTCAATCTCACCCTCTTGGTTGGATGTACCTGGAATGGCAGAATCCAACCCGTAGGTGGCTTGCTGACCGAACAGCATGATCATCACAAGGAACACGGCGGAAAACTGTGGCGTACGCCAGACGGCTTTCCGAGCGCCCGAAATACGGTCGGCCGGCGTGCGGATGCCAAATTTCTTCCACGAACGGACCAGGCTGTTCCAATCGGCCCACCGCCAGAACGACATGATCCCGGCGGCACCGAGAACGGCCATGATGGGGGTGGCGTTGAACATGAAACGTGCAGCGTTCCAGGACATGAACGTCGCCACAAACACCCAGACACCGAAGACAAGGGAAGTGGAGGCGCGACTTCGCAGCCCTTTCCAAAGGAGGCCTGCGCCCATGATGAGAGCGAGCAGGAACGTGATCGGTCCAAACGACGCAAACAACTGTGCACGGTTGGGTGCGTTGGCTTCTGCAACGGTCCCGAAGATCTTGGTCTTGGCGAAGTAACCACTGCCCGAGAACAAGATGTCCCATCCGTACCAGATGTTGAAAAATTGTAGAACATAGAGAACCACGAAAAACACGATGGCCACGGTGCCCAACGTACCGAGGACCAGCAGCCAGGGCTTGTCTCGGAAACCGGTCGTCACGAAAGCGATAACGACGCTAAAGACCGCGATGAACAGGAAGGGCTGCAGGCCGGTGGGGTCAAGGACCAAGTTCAGCGTCGGGTGAGCGTAGAACGGAAGCCCCATCAGGAAGATCACGGCGAGCATCGTCAGGAACATCACGCTGATGGCCGTGGAATCACGGCGTCGGAACATGTTGAGTGCCACCTGAAGGGCGTAAGCCAGGAACAGAATGGCGGGCCCGACAACGAACCCTTTCCAACCGAGCGAAGCGATCCCGAAGGAAACACCAGCGAGCACGGCGTTCGAGAGCGCATACGGTCGTGCTTGAGCAACGTCACGATAGGCGGCCATGAAGGACGCCGGGTGAGGCGAGGTCACGCGGCTGATGCGAGCGGTGCCAGCGTAGCGGACGGCGCGCATCCAGAACATGAAGCCCAGCGAAATGAACAGCATCACGAAGGCGTCGTGGTCCGCCAAGGCCCAGGTTGAGTGAGTGACGTGAGCGGGCATGAAGGCGATGAGCCAAGCGGCGAGCACAGCGGCGCCCTTGCCGAACTGGTCGTTGGCCATGGCAGCGATGGGGAACACCGTCAGGGCACCGTAGATGGCGGGAAGGGCCAGCATGCTGAACCAGACAGCATCGGCCGGGTTGGCGAGGAAGGGCTTCAGCAGCATAGCACCAACGGCCATCGACCACGAAAACAGAGGGGGTCGGGGATTGATACCGCCCACGGGATAGTTTCGGTCGGCATCAACGAGGAGGTGCGCGTTGTTGGCCAAGATGTAGTCGACCACCCGCTTCATGTACCAAGGGTCAGAACCGCCGGTCATGTCCCAGTTACCGGTGCCAAAGGCGTTCATGGACGGCACGGCGTACCACTGAATGCGGACGGCCAAACCGATCAGGAAGGCTGCGGCAATCATCATGCCTGCACCATGGGTTCGCAGGAACATACGAGCGTTGGAAGGCTCGTGCTCACCGCGATTAGCCCAGCCACCGTAACGCTCGTGGTTACCGATGTAATAAATGGCGACACCGATGAAGAAGGTGAAACCAAACCACAGCCAGGGGGCCAGCGAGGTGTCAAGGTTTTCGTTGTACCAGATGCCACGCTCAAACCAAGACGACACTTGATAGAGCATCCACATCGACCCGGTGAGCATAGCACGGGTGTACCACCGCTCAGCGACCATGCCGGCGATGATCAGGGCTACCACACCGGTCAGGAAGGCGTTCCAATAGCCAACGTATCCGTGGTAGCCATCAACGGTCGTGATGCCAAGTTGGTCCATCACGTCAACGCTGTGGAAGTGCCAGAGTGAACCGCCAAAGGTGAGCACCCACACGCCGAGGGCCACCATCAGTGGCAGAGCGTTGCGGTTGAACCCTTCTTCATGGCCAAGGAAGGAAAACCAACCGGCATCGCCAGCGGGGTTGAGCACCCCACGGGCCATCACACCGGCCAGAACACCGGCCACAGTGGTGGCGGTCCACCACGCAAAGAAGGTGTAGGCCACGGCCTGACGCTGAAGGTTGAGCGTCGAGACCTCTTGCCCACTGGGCATGAAGTAGGTCGTGGGGAGGGTCGCAAGGGCATCCGATGCAGCGGCGAGTGACACCCAAAAACCAACGCCCGAAAAGACGACCATGGTCTGCCATTCGTAGCGCTCGTTGAGGTTCAGCAGTGAGCCGAACAGGAACACCACGGCAAACAGCAGGGCTGCTACGGCGTCGTCGAGCGCCAAATGAATGGCCTCAGCACCGAGGAAACCGACCAAGAGCACACCGAGGGAAACGGAAGAAGGTGCGAGGTTGGGCTGGCTCGTTCGGAGCATGCGGGGCACGTAGCTCAGGGCCCCGGCGACGCCCGTGATCAGCAGGGGCGTCATGTTGTTCACCGTCAGGTCGTAGTCCAGACCCGTAATCTTCGCAGCGGCAATCGCCAGCAACACGGCAAGGGGGGCCAACAGCCACCCCATGGTTTGCCGAGAGGCGGATGCCTTCGTTTCAGCATGTTCGTTCATGGTGTTTCCCTCATTCAAGGTCCAGCCTCAAGGCTGGAGCACTTCGGCCACTTGTAAACCCCTTTTGAAAGTGACGGGGATGGTACCCCCCAAAACCAGCGCTCAGTCACTCGTTCGGCGCACCCAAGATACGGTCACCGGTTGAGGGCACGGTGAGCGATGTCACGGCGGTGGTGACCGCCATCCAGCGAGAGTTGCTCCAACTGCAGGTAAGCACGCTGTCGGGCAACCGCGACATCTTCGGCAACCGCCGTGCTCGACAAGACGCGACCGCCGGTGGCCAACCAGGTGTCACCGTCGCGACCGACACCCGCAAGGCTCAGCCATGTGTCGCCGTACGCACCGTTGGCCATCGCCTCCTTCATGCCGTCGATGGGCCGACCCTTGATCGGTGCCTCGGGATATCCCTCGGACGCCAACACCACCGTCAATGCAAACCGATTGCTGATGGTCACGCTTGCGGCATCCAATTGGTCCGTCGCAGCACCGTGGAGGAGGTCAAAGACGTCGCTGGTGATCAGTGGCAAGGTCACTTGGCATTCCGGGTCACCAAACCGGACGTTGAACTCAACGACGTACGGGTCCCCAAAGTCATCGATCATCAAACCGATAAACAAAACCCCGCGGTAAGGCACAGGCTGGTTCGCAAGGTAGCGATGCATGGGCTCAATGATGCGTGACACAATGCGTTCGTGGACCGCATCATCCACCACCGGTGCGGGGCAGTAGGCGCCCATACCGCCGGTGTTGGGGCCCTCATCACCATCGAACGCTCGCTTGTGGTCCTGACTGGCTGGAAGCGGAACGAATGTTTGCCCGTCCATCACCACCAACATACTGGCCTCTTCACCGGGTAAAAACGCCTCCAGCAAGACGCAACCGTCGGTCTCGATGGAGGCCTCAATGAAAGCTCGAGCCTCGGCCCGATCACGAGTCACCACCACCCCTTTTCCGCCGGCCAACACATCACGCTTCACCACCCAGGGTGATGCAGCGTACGCATCCAGCGCCGATTCAATGTCCGAATCAGCCTCCAGAAGCACGTAATCGGCCGTCGGGACGCCGGCTTCCTGCATGGTCATCTTAGCGTGAAGTTTGGAACCCTCGAGACGCGCCAGCGCAGCCACGGGACCGAAGCATGGCAGCCCTGCAGCCGAACAGGCATCGGCCAATCCATCGCAGAGCGGTGCCTCTGGCCCGACCACGACCAGGCCAACGCCAAGGTTGGTTGCCAGATCTGCAGTGGCTTGTTGCGATGCGTCTTGAAGGACATGGTTGGTGGCGATGTCAGCGGTTCCTGCGTTGCCGGGCAGGCAGTGGACGGTCCCGACGTTAGGCGATTCCAACAGGGCCAACACGAGGGCGTGTTCTCGACCGCCGCTGCCGACAACGAGTACATCCGTGGGTTGCATGGGATGGCGTTCGAAGAGCATGGAATAAGCCCTTCGCGTCGGCCCCATGACCCTGCGAAGACCCCATAGGCATCAACGGGGTCCGATGAACATGCGACGAGCCGCTCAAGCCTTGCTCCTGACCGCCATGATGCTCATGATGTCCTCCAATGCATGGGCACAACCACCCGCCGATGGTTCCACAACCACCGTAACCGACGACCTCACGTGGTCCGGTGACGCCACCATGAGCGGCCACGTGGTCGTGGAGAACGGCGCCATCCTCACGGTTGAAGGCGACATCACCATGGAGTTCGGATCCAGCATCACCGTGGCCGAAGGCGGTGAACTCAACCTCCAAGGCGGCAGCCTCTCGGGAGAGTCCCTCGACGCCGGCCGGATGGTGAACAGCGTGCCCACCACGTCGGTCACGGTCAATTTCGGGGACCTCGCTGAGACGGGAGTGGTCCAACTCCAATTTGACCACACCATCGCCTCCGGCGTCGACTTCAACGTGAGCCTTGGGGATGAAACCCAGAACCTTTCCGGTCTTGACACCGTCCAATTCAATGCACCGTTGAACGGCACCAACCTGACCTTCACGTTCACATCGTATTACTTCACCCCAACCCACCTCACCTGGGCGCAGGCCATCCACAGCGGTGGCAGCACCGTGCGCCACCAAGCCATGAACATCGAGTCCGACAACGCCCCGCTTTACTGGTTCAACGCGGCGTTCGACATCATCGTCAACGGGCAGCTCAACGCCGAGGCCAGCAACATCACCGGCGCCAACATCACGTGCCAGCACCACTGCCGCTTCAACGGCGCCAACCTCGTGGGGAGCGCCCCGATTCACGTGGCCAACGCCACATCAATCGAAATGCTGAGTTCAACCGTGGCCGGCTCCCGCACCGACGAGGACATCGTGCTTCACGACGAAGCCACCATCATCTATACCAACAACGTCGGAACAGGTGGCACGACCGATGCATGGATTCGCTTGCTGTCCGAGCGCGTGATTCAGACCAACATTCCCAACGGCTCCCTGGACATCACCGGCATCGGTTGGTCAGCCAGTCAGTGGAACGACCTCACCGATGATCGAGGGCGCATCGTGTTGGTCGCCAATGAGACCACCAACGAACACAAGCGCATCGTGGAATGGATGGATGGGCAAGGCAACCATGCCACAGAAACTGCGAACATCACCCTCTCCATCACCAGCAATTGGGGTGTGTTCAGCACGACCGTGCCCGCACCCGCAACGGCGTTCGGAACCATCAACCTCGACCTGCCGTTCGTGAGCGTCACGGGGCTCGAACCCGAAGACATCACCGCCACGGTCAACCGTAGCCTTGGGTTCATGATGACGGTGGAGAACACCGGTAACGCCGACGTGACGGCCAACCTCCGATGCTACATGGACGGCAACGACGCCGACACCGCACCGTCCACAATCACAGTCACGGTTGAAGCCGGTTCAACTGCCGATGTACCCGTGACGTGGTACGCCTACGAGGCTGGCGATCTTGAATTGACGTGCCGACCGTTCCTCCCCGACGCACTCTCGGCCCTGAGCGACGACGTCGCTGACTTGGACGGCATGACAATGGCGCCGGTGAACTGGCAGTACGCCGATGAGGTGGAGGATGCACCCATTCTCATCTGGGCAACGGCGGTTGTCGTCTTTGGTGCCATCGCCCTCGG
>JAYOBJ010000009.1:0-66852 GCA_038104845.1 Methanobacteriota archaeon
TGGGACCCCGGGGGCTTCCCGGGCCCCCTTTATGCCGTTTGGCGTCGAAGTAATAATGAGGAAAACATGCGCGGAAAAGGATCGCAAAAGCAAGCTCGTCTTGAACGACTCAAGACGGAAATCGTGGACTACGTGAGCACCACGCCCGGGGTGTCGGCGGCGGACATCGTCTCCCACCTGTCGAACGAACGCAAAATGAGGAACCACGGCCTGACCACTCGCAAAATCGGGCTGTTCATTCCCCGTCACCTGTCCCACCGGATTGACTTTGACCTCTGCAACGCCACCGGCAAGCGGATCTACCACGCCACAGCCTGAGCAGCATCACCTTCATGCTCCGGCATGGGTTGGCCACCTCATGGACTGGCCCGACAGCACGGTCGCCTCGGCCCTTTTCCCGTCGTTCACGGGTTCAGAAGACGGAGCCCTCCCGGTGTTCCCAACCGACCGCCCGGCGTGGTGCTTGCTCGACCCGAGCTATGAGCACAACCTGAAGACGCAGATGGCGACCTTGGCGGTTGAAGGAGGAGCGCCGCTCGAGGGGTTCTTCCACCGAGGTGAAGGCGTGATGGTGCACGAATCGGCCACCGTGGAGGAAGGTGCCTACCTGATCGGGCCGTGCTACATCGGCCCCCGTGCTGCGGTGCGAAGCGGAGCCTACGTGCGCGAACATTCGTGGATTTGCGCCGATGCCGTGGTCGGCCACGCCACCGAAGTGAAGCACGCCATCCTGCTGCCCGGGGCCAAGGCTCCGCATTTCAACTACGTCGGCGACTCCATCCTTGGCAAGGACGTCAACCTCGGTGCAGGGACCAAACTCAGCAACCTGCGCAACGACGGTGGCGAGGTTCACCTGCGCATCAACGGCGAACGAAGGGGGTGCGGCTTCCGGAAATTCGGTGCCGTGTTGGGCGAAGGGTGTGCGTTGGGCTGCAACAGCGTCACCAACCCCGGCGTCGTGTTGGGGCGCAACAACGTCGTGTGGCCCAACGTGACCGTCACCGGTGTCCACGGGGACGACGTTCAGCACCGGTGAGGGATGACCGTGAGCGAGAATTTGTTTGGAACGGACGGCATTCGCGGCCAAGTCAGCCTCGCTGAAGTGGACGAGGAGGAAGCCGTTCGGTTGCTGGTGGAAGAACGAACACTCACGCCCGCCCTGGTGCGCGTGCTCGGCGAGGCACTTGGCGCCACGATGCCACTGTTGGCCGGTGAGGGCTCAACCGTCGTCATCGGTTGGGACGACCGACCGGCGAACACCGCCCTGGCCCAGGCGCTCACGCTCGGTTTGCGCCTAAACGGCGCCACGGTGATTCACATCGGGTTGTGCGCCACGCCAACCTTGCACGCCGCCACGCTGGCCTTTGACGCCCGCATGGGGTGCATGATCACCGCCAGCCACAACCCTGTCACCGATTCGGGCGTGAAGGTCTTCGATGGCCACGGCTACAAATCCACCCGACCCTTTGAACAGGACGTCAGCTCAGCGGTGTTGGGCTTGTCACAGGAGGACCGGGACGTCGACGAGGACCTTCGTTTGGCAGCATCGCAACCCAACGCATCCCACACCGACTGGCCGGCTGCGCATCATCCTGCGCTCATGAAACGGCGCTGGACGACGTTTGAGGCGGCGTTTGGTGGGTTCAACGCCGGTTCGTCACGCCTCCAACGCCCGTTCCTCGTCGACGGCGCCAAGGGGTTTGCCTCCACGTGGTTGGCGGCGTTCCTGAACGAGCACGGCCTCAATGCCGAAGAGGTCAGTGCCTCGGCCGCAGCGCTCAACGACCGATGCGGCGCCGGCGACCTTTCCCCCACGCAAACCTGGACGGTTGAGGAAGCCGCAGCAGCCGACCACGCCCTTGTGAGCCGGTTGCAACCCGCTCCGGCTGGACGTTGGGTGGGTGCGGCACTGGACGGCGACGGCGACCGATGCTTGGTCATTGAATCGACCGGCACCGGCTTCAAGGTCGTCGACGGCGATGCCATGGCCGCCGTCTTGTTGGGCGCAGGTTCGGTGGACCGGCCCTGGACCTTCGCCGCCAGCATTGAATCCGATGTGGCGCTGATGGGGCACGTCCAATCGCTCCATTCAGGGACGGTCACGCACGAAACCGGCGTGGGCGACCGGTGGTTGTCGATGTGCTTGCGGCCCAGGGAAGGAGGATGGTGGAGCGCTCCCGAGCTGCCTGCGCTGCTGGGCGTGGAGGACTCCGGTCACGTGGTCATGGCAAGCCCGCACCCCAACCGGGACGACACCTGGGCGTTGGTGGGCGACGGTGCTGCCACCCTGTGCGCCCTTTTGTGCTCTCTTCACCGACCCTCCGACCAAGCCTTCCATCGTGGATGGAAATCCCGCATCAGCGTGAAGGACGCCCACCGTGAGCGCTGGCAGGCCAACAACGCCCTGTTCAACGCCACCAAAGATCGCACGCTTGCATGGATGGTGGATGCCGGGTTTGAAGCGGAAGCCAGAACGGTGGAGGGCGAAGACAACCTGCTGCTGGTGCAAGGAATGAACGCCGAAGGAACGGTGTCGCTGGGTATCCGTAACAGCGGAACGCAGGCGAAAACCAGCCTGTCCTTGCGGTTGTCACCCGGACTCGATCCCGAGCCCTTTCAGACGTTGCTGAATTCACTTCACAGCAGCCTCATGGATGCGCTCACTTGATGTTGCGATGAACTCCAGCAGAGGGTACGGACGCAACAGGCGTCTCACGGAAGGGTGGGGTGAGGGTTCAGGCAGATTCTGAATGGCTTGGATTTTGCACACACGCTATCGTGCACGGCACTTACAATACAGAACGGGCTTTCCAGTGGTTTCTGTGTAGGCCTGAGACCCCCCTGGTTTGGGATTTCCAACCCAGCATGCTTCATGGCTCATTGGTTTGCTCGTCGAGAACCTCTGTGGCGATGGCACGAATGTCGGCCTTCCATTGCGCAAATTCAGGCATGTCCATTGGATCGACACCGTGAACTGCATGAAGCCAAATCAGAGTTCCCGTATCGACGAGCAAGTTTCCTGCATGACCCTTCTCATCGGTGAAGAGTGAGGTCGCCCTTGGCCCCTGAAGTTGCTCCACGTCTCCATCAAGATCGCCTGCTTCGAACATCTCGCGCATCTCGTAAGCAAGGGCTCCATGATGAAAGGTGAACACGTCTGTACCTGGGTAATCTGTACCGAGTTCGTCGGAAAGGTTCCCCCAATACGGATAGAGGTCGAGGGTTGAATTGGCAGCGTACTCGCTTGCGTTCTCGTACTCACCTGGGAAGTCTTTCCACGGCATGGCCAAACCAATGCGTACGTCAGGATTCTTCTCAACGGCGTAATCCGTAAAATTCCAGACGGCTTGATCCGTATCGAGCGTTTGGATGAATTCAGGTGAACAGCAAATCATCACCAACACGTCAATTTCACCTGTGTCAAGAAAGGATTTGATGTTCGCTTGGTGCTCAGCATCGTCCCACAACAAGCCGGGTGAACCGGATTCACCACCGCTGAATTCGATGTATTGTGCATGGTTCGTCTCGCCTGCTGTATGAGCATAATCCTCTAACAATTCTGCAAATTTACGACCAAAACTGTGGCCGATGTAGAGGACGTTGTATTCGTCAGGATTCACATCAAGGGGCATTCGATCGGTGATTTCTCCTTCACCTCCCCTCCCGAGGCCCAAGCATCCCGAGAGCGAGGTGGCGAGGAACAAGATGGCCAACACCAACGCATGGCGCTTCATGGTTGAGCGTAGGAAGGGCGAAACAAGAAACTTTGGAACGACGTGAACATCGTCTCGTTTATACTGGCCCGAAAATCATGGATGGCGCGTGGCCCTTCACATGGGTACCCTTTGATTCGGATCAAGCCTCGGCCAACAGGTCTTGGCGCGATTGCGTCAGGAGCGTCACAGCGAACAGCAGCACGGCGGAGGCCACCAACATCACCAGCAAGGCGGTGGCCGATGCGCCGGTCACGAAGAGCACCGCTGCGAACAGCCACCCGACGGCAAGGTCGGTCGCTCCAATCACCCGCCACGAGGTGCGGAGGGTGAGCAACCCGGCGATCCACGCCGTGGCCGAGGCCATGATGCCGACCAAGGTCAGCACGAACAACGAACCCATCGTGAGCCCGGCCCCGTAAGCGAGCAGGTGCATGGCCCACAGCCCGCTGGCCAACCACAAGCCACGGTCGGTCTGCACCAACCACGCAGACCACACCGCACAGCCCACGCCCAACACCAGCGCCGCTTCGGCGGGTGCGATGTTGAGCCCCAGCGGTACCAGCGCCCACACCTGCCAGCTTTGGACGAGGAACGGCAACGCCAGCAGCCCCACCAGCACCACGGCCGGTTGCTGCCAAGCCCGCGCCCGCAGGAAACCGAAGATGACGGCCAAGACGCCGGCCAGGCCGACCGAGAGGACCACGACGCTTCCCAACCAGGCGCTTCGGCCCAAAGCGCCGCGATGGTCGTCCAGTTCGCGCCGCAAACGTTCGCGCTCAACCCAATCGAACACCAGCACCATGCCGACCAGCACGGCCTCGGTGCCCCAAATCGGGAGGCCCCACGACAGGAACGAGCCGTTGAACGGGTCGGTGACGAGCGGCAGGGGCACTTCGCCGCCGATGAGCACGGTGATGAGGCGGTCGATGACCAACAGACCCAGCACGGCCTCGAGTGCACTCGGCAAACGCAGACCGAGGTCGTTGCGACCGAACAAGCCCAACCAGGCCAGCCCGACCAAGCCGAGCACCAGCACGAGTTGGTGGGTGGCATCGCTGCCGTCAAGCACGCCGACGGTCATCCGCCCTGCGACGTGAATCAACGTCAACCCCCCCATCGCCACCGCAATCGGCAGCTCAACCCCAAACGCGTCAGGAAGGCGCAGGCCGATGGCGTTCGCTCGGGCTTTGGACAACCCGACCAGGACCACGAAGAACGCCGTACTGAACACCAGTGTCGCCCAGCCAAGTGCCGTGGCATAGGCCGTCCAAGCACCAACAACAGCGGTCACGCCAAGGAACAAGAGCATCACGACCGGGCGGTAGTGAATATCGCCAACGATCAAGTCGTCCGGGTCGCTCACGGATTGACGTTTGGAACGTCGGCGTTGCGTTTCAGCAAGCGCCAACAATTGCGCGTCCACCCGCTTCAGCGCCACTTCCGTTTGGCCATCGGAGGACGAGGACGTGGCCATCCATGCCTCCATGTTGGCCCGCTTCTCGTTGAACGCAGCCTCGCGTGCGTCCCGGCTCGCCACCGCTTTCAACCCCGAGCGCACGTCGCCTTGGAACGCCAAGTACGCCCCGACGCTGACGAACATGCCGAGGGCGACGAAGAGAATGCCAGCGTTGTCCAGCGTCTGTCCAACCATGGCCACGGCAAGGATGGCCGAGACCGCTCCCACCGTCGGGGGCAGAAGACGCTCCGTCGACGGCAAGCGCCAGAGATAGGCCGCCAACAGCACACCCGAAGCGGCCACCAAGACCCATGCGTTGAGGGAGCCTGACATCCATCCTTGACCGTCCAATGCGGCGGTACGCGTTGGGTCCAGCCCCACCACCAGCAGCAAGGCGGTCAGCCCAGCCAGCATCGCCGTGAGCATGCGCCCAACCGGGTCGTGATGCCGCTGCTCAGGCTCACGGGCGTACAGGCGCACATCGGCCTGAAGCAGCAAAAAGCCACCCAACAGCAGCACAGCCGCCCAACTGGCCTCATCACCGAACCGCCACGCCATGGCAACGGCAGCGAGGCACCACACGATGAACAACGGGCGGGAACGGCCGGTGTGAATCTCGGTCCACACCATGGTACCGTGGGCGATGAGCAGCACGCCCATCCCGGCCAACAACCACGGTGCGGTCAAGCCGTCGGGACGAGCCATGCCGTAGAACGTCACGGTGGCGAGCACGAAGCCAAGGTTCCAGAGGTTCAACGAAGCCCCGTCGCGCAAACGGGCACTGATCTCCGAAAAACCTCCAAATCGTCCGGCCAGGTTCAAGTGGGCCGAACCGAGTGCCCGGTTCACCCCCACCTGTTGGAACATCAACAGGGTCATCCACACCCCCACATCCGTCGAGCCGAGCGATATGGGGAGCACATCGGCGTTGATCAGCCGTGACTCCACGTCCGTGGCGAAGACGAGCAGCCAGGCAAGCGGGGCCAACACCGCGACGCCTGCCATGCTGGGTGAGCGTCGTTGCACCGCCAATGCCCCTAAGCCCAACCACACCACGCCCTGCGTGACCAAGAGCAGCCGAGCACTTGCGCCAGCGTCGTCGGCCGGAATGAGCAAGGTGAGCAAGATCACGACCACCAGGGCGCCCAACCACAGCACGTGGTCGGACACGTCGGTCTGGTGGCGCAACAACAACCCCGTGACCACCGCCACGGCCCCGGTGGCAAACACGGCATAATCGGACAGCGCCCAGGGCCAATCCACGGTGAATTGGCCGCTCGCCAGCAGCGCCAACCCCGCCAACAGCACGGGCGCCGGGACGAGGATGAAGGGCGCCATGGACGGCCAACTCACGCCGCGAACCGACAGGTAGGACGCCACGAACGCCAAGGAGAGCATCGACAATTGAGCCAGCGCGTACCCCGTGTCGGCCCGATGCGCAGCGATGACCATCAACGCACCCACCATACCCAACGACACGGAGACGGCCCAGAGCCCCGGTTGCCCGAGTCCAACAGCGTTGACCGCCTGACTCAACCAGTTGGGCTTGTCCACGAACCGAGCCGCCATGGCAGCGTTGGCGGTGGTGACCGCAGCGAGCAACAAAAACAACGTGAACCGATCTTCAAGGGGCAACAGCGTGAGTGAAAACACGGTCCATTCGTTGGACAATGCATGAACGCCAACCCACAGGTACGAGATGGAGATGCCGAGACTGGCCAAGTTTCCCGATGATCGGGCGAGCGCCAGGCCGTGCATCAACGCCATGGCGAGCACCAGCACGACGGCCACGCCCATTTCCCCGTACACCGCTCCAGCACCGCTGCCCACAGCGAACAACACCAGCGCCGATTGAGCAGCGATGGCGTCCTCGTCGTGATGGAACGCCAAACCAACGTTCACCGCGACCAGTCCCAGGAGCGCGAGCCCGAGGGTTTCACCCGCACCAATGGGTGAAGCATCAAACCAACCCCACCGCCATGCATCGAGGGCCAGGCCGTACAGCAACTTCATCGCAATGATGACCCAAGTGACGCCCAAGAGGTGCATCGACGGGCGTTGAATCCAGCGCTGGCCCAGCGCCAACCCCGCGGCGGCCATGGCGACGAGCCCGATGGCGCTGACCGCCTCGGGCAACACGGTGCCCACCACCGCACCGATGGCGGTCCACACCAGCACCATGGCGACCATGAGCCCGCGGCTGAGGTGCTGTTCGGCTTCGACCAAACCAAGGTCCTCGGGCGTTCGCTGACCGTCGTCAACGGGTGCCTCGAGGCTGAACAAGTCGGCCATGTCTCCGACCGCTGCGTCCCGCTGAGCTTCATCGCTGTTGGCTGCTGCAGGCAAGGAAGCCTCATCGCTGGCGGTCGGACCTTCAACCACAGTGGTCGAACCGTCAGCATGCGTAGCGACCTCGCCGGTTGCGGCGGCATCGTCCACCATGAACGCTCCGAGGTTCATGCCGCGCGCCCTTCCAAACGCCTTGGCCCGCAAGACATCGTCATCGTCGGGTGCCGGGGTCCCTTCGATTGGCCCCCCGTCCATGGCCTTCGGTCGTTTCGGTGGCGTCTTGAAGTTGACCGACGGGCAACGGCCAAAACACGGTTTCTGTCACGCCACAACCTTTCGCAAGGAAGGAGGGCCCAACGCACTTGAAGGCTTGAATTCAAACCGGACCGAGGTGCGTGTGAACGAGCCAAAAGGGACAAAGAGGGGCGGTGGAAACGGTCGGCATGGGCGGCCACTTCGGCAAGCAATCCGGCAACCTCTCCGACCACGGACTGAACCCCTCGGGCGACGTCCACTGGAACCTCGAAACCACCGACCTCATCGCCATGGCGGTGGAGCGCGGCGAGGGGGTGCTCAGCGCCCACGGCGCCTTGGTGACCGAAACCGGTGAGCGCACCGGTCGTTCGCCCAACGACAAGTACATCGTCGACGAGCCGAGCGTTGCCAACGACATCAACTGGGGTGAAGTCAACGTCTCCACCGACGAGGCCACCTTTGAGCGCATGCGCGCCAAGGTCGTTGAATTCCTGAGCCAGCAACCTGCACTGTTCGTTCAGGACCTGTACTGCGGCGCCGATTTCAGCGAAGCCTTGCCCATCCGCGTGATCAACCACAACGCCTGGCACAACACCTTCGCCCGCAACATGTTCATTCGACCCGACGATGCGCAGTTGGAGCAACACGCCCCCGAATTCACGGTGCTGCACGCACCGCACTTCGAAGCGGACGCCGAAGCCGACGGACTCAACTCCCACTGCTTCGTCATCGTGAATTACGCCCGAAAAGAGGTCATCATCGGGGGCACCCGATACGCCGGTGAAATCAAAAAATCGATCTTCTCGGTGATGAACCTGATCTTGCCGAAGAAGGGCATCTTGCCCATGCACTGCTCTGCCAACACCAACGGCGACAACACGGCCATCTTCTTCGGGCTCTCCGGCACCGGGAAAACCACGTTGTCGGCCGACCCGAAGCGCGCCCTCATCGGTGACGACGAACACGGCTGGGGCGCCAACGGCGTCTTCAATTTCGAAGGCGGTTGCTACGCCAAACTGATCGACCTGTCCGAAGAGGACGAACCTGCCATCTTTGCCACCACCCGGAAACACGGCACGGTGTTGGAAAACATCGTCCTCGACGCCGATGGTGTGCCGGATTTCCACGACACGAGCAAGACCCAGAACACCCGCGGTTCGTACCCCATTGAGTTCATCGACAACCGCACCGTCGACTCCAAAGGCGGTCACCCGCAAAACGTCATCTTCCTGACCTGCGACGCCTTCGGTGTTCTCCCGCCGATCTCAAGGCTCACACCCGCTCAGGCGGCCTACCACTTCATCTCCGGCTACACCGCCAAGGTGGCCGGGACCGAAATCGGTGTGAAGGAACCGCAAGCCACGTTCTCGGCCTGCTTCGGTGAACCCTTCATGCCCATGCACCCCGGTGTTTACGCCGACCTGCTCTCGGAGAAAATGGACACCCACGGCTCCACCGCCTGGCTCATCAACACCGGTTGGTCAGGCGGGGCCTACGGCGTGGGCAACCGCATGAAAATCAAGTACACGCGCGCCATGCTCAACGCCGCCCTCGACGGCGATCTCAACGACGTGACCTACGTGAAGGACGAACGGTTTGGATTCGATGTGCCCACTTCCTGCCCCGGCGTCCCAGCCGATGTGCTGCAGCCCAAATCCACCTGGGGCGATGGCGACGCCTACGACACCACGGCCGACAAGTTGGCCACCATGTTCAACGAGAACTTCAAGCGGTACGCCGCTGGTGTTTCGCCTGAGGTCAACGCTGCTGCACCGACCTCGCTGGCTTGAAGCCGGACCCTTGACCACCGTGTGGGTCGTGCGTGTCCCTGCATGATGCATGCGCGGGTTCCATCACCCGAAATGGATCGTACCTCATCGCTGAAACACGAACTTCGCTTCATTCGCCCAAGTGCTGTTCGGCCTCGGCAAGGTGAGGTGCCTTTCGGGCGGTGTCGTCCACCGGCGTGAGTCGGTCAAGCACGAGGCGAAGCAACGGCAAATCGTCGTGCTCGCCGTCGTTCAGTGCTCGCTGCGCCGTGACCATGCGCTCCGCTAACCGTTCCAAACGAATCTCATCGGCGGCCAAAACAGCGCATTCCATGGCCTCGTCAAAGAGTTCAATGGCTAGATCAGGCCGGTCGATGGCCATCAAGTCGCGGCCCATTTTCTCCAAGACGTCACACCCCGGACCCGGGGCGCCCATCAACGTGGGAGCGGCCTTTTCCACCCATTCGGTGGCCACGCTCTGTTCGCCGTTCAAAGCCGCCGTGATGGCCGCCAACACCTGCGAAGGTACGGACTCCATCGGATCGGTCGTGGGCTGCTGCGCGGCCGTGGTCAACAATCGATCGGCTCGTTCGAGTTCGCCTGCTTGGAGCGCGAGCATCCCCAAACGTCGCATCGCTTTGCGTTCCGAGCCCACATCGTCCACCAGCGTGGCCAAGTGGAGGGCACGGGCCAAGTGGCGCCGGGCGTGTTGGAAGTGCCCCGACATGCGGGCCATCAAGCCGAGCGCTGATTCGGTTCGCAGAAAACTCCCTGCCATGGCCCGGTGGGCGATTTCCGCTTGCGCTTCATCGAGGGGAGCCAGCCCCATCCCCACTTCTTCCATGACCTCCATCATCAGCAAGGAGGTGGATTCAACCGCTGCAGGAAGGTGCTCGTCCGCTTGGGTTCGCAAGGTTTCGAGATGCGCATCGAGCTTGGCGACCGGGGCGCAGATCGTGGGCAACGCACCCAGCGCTTCCACCCGCTTGGGTTTGATCGTGTAGCCTCGAATCAACCGGGTGAGGTCAGCGATTTTTCGACGCTCCTCCTGACCGTCGTCCGGACCGTCATCGTCCGTCGAAAGGGCATGACTGGAGGACAGCAGGGAATCCACCATCCACGTCAACTTCTTTTGAACATCGTACTCATCACGACGGCTGATGGCATAGCTCATCTCCGCCGCACGCACTTGCCGCGACAAACTGCGAAAACGCGCTTCCCTTGGCCCGTCGTTGGCCCCCTCCACCAACCGTTCCACGAACGTCGAAGGGGGGCAGGTTGTGAAGCGAAGGTTCGCGCGCTCGGCGGTGGTGGTCATTTTGAAGTCGTCCGAGACCAACACCACTTCAGCGTGTTCAGCACCCAAGCCGTCGGCCAACACCATCAGGGAGAGGTCAACGTCTTGCGGTGCAGCGGCCTCACCAATTTTCTGAGCCAGTGCACGGACATCCGCTTCGTCCACGGGTACGCTGTGCAACAACGGTTGGAGGGCCTTCAGCACCCGCGGCCGGCCGTTGCATCGTCGAAAGGCGACCGTGGCCACCTCCCGCTCCACGCCGGGCGTGATCAGCAGGCGGCCCCCGTTGAGGGCGGCGGTCAAATCCTGAACGAACCCGTCCTCGGCTTTCTGCCCCAGGTGGATGAAGCAGTTGGAATCCACCACCCATGCAACGCTCATGCCGTTTCCCTGTTCACGCAGGGCATCATGTTTGTGTCACGTGGGCAACCCGTGAGCGCCGCTTCATGGCCCAAGGTTGTCCATCACAACGGGAGGGTTTCCGGTGTGTCACGGGTGGAAAACCGTTGAACATGGCCGTCTTCATCGATGAGGAACTTCTCAAAATTCCATCGTACATCGCCGGTGTAGCCACTCGCGTCAGCGGTGGTGCAGAGGCGATCAAACAGTTCGAGCCGATTCGATCCGTTGACGTCGCCCTTCGCCATCAACGGAAACGTTACGCTGTACTTGGACGCGGTGAATTCACAAATCTCGCTGTGGGACCCTGGCTCTTGGGCGCCGAATTGGTTGCAGGGGAACCCCACCACAGTCAAGCCTTCGTGGGCTTCATGCAACGTTTGCAAGCCGGCGTATTGAGGCGTGGCACCGCACGCGCTGGCGACGTTGACCACCAACCAGCGTTGCCCGCCAAGGCCCCGCAGGGTGGTGGTATCGCCGTTCATGGTCGGAAAGGGAAGGTCGAGCACAGAGGTCATGGCCAGTGGTTGAGCCCACCGGCTATCAAGATGTGCTTGCACCAACCAAAGCAAACCCTCATGAAGCGGCGGTTGATGGTGGAGCCATGCAAGTTCTCATGGAAACCAGCGCCGGCAACATCACCATCGACCTCTTCCACGGCAGTGCTCCCGACACCGTCGCCAACTTCGTGAAGTTGGTTCAATCCGGTCATTACGACGGTTTGCACTTCCACCGTGTCATCGAGGATTTCATGATTCAAGGCGGCTGCCCGCACTCCAAGGACCCCATGTCCCGCCGAGCAGGCACGGGCGGGCCCGGCTGGCAAATCCCCTGTGAGCCTTCAGCGCTCAAGTTGAAGCACGACAAACCCGGCATCCTCTCGATGGCCAACGCAGGCCGCAACACCGGTGGGTCCCAATTCTTCCTGACCACCGTGGCCACCCCGTGGCTCAACGGCAACCATGCCGTCTTCGGGGAAGTCAGCGATGGCATGGACGTCGTTCACGCCATCGAGCGCTGCAAGAAGCTGCCCGGCGACCGACCCGCGGAGCCCCAACAGATCATCCGCTGCTCGCTCGTGGAGTGAGGCGATCCCATGGTCGTCCTCGCCGTTCACGGCGGTGCGGGCGGAGACGGGCCATGGCGTGGACTGACGCAAGCCGACCCGGCGCGATTGGCGTGCATGCAGGATTTACTGGGCGACCTCGGGCAGCGCTTGGCCAACGGCGACATCGATGCGCTCGAAGCGGTGACGCTCGCCGTGGAAGCCATGGAGGACGAGCCGTTGTTCAACGCCGGCGTCGGCTCGGTGCTCGACGCCAACGGCGAGGTCACGATGGACGCGAGCATCATGCGCGGCGTCGACCGTGCCGCCGGTGCGGTGGTCAACGTGCGCCGCGCCAGCCACCCGATTCGGGTGGCCAATCGCTTGCTGCATCAAGAATGGCCGGTGATGCTGGTGGGCGACGCCGCCGACGCCTTTGCTGACCGCGAGGGCATGCCGTTGCAGCCCAACGGCCAATTCATCACTGAACTGCGACGAGCCCAATGGCAGAAGTGGAAGGACAGTGCCATGCGACCGGGTGCCACCGACGAGGACGACGAGGCGGTGCTCGACCATGACCTCGAGGACACCCCCGGCATGGGCACCGTCGGTGCGGTGGCCCTGGACCTCAACGGTCAACTCGCCGCCGCAACATCAACCGGGGGCATGACGGGAAAGCCCGACGGACGGGTGGGTGATACGCCCATCATCGGGGCTGGCACGTGGTGCGACGATCGCGTGGCGGTCTCGTGCACAGGGGTCGGTGAAGCGTTCATCCGGACCTGTGCAGCTCGCACCTTGGCCTTCCACCACGAACGGATGGATTTGGAGGAAGCGGGGCAACGGGTGCTCGACGATGTGGCGCCGTTGGGTGGACGCGGGGGCCTCATCGCCGTCGATGCGCAGGGCAACGTCGTGCTGCCGTTTCAAACCATGCTGATGTACCGCGGGCTGTACCAAAGCGGCACCGTCACCGTGGGCATCGGCCCCGATTGGGAAGCGTAAGTTCATCACCCGACCGCCAAGCGAATCCTCCATGCCACTGGACGCCAAGGAAGCCCTTCGTCGTGCGGACCTCATTCGCAGCGACCGTTCCATGCCCGGCGTGACCCGAGAGAACGTGGCTGAGGCGGACGACGAGGTGCTGTGGGCCTACACCGACCCCAACGGCGAACCGGTCGCCGATGAGGAAACCGTTCAGCGTTGGAACGCCCTCGCCCTGCCACCTGCATGGACCGAAGTGTGGATCTGTGCCCACCCGAGGGGCCACATTCAGGCCACCGGCAAGGACGCCAAGGGTCGTTTGCAATACCGTTACCACTCCGAATGGATCGACATCACCGCCGAAATGAAGTACGATGACGTCGTCTATTTCGCCTCCCAACTTCCGCGACTTCGGCGTCAAATGAACGTCGACATTGAGGACGCTTCCATGACCTTGCAAACCGTGTCGGCCTTGGTGGTGAAATTGATGGACCTGTACAACATTCGGGTCGGCAGCGACGAATACGCCAAGTCCAACGAATCCTACGGCCTGACCACGTTGAAATCGATGCACCTTGAACACGTTCGCGGGAAACGAGCCGAAGGACGGCACGATGCTATTTTTGCATTCACGGGCAAGTCGGGCAAAGAGTGGCACATCACCATTGAGGACGATCATCTCGTGGATCTGATCCTCCGCACCAACCGACTGGGGGCAGAAGACGCCGACCTGTTCATGTACGTCTCCGAGGCCGGCAACGAAGTGGACCTCAAAGCCGAACACATCAATCAATACATCAAAGCCACCACCGGCGACGGTTTTACGGCCAAGAACTTCCGAACATGGGGCGCCACCTACCGCTGTGCTGAGCGTTTGGCGTTCCTCGCAGAACCGAGGGAAGAATCGGCCATGGCGGCATGGATGAATTCCCTGCCTGAGGTTGACAGCTTGGGGAAGTTGTGGTCCGGCGGGGCATGGACCGTCCCGGAGAACGAAAGCGCTCGCAACAAAGCCCTGCTTGCCGTGATCGACACCGTCGCTGCCGATTTGGGCAACACGCGAGCCGTGTGCCGATCGTCGTACATTCATCCGTGGTTCATGGACGCGTGGATGAATGGCACCTTGCTGGACACCTGGAACGAGTTCGTGGACATGCGTCGCATCAACGGCATGAGCGAAGGCGAGTCCATCACCCTGCGGATTTTGAAGAAACTCCGGGCCGATTCGTAGGCTTCATAGATTGGCTCCGCCGCCTTCTGGCCATGAGCGACGTCCGCATTGAAACCGACACCATGGGGGAACTGGAAGTCCCCGCCGACCGGTATTACGGATGCCAAACAGCTCGGTCGTTGCTCAACTTTGACATCGGTCACGACACCATGCCGGTGGGCGTCATTCGGGCTTTTGGTGTCCTCAAGCAAGCAGCAGCCAAGACGAACGTGGCACTGAAGCAGTTGGAGCCTGAAGTGGGTGACCTCATCATCGCTGCATCTCAAGAAGTGATCGACGGCCACCTCAACGACCATTTTCCCCTGCGCGTCTGGCAAACCGGAAGCGGCACGCAATCCAACATGAACAGCAATGAAGTCATCGCGAATCGCGCCATCGAAATCGCCGGTGGGGCGATGGGATCGAAATCCCCGGTTCACCCCAACGACCACGTCAACCGGGCGCAATCCTCCAACGACACCTTTCCCACCGCCATGCACATCGCCGCTGCCGAAGCCTTCACCCATCGGCTTCTGCCCAGTGTACGCGCCCTGCGGGACGCCCTCAACGAAAAAGCGGACGCGTGGATGAACATCGTGAAGATCGGACGAACGCACTTGATGGACGCTGTGCCGCTCACCTTGGGCCAGGAAGCCTCCGGGTGGGTGGCACAATTGGACGCCGACCTGCGGCGGCTTGACTTTGCCCTCGATGACCTGTTCGAACTGGCCCTCGGTGGAACCGCCGTGGGCACGGGCCTCAACGCTCACCCGTTGTTCGCCCAGATGGTCGCCGATGAAATCGCCAACATCACCGGCCTTACGTTTTGTTCAGCCGACAACAAGTTCGCTCAACTGGCCGCTCACGACGCCATCGTGGCTGCCTCCGGTGCCTTGAACACCCTGGCTGCTTCGTTGATGAAGATCGCCAACGACGTGCGTTGGTTGGGTTCCGGACCACGGTGCGGTTTGGGCGAACTCTCCCTGCCAGCCAACGAACCCGGTTCGTCCATCATGCCCGGCAAGGTCAACCCCACCCAATCCGAAGCGATGACCATGGTGTGCTGCCAGGTCATGGGCAACCACACGGCCATCACCATCGGTGGGAGTCAGGGCAACTTCGAGTTGAACGTCTTCAAGCCGATGATGATTCACAATTTCCTCCACTCCGTCGACCTGCTGACCGACGCCTGCCGCACGTTCAGGGAAAAATGCGTGGAAGGGTTGGAGCCGGTGGAGGCCAACATTCAGCAGCATCTGGAGAACTCGCTGATGTTGGTCACGGCGCTCAACAACCACATCGGCTACGATAAAGCGGCCAAAATCGCCAAAAACGCCCACGAGAAAGGGATCACGCTCCGCGAATCTGCTTTGGAACTCGAGTACCTGACGAACAACGACTTCGAGGCGTGGGTCCGCCCCGAGACCATGGTTGGGCATCTGCCTGAATGAATCAACCCCTCAACGCTCTGAGTTTGGCTTGCAAGGCAGAGGCGCGCTCGTTCTGAGGCTCATGGATGGCTGCGTGGCGTGTCGACCAACGTCGCTCAAAGAGCCCCTGCTCCCACACGCGCACCTCGCCATCCTCGTACCCAACCGCCACACGCTGACCGTTCGCGTGGAGGTGGCGGACACGAGCGGTGCGCACGGACGCCAGCACGCCGCCGTCGTCCGCTCGCAACACGAAGAGTTCACTGCCTTGGGCTGCTGCACGCGCCACCCAAAGCAGCCCTGAGCCGTCGATCATCAGAGCCTCGCCCTGTGCATGGACCTCTGCGCCGCTCGCCGTCCATCGCTTGGTACCGTCCATTTCGCGAACGGTGAATTGCCCGCCCTCGGTGGTCACGGCGTAACCGAAGGCCGTCCCGTTGAGGGCGGTGATGCTGCTGGCCTCGACGCTCAGGCGAGTGCCGTCCACCCCCCACACACTACCATCGGCGCACCCAAAGGCGGCGATGACGGGCCCCGCACCACCGCAGGTCACCGGCGAATCCCCCGGGACGTGCTCAAACGGCGGTCCGTTCGTGAGGTCGAGCCAGCCGCACCTCGGCCGTCCGAGGCCAGCCAGCAAACGACCACCGGACGCCAAAACGGCCCACGGCCGTTCGTCCAACCGCTCCACCCACTGCAAATCCCCTTCCGGAGCGAAGCACCACACGGCCGATTCCAAAAAGTCGTGATGCTCGATGTCGTACACCGACGACACGGCGAGCACCTGGCCGTTCCACCAACGCACATCGTCAGCGCTGCCTTCCAGTGGCACCGACCACATCACGTCCCCTGTGCTGCGATCGATGTGCAGCACGTGCAGGCCGCTTGTGGCCAACATTGAGGTCGAACCCACCGCAAGTGCACTGACACGATCGGGCGTCGAGGTCTTCCACACCAAGGTGCCGTCGGCGTCCCACATGGCCAACAAACCGTCCCAACCGCCGGCGACCACTTCGCCCTCATCGGTGAGATGGACCACGGACACCGACTGACCCAGCGACCGCACCATCCAAGCGGCGTCGCCGAGGTCCATGCCCACAGGAAAGCGCTGCACGCCATAAGTGGGTCGCATCGTTGTGCTTCAGAGCCGTTGTTACCGGAGCGAATTGGACCAGCGGCGAACAATCAAAGGCTACCGAACGGCACTCACGCCCATGGAAACCGATGTGTTGCACGCCATGCTCGCCGGGAACAACCAAGCCTACGCTGCGTCCTTTGACAGCGAGGGCGTCCCTGGGCAAGCCGGCACGTCGTTGCTGGTCCTGACCTGCATGGACTCAAGAATCGTGCCGCATGAGGCACTGGGGTTGGGCGTGGGTGACATGAAAGTCATTCGCAACGCCGGCGGACAGGTCAACCCAGAGGTGCTCAACGACATGGTCCTCGCCAGCCACCTTTTGAACTGCCAAAACATTGTCATCATGCCCCACACCCGATGTGCGATGGCCAGCTTGTCGCTCCTTGATGTTCGCACCAAGTTGTCGGACTTGAGCGGCAAGGACTTCGCCGAATTTTCCCCTCGCATGATTGAGGACGCACACGCCAAATTGGCCGCCGATGTGGCCACCGTGAAGGCGCACCCATTGCTCAAGCCCGGCGTAAATGTGCGCGGCGCCGTGTACGATGTTGACACCGGTCGAATCACATGGCACTGACGCTTGGCCAAGGTCGTTCGTCGTCCCACGCCGCCCAGGCTTCAACCCAAGGTTCCATGAACGGTTCCAAGGCGTAGCCAAGGTCGGTCATCACTTCGGCCGGAACAGCCGTCCCGCCTTTACGCCGCAGTCCAGCGCGAACCAGGGCAGACGAACAGACAGCATCGCCCTGCTGAACGGTGTGTTGGAAATAGAAAAACTTCCCATCCATCCCGACCAAGCGTGTTCGGATGACGGCTTTTCGAAATGGACGCACACGCTTCCGATAGCGAATGCTCGAACCACCGACCACGAAGGCCAATTTGTTTCGCCGCACGTACCGCACCAGCCCCATGGGAAACGCCACACCGTACCGGGCGAGGTCAAACATCACGAAGTGGCGCCCGTTGTTGACTTCTGGATACACATCAAGATCGCCCAACATCGGCCGATAACTCATCGTGAACTCGGAAGCCAAATCCACGTGCTTCGGCCGTCGAAACGCATGCTTGAGGAGCAGCCTGGCCACCCGAAGGTAAGGGTACATGGCGACGGCTCCAGCCTTGGGGTGATGAACGCACCGGCGTTCACATCAACGGGATGCGACGTCGCGGGACGGCGAAGGTCAACACAAAGGCCATCAGGCCCAAGATGCAAGCCGAATAGTAGTGCCCCATCGTGAAAAACGACAGGATGGAAGCGGTCCGAAGCATGGCCACTGAGCCGGATTTCAAGGCCCACAGAGCAAACCCTGCACCAATGAGGGCGAGGCCCATGAACCCGAAGCCGATCAAAATGTAGCCGGTGGCCGCACTCGGGTCCATGAGTGGGTGGTCCATCTGAGAAGACGTTCGGTCCACGGTTCGGATTTCACAATCGGTTCCGTCAGCGGTGTCGCACGGAGCCTCAGCAAACGTTTGACTGGATGGCACATTGAACGTCAGCGTGGTGAAACCAATGGGTTCGATGAGGGCCGGTGGGGAGAGGAGAACCCGGTTCGCGAACACGTCCCGATGACCGTCCCGTTCCACAATGATGTCCACACGGACCAGGCCGGGGTCCAACCGTTCGAGTTGGAAGGCGCCGTCCTCGTCGGTGAGGTTCTCCATTGAGCGCCACTGGCTGGTGTTCGTGTCCTTCCACGAAACGTAGACGGTGGCGTTGTTCAACGGCGACCCTGTGTGGTCCAGCACCGTTCCACGAAACGTGGCTGAGGCGTCGGGGGCGGTCAACGCCAAGCGGTAAACGAATTCATCGGGGCGCACCAACCCTTCGTCCGGTGAGGCGTAATCAAGGCCGTTGAGGAACCCAAACATGCACACGAAGAGCAGAAACACGGCGATGGATGTGCCCATGGGATGCAGCCGGGGGTCAGCAACGGTCAGCACTGCATCGGAATTGGCAAACAACACCGTGGATTCTTCGATGACGTCGTCGAGGTAGGACGGGGCATCCTCCTCGGGCATGCCCGTCGGTGGACGCTGGATTACTTGACCTCAGCGCGCGAGCCCCACCGGTGGAGGAAGCGTTGGCGAGCGGGCGAAGCCATCCACACCTCTACACGCAGGCTGCCATCGTCGAGCTCCGTTGTGTTTTGAACCAACCCTGCGTCGTGGACGTCGGCCAGCAGTTTGCCAAGCGGCGCCTCCATTCCCGTTGGATCGTACCGAAGCAGCAAGGTGGTCATGGCGCCGAACAGTTGGATGCACATCACGGCCTTCATGGCTTCCAAACCTGTGCCGTCGAGGGTGGAAACACCGATGCGTTCCACAAAACCCGACCAACGGTCCTCCTCAAGCAATCGATCGAAATCCTCTGTGGAAATGCGGTCGACTTTCGTGTACACCAACACGACCGGGGGCGGTTGCAACCCAGCCTCCTCCTCGAGGTGTTGGTGCCGTTCAAACACCTCGCGTTGCGTGGTGGCAAGTTTGCGCTCAATTTCCGAAGCCGAGTCCGAAGCATCCACCAACACCATCACCAAATCGGCTTCTATCGCCTCAGCGATAGTTGCACGAAATGCCGATAGTGTAGCATTTGGTATGTTGTCAATAAAACCGATCGTGTCCGCCAACAAGATGCGGGGGCTCTCCTCCATGCGCCCCACCGTGGTCTCCAACGTGGAGAACAACCGGTCCTCCACCAGCGCTGATTTGCCGGACAATCGGCGAAACAAAGAGGATTTGCCAGCGTTGGTGTACCCGACAAAGCCAACGGTGAAGGCGCCCGATCGTTCGCGTTGACGGCGGTGTTCTCGCTGAGCACGGACATGCCGTTGCTGACGACGTCGTAAATTGGTCAATTCTCGGTTAACGTTGGCGATGACGTTCTGCAGGGCAGTGACCCCTCCGCCGCCGAACCCCGCTCGCTCGCCCGTGGTTTGTTGGTGGACCGCTTCGCGAAGGACGGTGCGATCGGACTGCAGCTGCGCAATGCGGACCTGCGTGCGTGCTTCCACCGACGAAGCATGCGAAGTGAACAGCGCCAACAACAAACGAACGCGATCCCAGACCTCCACGTTCACGACGCGATGAACACCCACCAACTGCCTCGGGGTGGCGTTGGTGTGCAGGAGGACCAGGTCAACACCGGACCACGGGTGGGTCGGATGTGCCGTTCCCAGTTCGTCGGCCACATCGTCCAGACGGCCTTTGCCAAAGTACGTACGCGGATCGGCCTGCCCGACTTGCCGGACGACAGCCACCACATCGATGTCCATGGTGGTCACCAAAGCTTCCATCTCGGCGATGTCCTCGTCCCCTCGAACCAGCAGCACAGCCCGGCGCCCTTCGTGATTGGTCCGGGCTTCGCCGAGCACCACGCCGCCGCTGCCCGCCAAAACGGTGGGTTGCGGCGCACCGTGTCCCATGAGCGGACCAACGGTTAGTCTCATATCAGCCCACCCCACGAACAACCTCATGGACGAACACCACACGGCGGTCCTGAACTGGGAAGGCTCCCCCGAAGCAGCCGAACAAATGGTGGCGTGTGCCAACGAACACCAAACCGAAGTGGTGCGCAACGAACAAGCTGGTGAGGTGCGTTTGACGGTGACCATGCGTCGCAGCGACTTGCAAACCCTTCGCGACGACATGGATGCGTTGTTGGTGGCGTTGGCGGACATCGGGCCGGGCGATTCCTGAGGTGATGATGTCGACGACGATGTGCTGTTGATCGATGGCCACTGCGTGCTCTGCAACGGCTTGGCCGGCTTCTTGAGGGCGCGGCAACCCCCCGGCCGCGCCCTTGACATCGTGGCCATTGAATCCGAGGAGGGGCGAGCCATCATCGACACCTTTTCACCGCGTCATCAACGCATGGACACGGTGTACTACCGCCGGAACGGAAAGGTCCACGTCCGTTCAGCGGCTGCGGTGCGTTTGCTCTTGACGATGCGCTGGTACCATGCGGTGTGGTTTCCCCTCGCATGGTTGGTTCCGTTGCCGTTGCGTGACGGTGCATACTGGTTGGTGTCCAAGCTGCGTCATCGACTCGGGCGGGTCTGAGGGTCAATCGTTCAGGTCGAGCACCAACGGGGCGTGGTCGGAGACCTCTAAACCGCCCTCTCGGACAATGGTGCACGACGTGAACCGACCCATTGCAGCAGGGTTCAGCAGAAAGTAATCGATGCGCCAACCCCGGTCCTTGGCTCTCGCTTGCCCTCGATTGGACCACCAAGAGTAGGTCTTCACCCCTTCACCTGCATGATGTCGGAAGGCATCCACCCATCCATCGGCAAGCAGATCGGTGAACCACTGTCGCTCATGGGGCAAAAAACCTGAATTCTTGGCGTTGCCCTTGGGGTTCCAGATGTCGTCTTCGGTGTGAGCGATGTTGAGGTCGCCGCACACGATCACCGGTCGCTCGTCACCAAGGTAGGGCAGGATGAACTGCCGCCACTCTTCCATCCAGGTTTCTTTGAAGTGTTGACGTTCGTCTTTGCTGGAACCGCTGGGCAAGTAGGTGTTGATGCACACCACGCCGTCCACCTCCGCCACAAGGACACGCCCCTCGCTGTCGATGGGGTCGGTGGTACCTCCGTGCCCGCGGGCCACGACGCGGTGGGGTTGGAGGGTGGCGGTGAGCACCCCCGAATAGCCCTTCTTTTCTGCGGGATGCAACGACACGTGCCAGCCTTCAGGCCAGTCCCAATCCTTGGGCAATTGTTCCTCAAGCGTACGGGTTTCCTGCAGCATCGTCACATCGGCCTGAAAGGTGTCCACGTAACCGTCGAACCCCTTCCGGATGGCTGCCCTCAAACCGTTCACGTTCCACGAAACGAAGCGCATGAACAGCCTCCAGACTCGGCGGTGAATAAGGATTCAAGGCAGGGCCCGGTCCACGTGACGACCCGCCAATCGACCCGTGAAGGCCGCTGCATCCGAGAGGTGATGGGGGGAATCCACCCATTCACCGGCCAACAACACGCCTTGTGAAGCCAGCGCATCAAACGTCGGCTTGTCGCCCGATGTCTGCACCGTGATGGAACGCTGAAGGCGTTGTTCAACCGTTCGTTCGCGCCACCCAAGCGCGTGGGCATCCATCATCGCCATCAGGCGTTGAGCTCGCTCATCGGTGGTTTCATCGGCCCGTTCAAAGGCAGCAGCGGAGAGCAAGGACCCTTCGACGCCCATCCGACGTTGGATGCGAGCCAAATCCAGCACCACGCCGTGGCGCTCCACATCGACCACGGCGTGGCGCTCACCCAACGGTTGCGACGTGATCTGGACGTCGAGGGTGCTTGCTTTCAACGGAACAAGGTGCGGCAAGGCATCCTTCATCATCGGTTCCAGCAGGGTGCGGGCCCGCCGCCAGCCGCACGCCACCACGATGGCATCGCTCTCGAACCGTCGACCGTCGCTCAGCAGCACCGTGCGGTCCTCGATGCTCACGACCTCACTGCTCGGTTCGATGAGCACCCCCACTTCATCCAGCGCCGCCGCCATTCGCCCGACAACACCGGCCCAACCCTCGCCGATGGTGTTCAAGCGTTGCTTGAGCAAGGCACGGGTTCGCTCGTCACTGCCTTCGGGGCACCCCATGCCGCTCAGCAGTCGGGCGGCCTGAACGACCGGTTCATCCCGACGGTCGGCCCGCAACGCTGAGCGGCGGGCTGCTGCGGTGCGAACGTGGTCGCGCGGCCGGAGCATGCCGGCCCCAGGCACATGGATGCGGTCGATGCGCAAAGGTGCCGTGACCATCTTCAACCGGCTGATTTTCTTGACCACCTTGGCCAGCGGCCCGTTGTTCAGCATCAGGTGTGGCCCAAATCCAAAGGGGATGCCGTTGACCTGTTCGGAGGTGGCTCGGCCGCCCAAACGTGCCGTGCGATCCACCACCACCACCCGATGACCAGCGGTGGTGGCGTACAGGGCAGTCGTGAGCCCGGCCACGCCAGCGCCGATGACCGTGACACGCGCCATGAGGGGAACGATGGGTGGCGGGGAAAAAGGGCATCGGAAGCGAGGATTTGAAGTGTGCATTCGTCCAGCAGCCTCCATGGCCGACGACCCCGTGTTGCCGCACGACCGTGGCCACCTGTTGTGGACCAAAGAGGACGGAGCAAGTCGAACCCTGCTCTCCAGCATCAACCGTTGGGTGGAGGCCATGGTGGGTGACGACGGCATCGACATGCCGCTTTCGGCCGAGGGTGAACCGGTCACCGCCACCGTTTTTGCCCGTGAATCGGGGTTGGTTGTCGGTTGTGCCGCCGTCGATTACATGCTGCAAATTTGGGCGCCGTCCGTGCGCATCACCTGGTTTGCGGGCGATGGAAAACGCGTGTCCAAGGACGATGAAATCGCTTCCCTCGCCGGCGACAGCGCCAGTTTATTGGCCATTGAACGACCGTTGCTGAACGTGCTCGGACAACTCTCCGGTATTGCGACGGCCACGAAAGCCTGGTCGGCGATTGCTCCACGCCAAATCGCGTGCACTCGCAAGACCGTCTGGGGCATGCTCGACAAATGGGCGGTCCACATGGGCGGTGGGCTGACCCATCGGTTGTCGAAACACGACGCGGTCATGATCAAAGAAAACGACCTCGCCACGCTCCACCCCGAGCACGACGACAACGCTGCCCGAATCGCCACCTGGCTGCAAACGGTCAATCCAGACGAGGCGGGAGCATTCCTTGAGGTTGAAGTGCGAACCGAGAAAGAGGCGCTGATGGCCGCCATGGTGTGGTCCAACCGCATGGCCACCGACGGCGTGGGTCGCCTGGTGGTGATGCTCGACAACTTCACGCCTGAACGCTGCAAATCGGTGTCTGAACAGCTCAAGGAACAAGAGGTCCGCCACGCTGTGGTGCTCGAGGCGAGTGGCGGCATTGTGTTCGATGAACTCGAAAACTGGCGCGAGTGCGGCTTGGACGTGTTGTCGACCAGCGCCATCAACCGTGGTGTCAAGCCCTTGGACGTGAGCATGCTCTTCGAACAACGCTGAGGGTGGCGCTCATGGTGGACGTCGCTGCGGATCCGAGCCACCCCCGGTACGCTTCACTCTTGATGCGTCATCGGCTTGAGGATGCGGCGGCCAAAGGCATGCTTGCGGGCAGTGCCATGATCGCTCACGGTCGCGGCGAAGCGTTCGATTACCTGCTTGGGGAACGCACGGTGCCAGCGGCAGCCCGAGCCACACAACAAGCCCTGGCACTCCTGTTGGCGGCCGAACGCCCGGTGCTGAGCGTGAACGGCAACGTTGCCGCCCTCGCTGCCGACGAAATGCTCCGGTTGGGGGCCGCTCTGAACTGCCCGGTGGAGGTCAACATTTTCTACAGAACGGCGGAACGCATGGCGGCCATTTTGGGCCATCTCGAAGCGCGAAAAGCGACGCTCGGCTTGAGCGTGGACGTGCTTGGCCACGCGCCCGATGCCACCATCCCCGGACTCAAGGGCCCCCGAGCGAACTGCCATCGGGACGGTATTCTGAACAGCGACGCCATCCTCGTTCCGCTTGAGGACGGTGACCGGTGCGAAGCCCTCGTGGCGATGGGAAAAAACGTGCTCGTCATCGACCTGAATCCGCTTTCACGGTCCGCTCAACAAGCCACTGTGACGATGGTCGATGAACTGTCAAGGGTGCTGAACAACATGCTGGGCCTTCTGGCCGGTGACGAGCCGCCCGTCGTGGACCCTGCCTACGATCATCGTGCCGTGTTGGACGAGGTGATCCAAACCGTCGTGGACGGGTTCAGCACCCAGTGATCCGGTGAAATCAGAACTCTTCGCTCAATTTGGTGGCCAGTCGGGCAGCGATGCCTTCGCCGACGGCTGAGCAAGAGGTGGTGCCGCCCAGATCGTAGGTCAATTCGGTGCCCGAGCGCAAGTGGTCAGCGACGCTTTCGTCGATCATTCGGCCAACCTTCACAAGCTCGTCGTCGCCGGTCTTGCGGCCGAGGTAATCCATCATCATCTGGATGGAGTTGATCGAGGCGATGGGGTTGACCTTGTTTTGGCCAGCGTGCTTGGGCGCCGAGCCGTGAACGGGCTCAAAGAACGCGTGGTCGTCACCGATGTTGCCCGAAGCGGCCATGCCCATGCCGCCTTGAAGCACGGCGCCAAGGTCGGTGGAGATGTCACCGAACATGTTGGAGGTCACGACGACGTCGTAATGCTCCGGGTTTCGCGTCAACCATTGCATGAAGGCGTCAATGTACCCGTAGTCCTTCTCGGTACCCGGGTAGTTCGCAGCGACCTCGTCAAACGTCCGTCGGAACAGCTGGCAGCCGCGGGTGACGTTGGATTTGTCGATGCACGACACGCGCCGTACGCCGTCGGCCGGTGCGCCGTTGCGCGTTTCAGCGATATCAAAACCCATGCGAATCAGGCGCTCGGATCCGGCTTTGGAGATGGGGCGAGGGTCGTAGGCCACTTCACCGTCCAGGCCGGGGAAGGACATGGCTTCCGGTTCGTACTCCGGGCGGCCCTGTGCGCGATCGGCACTGCGTCGCAAGAGTGCATGGTAGAGGCCTTCGGTGTTTTCTCGGAGGATGGTCATGTCGACCATACCGGGTTCCCAAATTTGACGGAACCCGCCGTGGACTTTGTGGGGCACGCCCTCGTAGAGTTTGATCGGGCGCACGTTGGCGTACAGGTCCAGACCGCTGCGAAGACCGAGAATCACCGAGCCTCCGGCAAGATCACCGTTGGGCAAGCGTGCGCCAGGGTGGCCGATGGCCCCGAGGAAGATGGCGTCGGTTTCATCGCGACAGAACTCAAACGACCCTTCGGCCCATTCTTCGCCGGTGTTGAGGTAGTGTTCGCCGCCGCACGGAATCACGGTTTGTTCGAACCCGTGGTTGGTGTGGTTCTGGATGGTGTCCAGAATGCGTTGGGCTTCAACAGCCACTTCCTTTCCTGTTCCGTCGCCGGGCAGAATCGTGATGCGGTGGTCACCCATGGAGCCTCGCACCGGTCACCTTTACTTGAACGCGACCCCATGGACGGTTTTCACCACCGCCCGGCGCCGTCCAACGCTGGCTTGGGCCGAAGATGAAGGAAAACCAACGCCAATCAACCCGAACCACAACACGGTCACGGGATGCTTCATAGGCTGTCACACCGGCATGGACCCCATGGGCGACGAGCGTCAACATCGGCAAGAACGGCGCGTGTCGGTGGAAGACATGCCCGAGGAAGTTCAGCGGTTCGCCGACACGATGCTCGGCCTGGACCCGACATGGACCATTGAGGCGTGGCTGGTCGAGCAAGCGACCATGTCGATGGACCTCTTGGCCGCCGATTTGTTGCGAGAGAAAGTGATGATCGACCAACGGCTTGCCAGGTTGGAACAGCTGGGTCGCCGGTTGGACGTTGATGACACCACCGTTCGCGACGACCCCTACCAACGGAACCTGTTCGATTGCTTTGACCTGAACGAAGCCCACCCGCTGCGCGGTTTGGGGGAGCGTGCGCTCAACGAACCGCCTGCAGAGGCGGAACCGTCGCCCCACCCGTCAAGTGTGTTCCTCGATCTGTTGCCGCACGACAACACCGACGATCCACTGCTGGCCATTGCAGCGCAATCCATCCTCATGGGCATTGAACATGAAATGGGGGTCGGGGATGGCGTGGCCACGCTTGAAGCCATCTTCGAACAAGCACGTCGCATCGGCATTGAAGATGAAGAAACCGACGAAGCGCTCAACCACCTGCTGATGCTTGGAGCCGTCATCGAAGTGGACGACGACTGCTTTGTTGCCGTCGAACCATGATGGGGCCCCACGGCAATCCCAAACCGCGTTGATATCCTGCGAGGTGGAAGGATCGGCATGGGCCTTCTGCGAGCGCTATCAACCGGCGTCCTGACCTACGTCTTCTCAACCCTCATGCTCGTGCAGCCACCGCTCGCGGTCGCCTTTGGCGTGGGGGTGGCGTTTCTCACTGAATCGGCTCACCACCGTCACGACATGAACAACGCCCGGCACGAACAGCGTCACCTCAACCGCTCGCTGAACGAAGCCAAGGCCCACATTGAGGAGATGCAACGCATGCTGACCCGTCGGAGGGTGGAACTCAACACAGCGAGGGAGGAGTTGGCCCGCCGAGACGCCATCGGCAGCCCTGCTGCGCGTGAGCTCCTCAAACGGCAGGACGAAGCCATCAACGCCGCCACGCAGGCGTTGGAATCCAAACAGGATCAGAACAACATCGTTCTCGAAAGCATGCAGCGACTCTTAGCGGCCCAAGTGGAACAAACCGCCAGCATGCAGCACGCGTTGAAGGACGTCGTTGGGCATTTGATGCAGCATCCTCGCCAGCAATGGACCATGCACGACAGCGTGATGGTCAACGAACACGGGGTCCCTCCAGCACCCAACCTTGCATCGTTGCTCGCTGGTTCCGGACATGAAGAGCAACGGTCAAGCCCAACGGAATCTTGAGAAGGGTTCGTTCCCTCAACCAACCATGGCCACGGGAACCAAGCGGGAAGGAGCGCAGCGGGTGTTGGACGCTCACCGTTCACGAACCAACCTCCAGCGGCGAGTGATCATCGGAGCGGCGGGGGCGGTGGCCATCTCGGGCGGCATCCTTGCCTTAACCCGGTGGGAGTTCGGCCTCGCCGCCCTGTTGATGTTCGGTTTGTTGCTGCAATTCGCTCACGAACGGATGTCCACCATTCTGGACGCCCATCATCTCAACGGCCTCAAAACCCTGGGATGGGACCCTGAAACCAACCTCGATGAAGCCACCGTGACGAGGTTGGAGGCCATCGTTCAACGATGAGGGAGAAGACCCATGACCGCGGATTCATCGGTGCTCTTGCAGCAATTCTTCCATCGGGAAGCACGGGCAACTCGGGCGATTCAACGACTGGCCTGGTGTGCCGTGGCGCTGCTGGTGGGGCTCAACCTGGGTGTGGCCACCGGGCGTTTGACCTTGAGCACCTACGGTGCGAGCACCGTGCTCGCTGCAACAGCCGTTGGTGGTTTGACGGTGAATCTGCGGCATCGGCAACATCGACTCGACGAGCGTTTGGCGGCGCTGCTGGATCGCATCGACCTCGATTGGTCCGCCTTGGACGAGCTACCGCTCAACGATGTTGAACGCGAGGCGGTGCATCAGGCCTTCACCCGTCAATTTCACTCCGGAGCCAGCTCAAACGAAACGCACCTCCGAACCCGAGGCACCGACCAGAAAGGGCCCGCTTTTGGGGGGCGCGAGGCCAGCATCGATGCCAGCAACGAGCGTGTCGATCCTGCTCTCCACGAAGCGGATTACGACGGTTTGGAGGATGAACTGCGCGTCGCTGAACGCTTGATGGAAGAGGCCGAGGAACGCTACACGGCCGAAGCACAGCGGCAGTGGGCCATCGCTGAAGCTCGCGACATGGACAACATCGAAGCAGGCGTTCAACGACTGGGTGACTTGGTGGCCAGCGGTTGGTTCGAACGCAACGCCAAGGACGGCGCCATGGCCGAGTTGATGGAAGACCACGATTCTCAAGCCCAACCTTGAGGCATGTTCAAAATCGTAGCCGTCCTCCACGAACCATGGAACTCAAGGCCATCCTTGTTGCCGGTGGCCACGGTTCTCGATTGCGACCGTTCACACGGTACATGCAGAAGACCATGCTGCCGCTGCACGAACGTCCAGTGATCGATTACGCATTGGGCACGATTCGCAGGGCCGGTATTCGCGACATCACGATCGTCTCCAACGCCTTCATCGGGCAAATCAGCAACCACCTTGGTGGTGGACTGGAGGGAGAACGCTTGCATTACGTCATCGAAGAAGAACCGCAAGGCGTGGCGCATGCCCTGTCGTTGGCCCGTCCATACAACGAAAACGCCCGGCTGCTGATCTATTTCTCCGACAACATCACCACCCTCGAACTGGCCGGGATCGCTGAGAACTTCAGAAACGCTGAGCATCCGCCCGGCTGCGTCCTCCTGGCTCGAGAGGAACAGCGTCCGGAGGCGTTCGGGGTTGGTGTCTTGGACGACGACGGCATCTTGATTGACATCGTGGAGAAACCCGAGAACCCACCCTCGAACCTCGCCATTGGTGGAATTTACCTGTTCGATGAACGCTTCTGGGACCGATTGGACGCCGCTGCGGCTGAACACGGCGACCGCTTCTCAATCTCCGACATCAACCGCATGTACGTGCAGGAACGAAGCGCTGAGTTGGTGACGGTGGGCGAGGAAACCTGGGTGGATTGTGGAACGCCTGATGCGTTGCTTCAAGCCTCGATCATGGCGAAAGACGGAAAATTGAATCCGCATCCGTTTAGAGAACGCAAGGGGTGATGGCATGGAGATCGGAATCATCGGAGCGGGTATGGTCGGCGGCGCCATCGAGCATTGTTTTGCACATGCCCACACCCTGCACGTGCACGACCCTGCTCGGGGGACATCGTTGTCGGACGTGACCGATCACGTTGACTTCGCCTACATTGCCGTCCCCACACCGCCTCACCCCGAGACCGGTGCCTGCGACACATCGATCGTCGAAGGCATCCTCGACGAGCTCCCCGACGGGTTCACAGCAGTCATCAAAAGCACGGTGGTACCGGGAACCACCCAGGCATACCACGAGCGCTACCCAAACCTGAAGATCGCCTATTCACCAGAATTCTTGGTCGAACGGCAGCGGCTTGAGGATTTTGCGAACCAAGACATCTTGGTGGTCGGAACGCATCACAGCGACGTGGCAGAACGGGTGTTTCAACAACACCGGGAAGCCGGTGTCCTGCGTCGTGAGCAGGTGTTCCAAGTCACACCAACCCAAGCCGAGTTGGTCAAGTACACCAAGAACACGTTTTATGCCCTCAAGGTCACGTTCGCCAACCAACTCTACGACATTTGTGAGGGGTTGGGCGAAGACTGGTACACCATTCGCGACATCATCACAGCCGAGCAGGCTCAACCCATCGGACCCTCCCATCTGGACCCCATCTTCGGTCTGCGTCGCGGCTTCGGAGGAAAATGCCTACCCAAGGACAGTTTGGCCCTTGGCGTGCTGGCAGCCTCCCTTGGCGTCAAGTACGACATCATGGATGCGATGCAGCAGGACAACGAGCGTCTCCGGGCGTTGCTCACGGGCAAACCCAGCGATGTGGTGACCAATGACGACTGAACCTGACCGATTCGCTTGGCTTGAGCCCTATGCGCCACGCGGTTCCATCCTCCGGTTCGGCCTCGCTGGTGGTTTCAACACCACCGTGTTTTTTGTCATGTGGGAGACACTGATGCTGTTCTTCACCACCGCCGATGTGCGGGTGCTGTGGGGGTTGGCGTGGGGTTGCACGGGCATTTTGGCTCACTTTGTTCATCGTGCCTTCACCTTCGACAAGCGTCGTCCCGTGAAGGTCACCTTGCCAACCTCGATCCCGGTGTACATCACCAGTTTGATCGGATCCAGCCTCACCATTGGATGGTTGGCAGAGCAAGCGCCCGATTGGTTGCGGGTGCTGGGCGTCGTGAACACCCTTGCTTGGGGCTTGCTCATTTGGGCCACCATGCGCGTGGTGGTGTTTCGGTTCACCCCAGAAGTCCCTCACAACGCATGAGTCTCGAGCACCTCGAGCGGGATGACATCCAAGGCACGTTGGTGGGTGGCTTCCAAATCGACCGGGCAGGCCTGACCGGCGTTCACCGCCTGAAGCCATGTGCCGGCACACACGCACCATTTGTCGCCGGGCTTGAGGCCGGGAAAGCGGAACTGCGGGGCGGGGGTCACCAAATCGTTGCCCATGGAGCGAGCGAAACTGAGGAAGGCGTCGTTGACCACGCAGCACACCGTGTGCGACCCGCGATCGTGTTCATCTGTGTTGCAGCACCCGTCACGGTACCAGCCCGTCATCGGGTCGGTGGAGCAGGTGTCCAAGGGCCCGCCCAGCACATTGTGTGGTTTGTCCATGCTGAACACTCCGTCCCTTTGGGCTTTGAAGCCTTGTCCTCAACGGCCCTTTCCCAGTCCCCCGAACCAACGTTGCAGCAGCGAAGGTTTCGGCAGAGGCGCAGCTCTGCCAAGCAACACATCGACGTTGCCTTGCCGTTCCTGCACCAACAAATCATCGAACCCACCCACATGCGTTTCGCCGATGAAGATCTGCGGTACGCTACGAGCACCGCCCGTGGCGAGGGCAAAGGCTCGCTGAATGGTGGGGTCGCTCTTCAACCGGCGTTCGGTGAACACGGCTTGCTTCCGTTCGAAAAACTGCTTGGCTTTCACGCACGCCGGGCAACCCCGGTTGGTCCAGATGACCACCGGTGCATCGTCGTGGCGGGTCATGACCTTCGCTCATCGCTCAAGCACTTGAAAATTCAGCAACGATGATGAGCCCCAGCGCTGGGTTCATTGGGAAGGAGCGCGCACATCGCTCCATGCTGCCCGACACCGTGCACAAACTCCCCCGAGAGGAACGCTTTGCCTACGCCCGCTTGTTGGCATACATGGCTCGGATCGACAACGAACTGACGGTGGACGAAATGGCGATGTTTGAACAGCGGTTGGGCACTGCGCTGCTGTCCCCCAACCAGCGGGACATGATTCGTGCTTCACTGAAGAATCCGCCCACGCTCGAGGAATGCTTGCAGGATCTTTCCGGTGAGGCAGGCCGACTGGCGCTTCGAGATGCCGTCATGATGGCCGCAGCCGACGGCAACGTGGACGAAGAAGAACAGGACGCGTTGGAGGACATCGCTGAACACCTGGGCCTCAAGGAAGATGCCGTTGCGCAGTTGCTTCAATGGACCGTGAAGGGGTACAAGTGGATGAAGGAAGGGTACCAACTGCTCGAATCCCTTGAGGAATGAAGCGGTATGTTTCCCGACGAACTGGACCACCTGTCGACCCACGAGTTGCAACGTTACGCCGAAATCCTCGTCTACATCGCCGCCGCAGATGGAGAATTGGTGCGCGAAGAAATCGCTGCCATTGAATCCATGATGGGCCGAGCGATGATCCATCCTGAAACACGCGTCAGCCTTCGTCACGGCTTTGAAACCCCGGTCCCGCTGGAGCAATCCCTCACCAACCTTGACGTGAAGTTGGCCAAGGTCGCGCTGCGCGATGCTGCGCTGGTGGCTGCCATTGACGGGGCGTACGACAAACGGGAAATCGAAGCCCTCCGTGCCCTGGCCGACGCCGCCCAAGTGAGCGAAACGGCGTTGAAAGCCCTCTTGGATTGGGTGGTGGCGGGCTGGGCATGGCACAATGAAGCCGCCAAAATCCTCGGGAAATAGGCCCAAAAGGAGCCTTGCGTCAAGGGGCACCTTCAAAGATAGAAAGCCGTCCCGCTGGGTTGGGTGGGACAGTGCAAAATGGCGTAAGTGGATGGTATGCTCGACTTGACCGATGCTTGGACGACCGTGAGCAACAAATCGACATTTGGTTGACCACTTGGGAACAATCGCTTCGGACCTTCCAACCCATCGCAGCCCTGCTTCCCGAGGATTGGCCCACCTTGCCAGCCAACCTGCTCACCGACCCGGGACATGTCCTTGACCATCTGCTCGCAAGGCACGATGCTGAAACCGATGGGCGCTCACCCCGCGGCGCACACCCAACACCGCCCCGCTTGGCCGACGCCATCATCGCCTCGGAACTGAAGGACAACCTCGTGAACCCGAAAAAACCGGTTCAACAGTCCAACTTTCTCATGAGTAACCTCCCACCGGGGTTCCGCCAGCACGTGGCACAACTCAACATCCCCAAAGCATCTCCAAGCGATGAAATGGACGACGAGGCTGAACAACAAGCCGTTGACGCGGACCTGCGCACCATGAGCGGCATTCCCCTCCCGGTCGGCGATGCAGCCTGTGGGGGCGGTCTGTTCCACGCACGCCTGATTCGAGCCCATGCCGACGCACACGAAAACGCCGACCCCGAAGTGAAGAAAGCCGACACTCGACGCCTGTTTTCCAATGTACAACTCCTCGACGTCAGCCCGTTGGCCGTGGAGAGCACGAAGACGCGCCTGCTGCTCGAATGCATTCGCCATGAATTGGTGAGTTTTGGACCCGAAACCCCCGGTAAAATCGCTCGTCAAGAAATGGAAGCACTGCTGGACATTGGCGTTCAAACCGGCGATGCCCTTCAAGGTGAATGGCCGTGGGACCAACGGCCCAACGTGATCCTGACCAACCCGCCATGGCTTCGCATCAAAGACCGATTTCGTGGGATGCAAGACGGCAGCAAACTGCGAAAGGAATTGGGCGAGCAACTTCGTGGGTTGAAGGACAACGGAAAGCCACGCTTCTCAACCATGCGGGGCAACGTGAACCTCTATCGATTGTTCATTGAACGAAGTTTGCAAATCCTCACCGAGGGAGGGCGCCTTCGCATCGTCGCCCCCGACAGCCTCCTGCGTGAGCAGTCGTCTCACCCACTCCGCGAACTCTTGGTCCGCGACCACCGCTGGGAGCAAGTCTGGGCGATTGAAGAAGCCAACCTGCTCTTCCCCGGCATGACTCAAGGCGTGGTGGTGCTTGGCATTGAAGCGCAAGGCCCGTCCTGCAACCTGTCCATCCATGGCCCCATCACTCGGGCCGACCTGCGACGCGAAGGCGATGGCCTGTCCTCTCGCGTCCCGGTCTTTGAACTCGAACAAGAACGGTGGATGGGGTGGTCACGGGAGACATGGGCTGTGCCCCGTCTGCCTCGCGATCGCATGGAGCGAAAGCAGACACTCAAGGTGCTCGATCGATTGTGCCAACTGCCGCGTCTCGCCGACGACGCTCACCCCCTGACCACGAACAGCCGCCACGTTCGTGTCCGTGTGGGCGAGGTTGACCAAACCGCCCATGCCAAAAACATCGAAACATGGGTCAAAGGTAAGCGAAATCGGCCCTTCATTCGCGGCGTTCACTTCGCTGAAAACGACGAGGGTGAGGTGTTCATTCGTCACCCTGCCTTCCGCACCGACATCCCCTCCCGGGCCAGTGAGCGGCAGCTTGCCATGTGGGTTGGCGACCATCAACCGCAGTTCGGACCCCGATTGGCATGTCAAGCCATCGTGAACGCCCACCAAGACCGACGTTTGCGCTGGGCCGTCATCCCAGAAGGCAGTGTGTTGGGCAACAGCGTCAACCACATTGAACTTCATGAAGACATCCAGCACCGACTCGAACAGGATCACGACTCCGTTGAGCGAGGTTTGCAATGGTTGTGCTCGTTCCTGAACAACACCGACCTCGATGAATGGGCACGAGCATGGGCGGCCAACAACAACGTCAACAACTACGAATTGGAGATGTTACCGGTTGAACTTCCTGAGTCGTTTCCGATGTTCAACACTCTCAAACCCTGAAAGGTGAAATTCCATCGCGGTATTTTCCGAAGACCGGTTGTTGAAACCTATATTTTATAATCGCGACGCCGTTGGTGTAAATCGTCGTACCCTCGGGAGGCCACTTGCAACATGGGCATTCATCCAAAAATTGGCATCACGGGCCTGCCGCGCAGCGGAAAATCCGCCGTGATGGAGAAGGTGCTCGAGATGCTGACCGACGAGCGCCAGCGTGAATTGAGCATGCGTGGCATGGCTCGCGACCACCCCCTTTTGGGCGGTGTGCGAACCGAACCGCTGCTCGAAAATGGCGAGCGTTTGGGCTACAAAGTCATCAATGTCGTCACCGATGAGGAAGGCGTCATCGCTCACAAGAGCATTGACTCGCGACTCCGTGTGCTCGGCTACGGTCTGAACATTGAAGAACTTGAGCGGGTGGCCATCCCTGCGATTCAATACGCCGTTGACCATTGTGAAGTGCTCGTCATCGATGAAATCGGGAAGTTCTCCGTGGAATCGGAAGCCTTCGTCAGTGCTGTTCGAAGCGCGCTTGAGGTGGACATGCCCACGCTCCTCACACTGCACAAGAAAAGCCGCCACCCCCTGCTGCAGGACATTCGACGACGCGACGACGGGCGGATCCTGGAGGTCACGCCGGTGAATCGGGCACTGTTGCCCTACAAAATTCACAAATTGATGCGCGAGACCTACTGATTCAAGGGTTGGTTCTTTCAACAGCCCACCCTGGCAGCACCATGCATCCGCCCGCCGTTGCGGCCTCACGGCTCCTGATGGGTGCCGGTGTTGGTGCCGGTTTAGCCGTTGGGTTGTCGCTTCAACGGCAAGCCACGGCTTCAACCCCAGCTTTGGTGCTGGGCGCCTTGGGTGCAGCCTGTTTGGCGGCTGGATGGGCGCTGAACCGCGGCGTTGGCCCTCTTGCCACCAGGTTCTCCACCGAGAGTTCCCTTGAGATGGAGGCCCGCGTCAAGGCCGAGGTCAAGGCGTGGGAAAGCGCCGAGGACGTGAACGCCAAATGGGCGGCTCTTGAAGCCAAAGTGCTCACGGATGAGTTGAGCGAGCCCACCAGTGGTGATGACACATCGGTGGATTGATGAGCCACCCGTCCGTGGTTTGGGCGAGGCGAGCGCATGAGTGAAGTCCCCGAAGGTTTGCATTACACCAAAGAACACGAATGGCTGCGCGTTGAAGGTGACACCGTGACCATTGGCATCACCGACCATGCACAGGACATGCTCACCGACATCGTCTACATCGAATTGCCCGAAGCCGGGGACACCGTGGGTGATATGGGTGAATTCGCTGTTGTGGAGTCCGTCAAATCCGCTTCGCCGATCTTTGCACCGTTGGCAGGAACCATCACCGCCGTCAACGAAGCCCTGGAAGACGCGCCTGAACTCATGAACACCTCGCCCTACGACGAGGGATGGATTGTCAAAATGACACTGGATGACCTCGCTGCCGTTGCTGGCCTGATGGATGCGGCGGCTTACAAAGCCGAAATCGGCGAGTGAGCAACGTGGACGAACGTCCACGTTGGCGCTTGTATGTGGACGGTTCTTGCTTGGGCAACCAACATGTGGATGCCGCAACGCCAGCGGCATGGGGCCTGGTGGTTGTGGAAGGCGATTCGGGACTCGGCAAGGGCTCTGGAGAATTGCGCTACGAAGATGCGGGAAACGTTGTCACCGCCGTCGGCGAGCCTGGTCACATCGGGGCTGAAGTGGGGTCCAACAACACCGCAGAATTGAGCGGTTTTGCCGCAGCGCTGCGATGGTTGCTCATGGAGGGTGGGGACGATGCGGCGGAAATCCGGGCTGACTCCGTGTACGCTGGCAACCTTGCCTCGGGCACCTGGAGAGCCAAAGCCAACCGGGCCTTGGTTGCTCATGTTCAGGCGTTGTGGGACGAAGTTGACCGGTTGCGTCCACTGTCCTGGTCCCATGTCAAGGCGCATCGAGGCCATCGATGGAACGAACGCGCTGACCACCTTGCCGCTCGAAAAGCCCAAGGTGAATTGCCGATTCCACTGACGTTTTGGAAGCCGGGTCAACGTTGATCCAGCCGTCGCTCCAACCACGATCGGAGCGCATCTTGGTGGTCCTCGCGACGAAGCGCATGGTCGATTTGGGCTTGCAACCACATGAAGGGAGCACCTGAATCGTACCATTGAACGTTGGAAAAAACATGCCCGTGGAGTTGCCCTTGTTCCATCCAATGCTGCTGAACGGCGATGCTTTGCAGGTCCCCATGCTCTTCATAGGAAAACCGGTCGAGCAGCGATTTCAAACTGGAAGGGAACACGTACCTGCCGCACAGCGCCAATGTGGACGGGGCTTCCTCAAGGCTTGGTTTTTCCACCAGCCCCACCATGCGCGAACCTTCGAGGGCGACGATGCCGTACCGTTGGACGTCCGATTCGGGCACAGCGACAAGGCCCACCGTGGCTTCACCCGTGCGCTCAAACGCCTTCACCAGGTCGGAGGACGCCCCGCTTGCTTCAAACGAATCCGGCGTGGCATGGCGGTCCATGATGAGGTTGTCACCAAGCAGCACGAGCACCGGGCCGCTGATGTCCTCGAGGGCACCCCGCATGGCATCGCCCACACCCTTGGGCTCCGGTTGAACATGAACGAGCACTTCAAGCCCGTTCGTGATGTTGAACAAGTTGGCGTCGAGGTGAGGTTTCAGGCGATGGAGGTCGGTGGTGTCCCTCAGCAGCCCCTCAAAGGATTTCGTCGGCGAGGTGACGAGATGGAGGCGTTCCACACCCGCTGCCTTGGCTTCGGCCACCAAATGCGTCATCAACGGAACATCAACCAGAGGAAGCGCCTCTTTCGGCATCATGGCGCTGGCGGGGAACATGCGTGTCCCAAGACCCGCAGCGATGATGAGGGCGTCCTTCACCTGAGCCATGCGCCGTCCACGGGGTGAAGGCTTTCAATCGTGGCGCTTTGGATGAGCCATGGAACACCGAACACGCGCCCGATGGGTTCTGTGTGCAGGTGTTGCACTGGTCGCACAGACTTTTGTTGATGTTGCTCCCGAAGGCCCGTGGTCTTCCGCTTCCTTCACGCGTGGCATGTTGGGCTTGTCGGGGTTGGTCGCGTTGTACGTGGGATGGTACGCCCTGGCCTTCGACCGGTTTGGTGTGGCACCCACCGTGGACCGGTGGTCTTCTCCAGAAACCACATGGCTGAACGTGGTCATCGTCGGTTTGGTCATGCTGCTCGTCTCCCGCACGCTTGGCAGGCTTCAACCGGATGGCGTGCCCGAGCCCGCTGGATTGCTGGTTGGCCTCATCGGCTCGTTGACCTTGGCCAACGGCTTGTACGTGTGGGCGGTGGTGAACGGCCCCCTGCGCACGCCGGAAGCAGGTCATGAAGACGACGAGTGACTCAATCGAGGAACCCAAGTTCCTGGTCCAACACGTCCAACGCATCGCCCAATTCAGGGAGGGCCTCCGGTGCTTCGCCGGTGGACGTGTGGAGCGGCCGCACATCCGCTGCAGGTTGCGGCCCGGAGCCATGGATCCAAGCAACCCACGCTTCGCACCGTTCCGGGCGACGAAGGCGCAGCGGCTCCCATAGAGGCTCCAAATCGACCCCTTCGTCGTGAAGGACACGAATCCGACGGGCAAAATGATCAGCAGCGACCTCCTCCATGCGGAGCAAGAGTTCTCGGAGCCGTGTACGGACCACTTCGTCACCGTCCTTCCAAAGGTCGTGCAAGATGCCTCGTTCGTCAGTAGGATCGTGCTCAACATACTCGCGAAGGTTCGGGACGAGGTTTCGACGAACGACCGAGAGCGGATGCGTTGTCAGGGATTTGAGGCGGTCCGCCCACATCTCTTTGTCAAGGTACTTCAGATCCCCCACGGTGGCACTGGCGGCTGCCAACACGTTGTCATCCTCTGAGGTTAGCATGTCATCAAGGAACGGAATGGCATCTTCGCCCAGTCGACGAAACAGACGGGTCAACACGTCGGCCATGGCACGTTGAACGAGCACATCGTCGCGTTGGTGCAAGGCGATGGCGAGTTCGTGGCCAAAGTCACGATCCGCTTCAATGGCCTTCGCTAAGCACAGCGTGACTTTGGTGGCAACTTCGGGGCTGGGGTCAAGCGCTCTTCGAAGCAACAGCGGTTTGAGCGCCAAGGGCTCAACGAGGGTGGGCCGCTCGAACAGCAACCGCACCCATTCCATCAACAACAGCCGTCGTGGCTCATCGCCGCCCTCAAGCCGCTCAAGCATCCACATCGCCGCCTCCACCCCCTGCTCATGTGCCACCACAGAGGACGACATCCGAGGGACCACGGCGTGCGGGTTCCAATCCATGTGCTGAGGGCCTGGTTCTGGCGAAGTGTGCCACGTGCCCGGACGTTCACCCAAAGCAATGGATTCCACCAAATGGTACCCTTGGTGGACGGGTTGGCCGTAGGGCACGGTGGACAGCCCGTTGAGGAGGGCGATGCTGAGCCACCACCGGTCGGTGTTGGGTGCGTGGGGGTCGAAGGCTTGCGACAGCCAATCGGTCGCAATGCAAAACAACAGCCGGGTGGACAATTCATCGAACCGTTTCGTCAACCATCGTTCGTGAACTTCGAACGGGTCGTCGGTCAAGTTCATCCTGTACGGGACGATGGTGTCCACCACCGTGTTCAAATGACGGTCGAACATCCCTCGGTCGAGGTTCAACAAGCCAAGACCCGCCTCGAAGAGTTCGTGGGGTGACGCCGGAGCCACCGCCGGGAAGTCCGGGTCCTGCACCGGTGGCGGGGGCAACGGCCAAGCCAGTGTCCCACGTTCCAGCGCCTCAACAAGACCGGTTGCCACCTGCTCAAAGGCGGTGGACGAAATGCGCGATTTGCTCTTGCTCAAACGGATCCCTTGCCCGGTGATCGGTTCAAATGTCCAATTCGATGTTCAAGTTTTGAATGAGTTCTTTGTACCGATTGCGGATGGTGACTTCCGTCACACCGGCCACCTCAGCCACCTCGCGCTGCGTTCGGCGCTTGCCGCACAGAACGGAAGCGATGTAGATGATGGAGGCGGCGATGCCGGTGGGACCCCGTCCGCTGGTCAACTCTTTCTCTTGAGCGGCTTTGATCAATTCGTAGGCTTTGGCTTCGACATCGGCGTCCAATCCCAGTCCCGAACAGAACCGTGAGATGTAATCCTCCGGCCCGGTGGGCATGATTTTCATCTTCAGTTCACGCACCATGAAACGGTAGGTGCGACCGATTTCCTTGCGGCCGGTTCGGGAGGCCTGACCGATTTCATCAAGGGTGCGGGGCACACCGCACTGACGGCAAGCAGCATACAGCGATGCAGCAGCGACGCCCTCGATGGAGCGGCCACGGATGAGCCGCTTGTCAACGGCTTTCTTGTAGTTCACAGCGGCTGCTTCGCGAACCGATTTCGGAAGCTCAAGGCGGCTGGCCATGCGGTCCAATTCTGCAAGAGCCATGGCGAGGTTGCGCTCGGTGGCGTTGCTCACACGGCTTCGCTTCTGCCACTTTCGCATTCGGTAAAATTGGGAACGGTAGCGAGAATTGATGGTTTTACCCGAATAGTCCTTGTTTTGCCAGTCGATGTCCGTGGACAGCCCTTTGTCGTGGAGCATCACGGTCATGGGTGCACCGGTTCGAGCGCGCTGGTCGCCTTGCTCGGGTGAAAACACACGCCATTCTGCGCCTTGATCGATGACGTTGTCCTCCAACACCAGGCCGCAGTCGTCGCACACGACTTCACCACGGGTTTCGTCCCGGGACAGGGAACGGCTGCCACAATCACTGCACTTGACGATGTCTTCCACTTGCTGGTCACTCATATCCATCTCTCCAAGTTGCTTCCATCGAGCAACTCTATAAAATCCCTTTTGGGGTTATCATTTAAACCCATCGCCCGAACGACGTCGCCTCTTTACCCAAGATGGTCGTCGATTGCTCGAAGGGTGTGAACCATGGCCCCAACCACGCTCGAACGCGCGGCCCGAACCGGTTATGAACACCCTGCCCGTGATTTGGGTCGAGGGGGAAGCATGCGAACCAACTGGCCACCGAACACCGTCGCCCTCACACCCGGCAAGCGGGTGCTGTTTTTGACCAAGGACTTGAACCTCATCAAGCAACAGCTGTACGACGGCTTGGACCTTCGCATGGAGGATCTGACAGTCGACGATTTGTTGGACGACATCAACACCGATGTGATGACGCCAGCATGGGTTTGTTTTGATCACGAGCCCGCTGAAATCGCCAAGAACGCCTACGCCGGTTTGATGCACAACGGGCTTCGCGTGTTCAATGAAAACGCACTGAAAAACGGCAATTTTGAGGTGATCGTTTCCGGCCAGCGCAAAGGAACGGGTTCAAGCCGCGAAACCGCCGCTCAATGCGAGCGGTGGGCAGGCATCAACATCGTCATCGCCGCTTCGTTTGCGCCCATTCACGAACGCAACAACATCAACCTTGGCCAGTTGATGGGCGATCACGCCATGCTTGAGCGGTTGCAAAAAGGGGAATCCATACCGTTGAGCGAGTTCACCGGCCGCTACGACCCCGTCACCTCCCTCATTCTCGAGCAAGGCGGATTGTTTCCCTTTGCGAAGGCGTTGAAGGCTGGCGCGCTGGAACTCCCCCCGCTCGACACGCCCAACCGACCGATGACCATGGCCGAGCACATCATCGCCCGAAACCTTGTGGGGCAGCCCGAGGGGCAACGCGTGAAGCCGCACGACCCTGTGATCGCCGAGGTGCAAGGCGGCTACTCCCACGAGTTCACCACGGCCCAGGTTCACACCTTCCTGCAAGAGGAATACGGGGCGGAGTACACACTCCCCAATCCACCGAAGTTTGCGGTGTTTGAAGATCATTTGCTCTACGCCCATCACAATCCGAAATTTGTGCCCTTCATGCACAAGGTGCAAACGCTGCGGGACCTGCAGGTGGCGTTCCAACAACACAGCGGGGTTCGCGATTACTCAGCGGTCGACGGGGTGTCTCCGGGCATCTGCCACCAGGTGGCCCGAGAGGAGTTCATTGAGATCGGGGATTTCATCCAAGCCACCGACTCCCACACCTGCATGGGTGGGGCCTCCAACGCCCTGACCTGGGGCGTTGGCGCCACCGAATACGCCAACCTCGTGAGCGCTGGGTTCACCTTCGTCAAGGTCCCGGAATCCATTCGATTTGAGTTGGTTGGGGAACTGCACCACGGTTGCACGGCCAAAGACGTCATTTTGGCCATCCTCGCCGACCACGCTCGCAAGGAATTGACCCTCAACCGAAGCATGGAGTTCGGTGGCCAGGGTTTGGCTTCGCTCTCGGTGGACGAACGGGCCACGCTGTGCAACATGGCCACCGAGTGTTCTGGACGCACGGGAATTTGCGAGGCCGACGATGACCTTGTTCGTTGGATGATGGCGGCGCAACCTCACTTGGATGAAGACAGCCTCAGGGCTCGCATGGTGGCGCCCGACGAAGGGGCGCACTACGACGGCGGGGTGCACGTCATCGACCTGTCCTCCATCGTTCCGATGGTGGCTCACCCTGGCAACCCCGACGAAGGGGTGCCCAGCGACCCGACCAACGGTGCTCACATCAGTGACATCGGCGAAGTGAGCGTGAACATCGCCTACGGCGGTTCCTGCACGGCCGGTAAAGAGGACGACATCGCCTACTATGCAGAGGTCTGCATGGCAGCCAAGGCCGCTGGCCTGAAGGTGAAGGATGGGGTCGAATTCTACATCCAATACGGCTCGGGTGTTGTGAAGGACTTCGCCGTGAAGAACGGTTGGCACGCCCTGTTTGAAGAGGTGGGCGTCCACCTCATCGACCCGGGTTGTGGAGCGTGCATCGGCGCCGGACCGGGCGTCTCGATCACCCCCGACCAGGTGACGGTGTCCGCCATCAACCGCAACTTCCAGGGCCGTTCCGGGCCGGGGAAACTGTACCTTGCCAGCCCCTTGACCGTGGCCGCCTCCGCCTTCACCGGGCACATCACGTCCTGGCGCCCCGACCTGTTCGCTTGACGCAACGCTGCTTTTCGATGACGTCAAAGCATCATACGCCCGAACGGCGGAGATTATGAACCCTCAAACCTCCGACGAGGGTAACTGTTGGCCCGACATCACCGGGATGGAGGAGGACCGACGGGGGTGATGGCGCATGGCAGGGACCGCAGAACGCATGGCTCAAAACCAAAAGCAGGTGTCCATCTCCGAGTTTTTTGAGAAAAACAAGCACTTCCTCGGGTTTGATTCGTTGACGCGTTCGCTGATCACGGCCGTGAAAGAGGCCGTGGACAACTCCCTTGACGCGTGTGAGGAGGCGCGCATCCTGCCCGACATCACCGTCCAACTCACAAAGGTGGACGACAAGAAGAACATCGTTGAACTGCGAACCGAGGACAACGGCCCCGGGATCCCCAAAACCAGCATCGAGAAAGTGTTCGGTCAACTCCTGTTCGGTTCACGCTTCCACGCCATTCGCCAGTCGCGTGGCCAACAAGGCATTGGCATCACAGGCGTGGTCATGTACAGTCAGTTGACCACAGGGCGCAAAACCCACGTCCGCTCCAAGATTGCCACCGAAGCGTCCGCAGCGGTGGTCGACATTGGACTTGACACGAGAAAGAACAAAGCCACCAAACAGAACGAAGGGCGTGAAATCTGGGAGCGACCGGACGGGACCCTCAAGGAGCACGGTCTGGAGATCACCACACGAATGAAAGGGAAATACCAGCGAGGGCGCCAAAGCGTGTATCAGTACCTACGGATGACCAGCATCGTCAACCCCCATGCCGCCATCACGTTCATCGATCCTGACGGGGAAACGCATCACTGGCCTCGGGTCACGGACCGCTTGCCGCGTAAGGTGGAGGGCATCAAACCGCACCCACACGGCATTCACCTCGGCCAACTGCAACGGATGTGCTCGGAATCCACCGATTCTCGCATGACGGTGTTCCTTCGAAACAACTTCTCGGGCGTGTCCTCGCGTGCCTCGAAGGAACTCCTGGCTGCGGCCGAGATTGAAGAGAAAGCCAAACCCAAGAGCCTCAAGGCAGAGCAGTTGCGCGCCCTGATCGAAGTCTTCCAAGGCGAGCGGCACCTCAACGGAAAACCGGTGAAACTGCTCAACCCACCGACAAACTGCCTGTCACCCATTCAAGAATTGCTCATCAAGAAAGGGTTGTCCAAGACCATTGATTCGCGGTTTGTCACCACCATGACGCGGGCGCCGGCCGTCACGCAAGGCAACCCCTTCCAAGTCGAAGTGGGGCTCATCTTCGGCGAGGGCATGCCGGCGGACAAACCGGTTGAGGTGCTTCGGTTTGCCAACCGCGTCCCCCTGATGTACCAGCAAGGCGGTTGCCTCTTGACGAAGGCCATCGAATCGGTGGATTGGCGACAGTACGGGCTCGACCAATCGGGCGGCCGTGGCGTTCCCAAAGGGCCTGCCGCCATCCTCGTTCATCTGGCAAGCACCAACGTGCAGTTCACCTCCGAAGCCAAGGAAGCGTTGGCGGACAACGAGGAGGTCATGGACGAAACGAGAAAGGCCATGCTCGAACTCGGTCGCGGTCTGCGAAAGCACCTGGAAAAGAAGAAGAAAATGGCGAAAACGAGGGAGAAATTTGAGCTTGTCAACGACATCATCCCCGCCATCGCCGAAAAATCCGCTGCCATCCTTGGCAAACCGGTGCCGGACCTCTCCGGCTCGATCACCAAAATCATGAGCGCCGTCATCGCCGAATCCAGCACGGCTTGGAACAAATCCACGAAACAGACCGATGTCAGCATCACCCTGTTCAACTACACCTCCAGGGCGAGAGCCTACACCCTCCTCGCTCGCTGGCCCGAAGAAGATGGGGCGACCATGGAGAACAACAGCCACGGCGGTCGAAAGGAAGCCACCGGCGTCTGGGCGTGGAAATTGGACACCCTGGACCCTGGCCAAACCGTCACCATCACCTACCAACTTGCCGGACTTGAACGCGGCGATTGGACCGACACGGACGTCTTTTACCGTGGCAGTCAGGACGTCATCGGAGCCACCAAAATGGATGAGAAATTGTTGGAGGAGATTCGCCGTCGTGAAGCGCATGAGGACGAGCAAGAGGATGATGGCGAGGAAGAAAGCGATGAGGCTCGAGCTGAACCAACGGCTGCACCGCCGGTCAAAGCGCCGAAAACGCCTGGACAACAAACCCTGATGGGGTATGGAGGGGATGAGTGATGGTCAAAGGGCACACCCAAGAGGACACCAAAGCGGCGCTGCACGACGTGGTCACGGAAATGTACGACAAAATCGTGAAAGGCGAAGCACCCACGATGACCCTCCCGGTTCGCACCAAGAACAACATCGGGTTTGACGAGCGTTTGGGCGTCTACAAATACGGCAAAAAGCAGTCCGTTCGGGACGCCACCAGTTTGGGTTCTGCCAAGCAACTGCTGCGTGCCCTCCATGTGGTGGAGTTCATTGAAGGCATGATCACAGACGGGAAATCGTCCACCCTCAGAGAAATGTATTACATTTCGGAAAGTTGGGGCTTGGGTAAATTCTCGACCCAAAACGAATCCAACAATCTGGCTGAAGATCTTGAAGTGGTCACCAAGTGCATGCGAGAGGACTTCAAACTGCGTCCAGAAGAAGACGGGGCACGCATCATCGGCAACCTCACCTTGCAGGAGCGAAACCGACGCGGCGAATGGATGCGCATCAACGCTCGAGACGATGTGGGCGATTCAGGGTACGGCGTGCCGTACAACGTGGAAGAAGAAAAAATCGAATTGCTCGAACACGACATCAACTTCCTGATGGCCATCGAAACAGGTGGTATGTTCGACCGGTTGATTGAGAACGGCTTCGATGAAGCGTTTGGCTGCGGCCTGATTCACCTCAAGGGCCAGCCAGCACGATCCACGCGTCGCATCATCAAGCGCATGAGTGAGGAATGGGATCTGCCGGTCGTCGTGTTCCTCGACGGCGACCCCTGGTCGTTCCGCATCTTCGCCTCCATCGCGTACGGTGCCATCAAGACCGCCCACATTTCAGAGTACCTTGCCACACCGTCGGCCACCTACCTTGGCATCACAGCCGACGACATCGTGGCGTACGATTTGCCCAGCGATGATCTCTCCTCCAAGGACGAAGAAGCGCTGAAAGCTGAACTCTCCGATCCTCGGTTCGCCGATGCGTGGTGGCAGGAACAAATCCACACCATGCTCGATTTGGGCAAGAAGGCTGAGCAGCAATCGTTGGCAAAATACGGTCTTGATTTCGTGACCGACACCTACCTCCCTGAGAAGCTTGGGGAGCTGGGGCTGGCTTGAGGTCATGAGCGAGCCTTATTGAGGTGGAGGGAGTCGTTTACGCCGATGCAGGCGGCTCCTTCTGCGAAACGCTCACCTTGGGCGCTCCGTATCACCGTGGTCTGCGGTGGCGTCTTTCTGTTGGGTCTGTTGTTGATTTCGGGTCAAGCCTCCAGCGTCATGACAGCGTTTGACCCACGTGAGACCCACGAACTGAACGTCGAAGGGGAAGGCACCTTTGTCACAGGAACCCTGGATGACACCTGTTATCGGTTCTACCAGCACGAGGACAACCGAAGCATGACCGTCACCTTGCATCGCATCGAGGGTTCAGCCATGGTGGAGGACCCCGTTCCCACCGCCAACTGCAGTGCGGACTGGCAACCAATGGCTTCCGACGGTTCGTTGTTCATCCAAACCGCCTCGTGGGTGTTGAACGGATCTTCCGAGCACGCACTCGTGGTGACGTGCGAGTCCGATTGTGCAGGAGAGCGGGGGTTCCTGGTCTCCATTGACCGGTTGCAAAACGACATGTTTGCCAACACCCCGCTGGTTCTTGGCAGTTTGATGTGCTGCATGGGCCTCTTGTCAACACCGGTCGCCCTCATCTTTTACCTCACGTCCAAACCCAATCGTGCACCCAAAGTCATGATGGTGAATGCGGAGGGACAGCTCGTGCCCATCACGCACCTGACGCCCGAACAAACGGCGATGATGCAACAACAACCCGTTGATGCCGCACCCCAAGCAACCGTTGCACCGCCGTTTGCTGACACGGTGGAAGCACCGCAAAACGACACCTTCGTTGACGGTTTGCCCGATGTTGCAGCGGGTCAAATGCTGACGACCGAGCAAGTGTTTGCGCTGATGAACGGCGATGTGGAGGCCGCCAGAGAGCACGCACGCACCGAACGGCACCAGATCAACAGTGCTGAAGTGGCCATCAAGGAAGCGGCCAACGCTGCGGCCATCGCTTCGTGGGACGAGGGCGTCGACCTGGCGACCAACCCCTACGAGCCGCCCACGTCACAACCCGTTTCCCGTTCACGAATCACCCGAACCGACGACGCTGTCAAGGATCAATTCTGGAAAGAATGGGACGAGCAGTGAACCGACGATGACTTGATAGAGGGCCGGCCACTACTCAACCCCGGGTTGAGAAGATGACTGACCTGGACAAGGCCCTACACCTGTTGCAAAACAAGGTTCGGCGGCAAATTCTCGAGCGTTTGATTCGAGAACCCCACTACCCCATGCAGTTGGCCGAACTGATCGGCGTGAGCCAACCCGCCATCGTGAAACACCTCAAGGAGTTGGAACGCGGCCAAATGGTCTCAAAATCAAAAGTTCCCTCCGAAAAGGGAGGACCGCCCAAGACCATCTACGCCGTCGAACAAGCATTTTCCATCCACATTGACTTGGGTCCCGACCTGTTTCGATGCGAACAACGTCGACTCCCCGCTGCAAGCCCGATTCGGCTGGCTTCGAAATTGCCCGAACGGACCCGTGCTGTGGCCGACGCCTTGGGCGGCCGCCGGAAAATCGCTGTTGGCGAGGGCCTCGAACACTTACGAACGCTCGCCGAAGCCCTCGACGAGTTGGACGCACAACGCGATGCGATCATTTCGTTGCATCAACACGTCCGCCAGCGCGTTTCCGCCGGTGTTGAAGCCGATTTTGAGCATTATGAAGAACGGAGCATCATCCAATCCATCGTTGAGTCCAACGGTGCACAACTTGACTTGAACGCCCTGCTCAAGCACCACGAGGTGGGAGAGCGGGAGTTGTATGATCTGGTTGATACCCTCAGCGCCCAACTTGAACGGCAACTCGCCAAGCGAGCGGGCCACATCGTGGCCGCTCCACTGAACACCGACCTGCGCTATTTCTTGGGCCTGGGCACCAACGACGGACGACCAAACGATGGCGGTGCATGACCAGCATCGTGAACCGACCCGTTTAGGTTCAGCGTTCTCAGGCACACCAATCTCAAGCATCCGGCTCCCAAGCAGGGTCGAAGATGCGTGCGTCGTCTTTGAACGCCTTGAACTCGAGGTGATTGCCTGAGGGGTCGCGAATGAACATGGTGGCCTGCGCCCCAGGTAAGCCAGCGTACCGCATGTAGGGGCCCAAAGCAAAAGGAAGACCGCGCGCCTCGAAACGTTCCCTCAATGCGTGCCATGCATCCCATTCCAACACCATGCCGAAATGCATGGAAGGGACAGCGTGGCCATCCACTGGGTTGGTGGCCAACGATGGCATGGCTTCAACCCGATGCGCAACGATTTGGTGGCCGTGGAAGTTGAACACGCAGGACGATGGTCGCTCCCGTCCCACCGTGCAACCAAGCACTTCGGTGTAGAAGCCCTTCGCTTGTTCAATGTCCGTCACCGGGAACGCCAAATGGAACGGCCGAAGGCCCACCCCGAATCACCCTCTTGAATCAGAGGTTTTCCTCGGCCAGGACCGACACGAGCGAAGATTGCTCTGCCAGTCGCTTGTTGACCTCGTCGCGTCGTCCCTTGCCCACGAGGTACACCACACCCAGGAGGGCGAGTGTCAGCACGATCACAGCAAAGGGCAGGGCCGTCTTACCGACCACCTCAGAAGCAGTGTCGAGGAACGGACTGTTCGATTCAAGCGCGTTCTCGATGGCTCGGACGTTGTCGCCTTCATCGGATTCCACGATTTCGTTCATGGGGTCGACGACGACATACACGCCCTTGGAACCAGCCGAAACGGGATAGAGCAGGTACAGTTCGATTTCCTTGGATTCTTCGGAGGCGTCCGGTGCAAGCAACGCACCAACAACCTGCCGCATCACGACACGGTCTTCCTCGCAGCCTTCGTTGCGCAATTCCTTGAGGACCTCCGCATCAGCGACTTTGTCGTACTCGCACAGCACGATCTCAATGTCGGTGGCGTGGACGTTGCCCGTGTTGGCCAACCGGATACCGATGCGGATGGTCGAATCCACTTCACCGCTGAAGGACGGTGGTGCAATGATTTCGACGATTTCGAGGTTGGGTGCACGGAGACGTAGGGTCACGATGAACTCGTTGGTGTCGTAGTTTTCACCGTCCCAATCGGGCGAATCATCGTGATCGCCGTTGTTGTCCATGTCGCCAAACATCGAGACCACCTTGAGGCCCAAGGGTCGGGTCACAAGGGAGGCTTCGGGGCTGATGGCAACAGCCGCCACCACACCGTGGGTCTGGTAAGGGGCCATTTCGGGGAGGCGGTACTCACCGATGTCCGTCAGGTAGACACACTCGTCTTCGGGGAAGGAAGATGCGGTGGACACGGTGTCAATGCACGGTTCCTCAACGACCACGTCAGCACTGAGCTGTTTCAGCATGAACCACTCGACGCTCCATCCGGACAATTGATTCATGCCGGGCAGCGTGCTCCAGAGAAGGCTTTCACCGTCGACTTGGGCTGTGTGGTTGTTCAGGGTCGGTACATCGGGCACGTTGCCTTGGTTCGTCACGTTGAAGGTGAATCGGACAATTCGGCCAGGCGCTGACGTCTTGACGGCGTTGTCCACCGTGGGGTCCATGGAAATTTGCATGTCGTGGAACTCGTTGACCTCCACGTTCAGCACCACCGAGTCTCGCAAGCGGGTTTCCCGCCCGCTGGCATCGGGATAGGCTTCTTCGGAGAAGGCCTGGAGCACAACGGTGTACTGACCTGCAGGAACGCGCTGAGGCACGTTCATGATCACGTCGAAACTCTGGTAGGTGTCGGGCGAAAGTTCCATCAGGTTCTCGCGAGGAATTTGAATGTCCCAAATGACGTCCACGCCGAACGCATCGGTGACGCGAGCGAGACGGAAGTCAAATCGGTCAGGGCCGTTGCCGTCGTTGGACACCGTCATGGGCAGCGTGAGTTGGTCGCCGGGGTTCACGCTCAGTGAGGTGCCAACGGCGGGGTCAATGCCTGCATCGAGACTGTACACATGCTCGACCGTGGTCGAGAGGATGACCGAATCGGAAATGCGTGGGTAACCATCGAGGTACGCCTTGAGCGTGATGGCAGGACCCAATCCAGCCGAGGCGTTGGTGGGAGCGCAGACTTCAACGGTGACGGTCTTTGTCACAGAATCGTCGCTGCCTTGGATTCGCCAGGCGATGGGATCGCCCAATCCGTCGCCCACGTCTTCCGCGCCAGCGGCGTTGGTGAAGTCAACGTTGACCACCCAGTTCTCCTGTTGCCAAGCGTCAAGGGCCACGCCCTCTGGCCGCATTTCTGGGGCGCCGGGTGTCACGAACACGAGGTCGCCTGAATCGAAGTTCTTGGTCACATCAACGGGGTAAACGGCACAATCGCCGGGTTGGACGATCTCGCTGCGATCATCGATGGAGAACTCAATGTTCCCGGTGGAGCGAATGGAGACGAACACACCGAGTTCAAGGATGTCGTAGGTCCCCTTTTCCACGGACTTGATCGGTTCGCCTTCGGACCAACCCTTCACGTAAATCACGAAGGCCCCGGGGTCTTCGGATGTGGGGACGCTCACTTCGAGGTTCTTCGTGACCGATTGACCGGGATCCAACTCAACGCGAGTGGGGAAGTTCACCTGCCAGCCGAACGGCAACAGCCATTCCTGCTGCCCTTCGAGGCTGTTGGGGTCCCAAAACACGAACGCGTCGTGCACGTTGCCGGTGTTGGTGATGGTGATGGAGAACACAGCGGTTTGACCCTGTTCAACGTCAGCCATGCTGTGCGAGGTGTCCAAGTTGATGCCGTGAACCACGTCCATGAGCGTCAGTGTCACGAGTTCGTTCTGGATGGCCGGATCTTTGTAGGATTGAGCTGTGACCCGAATGTCGGCCAATTCATCACCGTTGGCTTGGTAGATGGACGGGGCTTGCACACGCATGTAGAAGCGTACATTTTCACCACCCTCGAGGTAAATGGGCGTGTCAGGGAAGATGCTCGAGTGGTTGGAAGCGAAGTAGAGGTTGGCCGTCCAGTTGAGCGGCACACCTGAGATGTTCAAACCGTAGGTGTCGGCCACCAGGTCGGATGGTCCAGGTGTGGAATTGTTCATCGTGAGGTTGTAGATGGTTTGCTGACCGGGCTCGATGACATGGTAGAAGGTCTCGCCCTCGTCAAATTCAACGTCAACTTGGCCGGTCAAGATGTGGGAGTAACAAATCGTGAATCGGTTGTTGTTGCCTTCATCGCTGCACCGGTTGGTGTCCGACCAAGCCACGTGTGCGCCGCTGCCAAGGTCGTTGGCAAACGCCGGTGGCATACCGACGCTCGGTTGACGGCCACTGCTGGGACCCAACTTGTTGGAATTCCAGGACGACACGGCAGTGATTTCCCACGGATCCAGTGCCGTTTCACCGTCGCCGGTCAAATCCGTCTGATTCAGACGGACGTACTGAATTTCCTCGCTGGCCGACAGGTTGCCAGAGTCCACCCACGCGATGTGGATGTTGTTCTGGTCATCCGTCAACAACGATGGGAAGACGGAGTTTCCTGCGTACGGGGAAGCCGGTGGAAGGCCGCTCTTTCCCTCCACGTTGGAGATGGGGGTGTCGTTGATGCGCTTGATGGCGTACGTGGACAAGCCTTGGTCGGCGCCGTCCCATGCACCAGCACCTTGCAAACGGAGTTTGGTGTAGTACACTTCGTAATTGACGTCCTTCTCGAACCCATAGTCACGGCCGTCCATCCAAGCGATGTGGGTGTTGCCCTGCAAATCCACACCGATGGAGGGGTGGAAGGAGTAAGCATCGTCGATGGTCACACGGGTGTCGTTGACCACGACCAGGTGGCCGTCAGCGCCAGCGCCCGTGTCTTCGATGTAACCGCCAAATTGAACCTGGTGACCGGATGCACCGGGCACGAACGACGGGTCGTTGTTCATCTTGGCGTAGGGGTCGAGCACGGTCATGTAGATCTCACGGGAGTTGTTGGTGGAAATGTACACCATGGCTTCGACAAGGAGGGACATCTGGTTGGTGCCGGTGCCGGAGGGGAACTCGTAGGCTTGGCCACCAGCGTCGGTGTTGGCGAGTGTGTTGCCGGGACAGTTGCGGGTCTGCGTCGACACCACGCCATTGGGGCACTGAACCAGGTCCATGAAGTGAGATTGGATGTTTCCGGCACCGCCGTAGCCTTGGCCGTAGAGGCCAACGGGAATCACGCCGGCGAGCAGGCAGTTGTCGTGTGCCTCCTGGATGGCCGCTTTGTCGTCTGCTTGCTGCGAGGGGTCGCCGTCCTTGGGACCTTCATCGGACACGGGGATGACGATCTTGGTGGCGTTGGGGTTCCAGCGGTGGTCGTCGGCGGTGGGCGGGTTGCCGGGCACGTTGCCGGCGGCGTCCTTCCAGGAAAGGCAGGCCCAATTGGAACCGGGGCCCCAATCCTCGCCGGAATAGCCGGAGTACGTGTTGCCGTTGTAGACCGTCCCCGGGAGTTTTCGGATGCCCCCGGAGTCGTCACCGGGCACCTGGCCGAGCGGCGTGGTGCGTGGGCCGGTGTTTTGGTTGTAACCTGCGCAGTTGCCTGAGGAGGCCGCCCCAGGTAGCGTGTTGCCCAAGCCGTAGATGGTCTCGAACACGGTCATGTTGGCGACCTCAAGCATGGGTTTGATGCCTTGGAAGTAGCCGCCTGAAGCGAAGTTGCCGCCGTACACCACCGTGCAGATATCGGCCCATTCGGAGTACATCGAACCGGACGTGTCGACAATGAACGCGAGTTCGACCTTACCGCCTCGGGTGTCGTCCCAAGCGATTTGGACATAGTCGTTGGCGTCCACCACGACATCGGGGTGACCTTTGTGACCGATGATCGGCGTCAGCAGCGTGTCATCGAACAGCGTTATGATGGCCCCCGAGCCCATGTCAGGCTGAATCATGGAGTAGTAGATTTGTGGTTGGTTGAAGAATTTGTTCTCCGAGTCGTGGTTGTCCTGCCAAACAATGTGGACGTTGTTTTGACTGTCGATGTCCAAAGCAGGCCAGTCGCGGTTCGATGGATTTCGGGCGATGATGGTGTCCTGGATGACGGAGATGGTGCCGTCAGCAGAGGCCATGCCGTCCCTTGCGGCTGCCCAAGGAGACAGGGCCGAGTACATGATGGTGTGCTGGCCGGCCTTGTCGGCCCACACCACATGAATGCGGTCCAGGTCGTCCACGGCAATGTCAGGATGCCAAATCTTGTGAAGTCCGGAGTCGGTGATTTGGGTGGCATCGATGAGGGTCTCGCCCCGTGGCGATAGCATGGAGTAATACAGGTGGAGGTTGTTGCGGGTCCAGACAACGTGGACGTTGCCCTCGCTATCGGCGACGACAGCCGCTTGTGCATCGGAAGCGGTTCCGCCATCCACGATCTGGACAGCTTCGGTGATCACAACGGTGTTGGCACTGACGCTGACACTGGCGACCAGCAGTGTGGACATCACGGACAGCAGCATCAACGAAGCCAGACTTACGGACTTGAATTTTTGATTCATGGGCTCACCTCAACGGACAGTTCTTTTCACGGTCTTCTCCTACTTAACCGCGCTCCCTTGAGGTCAGTCTTCACCCCATCGGCATGCGAGGAGCGGACCGGTTTTCACGCCTCAATCATGCCCATTCGTCGGGGTCCAGTCCAGTCCCAAAGGACATTTTTTCATCGAACTCAACTTGGGCTGGCGTTCCGTTCGCATCCTCGGTGCTTCCTGGGCGAGATGGTGTCTTGGATTTCGCCCAATCATCGACCGGCCCCGGTTTTCCAACGCCCGGGCCGTAGGAATACTTGATCTCGTGAATCAACGCCAGTTTTGCGAGCCAAAGCTTACGAAGGCCGTTCATGAATTCGTTCTTCGTCAGTCCGTCGTACCAGATGGGCAAACTGACGTTAAACGCCTGGAGTGGGCCGGGCTTTGCATCGCCTTCATGGCCCATGTGGATGGCCCAATCAACACCGGTTCGAATCAGATGGAGTCGGCTTTCATGCACCCATTCGCTCCAGTCGCTGTCCACATCGCTCATATGAGATTTCATTTCGTTTTGTTGCCCCTCGTCCACGCGCGTCATGCTCGAAATGGCGACCAAATCACGTTGCTTCGGAACGACCACAGCGAACATGTGACCTTGTTTTCCACCGGGATACTTGACCATGAAGTGACCGTGTGCGCGTGGGTCGTTTTGGGCCTTGACGGTCAGCCGTTCTTCTGTGAACCAGGCTTTGAGTTGATTCACCACCGCTTCAGGCGACATGGAGGTGGGAGGGGCTCCTCCCGTTTGAAGGCCACCCCATCAACAACGCTCGAGCAAGGTGGACAGCCGTTCGCCCATGTGGCGATGAACCCGGCGGCGAACCCACGCCTTGCGAAGATCCATCCACGCATCCCAGCCCCAAGCGAAGGACATCCCGCACAACCAAAACACTGGGAAACACAGCAGATAGAGGACCATGATGGCCCACAGTTGATCGCGTTGGTGCCCACCGAACAGATGAAGCCAGTCCCAACCGGTTTGTGCAGCGATGACATCGTTCTGGTGCACCGCCAGCGCCACCCACCCCGCCGCCACCACGGGCCAAACGAGGAGTGAGCCGAAGAAAGCGGCCAAAAATTGGTAACTCGTTCGTGCGTCCAGCCCTTCATCGGTTGAATCGCCCAGCAAGCGCCCCAACGCGATTTGGAAACCGAAGGCCGTGACGGTGAGCGGAAGCAGCGCCAAGAACAAACTCAATTTGAGGAAGGCACCGGGAAACGCGGCCAGCCGCGCTTTGCGCAACCCGGTGGCTGCTGGGTTCAAGTCCCGGCCGTCCAGACCGGCGTCTTCGAGCACCGTGGCAACTTCTCGTGCAGCCTCCATGGTGGGGCCGGTCAACGGTGATGGGGGGGCGGTGTTCGAACGCCCTTCCATGCCGGTACGGACCTCCCGGGCCGCATGGACCTCTTCCTTCCAAGATGAAAGCGGGGCGTTCGAACGGTTGGCCCGTACGTGGGCGATGACGTGAAGGGCACGATGCTCTGTCCACGTGGACGTGTCGGGCGTGTAGTGAGGCAAGCGATCGCGCAACCGGTCGCGCAACGCGTTCACGGCTTCTGAGGGAGGCTCGACCCAATCGCCGTGCTTCACCGCTTCCACCAATTCTGCAGGGACGTCGTTGGGCTGAATGCAAATTGGTTCGCCGAATTCAATGTACTGATTTGTGCGAAACCGTTCCCTGTGGCGGAAATGCAGGCCCACCGGCACGAGCTCGGGCAAGGGCAGGCCTCGGGCGATGGCGAGGGCTGAAGCGGCCAGAACCGTTCGCATCGGCCCGGTTTTGAACCGCATCATGTGAGAATCGCTGTGACTGGTCCCCTCCGGAAAGAGAACGCAGCCAAACCCATGAGCAACGCCACTGGACAGGGCGAGCAAGGAACGACCGTTGAGGTGGGCGGCCTCCGCCTCCGTGCAACCCCCTCGAAGCAGTTCGGCCTTCCGGACGACAGGTTGAACGGCCAAGCGTCTTGTCCACCACGACAGCAACGGCCGTGTTACCAAATCGTGGCGTGCACCGACCACGAATTCTTTTGGATGTTGCAGAAAAATGCCCAGAGGATCCATCAAACCGTTCGTGTGCCATCCGCAGCACATCGCCCCTCCGCCGTCACGCTGAAGCGGCGTTTCGCTGGAGGATTCGGTGGTTCTGAACTGCGCCGACGACACCCGACGACACAACCAAAACGCAACGTTGGTCCACCACCAAGACCCCGGCACGCTCGACTCATAGGTGGGCAACGGCGCCGATAGCAAGCGTTGCATGTCCATTTTTTTGGCCGATGCCGACAGTTCCGGGAGCGGGTCGTCCCGCATCGGCATCGTTTCTTCGGTCATGCCAACGCCTCGGCGAGAGCGGCGAGTTGGTGGTGGTCGGGGTCACCTTGCGGTGTTGAGGGCCACATGGAGGCCAAGGTACCCCCTCCGTCGCCGGGCGTCCTTGGCACCACGTGCAGGTGCACATGCGGCACTTCTTGACCGGCCAATGACCCGTCATGGACGCACACGGTGAAATCGGTGGTGTTGAAATGAGCCCCCAACCGTTGTTGAACCTCCACCACACCGTCCATCAACGCGTGGCGCTCGGTCGGGTCCAGCTCACTCAATCGGGCGACGCCGCGCAACGGCACCACGAGGGTGTGGCCCGGTCGCCGTGGAAACACGTCAAGAAAGGCATACCAAGCCTCGCCGCGTGCCACAGCGTGAGAGGGAATCTCACCCGAAATGATGCGTTCAAACAAGGTGGCCATGTGCCACGGGGAGGCAAAGCCGTGTTTTGTTCATTGTGGAGCCAACAACCAGTGGCCGCCCGTTCCCTTCTTCAGAGCCAGTTGGCCGATGTTGCCTTGGTGGTCAACCGTCACGTGGTGGAGGAAGGCGTCGTCGCTTTCGGGGAAATCCTCCCGTTCGAATGAACCGCGAGATTCCTCGCGGGCCAAACCGCTGCGGACCGAGGCCATCAGCATGCGCACCGCCGCCTGCGTGCGCAACACCTCCAGAAGGTTGGTGTTGGCAAACAGGGAGGTTTGATCCAAGTGAAGCGATTCCGCTTGGTGATCGAGGGCCTCAAGTTTGGCCAAAAGACCGCTCATCGAGGTGCTTGAGAATGCCGTTGTCCCGGCGAGCGCAGCGTGAACGGAGGCCATCACCGTGCCGCAACGGACAGCGTGTGTGTCGCCCTGATCGTCCATCATGGCAGACAAATCCGCCTGAGCTTCCTCAACTGCAGCGCTGAGGCCCTCCGTCGAGGTGAAGGTTTGGGACGCCACCCAGGTCGCTGCATGTGAACCGGCCGCCGTGCCGGTGCAGAGGGCGTCAAGCAAACGGTTACCGGGGAGGGCGGTGGCACCATGGAAGCCGGTGCAGGCCGCGTCGCCTGCGGCGTACAAACCGGTGAACCAACGGGCCCACGTGCCGGTCACGCAACGCCCCATTTGATCGACTGGTAAGCCGCCGATGGTGTGACCGACGGCGAGTGAAATGGGAACGGTTTGACGGTTCATGTCGATGCCCGTGCGCTGTTGGACCAATCGGAAAACGGAACCCCACCACGCCGCTGAGTCACCAAGTTGACGGGCATCAAGAACCGGTTGAACCGCTTGTTGGACCGCTCGGACCAGTTCCAGAGGCGATGTGCCGACGTCCAAGGGGGCACCGGTGGCTTCGTGAAGGACCGCACCGTCAAGAAGCAGGCCTGTCGGAAGTCGAACATCCGTGCCCGTGATGGTCAACGGATGATGGGTCATGAATTCCATGTCGCGAAGCGCAACCCCAGCACGGAACGCCAGGTCCATCCCCAGACCAACGGTCCCGTGACCGAAGGCGCCCTCAAACCCCTCATCGGCGATGATCAACGCCTTGCATTGCAAACCGATCACCTTTCCATTGGCCATGTCAAGCACGACCAAGCCATCCACGGATTGGTCGGTGTGGACCAACGTCAACGGAACTTGGTCGCCGCGCCGGACCACACCGTGGCGCATCGCCTGTTCCTCACCGACCTGTTGCACCTGATGGGTGGTGGCGCTGCCAGCGTCCGTGGTCCGTGGTTGGGCGTGGCCTGAAGCGCGACGAACCAGTGGCAAGCCCTGGAGGTCCCTGTGAAAATTCACGCCCCTGCGCTCCAGCAGATCCACCTGGCGCACGGCGGCGTTGGTGAACTCAGCGACCACATCTTGGTCGCAGAGAAACGCTCCACAGCGGATGGTGTCCTCCCGGTGCGACCGGGGGTTACTCTCCTGAATGGAGGCAGACAAGCCGTCCAGAGCACTGAGGCCGGGTTGGCCGAGTGCAGTTGAGGACATCATCAAGGTGCTTGCACCACCTTTCGCAGCTTCTGCAGCGGCCCGGAGGGCGGCGGGCCCGTCACCCAGCACAACGATGTCCCATGCTTCCATGATGAATCTCCTCGTGGTTGGCGAAACATCGGTGCGCCATAAGGTGCGCGCTTCTTCCGTGTCGTCGCATGGAAGGAAGGGGCCTGCGCTCAGGCTTCAGGGAGCGGGTGTTGAGACCACACTCGCGCCCGCTCCAACGCCCAGAAGCGGCGGCGGGCGCTGTTTCCAATGCGGCGTTGAACATGGGTACGCAACACCTGAGATTCGATCACCACCCCTTCTTCGTCCCTCAGAATGACTTGAACGAAGCGATCACCATGGGTTTTGTTGGGCCAAGCCACGCCCAACCACAGCACAACCCCTTGCTGCAGGTACCGAGGAACCCAATCCAACGCGTCGTCTTCCCCATTGGCGTTCAGCGATACCGCTTCACGAGGCGAGGGGCAGGGTTGCAACTCAAACCGGTGGTCACGGGAGAACGGGTCGCCGCCGGGGCACAGCACTTCAATTCGAGCGGACGCCGTATCGAAGGTTTGGTTGTTCAACACGATGAACAGGTGACCGGACCCCTCCGGGCATTGAGCATCCAACGCAACGTCCATTCGCCAGGGGGAGCGGAGCATCTTGGAATCGCCGCGCAACATATCGAGTTGCAATCGGTCAAGCAACTGGAAGGCGCCGGGTTGCCAGACCCGGGCATGGTCGAGCAATCGTTGCAAAGACCGCCAGTTGAACTTCGCCTCGGGATCGAGCAGGACCGTTTCCAATGCATCGGGACGAATGAACTCCCGAAGTTCTCGAACGGCGTCGCTGTCGGACATATCGCCGTTCGCGTTGAGGAGTAAAATGTAGAGCACGCGCTCCCACGATTGGTTTTGATCGTAGCCAGGCAGCAGCGAATCGTGGAAGGTCGAAAGCCAAGAAGACCAATCCAACACCAGGTCAGGGTCCAAATGAAGCACGATCAATTCGCCCAAAATGGATCCGAGTTGGGTCGGGTGGTGGGTGGGAGCATGGTGGATCAGGCATGGCATAGCATCGCCTTGCTGAACCACGGCATCCACGGTGAACAAGGAATGAAACAAATGCGCCAGTCCCATGGTCATCGCCAGCAAGAAGGACAAATTCCACACCGTCGTTTCAATCCGAATCACCGTGCTCAGACTCAGCAAAAACAATGCCGATACACCCAACAACGCGTTGACGGTATGATGACGGCGCACGTCACGAATGCCCTCCAAGATTCGATCCATGCCGGGCTGCGACCGAAGGGATTGCCGCCCGCCCGCAATGTTTTCATCGGTTTCTCGAAGTGAAATACGGGCCTGAATGGATTGCCACAACGCTTCGCCAGCCAGCAACGGCGGCACCGTTGCCAGGAGCAACGGTGCCCCCCAAATCAACAAGGTGTAACCGGGGTGGGGTAGGGTTTGCTCCGGATAAAGCACCGAAAGGAACGCCACGAGGGCAATGCTGAAACCAAAAACGGCTCGCAATGTGAGCAACGCTGGATGGCGAGCAAGGTTGCCCGCTCGAAGACGCAGGGTTTCCTGTCGCTCCCATTTGGCTTGCGTCCGCTCCACCGGATTTTCCGCCCGAACGAACCCGTGACCGTACGGGTCGGGCAACTGATTCCGTGGCTCGTTATCGTTGGGCATGCGCCGTCGTGTTGTCCACGGGCGGGTTGTATATGCCTCTTCTCCAACGATTGACGACCTTGCGCAGGACCGTGAACGGGCGTGGCAGGATTCGAACCCGCGATCTTCGGCTTAGGAGGCCGATGCATTATCCAGCTGTGCTACACGCCCATGCCTTGCTGGCCGGCTTCCTGTCATGACCGTTGCGCCCCTCAAAGGACCCTGCCTGCACCAACGGATGCCACGTCGTGGAGGAAGCGTTCGAGTTGGATGCGCGGTTGGGCCGAACGCTGGAGGTTCATGTCGCATTTGGAGAGCGCGTGGAGCAGGTCGGCCATCACCGGTTCAGGAAAATGCGACCGGCCGGCCGTGAGGAAAGCATGGATGCGATCCACGACATCTCGGCCGTCCAACTCATGGGCCCCCATCATGGTGTCCAAGGCCCCCATGGCCCCTTTCAGGACGCGACTGTTTTTGTTCCCCTGCTTCTCCCACTTCCAATCGTGAACACGTCCCCGCAAGGCTTCCTCCATCATCAATTGAACATCGCGCAATGATGTGTTGGACATCAGCGTTTGGACATGGGTGCGGTCATCGAGCAGCCCGCGTTCGGCCAAGAGTTGTGCGACGAACAAGGCCTGACGAAGGTTGCCCTGCGAAACGTGGGCAATGTCGCCCAACAATCCCCGCACGGCGGTGTGCCCTTCTTCCCGGAGCACGGCCTCCAATCGCTGTTCGATCATGGGGCGCGTGGCCGCAGGAAAACGGACGTGAACAGCACGGCTTCGCAACGCTTCGATGATGCGCGACGGCGTGTGGGTCGTGAAAATGAAACGGGCGCTCCGGCTGCTCTCCTCCATCATCCGGCGCAGATAGGATTGTCGAGCGTGCCCAAGATGGTCGGCGTCTTCGATCACGATGATGCGTGACACCGCCGCCATGCCATCGCCGTTGGCGCGGCGCTCCTCACCCGCTGGAGCGGGGCTGTCGTCCGAAGCCGCCATGAGATCGTGGTCAAAGGCATCCAAGCTGGTTCGACCCGCGAGCGTGTCGTCGGACGAGGCGCCCTCGGGTCGAAGGAAGGCTTCGAAGGTCGCCATCGCCCCCGCAGTGCGTGCTAAATCCCGAGCCTGAAGCACGTGTGTGGTGGCCTCCCAAGAAGGGCCAAGCACTTGCCTGCACATCAATCGATAGGCAGCTGTCTTTCCTGCCCCCGGAGGGCCCGACAACAACAGATGAGGTGGGTTGGCTTGGAGCGAGAGGCGGGTCAGGGTGTTGATGACCGACGCATCGGTCACGAGATCGCTGAAGTGGCGGGGGCGATGGTGCACCAACCACATTTCAGCCATGAGGGGAACTCAGGTTAACGGTCTTTCAACCCTGCGAACACAAAGGCTCACTCGGCGCTGAGGCGCTTGGTACCGTGGCGTCGCAACTTCATGAAGATGCGAGATCCACAGCCTTTGCAGCTGATGCCGTTGCGCTCTCGGTGGAAGGATTCGACGCTTCCGCAATCGGCGCACTTGTAGTCAACGAGTTCAACCATGTGATTCGCTCCGATTCGTTCCAATTCGCCCGCGGTTTTGAATGTGTCCATCGCCGATTCGCGCCATCAAGGCGTCCAACGCACCAGGTGATATCGCCAACACCTGACCCTCAAAAACGAGGGTGGCGACTCTGAACAACACTGCGCTGGGTGGCCGCTGGTGGCGAACGCACACCACGTGAAGCGGAACTTGAAGTTCCAAATCCTCGATGAGATCGCGTGTTTCCGAGGTCGTCCACGGGCGAAACGGGCCATCAGCAGCGCAGGCCGCCGCCCACGAGACCGGGCATCAAGCGAATTCGACTGTCAGCGTCCAGGTTCATGTCGGCCAGGTCTCCGGTGTTCACCAGTTGGTCGTTCACGAACACCCACGTGCCTTGGGCGTTCTCAGCCCGTTCGGTGAGTTCGGCCTTGGTCATTTTGACCACCGAGTGACCCGTCGCATCAGCGATTTCGACATCGAAGCGCATGCCGTCTTGGCCGCCCACGAGACCGGGCATCAAGCGAATTCGACTGTCGGCGTTCAAGTTCATGTCGGCCAGGTCACCGGTGTTCACCAGTTGGTCGTTCACGAACACCCACGTGCCTTGGGCGTTTTCCGCCTTCTCGACGAGTTGTTCTTGGGTCATCTGGACCACCGAGTGGCCCGTCGCATCAGCAATTTCAACATCAAACAGCATTTTTTCGGACATGTGTTGTACCTCACGAGACCCTGCTTCTCGAGGGGATATAAGGGCGCGACATCCGTCCTCGACGGTCGGTTGCGCCTTTGGTTCCACCCGATGCTGAGTCACAAAGGAAACGAACGTTGAGATGGTATAAACCTACAATTTCAGGTTGGCTTGCCGAGCGAGCAGATGGACTTGCATGCTGTGCTCCAGCATGGCGGCGTTGGCCCAGGCTTGGTCGAAATCCGCGCCAACGGCGTAGGCGCCGTGCTTGCGAACGACGACGCAGCGCATGCCGCCCTGTTGCAAAGCTTCGGCAAGTTGCCGGAGGAAATCCTCCGGATGCTCTGGGTCGGGGTCGACGATGACGATCTTGCCGATGTGTTGACGGCCAACTTCATCGATGGGGTTCAACACAATGAGGTCTTTCTCACTGCTGGCAGCGGTGGTGTGTGGCCCGTGCATGTGAATCACAGCCGCAGGACCGCCGGTGACCACCGATACAGAGGCCAGCACGACCTCCAGAGCGTGCCAATCGGACGGTGCACCCCTTGGAGAGGGCGCACCGAGGAACCCGGTGCACAAACTCCGTTCGTTCATGCGAGGCAATGGCGTCATGTGACGGCTGGAGATCATGATGTTGGGTTGCTCGGGATGCAGCATGGCCACACTGCCCATCGTCGCCCGGACAAGATGCTCCCGGTCCAATTGGCGCCCGATGCGGACGAAATCCGACACCACATGGCTGGGGATGACGATGTTTTCCTCCACCACAGGAGGCATGGGCGGTTCCTCCATCTGCTCGATGACTTCGCTGGCACCGACCACGGATTGGCGCAACCGGGCGTTCTCCATGTGGAGGCGCTCAAGTTCCGCCTCCTTCTCTGCGAGCAGGTCCAACGTGGCTTGATCGCCTGAACCCGTCGATGCGTCGGCCGGTGGCGCAACGGCAGTTGCAGGATCATGTGCTGCATCTGCTTCGCTGGTCGGTAGGGTTTCGGGTTCCGGCTCGGGCTTCGAAAGGGACGAAGCGGCGCTCAAGAGCGGGTCGGCGGCAGATGTTTTCTCGGCGGCGCCCCCCGTTGGTTCAGGACTGGTTTCGGGATTCGATGGGGGCAGGGGTTCGTCCGCCTCAGCCGAGACTTGAGGTTCCACCTCCGACGGTTCTGCTGCTGATGCTGCTGCTGGCGGCTCGGGTGACCGCTCAACAGTTGCTTCCGGGACGTTGTCCGCAGGAGGCCCGGAAGGTGGACCGGAAGGTGGACCGGAGGTTGGGCCACTTGGAGGCCCCGATGGGGGACCCTTGGGCGGTCCCCGTGGAGGTGCTGAAGGGGGACCAGCCGGGGGTCCCTTTGGAGGCCCGGCCGGGGGGCCACTGGGCGGCCCCTTGGCGGGTTCGGGTTCGGAAGTGGGGGTTTCTGACGGCCCCTCAACGGGCGAAAGTTGTTCGATGCCACCAAACGCTCCGCCAAGCATGTCGTCGAGCTGGGCTTGTTCGGCTTCATCACGGGAACGTTCTGCTGAAGATTTTGGTTTCGCCATGCATTCACCCGTACCGTCCACACGGCGCGGCTTAAATAGCGGTTGCGTCCCCGCAGAACTGAAACTGCCCGCTTGGTGTAGAGGTTATCATGCAGGATTGTCATTCCTGCGACCCGGGTTCAATTCCCGGAGTGGGCGCCAACTCACCCATGTTCTTCGTCAATCGCTGGACGGAAGGGCACATCCACCACACCATTGGGACGAGCAACAGCGCGTCCATGTTCTTGCCAAAGCCGACGGAGAACGTGGATTCAAGGGCAACGAACGAACGAGCGTCTTCGCTTTCCTCGCCAGGAGGTGCAGCCGTCACGTTCGAGCGGTTGTCAGGGTCAACCAAACCCAAATCGTAGCCTGAAAAGGCCATGGACACCTCCACGCCGATCCACATGGGGCGCACAGTGGTGCTCGATTCGGTGTGAACAAACGCACTGTTTTCCAGTTCGACACCGGGTGAGGCATCGCTGGCGTTGCCTGAATCACCAAAACCGTCCAAACTCGCCACATAACTCGCCGGGAAGGCGACGAACACAGCGGATAACGCCGCACCGAACGCCATCCACCGCATCACCGAAGTGGTGCGAGAACGGCGCAACGACAGGACTTCAGCCAACACCACGGCCACGAGCGACCAGGTCACGGCCGACCGTCCAAGACTCAGCCAATCTCGGTTGGGTCCTGAGCCTTCGTTGCCTTCCGTTGCACCATCCGATTCATTCCCATCGGGGGCGGACACCGACCCATCTCGGGCCAGGTTGTACAGGATGAAACTCGTGGCTTTCTCCATGCGCACGTCGACAAGGGTTTGTTCACGGTCCACGGCAACCAGCGAATGCACTTCCGTGGGTGCCGGCCGGCCTTCGGTGTAAACGGCGTCGACGGTGGCGACCAGCCACGCTGAAATGAACACGTGAACGCACAGCAGCGTCACGAACAGCGTTCGCACGAACCCCAGCAGGGGATGGGCAGGGGGGCGCAACCGCACACCCTCACCTCGCCGTTGGTGTATATCACTCGTCGTCTTCCCGACGGCCGTTGAAGGCCAAACCGGCCAAGGCCATGGCAGCGATCACGGACACCGGCGAAAGGAAGGGCAGACCGGCTTCTTCGGCCAGCTCCTCGGCCGTGGTCGGGCCGTCGGTGCTGTCATCGCCGTCGGTGCCGTCGTCACCGTCGGTCTCATCGGTCAGGCCGAGGTCGGAGGTGTCCACACCAGCGTCCTCGAGCACTTGCTCAAGTTCGGCCAGGTCGTGCTCTTCAACGTCCACAATGTCCTCCAACGAGTTGGATTCAGCCATGGTGGTCTGGGCTTCCATGGCCGTAACACCGGTGATGTAGTTGATGCTGGCGAACACCATGGGCAGGTCATCGTTGTAGCCCGTGGTTTCGGGCCCGGTGATGAGGTAGGTGTTGTCATCCTCGTCGTAACCGTACACGGCCACACCAACGATGGTGGCATGCTCGTTGCTCCAGAGGGGAGCCCACATGCCGTCCACGTAGGGGAACTCGGGTGTTTCGGTGTCCTCCTCGAACGTCATGATGGTGTCCTCCAAGTTCTCACCGAAGGCTTCGAGCACGTCCACCAGTCCGGAATCCGCAAGGCCGCCCACGATGGTTTCGAGCCGCTCGCTGGGCACACCGGCCATGGTGGCTTCCTCGCACATTTCCTCAACCATGAACGGTTCGGTTTGGCCGTCCTCAACCATGGAGATCTCAAGGCAGTATTCGCCTTCGTCACCCACGTCGACGATTGCTTCGAAACCGACCATGTCCTCTTCGTCCCCGGTGAACGCCGACGAGTCGCTCCACACGACGTTGCCCGCTTCATCAGTGATTTCTCCGTGGAGGGTCACGTCGTCAATCGTTTCCCAGTAGTTGGCGTTGTAGTCCACCTCAAGTTCCATGCCGTTAGCAGAGAAGTACCCGTAGGTGTAAGGTCCGTGCTGCGACGTCCTGCAGGTGTTTTCAGCGGTGTGCATGACCGTGTCACTGACAGCGTCGGTCAGGGTAGCGGAAACGCACGTCGTGGAGGTTCCATAAGCGAGGCCGGCATCGTTGGGCACGCTCGTGTAGAAGGATTCGTAATCGCCGCTGTGGTCGCACAAGGACCAACTGCTGGCCTCGCAGATGGCGTAATCCTCCACCGTTGCAAGCACCGTGCCTTCACCGTCGGTCACGGTGATGTCAATCAGGTAGAGCCCGTCTGCGCCTTCATCATCGTAGCCGGAACAGTCGGCCTCGTCGTTGTTCACGAGCTCGAAGCTGATTTCGGTGCCGTCGTCGCAGGTGAAGGTGGTGGGCATGGCGGCGTCGTATTCGTCCTCGCCTGCCGAACAGTCAGCGTAGCCATTGTTGAGGTAGGACCAGTCCAGGGTTTCGCCATCGTTGCACTCAAAGTCGTACATGCCGACCATCAAATCCTCGTACGGCATGGAGCCGGAAATCGAGTAAGAGTCCTCAGAAGTGTACAGTTGAGCGACGAAGTCGTCTTCATCCGAGCCGTCCATGCAGTCCTCATCACCGTCGTTCACCCAGTACGCCGGGATTTCTTCTCCACTGTCGCACACGAACATCTCGGAATCAATGCCGCCGTCGGTGTTGCCTTCGGCGAGTTCATCGGCCCAGTCGTCGAAGATGCCCAGGAGTGAATCTTCGAGGTTGGCTTCCAAGTCTTCAGCCACGGCTTCACCAAAGGCTATCGAGGCTTCAGCGAGCACACCGGCCATCATGGCGAACATGATGGGGCTGCCGGGTGGACATGAATCGCAAGCCACCACGTCGATCATGGTGCCGTCGCCAAGGTCGACCTCAAGCGGGGTGTCGGAACGCATCGAGAAGTCAAGACCCACATCGGTCACGTCGGTGTCGTAGGAGCCCGATTGAGCCAGGTCATCGGAGATGGACACATCGAATTCACCGGCATCAAAGCCGAACTCCTCGGTGGGCAAGCCGGTCAGGGTCAACTCGTAGTCGGCGGTACCGGCATACGTACCAGAAAGGGTGCCGCAATCATCGTCCACATAGGTCTGGCCGTCCATCTCGTAGGTGGAGGTTTCCTCATCTTCCCACACGCAGTTCCACTTGGTGTCGTCGTTGTCAGCAGCCTCCACGTAGATGGGGCTGGCTTCACCCAAGCGCCACTCGGCGTCCTCAGAGGCGATGGAATACGTGAAGTCAATGCCCGTGTCAAAATCCACGGTCATGTCTTCGCCACCGCCTTCCAGCATGACATCGATGCCAAGGTCGAGGTCGGCACCCACCGTCATGGCGATGTCCATGTCAGCGCCCACGAGTTCGTAGGCGTCGTTGAGGAATTCCGTGTAAACGATGTCCACAGTAAGGACGTTCTCGGCCGTGGCGATGACGTCGATGTCAAAGGACGAGGGTTCGCTGCCGAAGGTGGTCTCGGACCAGTCCGTCATGATGACAGCGTTGGAAAGGACCCCGTGGCGCAGCGTGACGTCGCTCGTGCGGCTCCAGACGTCAACATCGTTGCCGTCAGCGTCCTGAACGGTTTGTGCCGAAATGTCCTCGGTTTGGTGAACGTAAATGTTGGTGGAACCGGTGGTCAACTGGCCGAGGTCAAGATTGAACCCTGCCTGATCTGCATCGTCCATGATCTCCGTGAACAAGGCCTGGATGTCCAAGCCGGTGACGTTTTCCAAATCGCTGTCGAGGCTGGTCCAGTCGTATTCGACACCGTAGTAGTACTCAGAAGCGGTGTCTGGTCGTGCTTGGACGGTGGCAACGGGGGCCATCGCAGAGAGCAGGAGGACAAGGGTCAGCAGGCTGGTTCGGACACGGCGAGATGCGGTCATGGCTCAAAAGCGAAAGAGCTCGCTGATAAGTCTATTGCCGATATCCGTTTTTTGGGCGAAAGCTGAGGTCGATGGCTGGTTTCACACCTGCGAAGCACTCAACCCTGTCGCTCCCGACACACGCGAACGAAGTTCTCAAACATCGCTTGCCCGAATTCCGAATCGTTCACCTCGGGATGGAATTGCAGGCCGA
>JAYOBJ010000010.1:0-66605 GCA_038104845.1 Methanobacteriota archaeon
GTTCGATGATGCGCCTCTTAGATCATACTACTTGAACGAGCGTGTATACGAGGGGCCCCCATGTGCTCCTATACGACATCGAGGGTACGGTTGTGCTCATGGGCGTACACAAGGGCCCCCTTGTAAACGGAGGGGCGACAGCCAATCCTTCAAGCATCCATCATGTGGCCGAACCCAAGAGGCTATGAAACGCAACACGCTGGCCGAACCATGGACCTCTTGGGCCCCGAATTCCCCTTCGCCAGCCACGCCCTCCAAGGCAAACACGCCCTGGTGTGCGGCGCCAGTCAAGGCATCGGTGAAGCCACCGCCAAAGTGCTCGCCAAGGCCGGGGCCAACGTGACGGTGTGCGCCCGCAACGAGGCCGTGTTGAACGCCTTGGTCACAACCCTGGGTGAATTGGGCGACGGCGAGCACGAAGCGCTGGTGTTGGACCTCGAATTGACCGACGAGGTCGAGGCAGCAGCAAAGGCGCTGGTCGCTCGACGCGGCACCGTACACGTGCTCATCAACAACGCCGGCGGACCGCCCGGTGGCCCCTTGATGAACAACGACGTGGCCGATTTCGAAGCGCCGTTCCGCCGTCACCTCCACGCATCCCACACCCTCGTGAAGGCCTTGGCACCCGGCATGGAGACCGAAGGGTACGGGCGCATCGTGCAGATCATCTCCACCTCGGTGAAGGAACCCATTCCCAACATCGGGTTGTCCAACACCTTGCGCGGCGCCATGGCCTCGTGGGCCAAGAGCCTCTCCCGTGAACTCGCCCCCTGCATCACCATCAACAACGTGCTGCCCGGGTTCACGGACACCGACCGCTTGGGCTCCTTGTCCAGCTCCATTCAAGCACGCACCGGAAAATCAGCGGATGAAGTCCGAGCGGGTTGGATGAGCCAAGTGCCCATCGGCCGTCTCATCGACCCGCTCGAAACGGCCTGCGCCATCGCCTACCTGGCCTTGCCTGCAGCAGGCGGTATCCGAGGCGTGAGTTTGGCCGTGGACGGCGGCCGTTTGCGTTCGATTTGAGGTGATGAAGTTGGACGCCAACATCAGCCCCGAACAGGCCCGTCAGGTGCTGAGCATGCTCACCGACGGTGGCTCCATGGACGCCATCAACACACCGTTGGCCCTCCGACTGATCGGTTTGGCGCAGGAGCTGGGCGAAGAGGCCCTCGCCCAACGCTTGCTGGACCACGCCCTCGAAGCGGCGGCCGACGACAGCGAGCGCATGTGGAGCCGTTTTGAAGGGCTCAAAATGGCCAACGCCAGCACCTCAGCGTTTGAACAGCTGGCGGAAACGGTCAGCGAAGCAGAAGGCGTGGGCGACCTCAACGCCGCAGTCCACCACCATCTGGCCCTGATGTTCCTCGCCGAAGACGCCCTCACCGAAGCACGTGCCATGGTTCAGCGTTCGCTGGCGGTGCGTGAGACCAACAACGACCGGGAGGGCATCACCTACGGCTTGGCGCTGTTGGTCGCCGTTGCCAAGCGCCAGAACGACATGGACACCGCCATCGCAGCCGGTACACAGCGGGTGGAATTGTTGGGGAGCATGAACAAACACACGGCGAAGATGGAAGCACTGGCCGACCTGGCGCACGCTCAAGCCACCATCGGGGCGTTTGAGGTGGCGAACGAACTGTTCAGCGAATCCCTCGAACTGGCGACCGAACTGGAAGACCTCTCGGGTCAACTTGTTGCGCGGTGGGGCTTGGCCGACTTGGCCGAGATCGGCGAGGATTACGAAACCGCCATGCTGGTGCTTTCCGACTGCCTTCACGCCTTCATGGCCGAGAACGTGCCCACGCCGGCGGCCGTTCGACAACGCATTCAGGCGCTGACAGCGCTGCGCGACGGTGGAGCGGCGGGCGACGGGAAAGGCCCGCACGAATTATGAGCGAGCAAGGCTTCGTAGGCACGGTGATGGCATGGACCACGACATCTTCTTCTCCATCTCCCAGACACCCGACCACAACGGTCACATCCCCAGCGAGCACGACATGTACCGGAATTTCTTCCAGCAACTCGAGTGCGCCGATCGCCTCGGGTTTGGTGTCGGCTGGATTGCTCAAGCGCACCTGTCCACCGAGACACAGAAATCGAATTCCCGTCCCGTGGTCCCGCACTGGCAGGGGGAAGTGGGCCTGTGCACCGATTTTCCTCAGTTGGCCATGGAGGCGTTCCGCCGCACCGAACGCATCGACATCGGGTCCGCCGTCGTCTCCATCTTGGCGTCCGGTGGCCCCATTGCTCAAGCTGAGCGCATCGCCAACGTGCTTCACTTGCTCGGCATGACCGAGGGAGAGCGACGACGGCTCCACGTCGGGTTCTCTGCTGGTCGGTTTGAGTTCATGGCGCGCCCCTACGGCATCGTTCCTCGCAACGCCGTGGAGGAAGCGGCCTGGCCGGCTCTGAGGGGGCAAATTTTCCTCGAAGCCGCTGAAATTTTCCTTCGCCTGTTGCGCGGCGATGTGGTCAACAGCGACACCGTGCGCACCACCACCCTGACCAGGAGCAACTTCCGCTCCGATGAGGATTGGGTTGCGGTCCAAGCCGCAGCGGTGGAGTTTGAAGCGCTCGACGAAGCGCCCGACCGCATCGAGGTGCCCAACCGCTACGTGTTTGAAGACCTCAAGATCGTCCCGCAATCCTTTGACCGGAGTTTGCTCAACTTGGTGGCGGGCACCCACGACCCCAACGCGCAATCCTTCGTCAACACCATCCTGCCCGTCAGCGTGTTCAACCTCTCCATCACGTCCCCGGAGGTCATCGATGCCACTCACGAACGCATGAAAACGGCCTACCACCCGGACGGTGGAGCGTGGACCCGCGGCCACATGCCCCGGACGAGTTTTGTTTTCATCAACGCCGAGGAGGGGCTGACGCCCAACGAGCAGAGTCAAGCCGCACACGCAGAGGCCGAGCGCGCCCTGAGCGCCTACTGGAACGCCTTGGAGGGCACCATTGACCCGGACAAGGTGAACAAAGCGGCGAACAACGCGCTCATTGGCAATCCCGCCGAAATCGCCGCTCAAATGGTCGAACGGTTCCATCCCGAGGACCGCATCATGGCCTGGTTTGACTTCTTCAACCACGACAGCGACCGGGTGTGCCGCAACATGACGGCCTACATGGAGCAGGTGGTGCCGGCGGTGGAAGCCTTGCTGCGAGGTGACTGAAATGGGCCAACCCAACCCTCTACCCTCGGCCATCAAGCCCGGTAAACCGGGTTCCGGTGTCTTCCCTTCTTCACCGCTCGGCGAACAGATCGAAGGCATCCCCACCGGGCGAGAGGTGGCTTGGGAACCGTTGGTCGACTACCGCCGCAACGGCGTGTCGGAAACCACGATTCACGGTGCCGTGGCGTGGGCGCACGGCGACGAGGTCATCCATTCCTTCGGCGGCAACGTCCTCTGTTATGGCCGTTCAATGATGAAACCGTTCATGCTGAAAGCGTTCACGGAGGAGTTGGCCGATTGTTCATGGGAACAGAAAGCCATCGCCGTCGCTTCGCACAACGGAGACACCGAGCACGTCGCTGCTGCCCAATCCCTGTTGAGTGAATCCGAGTGGCCGCTCATGCTGACGCCGTTGGACGTGCCGTTGATCCAGTTCGGGCGTCAAGTGCGCCGACCTCGACGCTGGTATCACACATGCTCGGGCGAGCACGCCGCCATTCTGCGTGGATGCCGCTTGAAAGGGTGGCAGCGAGCGGGCTACACCTTGCCCACCCACGAAGTGTTCGAGGCCTACATGGAGCAGTTGCGGACCTACCTCGGCCCTTCCTGGACGCCGCTGCGCATTGCCAAGGACGGGTGCGGCCTGCCCACCGTCTCCAACACCGTGTCCGAGCTGGCGCAAATCTACGCTGGGCTCGTGCGCGACAAGGACGACGATTGGATTTGGGAGGCCATGGTGCGCCACCCCGACCTCGTCGGTGGCTTCAACCGCCTCGACTCCACCATCCTCAAGGCCGGCGAAGGCCGTGTCATCGCCAAGGAAGGCGCCGACGGCTTGCTGGGCATGGCCATCGAGCATCCAGATTACCCCAAGGGGCTGGGCATCGTGGTCAAGATCGCTCACGGTTGGAACGCCCAAGCCACTTGGTACGTCGCTCGCGCTTTGCTCGGCGTGCTGGGCATTAACCTGCGCAACCCCTACCCGCTTCATCGGCAGAAGGCGTTCATCGTCCCCGGCATTGTGCCCGAAGATTACGTGGAACGACTGGAGACCGTCCCGACCTGGGACGAATGGGACCCCGACCGGGACCGATGGCACTTCGACGTGGAGGTGTGATGCGTGGAACCGCTTCTGAACTACATCAACGGCGCCTTTGTGCCGCCCCGAACGGGGGAAACGCTCGATGACCTCAACCCGGCCACCGGTGAGACCGTCGCCACGGTACCTAAGTCAGGGGCGCTCGACGTGGAGCACGCTGTGCGTGCAGCGAACGCCGCACGCGCCTCCTGGGCGGCCACGACACTTGAGGAGCGCATCGAATGGTTGCATCGCATCGCCGATGCCCTCGAAGCACGCAGTGAAGACATCGCTCGGCTGGAATCCATGGACACCGGTAAGCCCGTGAGTTTGGCACGGCGAGTGGACGCCGCTCGTTCGGTCAGCAACTTCCGCTTTTTTGCCGAACACGCCGACACGCTGGAAACCAAGGTGTTTGCGTCCAACGGCGCCACCAATCACGTGCACCGCAAACCCGTGGGTTGCGTCGGGCTCATCACCCCCTGGAACCTGCCGCTCTACTTGCTCTCCTGGAAGGTCGCCCCAGCGCTGGTGATGGGCAACACCATCGTGGCCAAACCCTCGGAGATGACCCCTCTGACCGCCAACCTGCTGGCCGAAGTGCTTCACGAACTGAAGCTGCCACGGGGTGTGTTCAACCTCGTTCACGGCTTGGGACCCGACGTCGGCCAAGCCATGACCGCCCACCCATCGGTTCACGCCATCTCGTTCACGGGCGGCACCGCCACGGGGGCCATCGTGGCCAAAACCGCCGCACCGATGTTCAAGAAACTCTCCTTGGAACTGGGGGGCAAAAACGCCACGGTGGTGCTGGAGGATGCCCCCTTGGACACCGTCCTCGACGGGCTCGTGCGGGCCTCGTTCACGAACGCCGGCCAAGTGTGTTTGTGCGGCTCGAGGATCCTGGTGCACGAGGGTATCAAGGACGCTTTTGTGACCGGGTTCGTTGAACGGGTTGCTTCCCTGAAGGTCGGCGACCCCACCGACGAAGCCACCGACATGGGCTCGGTCATTTCCCACGCCCACAGGGACAAGGTGGAGGGCTACATTCGCCTTGCCATCGAGGAAGGCGGCACCGTGCTCACCGGTGGCACCAGCGATGAAGCGCCAGTGGACGGCGCTCACCCCAACGGCGCGTTCCTGCGGCCCACGGTCATCGACGGTTTGTCCATCAGCGCACGCTGCGCCACCGAGGAGATCTTCGGACCGGTGGTGACGCTCCATACGTTCGCCAACGAAGACGAAGCGGTGGCGATGGCCAACGCCACCGACTACGGTCTGGCCGGCTCGGTGTGGACCGGTGATGCCGAGCGAGGTCACCGTCTGGCACAGCGCATCGAGTCCGGCATTGTGTGGGTGAACACGTGGCTGAACCGTGACCTGAGGACGCCCTTCGGCGGCGTGAAACAATCGGGTGTCGGCCGAGAAGGCGGTGATTGGTCGCTGAATTTCTTCTCGGAACTCAGCAACGTCTGCGTTCAGCACTGACACATGTTCAAATGGGCGCCGTCGGATGTGTCAACATGGAACACGACCTGCCGTTGTTCGTCCTGCCCATGGTTCTCTTCCCCGGCGAGGTGCAGGAACTCCGGGTGTTTGAACCACGCTACCGGCAAATGCTGGACACGTGCGTGCTTGACGAACGACCGTTCGGTTTGGTCAACAACGATCCGTTCACCCCCGTCAACGGTTGGGACGGACCCCGTACCCATGGTTGCGAGGCCATCATCACCCACCACGAGACCCGAGGCGTGAACCACTTCATCACCGTTCGCGGTGGGCGGCGGTTCCGTGTGGACCGGGTCATTGAGCCCGCTCTGCCACCTTTTTCCGACCCCAGCATGGCCGTGTTTGTCAACGAAGACGGGGCCATGGCGGACGTGGAACAACTGCTGGAGCACGTGGGTCCGGACCACGAGCATCACCGCCTCTACATCTCCGCAGAGGTGACCTACCTCCCAGCGGACGCCACCGCGCTCAACGAGGATCAACAGGCGTTGCTCAGGGACACGGTCAGTGAGGTGTTGAGCCACGTCGGCGCCGGGATGAACATTCAGGAAGCGGTGCTGACCGGTTGGGTGAACGATTTTTGCGAGGAGCACCTCGACGGCACCGCTCAATCGGTGTACCACGTGGCGTCGCTGCTGCTGAACACCACCGAAGCACGGCAACAGGTCCTCGCTGCCGACTCCGTGGCCGAAGCCATGGAGGAACTGCACCTTCACGTCAACCCCGTCGGTTTTGAAGAAGAATAGGCTCCGGCGAGGATTCAAAACCGCCACCGGTGTGGAGGGTTTGATGTCGGTTTACGGTGCGGCCAAGAAAGTCACCACCCACACGCTCCAAGAAATGAAGCGAGCGGGCGAGAAGATCACGATGCTCACGGCGTACGACTATTCGCTGGCGCGGCTGGTTGACCAAGCCGGCGTGGACGTCATCTTGGTCGGCGATTCCGCCTCCAACGTCATGGCGGGGCAGGTCACCACCGTTCCCATGACCCTCGATCACATGATCTACCACGCTCAGTGCGTGGAACGAGCCGTGGACCGCGCCCTGCTCGTGGTTGACATGCCGTTCGGCACCTACCAGGGGAACTCTCGTCAGGCCCTCGATTCAGCCGTCCGCATCATGAAGGAATCCAGCGGCCACGCCGTGAAGTTGGAAGGCGGGGCTGAAATCGTTGAGTCCGTCCAGCGCATTTTGACCGCAGGCATCCCCGTCATGGGTCACTTGGGACTGACGCCGCAGTCCATCTACAAGTTCGGCACCTATTCGGTGCGCGCCAAAGAAGAAGAGGAAGCGGACAAGCTCATCGCCGATGCAAAACTCCTCGAGGAAGCAGGATGCTTCGCCATCGTGCTCGAGAAAATCCCCCGTGAATTGGCCAAGCGTGTGTCGCAGGCCGTCGCCATCCCCACCATCGGCATCGGTGCTGGACCCGACGTCGACGGGCAGGTGCTCGTGCTGCACGACCTGTTGGGCATCACCATGGATTTCTCGCCCCGCTTTTTGCGCCGCTACATGAACCTCGCCGAGGGCATTGACAACGCCATCAAAGCGTACTGTTCGGACGTGCGCTCGGGGGATTTCCCCAACGACGACGAGTCCTACACGTCGTGATCAGGCCAGCAGGTTGTACGTCAAAATGGAGCCCCCAAGGGCCCCGATGTTGACGCCCAACGTGTGCCAAAGCGCCAACCGAAACGGAGGGAGGCGGAACCGCCACCAGGAGGTACTGATCCACACCCACACCACGCTGGCCAAGTAGCCACCGCAGACCAAGCCGCCGTACCCCATGGTCCAGATGATGACCAGCGGTATCACCAAGCTGCTGCATCCCAAGGCGTATTCCTTCCAACGCGAGGGCTCGGCTTTGGTCAACACACGATGAACCAGCGGCGTCAGCAACAGATAAGCCAGCAACGCAGCTTGCACGGGGTTGGGAAACCCGTACGGAAGCGCAGGCAACGCGGGCATGGCGACTTCCTGCCAAACGACACCGATCGCAACGCCGAACAAGGCTGGAAAACCAACGTGCCGCCACGTTTGGTCCCAGCTGGCGGAGGTGGGTTCCGGCGGGGGTGCAACCTCGATGGCCACCTCGTCCTCCATGACATCACCGACCGGTCGGTCCGTTTGAGTCTTGGCGTCGGTTCGTGGTGCGGAGGCGATGAAGCATTAAACCACGAACGCCTCCCGAAATCATGGCCAAAGGGACCATTGTCGCCGGCTGCCTCGCACCGCACCCGCCCCACTTGGTGTACGCCGAAAACCCGCCGCAAAACGAACCGGTGGCCGAGGGGGGCTGGGAGCAGTTGCGATGGGGTTATGAGCGCCTACGCGCCTCCATGGCGGACCTCGACTACGACGCCATCGTGGTGCTCTCGCCCCACTGGCAGACCTACGTGGGCACCCACTTCCTTGGTTTGCCCCATTTTGAGGGGCTCTCGGTGGACCCCATCTTCCCCAACCTGTTCCGCTACCACTATGACATGAAGGTCGACGTCGACTTGGCCAAGGCCATCCACGACGAAGCCGAAGCCGCTGGCATGCCGGTGAAGATGATGGAAAACCCCGACTTCCGGGTCGACTACGGGACCATCACCACCGGCCATTTGTTCAACCCCGAATGGGACAAGCCGCTTGTGGTCATCTCGAGCAACCGATCGACCGCCTACTATTCGGTGGAAGTGATGCAGGAGATGATGATGGAACTCGGGCGTGTCACCCGACGCGCCATCGAGGCTTCGGGCAAGCGAGTGGTGGTGTTGGCGAGCAACTCGTTGTCGCACCGTCACTTCACGACCGAATCCGAAATGCCAGAAGACATGAGCAAGGAGCACATCACCAGCCACGCCATGCATTTGTGGGACATGCGGATGATTGAGTACATGCGCAGCGGCCAAGCGCAACGCATCCTCGACGAGATGCCGGAATTCACCGAACAAGCCATCGCCGAGAGCGACGGCGGCGGCCTCTCTTGGTTGCTTTCGACCCTGGATGTGCCGTCCTATCCAGCCATCCTCCACGGCTACGGGACCATCATTGGCACCGGTAACGCCGTTGTGGAGTGGCCGTGCTACGCCCATGAGGGGGCCAGCGCATGAGCGACGGCGAGGTCGTCGCCTCCTTCGTGGTGCCCGTTCACCCCCACACCGTTCTGGCACCCGACCAGAACCCCGGTTGGCGGCGCCTCCGCAACGCCTACGATGAGGCGGCAAAGACGATTCAGGACGTGGACGCCGACCTCATCATCGTCTACTCGACCACCTGGCCGAGCATCATTGGCCATCAAATCCAGGCCGACCCCAACCCCGAATGGGTGATGGTGGACCACGATTTCCACGATTTGGGTTCCATTCACTACTCCCTCAACATCGATGCCGACTTTGCCCACGCATGGAACGAGGCCAACCACCAACGCGGCCTCCAGAGCCGATGCGTGAACTACAAAGGGTTCCCCATCGATGTGGGCTCGGTCGTGGCCTTGACGCTGCTCAATCCCGACCAGCGCATTCCTGCCGTCATCGTGTCCTCCAACATGTACGCCAACCGCAGCGAAACCACGGTGCTGGCCAAAGCTTGCCTCGACGTGGTCAAGGCACAGGGCCGCCGTGCTGTGGCCGTCACGGCGATGTCGCTGTCCAACCGCATGTTCACCGACTTTATCGAACCCGAGGCGGACGCCATCCATTCCCTCAAAGACGACGAGTGGAACAGGAAAATCCTCGAATTCCTCGAAGAAGGACGCTTGGAGGACGTCGGCCAACTTTCCCGCACCATCCATCAGCAAATCCGAGTCCAAAAGGTGGTGGCGTTCAAGCCGATGTGGTGGCTGTCGGCCATGAACGGCAACCGCAACGACCTCACCGGTTCGGTGCTGGCCTATGAGCCGATTCACGGCGCAGGTGGCGCCGTGGTGGCGCTGGACCCCACACCCTCGGGAGCTGGCGACAAGGAGTACGACGAGGACGATGTGGAACACTACCACGGGGATCGCGGTGTGCTCGACCAAGCGACGGACAACGACGAAACCGCAGACGCATCACCCCCGGCACCCGAAGCAGCATCCACGTCGGGAAAGGGGCTTGATCCTGCGTTGTGGGATCCCACCAACGCCGAGGGTTCGGTGAACACCGACGCAGCTCCAAAGCCTGTGGGCGCTTACCCGCACGCACGAAGGGTCGGCGACATGCTCTACCTCTCGGGCGTCGGCCCCCGTCAGCCGGGCACCAACGCCATTCCGGGTGGACCCATCCACGACGCTGATGGGACGCCCCTGGAGTACGACGTCAAGGCGCAAACCCACGCTGTGGTGGCCAACATCCAGCGCATCGTGGAAGAGGCGGGCGCTCGCATGGACCAAATCGTTGACGTCACGACCTTCCTTATCGACATGAAGCGGGATTTCGCTGGTTACAACGAGGTTTGGGCCGAGACCCTGGGTCAATACGGACCAACTCGAACCACGCTGGCCATCGATGCCCTGCCCACGCCCATCGCTGTTGAGATGAAGGTCATCGTCCATTTGGGAGAATAGATTTCTCCGGAATTCGGGGGAATACTTGCGCCTCAATACAAATCCCATATAGGACTCCACGGTTTCGCAATCAATAACTGCCCTTATCCGGTCGGTTTTCGGGAGCGAATGAACGATGGCATCCACGCAACCAGCCACGAACGCCGAGGCCGGGAAAAAGGAACTCGCCCGCAGCATTGGCTTGTCGGGCGTCGTCATCATCTCCCTGTCCGCCATGCTCCCGGGCATTTTCGTCACCCCGACGTTCGCCGCCGAGATCATGGGACCGGGCATTTGGCTCGCCTTCCTGCTCGCTGCGTCCGTGGTGCTGCCCGCCGCAGTGGCGAAATCCGAACTCGCTTCGGGCATGCCTTCGAGCGGCGGCTCGTACGTGTACCTCGAGCGGACCTACGGGCCGCTCATTGGCACGGTCAGCGGCCTCGGCCTCTGGGCGTCGTTCCTCCTGAAGGCGGCGTTTGCGCTCATCGGTTTCTCCGCCTACCTGCTCGCCGTCACGACGTATTTTGACGTCGAGTTTGACATGATCACCCTCTCGCTCTCGGCCCTCGTTCTCATCACCGTGGTCAACATCATGGGCGTCTCCAAGGTCAAAGCGGTTCAAACCCCCATCGTTTACATGTCGGTCTTCCTGTTGCTTGCCACCGTCGTGGCGGCATTCTTGTCGCCCGATTTCGACCCCAGCGTACCGTGGGAAGGGGCGTTTGATACCTCGGTGTGGACCCTCGCAGAAACCGCTGGCTACGTGTTCGTCGCTTACGCCGGTGTCACGAAGGTCGCGGCCATCGGTGGCGAAGTGAAGGACCCGGAAAAGAACCTCCCGCAGGGCATCCTGTTGTCCCTGCTCATCGCCACCGTTCTCTACACCCTGCTGTCCTTCATGATGATGGCCGCCATGCCGGACCAATGGTGGATGAAGGATGGAAAACCGCTCGAAGACCCCATTTACGCCTTCGCTACCCACGTGATGGGAACCCGCCTTGGTCTTCTCGCCGCCGCGATCTCGGTGTTGACCATGATCTCGATGGCGCTGGCCGGTGTGCTCGCCTCCTCGCGCTTCCTCTTTGCCATGTCACGTGACAACCTCCTGCCGCAGGCGCTGGAGGACGTGAACGTCAAATTCGAAACGCCCCACGTGCCCATCATTTTGACGGGTGTGGCCATGGGCCTTGCTATTCTCTTCGTCCCGCTCAAGGACGTCGTGAAACTCGCCTCTGGGTTCAAAATCATGATTTTCATGATCATCAATTCGTGCGTCATCGTGCTGCGGCAAACCAGCCATGCTCACGAATGGGACCCTGCCTACAGAGGTCCGTTTTACCCCTACCTCCAAATCTGGGGCATCGTCGCCGGTGCGTTCCTGATCTACCTGTTGGGCGAAAAAGCGTTCATCGGCGGCGGCGCTGCCGTGTTCGCCGGAGTAACCACCTACTACCTGTACGGACGCAAGCACTACAACAAAACGGGCAACACGCCGTTTGCCACCCTCCGGGCGTCTTTTGCTCAATCCAGCCCAACGCAGCGTGAGGTCCATCATGCCGCCTTCCACGCTGCCGACATCGGTCAGAAAAATCACCTGACGCTGCGTGAATTCCAAAGTGCGCTCAAGGCGTTGGGGTACACCTACTCCAGCGATGAGTCCCGAACGATTTTCCATGAAGCCGACATGAATGAGGACGGCGTCATCGACATCGATGAGTTCTTCGCCATGGTGGAAGACATCGCTGAGGAATGAACTCAGGCCATCAGCATGCGGATGCTGTCGACGCTGCGCAATTCGGCGAGGTAGATTTGCTCAATGGCGTCGTACAGGTCTTTGTCGTCAATGGGCTCGACCAAGTCAAGGATGGACCGGTAGACCGATGCGGCCTGTTCTTCGGTGGCCAGGGCTTGCTCAAGCATCGCATCGTAGGCCGTGGTGTGAACGATGGGGGCCGTGGCCCGGTCTGTGACCGGCACACCGCCGAGCTTAACCACGGCCCGACGGACCACATCACCGTGCTCCATCGATTCCGTGGCTTCGGTGGAGAACATCGGCGCCAACTGAAGACGATGAATGCCACGGACGTTGGCGGCGTAGTGGGCGTACATCGTCATGGCCCGCAGTTCCCAAGCAAGGGCGACGTTCAGTTGCTGGATGAGCGCATCGCTGGCCATGTTCATCGGGGATTAATGGAACGGAGCCCTACTTCAACCCATTCGTTTCAGTCGAGACGGTGGCGAACCCATTCGCCGGCGTCGGTGACTTCCCAGTATTGGAGTTCCTCGGAGGCATCCACGTACCAACCGCTGGCGCCTTGCTCCGTGGCAGGGGTGGCTTGCATCACGCCGATGCGCTTCGCTTCGGCGGCCAGTGTTTGTACGTCTTCAAGGGTCAAGCCGTGGCGTTCGTGAAGCGGGGTCGTGGCCCGTGGTGCCTCAGCGGCCGTTGAGGGAGTCGGCGCTTCGGCGGGCGAGTGGGGAACTTCGTCGGATGAATCGAGTTCGGGCAACGCCTTCTCATCGGCATCAAAGGTGTCCTCGATCCATGCCTCGTCGTTGGCTTGGGATGCTTTGCGCAGGAGAACCACCAGGACACCGAGGATCAGGCACAGCAAGATTGAGGCCAGCGCCATGGCGTTGTTGGTGGAACCGACCGCCCCACCCAGCAACACTTCGTCCACATCGAAGAACGATTGAGCCAACAAGCCGTTCCATCGCACCGTGCAGGAGCGGTCGGTGCCTCCGGTGTCGATGTCGATGCGCCAGGTTCCGTTGGTCACGAAGGCATCCTCGCCGGCATTGCAATCCACGGAAGCGTTGGTGCGAGGAACCTCCACCACGTTGCCAAACGCATCGACACCCTGAACGTTCAACAGGACGACATCCCCTTCGGCGATCGCACCGCCACCCACGGAGGCAAGGAGGCGAATCGGTGGACCGGGTTCCACCACCACGGGGATGGTCGTGGTCGCTCCACCCTCTTCAAGCACCAAGGTGTACGAGCCCTCCACCTTGCCCGTCACGTGCCAATAGCCCAGGCCGGTGGGGGAGGCGGTCACCTCAACGAGGGAGGCGTTGAGGGCCGATGCCACAGCCGTTGCTTCACCGGAATTCCCATGAATGTCAACCACGGACACGCTCACATCAACCGGAACTCCCGCCTTCACCACCAGCACCTCCGGTGCATCGGTCATCAAGAGATGGGCATCACCGGGCACGACGGTGAGACGGACCGTGGCGAACACACCAGCGGCGTTGACGCGCAATTCATGGCCACCAAGGGAAGGTGCAATCCAACGACCGTCGTTGAGCAACATCTCCAGCGTGATGTCCTCACCGTTCAAGGACCAATTCAACGCCATGGGTTCCAGTTCATTCCCGTATGCGTCGAAGAATTGCGGATTCAGATCGAGGTCACCGTCGGCGGGCACGGAGGTCCCCTCGCCTGTCAATTGGATGAATGCAAGCGGTCCGGGAGACACGTCAAACGCCACGGCACCATCGAACAGCTGACCCGTGCCGTTGTCAAACCAACGGCCAGAGAGCCGCCAAGAGCGAACATCTGTGGCTTCGACGCTGACACCCAATGCCTCCATGGTGGTCTGTGCCTCATCGCCGACCTCAACCGTGATGTTGGCGGGAACGGTCCAGCGGTTGCCCGTCACGTCAACCGCTTCAAGGGCGACCGTCACGGTGTCCCCTGCATGCGGGTGCACCGGATCCACCGTCATGAGGACATCAATGGGCCGTCCGTGAACCACGTCCACCGACAAGGTGGAGATCACCGTTCCATCGGTGCCCGTCAAGATGGACGGACCGGTGGAGGTGGGGTTCCAAAACACACGCCCAGAGTCGTCGACCGAAAGCCCACCCGTGGTGGCTTCCACATCGTCGATGGAGGGGGGTACAAAACCGATGAAACCGTTGATGTCGCGGCGTTCAAACACCAATTCGTACGATTCGCCGGCCATGTACGCATCGTCCTCGCCAACCAACACCAACGAGGAAGCCACGGCATCACCCGGCACGACCAACACCTCGCCGCTGCCGGTGAGGTTTTGGTAACTGGCGGTGACCGTCCACCGCCCGGTTCGGGTGGCGAAGTATTCACCGTCGGCCGAAACGGTTCCGTTCTCCACCGTCCATGCAATGGAAGGCACGGTGGACAAGGGCATGCTGTAGCCAAACCGATCCACAAGGGTTGGCGACAGGAGCATGGATGTTCCGGCACGGATACGCATGTTATCGGGAAACACGAACGCATGGGGCGCACCGGCCGTCACGCTGATGTTGACCGTCACCTCGAGCTGATGATGGCGTGCGCGAAGCAAGTGGTTGCCAATATCGGCAGGAATCCATATTGGCTGATCTTCACCCAGCGGCTCACCGTCCAAATCCCACAGGACATTGGAGGTCGCTGTCATGGGGTTGCCCCGAGCATCGAGCAGGGTGGCCTGCAAGGTTTGCGCCAACCGGACATCGTATCGACGCTGCACCACGTCCATGGTGACCGGCACACCAGGCGTGACGGTGAGGTTATGATGCGCCTGCAAGCCGTTGTGTTCAGCGATCAACGCCACCGTTCCTGCTGACCATGGGTAAAACACACCGTTGTCATCCACCGTACCGTTGGACACCGTCCAATTCACCTGACCGTCCAACGGGTTGTTCACGGCGTCGTACACGATGGCTCTGAACTGAACCACTTCGTCAGCGCTCACACTCAGGGCGGGATTGTCCAACACGATTCGATCGGCCGTACCGGAAAACCGAGGCGGGGGGGCTTCGTTCAGGACGGCCATCGGAGCGAGTGAGGTGAGGGAGACCAAGGCGGCGAGGCACAACGCTGCTGTCCACGCCTTGCCCATGCTTTCACCTCAATCGGTCCACGCGTGCCATTCCTCTTCGCCGGCCATGCGGTACCACCAGACGCCGTGCTCGTCTTCCCACCACTCGGTGCCGTCTTCGTCGGTGCGGGTTTCACCCTCTGCTGACGCCGTGGTCTCGGCCTCATCCGTGGTCGCCTCGCTTGCGGGCGCTTCCGTGGGCCCGGGTGCTGGACCGCTCGGGCCCGGTGCTGGACCGCTCGGACCGGGCGCTGGACCGCTCGGACCGGGCGCTGGGCCACTTGGGCCGGGTGCGGGTTCGTCTTCGTCCTCATCCTCATCGTCAAAGTCGTCCCAATCGTTCCCGCTCGAGCGCATGAACATCACCACCACACCCAACAGCACGACCGCTGCCAGGGCGAGCAAGCCGGCACCAACGTAGTAGAGGGTACCGCCAGCCTCGAAGAACCCGGCAAGGTTGCCCTCAACCGAGAGATCAAGGGAGACCAAAACGGAACCCACAGCCACGGTGATGGTTTGTTCTCCATCGTCCAAGGTGGTGACGGTCCATCGACTGGGGTCGATCTGGGCCACGTTCGCTCGACCGGTGGCATCGACATCCACGCTGGCGGGCACATCGATTTCGTTGTCGTAAGCGTCAAAGGCCCGAATGGTGACGTCCACCGATTCGAGTTGAATGACGGAATCCGATGAGAGGTTGACCTCAAGGCGGGCCACCACGTTCTGGGGAGCAACGTTGATTTCAACCAAGGATGCTGCTGAACCAACCGAGTAGGTCAGGTTGTGCTGGCCTGCCACTTGGGCTTCGTACCGGTACACGCCGATTTCGCCTTCGACATCCGTCAAGGTGGCGACAGGGTTCATGTTCTCAGCCCACTGGACGTTCTGCGGGAATGTGTTGCCGTCGCTGTCCGTACCGGTCACTGTGAGGCTCACGATGTCACCGGCCACGGGCGTGGTCGAGGATACCTCCACAGTGAGGATCTCGGCTTGACCGCTGAGAACGGTGATTGCAACACTGTCCGAAACGTTGAAGCCCGAATCACTGATGCTGTACGCCGTGATGGTGTAGTTACCGACTGTGGTCGCCTCCCACATCATGTCGTTCAAGAGGAGCGCCGTGGTGATGTCGGTGGTTTCACCGGACGATTCATCCGTGATGAGCCACGTCAATTCGCCGGCATCGATTGGGTTCTCATCCTCGTCCTGAAGCACGGTGGTGAACCCAACGGCATAGTCAGCGGTCAATTGGATCGTATCGCCTGAGGCACCGACCGGATTGTTGGCCAAAGCATCGACCAGGACGGTGTAGAGAACACCGTGCCCCACGGTGATGTTGATGGACACGGCGTGCAAGGTCGTGCCGTCGTCATATGCAGCCGTCAGCACGTAGGGTTCAGCGTACGCATAGTAAGGGGAGAAGGTGGTCGCCTCGCCTTGCGCATTCTCAAGGAAGTTGCTGGCATCGCTCAAGGCGGGGTGCGACAAGGACCAATTGGCGGTGATGACCCATTGGTTGCCCTTGGCGTCCCTTGCAAACACCTCGGCCTCGAGTGTGTCATCCGCCGTAATCACTTGGTTGCTCCACGTGGCCGTTTCAGCGTCCACCTCGAGGAGCAAGGTCTGAATCTCGCCCTCAACAACGTTCACCGTGATGGATGCAAACTCCGTTTCATACCGAGCTTGCAGGTCCTTGGCACCTCGGGACACAGGGTCCCAAATCGCCGGTGAACCGGGGGTCAACTGGCCGTCGGCGATCATCGTCCAGTTGTCACTTGGCAACACAACGGTCAGCCGATTTCCTCGGACGTCAACACGGGTGGTGTTGATGTAGACCCGATCATCGGCCGTGATCGACGTCGACGAAGCGTCCAGTTCCAGCATGGCCATCTCGCCGTGTCCCACGACGATCGACAATTGAGCTGCGGCGCCCGAGGTGGAGGTGAGGTTCAGCCACCACGCACCAACATGGTCGGGGAAGTACTGCTGATTCAATTCCGAGTAGTTGCCGTTGGTGGTGGTCCACGTGAGGTCACCGGCCTCCTCAATCGGCAGTTGATTACCAAATTGATCAAAGAGGCGGGCCTCGATGTCGCACCATTGCCCTGCCGGACGGGTGCCTTCGCAACCCAGGAGGACGAAGTAATCGGGTGCACCGTTGGTGACGGTGACGTCGATAACCACTTGTTCACCGCTCGCTGGATGGGTCACGGTCACGGTGTGGTTGCCGACAGCGTACGGTTCGAACACGTGAGGCATCACAGCCGACATACTCCCGTTGGAGGCGGTGTAGGTCAACACTTCGCCCGGAACGAGGTTGCCGTGCTGGTCCAACATGTTGGCCTGAAGGGTCAACGTCTCGTCGGCGGTGATCGATGCCACCATCGGCGTTACCATGAGCTGCACGGGTGCGCCGGGTGTGACCGTCACGTTCTGGATGCCGCACACCAAACCAAAGCATGCCGCCACCGTGTGGGTTCCGGCCAGCGACGGTGTGTAGAGCCCGTTCGAGCCGATGACCCCAGCACTGGCCGACCAGGTGATGGGGGGGCTTTGCTCCACGCCGAGGTGGTCGTAGACATCGTATTGGAACAACTGGGTCGAATCGGCATCGATGGACACCAGCCCGTTTGGCGTGATGTCGATGGTCGTGGTGTTCGTCGTGTTGAACAACACCTGAGGTCGGAAGCTCAACGTTGCAGCCTCGCTGGAGTGGAAACTGGCATGGGCAACGCCCGTGTTGGGCACACCGATGACGATCCACGCATGCGAGCTGGAGATGGTCATGCCCGGCGTGCTTAGGTCAAACCACACCCAGCCACTGGAATCGACGTTCACCGTCGTGCTTGAAACGGCATCACCGTAATCCACACCGGCTTGCATGCCGGGAGCACCCCACGTGGAGCCCGATGTGGTGCCGTTCCATGTTGCACTCAGTTGGCTCCATGGGCCCAACAGGGGATGAACGCTGAAGGTCATGGACGTCGCGCCGTTGGCGGAAGTCCAATCGTCAAGGTACATACCAACCGACGCCGAGTGAACGTTCTGGTAAGGGACGAACGGAACTTGGGCAGCATCAAAGCCAATCGTAAGGCGACATTCGTTGGTGTAAAACGTACCGCAGTACGTGCCCACGCTCAACGTAGAATCTTCACCAAAATTGGAACCGGGTTGTTCGCTGGAAAGGGTGGCGTCCTGCACGTTCGTGTGACCAAACGCAGCCACTTCGTTGCCGGTTTGGAAGGTGTAGGTGAACGTTCCATCACCGTTGTATTGATGATGAGGGTCGCCCACAGCAAACGACCAACGCGATGATGAGGGGCCGGGGATGGATTGATTCACGGCTTGAACCCACCATGTGAACTGGCTACCTTCAACAAGGTCGTCGTCGAATTGGAAGGTCGTGTTGCTGATTTCGCTGTCCTCCCAGGACTTGTACTTCACCCGGCCGGATTCGCCTTCGATGGTCACGATGTACCCGGTGGCGCCAGCCACGGAATTCCACGAGAGAACTGGCTGAGTGTCAGGGAGCAGCAGTCCACTTTGATTCTCGTACAAGACCTTCCCATCGCTGGGCGAGGTCAGAGTTGGCTGGCTGGGAGGGTTGATGCCTGCTGTGTTGTCGACGTAATCCAACACGAGGTGCGGTCGAAGATTGGTGTTGGTGTGCTCGGAGGAATGGAACGTGTGGGAGGAGCCGGTGGTGCCCACGCGTGCCAGCATGATGGTCATCGTCGTGTTGCCGTTGGCGATGTTGCTTTGCGCGAGACCGGTGAGGTCCCAATCCACCCAACCCGTCGTCGAGGTAAGGGTCAACGTTGAGCGGGTCACCTCGGTGGTCGAGCAGGTCGGGGCGTTGGACCACACGGTGGTGCTTTCGCTGAAACCGTTGCACGCATACGCAGCGACGGTGGACGAAGAGGTCCCAGCAAGGTTGGTTTGGTACATGCGGAGGATCATCTCGGTCGGCGTCATGGCTGAGGGCCAGGGCATGGCGGATAAGTCGAATTCCATCAGCACCCTGCTTTCTCCGCTTCCTGAACTCGATGTCCCAAGCGTGAGGGTGGTTTGAGATCCAACGTTCACACTCAAACCTGAGCTGATTTCCACGTCGGGCACCGAGGGCAACAAACCGGTTTGAGTGAACACACTTCCTCGAGAGATGTTGAGGGTGTGGTTGCCTGCACCGTCGTCCGAACCTTGGTCGTTGGGATTTCGGAATCGGTGCACATCGGACCATTCGCCAATGCGGTCGTCTTGGTCAGCACGCATGCGCCAATATGTCCAGACATCGCCTTGTTCCATGCCGTCGTTTGTGATGACGAGGTTGGAAGCGTCGTAGGTCAAATCGTCGTGGTCACCTGCGGAAATGCTGTTGGAGTCCACGCATGTCGTTTGGACCATCCGCATCGTCGGTGAAACGCACATCACCCATTGGGTTTCATTCGTGACCGATGAAGACCACGAAAAGTCCGTGCTCGTTTGACCGCTTGGGCGAGGCTGACTGGTGTCCCAGAGTGTGGCGCCGTCGGCGGGCATCAAGTTGTTGGCTCCCGATGCGTGCCACGGACCGGTGTCCACCCGATAGGTCAGGTTAAGGCTGGGGCGGTACGCGAGGTTGACGTGTTCGCTGCTGGCGAATTGGGTACGCCCGTTCACCCCGCCCATCAAGTCCTCAGCCTGCAGGATGACGTTCAGTTCGGTGCGACCCGTTGCCAAGGCATGCTGAATCAAGGCCGTCACGTTAAACGAAGCTTGTCCACTGTTGTTCACCCATGTTGGTGCATTGAACGGGAGTGCGGCGTCGGAGGACTGGTAAGCGCCCACCGAAGCCCACGTCGAGGTGTTGCCTGCAGGGTAGGACCACGTCGATGCTTCGGACCAAGGGGTGATCATTTCTGAAACGGAAACAAGCACAGAACCTTGATGCGTGATGGAAGTGAGGTCAAGCGAGGCGTCCACCACCTCGTAACTGGATGGCATGGGAAGGCTGCTGAAGTTCATCGAAATCAGGGAGGAGGTGCGAAGGTTCGCGTTGGAGTAACCCACCTGACTGCGACCGACGAAGAGCAGATTGCTGTTGCCTTGACCGGCCTGTGCATTGCCGCTATCAAGGAAGGTGTCCTCCGTAACGACAGGGTAGAGGTCACCAGGCAGGGCGTTGTGTTGTTGAATGGCAACGGTGGCGTGGGTGCTGTTCAGTTCTTGACCGATGTCGTTGGGGAGGTGGAACAACGTAGCGTTGCCGCGGGGACCGAGCATGCCGTTGTTGATCGGCTGAACCATCCACAAGATATCCATCGAGAAATCGAGGTCGCTGTCGGGCGTGAACGTTCGGTTCGTGACGTCGAACATGGACGCGTTGTACCTGGAATCGTACACGAAGAGCCCGGCCATGTCGTCAGCGGCGTCCTGTTGGATGAGCACACGCCAATCCGTGACGGCGCTGCTGCCCGAGTAGGTCCAGCTCATCGTCGGCCGGCGGTCGGCAACGAGCGCATGAGACCCTGTGTCCCAAACGATGGCGTTGGGTGCAGGTGCAGTGTTGATGCCCGCGGTGGTGGGGCTGGCCACAAGGCCGTCCTCCCACGTCACGTTGACATAGGGCCGTTGGGCAGTGGCGCCTTCGAGTGAAGTGAAGGTCACGCTGTCGGAGGTGTCCGATGATGCATACACCATCAGCGACACGTGATTGTTGCCGTTGGCGAGAGCCACTTGAACGGCTTCCGAGATGTCAAAGGCCATCCATGCGTCGCTTTCGCTGGACACCAAATCCATGTATGGACCGATGTCCACGCCGATGTCGCGACCGCCGCGCTCCGACCAGTTGTTGGTGCCGTCGTAGGTCGTTGCGTTGGCAGATCCGGTCCAATTTTGATAGACAGGACGGACGGCCAAAGGCACGTCATCGTCGGATTGTGACTCAGCAAACAGCATGAGGGTCGCCACGGTGATGCGGGCGTTGCTGGGCTGGGGGATGTCGTCAAGGGGCACCAGCATCAAGGCTGCGGCATCGTAGCCGTTCACCTCGCCCACGCTGAGCGTGGATGAGGTCCCGTAGGATTGGTCTGCGCCCGAACCGTTCTCAATCACGTACGTGTCGACAAAGTGCGGTACATTGAGGCTGGGCAGGGCCTCGTGATGCACCCACTCAACTGCTGCCGCTGTGCTGCTGAGAACCGTTGTGGTAAGGTCGGGAAGATGGAAGTGGAACGTGTCGGACCATCCCCCAATTTGGTTGGTGGCCGAGACAGCACGAACCCGCCAATACCAGGTTTCACCCACATCAAGGGCACTGGTGGGCTGATAGGTGAGGTTGGTCACGTCAAAGCCGGCGTTGTTCCAGGACGATGCGGCGCTCCGATCGGGTGAACTGAAATCATCCGTCGTGTCCAGTTCAACAATGTAGCCACCGATGGCCATGCCGCCGCTGAAACTCCATGTCAATTCGGGTTGGCTGATCGGCGTTTGGTCGACACCCGTACCCATCGACCACGATCCGTTGAGTGGCGTCTGGGGAACTGGATTGGCGGGCACGGCGTCGGAACCGGGGACGTAGACGAAGCGCAATTCTGGCCGGTCGGCGACGGAGGCTTCGGCCGTTGCGAAGTAGGCCGTTCGGGTCACACCGCTTCCCGCACCGACCATGCCGACGATGAAATCCACGCGTCGCTCTTCACGCATGGCGCTTTGTACGGCGAGCGTTACGTTCCATTCCACTTGGTCGTCCTCAGCAAACGAACTGCCCAAGGTGATGGATTCCAACAACGAACTGCGCTCAACGCCCTTCGCACCTGCACCGTCCCAAGAGTTGTCACCGTCGTAACTGTTCCACGAAGCATCCTCAGCGGACCAGTTGTGTTGTTCACTCTCCCAGACACCGATGACCGGACTGTTGTCCGTTTCCGAGGTGAGGGTCAAACGGAGGTGGGCGGACTCAACGGCGTACCCGTCGGGCAGCAGGTTGGACAGGAGGTTGCAACCCATCAAGGAGGTGACCTCAAGACCGTTGGTGTTGTAGTTCACGGTCATTTCACTGTCACCATCGTAATTTCCCGAGCTGTCGCCGCTGACGATGTAGGTGTCGTCACAGGCGGGGTACTGTCCGTCGGTGGAACCGTTGCCGTGGCGCATGCGGAATTCGTAGCGGTCGTTGCCCAAATGCACGCTTTCAGCGTTGGAAACGAAGAAACTTGACGACACCCATGAGCCGTAATGCCCGTTGCTGTCGACGGTGGCCATCCGCCAGAAGTACATGTTCCCGAGGTCAAGGGTGTTGTCGCCGGTGAGGTTCAATAGGCCATCAGCGGGCTCAAAATCGCTGTCCACACGGGTGTCGACGGTCATGTCCTTGAGGCGGAAATCCTCATCGCGTGCGAGCTCAAAGAGAACATCGCCCACGCCGGAGGGTGCAGTCCAATTAAGCGTCGGTTGGGTGTTGCCGGTGAAGTTGTGTCCCGTTTGGTTCCAGATCGCCACCCCGCCGAGTGGCGAATTCAAGGTCATGGGAGATGGGGCGCCATTGCCCCACTTGTAGGTCAGCGTGGTGTAGGGGTGCTGGCTGGTGAGCCCCGCTTCACTGGAATGGAATTCAATCCCGTCACCGTTGGTGTATGTCTGATACTTGCCCCGGACCGCCATCATCAGGTCCATCGGGGCCTCATCGGAATCGTCGAGGTAGTTTTGAACGGCATGAGTGAGATCGAAACTGAAGGCGTTCGAGGCCTGATCGACATCGGCACTGTCAATGGTGGCCGTCCCGTTGCTTCGTCCGCCGTCGTACCACAAAGTTCCAGTGGAGCCCATCGAGTTCCAGGTCATCTCATCGGTCACGTAAGCACCCGATTCGTCCATACCGTGGAGCGAAAGCACCGCATCACCGGAAGATGAAGAGCGGGTGAGGTTGAGGGCTGCATCCACGATGGTCAAGTTGTCGTGCAACCCGAGTTGATTGAGGCTGAGGCGGAAGTGAATCAGGCGCTCCTTGCTCGACGTCATGGAAGTGTCAAGGAGCACGGAGTTGGCGTAGTTGATGGTCACGGCGGTTTGTGACACATAAGTGTCCTGAATGAAGAGGTCGTCCATGCCAACATTCGCCGCACTCAGGTTCAACGAGGCCGTGCCGTCACCGTTGTCCGTCACGTCCAAGTCGGGCAACAGGAAGTAGGCACCCGACCAGTTCCCCCATTGACCGTTGCTGTCGATGGAACGGATGCGCATGTACATCTCGGTTCCATTGGTGAAGGCGTCGGTGGACGGGACGTCAAATGCACCGCTCACCCCGCTCGACACGAACGTGTCCCACAAGGTGGAGTAATGCCAGTCTCCATCATCCTCCGACAACCAGTCGCTCGAGGTGCTCAGGTGCATTTCGACATCTTGACCGGTGTTCATGCTGTAGGACAAACGGGGTGTGGAAACCGCCGTGAGCAGGAAATCTTCCGTCATCCACGGTGCGCCGTTCTGGACGGGCAAATCAGGCTGGACGGCACCACCAGCAGTAGCGGGCGTTGAGGCTGCGTTCACCGTGAAGACCGGTGCGTTGGCCGAGGTGGTGGTCTCGCTCATTTGACAGGTGTAACCGGCACCAATGGAGGCCACGATCACGGACATGTAGCTGTTGTTCGCTTTGGCAGCATGCTGCGCCATCGCTGTCACGTTCAGCGACAGGGTGCCGTTGGCCGTGATTTTGACCGGTGGTTCCCACTCGCCACGGTCGTTGGAGCCGTCGCCGCCGGGCGTGTCCCACAGGTAGGACAAAGCAGCGTAATTCCATGACGCATAAGACCCGTTCCACCCGAGTTTCATCTCAGCGGTGTAGGCCCACATGTCAGTTGTGGAATCGGTGGTGTTGCACTGAAGGTCGATGGTGGCGTCGAGGATGGTGTCTTGTGCCGTGTAATTCATGGGGAAACGAAGCAGGAGACGAGATTCGTTCGTCGGATCGTCGTTGAGGTGGCCTTCCGCCGAGGTGTTGTAGGCAGAGTTGGGTGTGGCTGACATGATGTGGGTGTCAGCGTGAATGGCGTGGTTGAGCGTTGCAAACCGAGGCGATGGCGTCCGGTCGTCCTCAAGCGTGGACCAACCTTCCATCGTGTGAGGCAGCGCCATGTCGGCGAGCAAAAACATCACAACGAGGAGCATGGCGGTGCGGCGACCTTGGGGGGCAGGAACTTCACGCATGGGGCTCATCCCATACACCGCAACCCGATATAGGGACTTTTCCCCTCAGTGCATTGAATCAACCGGTACGGGCGGCTTCGGTAGCACGCTCAAACATGCCCGTCGGAGGAGGCGTGAAAGGTCATGCGAACCTTGAAGGAGGCTCGTCAAACACCCACAAAAGCATGAGCGAGCTCTGGGTGGAAAAGCACCGACCTCAATCGGTGGGTGAGATTCGGGGGCAGGCGGCCGTCGTTCAACGGCTCGGGACTTACGCCGGCCAGAAGAACTTCCCACACCTCCTCTTCGCCGGCCCACCCGGTACCGGGAAAACGACCGCAGCCATGGCCTTGACCAAGGACATCTTTGGCGAAGCGTTCCGCCAAAATCTCCTCGAGATGAACGCCTCGGACGAACGCAAACTGGAAAGCATTCGAACCAAGGTCAAGCAGTTTGCCCGAACGCAACCCTACGGCGGGGCGGCGTTCAAGATCATCTTTCTCGACGAGGCCGACGCCCTCACCAACGACGCACAGGGCGCCCTTCGACGGATCATGGAACAATACGCCGAAACCTGCAGGTTCATCCTCTCGTGCAATTACTCGTCGAAAATCATTGAACCGATCCAATCGCGGTGCGCCGTCTTCCGGTTCCGCCCCCTTGCCGATGCCGATGTGTCCAGCCAGGTCAGCCACGTCGCCGGCGTTGAAGGGCTGACCATGGGCGATGGAGCCGTGGAGGCCCTGACGCGCATCTCGCAAGGCGACCTGCGAAAAGCCCTCACGGCACTTCAGGTGGCGGCTGCTTTGAACACCACCGTGTCGAGGGAATTGGTGTACGAAACCTCGGCGACAGCACCGCCGGAGGCCCTTCATGGCTACCTCATGGCGTGCAAGGACGATGGATTCCATGCTGCACGCCGACGGCTGCGCGAGTTGCTTGACCGCTTCGGTTTGGCAGGAACCGATTTCGTGAATCAACTCCATCGGGAGTTGTATTCAGCCGACTTCCTTGCCGAACCATCCAAACTCACGCTCACAGAATGGATGGCCGAAACCGATTATCGGTTGGTGGAAGGAGGTGGCGAACAAATTCAACTCGATGCTTTGACCGCCCAAATCGTGGCCCATTTCCAATCCTCCGGCGCCGTCTGAGTTGCTGGAGGGGCACGCCTCAATGAGGCTCCGTACGGCATGTGCTGGCGACCAAGTGCCGGAGCACGGCATCAATTTCACTTTCAGTTTTCACCCCACCCCTCCCAGAAAACGAGGTAGCACCTGGCCGTCGCCTCATGGTTATGACCGCCCTCATCAACACCCTTGAAACAGCCCTTTGTTGGACCGTGTTCGCCCCCTTGGCACGCATGAACCGACATCGGAGAGCTGCTCGGTTGGAGCGCGATGCCCACGACCGTGAGCGCGTGAGCGCCCTGCTCACGGCCATTGTCACCACGCACGCAGACTTGCTGGCTTGAGCAAGCTCAGGGCGGGCTGATGATGAACGTCCAAACGTATTCACGGGTGTTGGTCCAAGGGTTGCCTTCTTCGCTGATGGAAACGCTGACCGTGTGTTCGCCCGCAGGGAGATCGTTGCCAAGGAACACGGCCATGGCTTGGTCCTGCTCACCGTGCGGCAGCAAGATCGGGGCCGTGCTGTTGGATTGGGTTCGCCATCCACCCACATCGCCTCCGTGTGTGGACCAAAACGAGTCGTTGCCGCTGAGGGTGTTGTCTTGCGGGCCGAATTCGTGAACCACGGTCACGTCGGCAGCGTTGGCACCGACGTTGTCGGCCAACCCGAACAACAACCAGGCACCCCCGGCCACGGTGTTGCCGGACTCGAGCTGCCAAGACACCGTGTTGCTCCGGTTGTCGTCAGCGAACAGAAAACCGTTCTCGGTCTCGATCGCCACGCCCCATTCGTCCGCCAGTTGCGGTGCCACGATGTCACCGAACGGTGGATTGACGAGCAGAAACGACACGGAAAGGAAGGTGAAGGTGTAGAGAAAAAACGCTCGGAACCATGTTCCTCTCGTGTAATGTTCCTTGAACCGCTCGGGCATGACGCTGCGATGAATCTGTGGGATGAGGATCATCATGGTGAGCGGGAGCAAGTACAGGACGTCGGTCTTGTCAAGGGTGGTGTTGGGCATCAAAACGTAGCGCATCAAACACGTGACGACCACGGCGAATGCAATGACCAACCACATCGAAGCGGTGTCGGCCCGTTCCTTGTTGACGTACTTGACCGGGTCGAAGGGTTCAATCCCCAAATCGGCACCAGACCGATTCTTCTTTTTCTCGGTGGAACCGCCACGGTCTTGGCGACGCTTTTGCTCGGCTTGCGCCGCCGCCATGGCCGTCCGCAGGTCCACCATGACCCCTTGGCGGACGAGCCAGCGTTAGAACGCATCGGTGCCAATTCGTGCCAAACGGATGCAACGAGCGCATGGGACGCGGCCGATTTCTTCAAAGAGGGAAGGGCGCACCCAAGGGCAGGCCGGGGTGGCGTAGTTGGTAGCGCGTCGGACTCATAGGGCAGCCTCCAAGGCGATCGTATGACGTGCAAAGCCCCTTGTGGTGTCTGAGACATCCGAAGGTCGCGGGTTCGAGCCCCGCTCCCGGCACCATCTGCGCACCGCTTCAGCGGGGGGCCCCACCGTCAAATCAAAGAAGCAAATGCTGAGCACAACCCGTCACAGAGGCGAACCCATGACCCTGCTCAGCATGTCCAACATCCAACGCTACTACAGCACACCGGCCGGGGATGTGAAAGCCCTCGACGGCATTGACCTCAGCATCCAACAAGGTGAGCGAGTGGTGCTCCTCGGACCGTCGGGATCCGGGAAGACCACCCTGCTGAACTGCCTCTCGGCCCTTGACAGTCCCACGAACGGCACGTACACCTTCAACGGGAACGATGTACCCCGCAACGACTCGGAAGCCATGACACGCTTCCGACGGGAGAACATCGGTTACGTCTTCCAATTCTTCAACCTGCTTCAGGACCTCACGGTGATGGAAAACATCCTGCTTATTCAGGAACTGGCCGGTCAGAAGGACCCAGACCGTGCAAGGGCCTTGCTTGAATTGGTTGGCTTGAACGCCGAAGCCGATCGGTTCCCCGGTGAGATCAGCGGTGGGCAGCAGCAACGCGTGGCCATCGCCCGCAGCATCGCCAAGCGACCACGGTTGTTGCTGGGCGATGAATTGACCGGCAACCTTGACACCGAAACCTCGGACATGGTGATGAACGCCCTCATTCACGCCTGTGAGCAGGAAAACATCACGGCCGTGTTCGTCACCCACGACGAAGGGCTGGTCAAGTTCGCCACCCGAGTCATCCGCATCGACAGCGGGCAAATCGTGTCCGACGAACAGCAAACCCCCTCCACCGTTGAGTGAGGCCGTTCCATGTCAGCCCTCCTCAACAAACGCTTGGCTCGGTCGCTGTGGAAGACCAAATTGCGCTTGATATCGGTGGTGCTCATGGTGTTCATGGGTGTGTTCGCCGGGATCACCTTCACGGGTTATGCCGCCAACTTGGAAACGATGTACGACCAACTCCAATCCGATTCAGAATCGGGGGGCAACCTCGCCGATTTGTGGATCGACAACGGAACGGCCGTGTGGTCCGCCGAACAGGTTTCGGCCTTTTGCGGTCGGCTTGAACAGGACTGGGACGGCACCACGGCCCAAGGTGCCGAACTGGACACGTGCGAAGGTCGCTTGGTGGTGCCGGGGCTGATGTTCCACAGCAACACGACCGGTGACCATCTGCTGACCGCTGTGTGGCACGGCATGCCTGCGTCGGCCAACGCAGACCGCCTGTGGATGCCGGATGGCGAAACGGAAGGGCGATGGGCGAACACCGACCGCGAGGTCGTCATCGATCAACACGTCGCCGATGTGCTCGACCTTGACATCGGTGATCTCGTGAACCTCACATCGGGCAACGGTTCGTTTGAATTCACGGTGGTTGGGTTCGCCTTCCATCCGTTGCACGTCCTCATGATGCCCGAGGGTGCCATCTTCCCACCCAACGAGGGCGAGTTCGTGGTGGGGTACCTCTCCGACGCAGGGCTGACACGCATGCACGGCGTGGCCAACGGGAGTGCCAACACCATCCTGCTCGACGTGGAGGGGACCCCTTCGTTCGACCTGCCCGACACCGAGACCGATGAAGGCGCCGGCATAGCCGGCGTGCATGAAGCAACGGACGACGCCCTCGAGGCGGTCGGCCTCGACGCACGCGTTCGCGACCGCGGCCAGCACCCCTCGGTTGAGTTCCTGCGCCAAGACCTCGAAGGCGCCAAACGAACGAGCGCACCGTTCACCGTCATGATCGCCGTCATCGCCTCCATCACCATCGTGCTCAGCCTTCAGCGCCTGGTGCAAAGCCAAGCGAAAGAAATCGCCGTCTTGCGCACGCTCGGTGTTCCGCGTCGCAGCCTGATGACCGGATATTTGCTCGCGCCCATCGCCATCGGCGCCGTGGGCTGCACATTGGGTGCATTGGCCGGGCCGAAGGGCATGCACTTCATGCTTGATTTCTACGAATCCTTCGTGGGCCTGCCGATCGTGGAACGGCAGCTGGACGTCGGCATGTACACCACCATCATCGCGTCCACCATGGCCGTTGTGTTCATCTCGGGAGCTTTTCCTGCGTGGAAATCAAGTCGGTTGGACCCACTGGTCGTGATGAGTGGGCAACACAACCTTCGGGTGGGAAGTTCATCCCTGAAGCGGTTGACTTCGTGGATGCCAACGCAACTCGGCCTGTCCATCCGCTCCACCTTCCGCAAACCCATTCGACTCAGCATGACCTTCCTCGCCGTTGGCATTTCCTTGATGCTGTTTGGTTCCATCCAGATGATGACGGTAGGGTTGGAGGACACCATCGTGGGTGGCCTTCGCGACGACCAAACATGGGACGCTCAGGCCTACGTGATGCCGGGCGGCGATGAGGCGGTCATCGCATGGGCCGAGGACCGGGACGTGCTGCATGAACGCCTCATCGAAATGGCATCGGGCAGCGTTGAGGACCCGGATGGCGTCATGAGGGCCTTCACGGCCATCGGCATGAACGCGTACGACGACGAAAGCATGCGTCCCGTGAACGTCGTGGATGGCGTTGCATTGAGCGCAGGCGGCTCGGTCCTGAAGGTCATGATGGACGAGGGGTCCCTCTCCATGCTTGAATGGAGTTTGGGCGAGCAGCGCGACGTGACGGTCAACGGCCAACCGGTCACGGTCGAGCCGGTGGGTGCGACCCGCGGTGAATTCGCCCGAACCATGTACTTCGACCGAGCGGACCTGGCCGACCTGACCGGTGTGAACGCCACATCGGTGTACCTCAGCAGCCCGAACGGTGTGGACGTGGACCAATCCCTTGGCGAGTTGACGGTCGGCGTGGTGGAGCGTCAGAACCTGCTCGATGGCATTGAAACCCTGCTGGAACAACAAACTCAATTCCTTCAAGTGATGATGGCCGTGGGCTTGATGTTCACGGTCGTGGTCATGTTCAACACGATGATCATGAACATCTCCGAGCGCGATTTCGAGCTCGCCACACTTCGGGTGCTCGGCGCATCGACCAAGAGTTTGGGTGGCATGCTGCTGTTCGAGAGCCTCATCATCGGAACGGTCGGTGGCCTGGTCGGTGTTGCCTTTGCGTACGGCGGTGCTGTTGGTTTGGCCGCATCGTTCTCGTCATGGGAGTTCTACTTCCCCATCGTGCTGGTTCCCAGCGTGGCCTTCACCCTGATGGGCGGCGTGTTGCTCATCGCCGTGGCGATGACACCCATTGGCGTGTGGCGATTGCGCCGGATGGACCTTGTGGAGAAGGTCAAGGACCTATCGCAGTGAGCCGAACCCTTCATGGAGTGCGTGCCCCACCCGCACAGCATGGAAGACCTCCCCCAAATCGGTCATCGTGCCACGGTTTTGGTGAACACCCATCAGGGCGAAACCCAGCACGAGGGGCGCGTGCTTCCCCCTGCAGCACCACGTCACCTGACCCTCAAACTTGACAACGGGTACAACGTCAGCGTGCGTCACGAAGACCTGCTGTCCGTGGAGGACCATGGCTTGGTGGCGACCACCCCCTTTGATGCCGCCGATACGATGACGGCCAACACCGCCTTACCCCGCGTTCGAATCGTCCACACCGGCGGCACCATCGCTTCCAAAGTTGACTACGCCAGCGGTGCCGTCGTCGCCCGCTCTGAACCTGAGGAACTCATCGCCTCCATCCCCAAACTGGCGCAATTGGCTGCGTTGGATGCGGTCAAGGTGGGCAACATGTTCAGCGACGACATCCGGCCCCAGCACTGGAACCTCATGGCCGAGGCAGTCGCAACGGCCTTCGAGGACGGTTGCCGCGGTGTGGTCATTGCCCACGGCACCGACACCTTGCATTACACGTCGGCGGCGCTGAACTTTGCGTTCGGCGGCCGAGGTGACCGGTTGCCAGGCCCTGTTGTGTTGGTGGGGTCCCAGCGCTCGAGCGACCGGGGGTCGACCGACGCCACCGAGAATTTGCTTGGGGCCGTCCACTGGGCGGCGGCGGGACCTCTTCCCACCGGTCATGCCGGTGACAATGCCGTCGTGGTCATGCACGAGGGGCAAAGCGACGGCACCCTGTCGGTGCATTCAGGGTTGGGCGTGCGCAAACTGCATTCCTCCCGCCGAGATGCGTTCCAGCCTGTCAACGCCGAGCCACTGGCGATCATCGAATTGTTGCCCGGTGGGCCCGAACACCGACTTGAAGCGGGGTACGAAGCAGCCCGCACGGCCAGTGAAGCTCGCCCCATCGCCACAACCGTTCACGGTTTTGAGCCGGGTCAACGCATCGGTCATTTCGTGGCAGGGCCTTGGCTCCACGGGGAACACGTGGAAGCCGTGATCACCAGCGGCGTGCAAGGTTTGGTGATCCACGGAACGGGGTTGGGCCATCTCCCCATCGAAGACGCCATGGGCGACGCCCCCGAAAACACCGTGCTTTGGCGGACCTTGATGCGATGCATGAATCGGCAATTGCCCGTGGTGGTCGTCAACCAGTGCATCCATGGCCCCGTGGACATGAACGTCTACGCCAAAGGTCGTCAACAACTCGAACTCGGCGTGTTGGGGCACGGCATGAACGCCACGCCCGAAGCCATCAGCGTGAAGTTGCATTGGGTGCTCTCGCAAGCGATGGATGTCGCTGAAGCGATGGCCAGCAACCTGTGTGGAGAACACCGCGAGAACCTGCGTCGTTGAGCGCTTGAATCAAAAACCGAGGCGGAGTGGAAGCAACGTGGAAGGCAACGTGGACCACCGCATGGAAGATTTGCGTGGAAAGCGGGAAGCCGCCAGGCTTGGCGGCGGCCTCAAGCGTCAAGAATCCATCCGTGCCAGTGGGCGCGGCACGGCGAGGGATCGCATCAACACCCTGCTCGATGAAGGCTCCTTCTTGGAACTCGACACCTTCGTGACCCACCGCACCGTGGACCACGAGATGTTCATGCACCCCACGTTGGGGGACGGCGTGGTCACCGGACAAGGCACCATCGAAGGTCGCCGTGTGTATTGCTTTGCCCAAGATTTCAGCGTCCACGGCGGCAGCATGGGTGAAATGCACGCCATGAAGATCGCTAAAGTTGTCGAAATGGCCGAACGTGCCAAAGCACCGCTCATCGGCATGTGGGACGGAGGTGGCCAGCGCGCCCAAGACGGTGTGAACGCATTGGCCGGCACGGGCGAAATGCTGGACCGTCTGGTGCAGTGCAGCGGCCGCATCCCGCTGATCAGCGTGGTCCTTGGCCCGGTTGTGGGCGCATCGGCCCTTGCGGCCTCCCTGTCGGACTTCACCATCCTCGGTGAAGAGCACGGGCAGTTGTTCATGTCCTCACCGCTCGAAACCCCAGAGGTCATGCTTGGCGAGGTGGACGCAGCGGGATTGGGGGGTGCCAACCTCCACGCATCCCGCTCCGGCATCGCTTCCCTCATCGCTGACGACGAAGAAGAGGCCTGTGAATTGGCTGCCACCATCCTCTCCTTCCTGCCGGACCACAACATGGCCGACCCGCCTCACGTGCCGACCGCCGACCCCACCGACCGCATCAACGACACCCTCCAAGAGCTCGTGCCGGACAACCCCAACAAGCCCTACGACATGGTGCAAGTCGTGGCCGACGTGGTGGACGACGGCGATTTCATGGAGTTGTTCCCTGCCTACGCCGAGAACATCATCATCGGGTTTGCACGCCTCAACGGCCAGTCCATCGGCGTCATCGGTAACCAACCCAAGGTGTTGGCTGGCTGTTTGGACATCGACGCTTCCATCAAGGCAGCCCGCTTCATCCGAACCTGCGACGCGTTCAACATCCCATTGGTCACGTTCGAGGACGTCCCCGGGTTCTTGCCCGGGGTTGTTCAGGAGTGGGGCGGCATCATTCGTCACGGTGCAAAACTCCTGTTTGCCTATGCGGAAGCCACCGTTCCTAAGTTGACACTCGTCACCCGCAAGGCCTACGGCGGCGCTTACCTTGCCATGTCCTGCAAGCACCTGCAGAGCGATTACAACGTGGCCTGGCCCACTGCAGAGTTGGCCGTCATGGGAGCAGAAGGTGCTGTGAACATCATCCACCGCCGGGAAATCGGCGCAGCCCCAGATGACGAGAAGGAAGCCGTGCGGCAACGGCTCGTCGACGAGTACAAAGCCAAGTTCGGCGACCCCTATGTGGCGGCCCGCAACGGCTGGCTGGACGATGTGATCGAGCCACAAGAGAGCCGTCAACGGCTCATCCGAGCCCTGAACATTCTGCGCACCAAGCGCGAGTGGTCGCCCCCCAAGAAGCACGGCAACATCCCACTGTGAACTGGGCTGCGTGAGGCCCAAACACCCACTTATCAACCCAACCGCAGTTATTCGCTCATGGACCGATGGACCTTGCTGGGCGTTGTGGTCGCCGTCTTTGTCCTCGGAGCCGTCTCCGGTTACGCCGTGCTGAGCACCGACCTCGTCAGCCGTTCATCCAGCGACGGTTTGGTAGCGACGGTGGACCAACTTAACGGCACCAACCGGTATGTGATGGTGGAAGTTGACGAAGGCGACAACAACGAGGAACAGCAGGTCGAAGAAATTCTCCACGAATTCGTCTTCTCCGCAACAGGTGTTGAGGGCCTCGTGGTCTGGGACTTCAGCGACGGCACCACGGCCACCGGCGCCTCAGCCGTTCATGCCTTTGAGCGCCCCGGGCAGTACAAGGTCACCGCCACCCACACCCTCGGGTCGTTGGTTGAAGTGCGGACGGTGATGGTCGAGGTGGACTTGCATTCCGAAGTGGAAGTGGACAACATGGAGTGCGTGTGTGCACCGACCGCCAAGGACAGCATCGTTCAGCTCACGGACCACCGCGGTGAGGCGGATCTCCAAGGCTTCGTGCGCGTTGAGCACGACGGCAGCAGCGAATCCTGTTCGCTTCGCAACCCGCTTCAGGAGTGCCACCTTCGGGTGATGTACGAACTGCTCGAGGAGGAGCAGGTCATTGCCACCGACGTTCTCTTCGACGACACCTTCCGGTCCAACGAACTCGTCGTTGACTTTGCCTTCATGGACACCGTTCTTGAAGAAGGACAACGCATTCAGCTTCGGCTCGAAACCGATCAACTGCGGGACTGGCACAAACCGAACGCCGAGTGGACGACGTCCGCCCCCATTGCTTGAGTTCAAGCAGGGTTCGTGACACGCTTCGCTGTCAGCGCTGCTGTTGCGCACGCTCCAACAAGCCCATGCGGGGCGCAGTTTTCTCATTGCGCGCCCTGGTGGACATCGGAGGCTCGGGTGGTGAACGGCCCGTCAAGAACAGGATCACTGCACCGACCGCCAGCAGCGCCAAACCGCCCACAACCCACGTGGTGGGCAAACCTGCCTCGGCCGAAGATCCGTCGTCGTCTGTCGCAAGGGAGGCGTTGCCCCCCGCATCGAACACGTAGTTCACCACGCTGGTGCGCATGAGGTCGTCATCCCACAATCGGAGTTCAATCGGCACACTGCCCGTGAGGCCGGAGGGGAGGGCCAACAAACTCACGCATTGGGCTGCGTTGGGGCCGTCGGCGAGGCACGAGTGGTTGGCAGCGACCTCAGCACCGTCCACCAGGACCGTCCCGCTGGTGTTGATGTGTCCGTCAGCGTCCACCACCCGCCATTGCATGGTGGCCGTGTTGGAGCCTTCGAGGATCTGGAAGGACGCAATCGAAGCCACCGGCGCATCGCCAACGGGAGTTACGGTGACGTTGACGGGATGACCCTGCGTGGATGCCCCGTCGCTGACGTTGACCCACACGTTGGTGAGAACACCGTTCCAGTCGGGCTCAGGTTCCAGGCGCAGCGTACCGTTGACCACAGAGGCCGCCAGTTCAGCGTGGTTGTGTTCCACCGACCATGTCAGGGGATCACCGTCCACATCGTACGCCCAAGCAGAGAGATCGACCTCGAGGGAGGCGTCTTCGTCCACGGACAGTCCGTTCCACATGCTGTGGTTCAACACCACAGGATCGTTGACGGGGTTGACCACCAGCGGCACCGTGACTTCCAGCGGCTCGGTGGTGCCATCGGAGACCATCACCCGAAGCACCACGGAGCCGTGTTGGTTGGGCAACGGGGAGATGGTCAAGAGCGTACCCGACAGGGAAAACCGAACCGGCCCCACTTCGCCGAAGGACTCGTCGTTGATGGTCAACTGGAGCGGTTCCCCTTCCGGGTCCTCCACGTGAAGCGCAAGGTCAAGCGCACGAGGCTCGCCGTCTTCGAGGAACTCCTGGATGGGGACAACTTCGGTGGTTCGGACGCGGTCGTCGACCTCGGTCAACAGCACACGCAAGCTGGTGTTGGCTTCGTCCACCACGCCACCGTCGCTCGCCAAGTGGAGGGCGAGTTGACATTCACCCAGCCACTCCTCGTCCAGCGAATGGCTGACCGTCATGGACAGGCCGTCGCCTGAGACCTCAACAGCGAAGTGCGAAGCGTTTGGGCCGTTCAGGTTCGCCGCCAGGACGCGAACCGGTTGCCCGTCGGGGTCGCTGGCCACCTCGGAGACATTGAACACCGAACTTCCACGTTGCGGCACAAACACGGTGGGCACGGGACTCACGAGTTGCATGGGTGTGTTCGTTCGTTCAACCGTGGCGACGACGGTGGACGGCGCACCTTCCACGCTGACCTCGAGCCAAGCCTCGTGAGTGCCGGGGGCCACGTCGCCCAAGGGGTAGGAGCAAACGGCGTGTCCCGAGGCGTTGAGGCTGCCGTTGGCGAGCCAGGTCTCATCGGTCCAGCCGCATCGCACGGTGACGTCCCAACCCACGGGAAGTGCATCCGGTGTTGTTCCGTCACGCAGCGTCCACGGCACGGAGAGCTTGAGGGTTTGGAGCCCATCCAGCGCTTCGGAGAGGTTGTGCGAGGACGAGATGTTGCCGGTTCGCAGGAATTCACTGGCGCCGAGGTCCTCGTCAATGTAGGCGTTCGTATCGCTCACTTGATGGGGGCCTTCAGCACGGTTGAAGGCGGTTCGGAAGGCACCGTGGTCACCGTGCAACACGGTGTTGAGGTAAGGCACAACGTGGTCCTCGGTAAGGTCCAGTTGAGCCGACTGACTCAGGGTGGGGTCCTCATTTTCAAAAATCGAGGTCGAATCTTGGAACTGAAAGTGATCGGCCCCGAGCAAGTGCATCCAATGCCACCCCATGCCGCCGTGGGATTGAACCCTGGACATGGTGGCTTGCGATGGCGCCACCTCGTCCACCGTGCCGGTCAGGAACAAGCCGGTGTTGGGTTGAATGCGTTGAGCGTCCATTCGGTAGGTGTCCCAAGAAAAGTCCTCGTCGAGGTCCTCAAAATCCATGCCCAAACCGAACAGTGCCCGCGGTGGGTGAACCGTAGGGGCGTGGAAGGTTTGGTTCCAATACGGGTAGGACAAGTACGCCGCAGTGGCCCCTTTTCCATGGCCTGCCAAACCCCAGTGGGGCAGGTCGATGTTGCCGGCAGTGCCCATCACGTGCGGGTTGGTCTGGTTCTGTTGAAGCATGACATCCACGACGTCCGTGATGCGTTCGCGAACCTGCTCGAGGTTGGTTTCATCTTGAAAGGGTGTGGTCACGACGAGGATGAAACCGCGTTGTGCAAGCCGTTCGCTGAGCAGCATGTACCCGTCAATCGCCTCGCCCGAATCGCCGAAGAACAGGATCCAAGGGAAGGGGCCGTTGCCCGCCATGTCGGCACCCTCGCCTTCTTCCATGGCGGGGTACACCATCCGCACTTCCTCGGAAAACGGGCCGTCCAGGCGGAAATCCTGCCAGCCGATCGGGAAGTCAACGCCGTCGTGCGACGGCTCAAAGTCCGTGTCTTCCGGCAGGACGGCGCCCGCAGGGAGGCTCATGAGCAGCACCGTGGTCACCACAAGATGCGTCACGATGGACCGGTCGCCCATGGAAGACCTTGACCTCCCCCCGCAAAAGAGCCTTCGCCCTCATGCGTAGACCGATAGGACGTTCTCGGCCACCACCAACTGATGCAACAAGGCCCCGAGCGACGGCAAGGCCTCGGATAACTCTGGAGCCCACAGTGAGCGCCAGCACGCCAAATGTTGGGCGGCGAGCATCCAACGTCCGTCGTAAGGTGCCGCCAACAGGGCATCGATCCGTTCGTCCACGGTCCCTTCCATGTCCGAATACTGCGCCATGATCAACACCCCGTCCGGCAGTTCAGCATCACCGTCAAACACCGCCGTGATGTCCGGTGAATCGGTGGTGCGGCCTGCTTCCCATGGGCCCTCCAACAAGGGTCGCCGGCTCGGCAGCTGCACCCATCGACCGCCCGCTTCGGTCCACGCAACAGCCGTGGACCGAGCGGCACCTCCGCCGCCTACAAGGCCCAACACGTGTGAATTGGGATGGAAGCCAAGATGGACCAAGGCATCGAGCAGGCCTTGACCGTCCAATCCAGCGCTCCACCATCCCTTGCCGTCCCAACGCAAGGCGTTCACGCTGCTGATGGCCTCTGAACCGTCCATGGACGTCACGGCGGTGGAGCGAAGTTGGTGCTTGAGCGGGGCGGTGAGGTTCAACCACACCTCTTCGCTGAACTGGCGGGTTGGCAGGCGCGGGTCAACGGTGGCCTGTGGAACAGGCACATGGGCCGGATTCAACCGTTCATCGGTGGTCAAATCAGCAGCGGCCTCGACGGCGCGCTTGATGAGCGTCGAGGTTCGGAATTTGCCGAAAGGACCGTTGGAGTGGGCCCAAACCGCCGGGTTGGGAACGGCCCCGGCGTAGCCCCATGCCAAGGCATCCGAGATCGTGGCCGCCTCGACCAGGTCAACGGACGGCGCGGGAAAGGGGTGTTGGCGAGCGACATGCGCTGCCACCAAATGCATCAAGAGAGGTGACAGGGAATGGGCAATGGGTTGGCCCGCCACTGCGTAACGAAGCGGGACCATGCCCCCCACAGGACCGTCCTGCTCAAGAAAGAAGCGGCGTTCCGGCCGAACATTGAAGAGGGAGGCAGCGGTGGTGAAAGCATGGCTAATTCGGTCGGAGCAATGACGGGGTTGCTCGGCGTCTACTTGACGTTCAAAATGTGGGTCGAATTCCAAGATGCGCTCGGCACCGTGTTTGGTGCCTCATGGGCGATCATCATTTCCACCCTCGTGTTCTTGATTTACCAGTCCAACAAAAACGACAAAGCCTACGAAGCCTCGTTTGGCCAAGTCACCTCAGGGCCGCGTGAAATCAAGAAGCAATTTGAATCCGACAACCAACCTCCACTGCTGTTCATTGGCGGACTGTACGCCTTCATCGTGGTCGTCTTCGAGATTTTGCTCGGCGCCCTTTGACGGTGAGCCTTCATGCCCGGTTTGCTCGACCTGATCCTCATCAAGGACAAAGTGAACGGCGACCGTGACAACATTTTCATGATGCTGTTCGAGAAAGCCTTCATTCTCATTGCCTTGCTGGTGGTGTTCTTGATCGCTGTTGCGTTGAACCTTCCGGATTGGGGCGTGGCGCTGATGGTTGGGGGCTCACTTGGCCCCATCGTCTACGGCCACTACTACATGATTTACATCCGGCCACTCAAAAAGCAACAGAACGTTGATGTGCGACGAAAGCGACGAGCAAGCTAAGGACGTGGACCCATGTTTGGATTTTCATCGATATTGGACTACTTCGGATTGGGCGATATCTCGGGCATTGACCTGTTTTTCGCTGGCATGGCCGTGGTGGGCACGGTGTTGTTCATCATTTACTTCGCCCTCGTGCTCGTCGGGGGTGTGGCAGACGGGTTTGTCGACGCCATCCCCTTCCTCGACATCAACCTCGAAATGGACGCCGAGGGCGTCTTTCACATGCTCACCATCCAAGGCTTGTTGAGCTTCATCATGATGTTCGGCATCTTCGGCCTGGCTGTTTCGCAAAGCGACTACGGGTCACTGCCCGCCATCTTCGTCGGGACCGTGGCCGGCATCTCCTCCATGTGGATGGTGGGGAAGGTCTTCCAAGCCATAGCCAGCCTCGAAACCGATGGCACCGTGATTCACAGCGAGGCAATGGGCGCCAAAGGCACCGTTTACCGCACCATCCGCCCCGGCCAGTCCGGCGAGGTTCAGGTCGAATTCCAAGACGCGCTTCGCACCTGTGAAGCCGTTGCCGAAGACGAAGGCTTGCAGATCGACACCGGTAAATTCGTCGTGGTCACGGGCACCATCGCTGAAATTCTGGTCGTGAAACCCCTCAAGGTGGCCGATGCGGTGGACCAGCAGGAAGAAGAGTAACCGATTTCCGTATGAAATCTCTTAAGGGAGCAGGCCTTAGGTACTCACATGGCCTCCATCGGAGAAACCCTTGTCCTGATTGGGATTGCGCTCTTCGTCTTCGTCGTCCTCGCCACGGTGTACATTGCGACCAGCCGTTACAAGTTGGCCCCAGCCAACCAAATCTTGGTCGTTTACGGAAACACGCAAGGGGCGGGAGCAGCGAAATGTTACCACGGCGGTGGGAAAATCGTCTGGCCGCTGGTGCAAAACTATGCGTTTTTGAGCCTCAAACCGATGACCATCAACATCAACCTCGAGCACGCACTCTCCCAACAGAACATCCGCATCAACGTCCCTTCCACGTTCACGATCGGCATCGACACCAAGCCCTCCATCATGCAAAATGCCGCTGTCCGCTTGCTCAACCTCGACGAGCAGGCCATCGAGGACATGGCCAAAGAAATCATCTTCGGACAATTGCGTTTGACGGTTGCCTCCCTCACGATTGAGGAAATCAACGGCGACCGAGAGGCGTTTTTGAGCCAAGTGGTCAACAACGTCGACACCGAACTCCACAAGATCGGTCTGTACCTCATCAACGTCAACATCACGGACATCACCGACGAGGCCGATTACATCGCATCGATCGGTGCCAAGGCCGCCGCCGAAGCCATCGCCAAGGCCGATGTCGACCGAGCCAACGCCACCCGTGACGGTGCCGTCGGCCAGGCTGAAGCCGACCGAACCCGTGAGATTCAGGTGGCCAAGAACCGAGCCGAATCGGACAAGGGTCAAAAGGAAGCGGAAGCCGACCGCCGTGTCTACGTCCAGCAACAGGAATCCAAGGCCGTCGAAGGTGAGAACCTCTCCCGTGCCGACATCGCCAGCTTCAACGCTGACCTGGCCGAAAAGGAGGCCGAGGCCCTCAAGCGTTCGGAAGTCGCCAAGCGGGTGGCACAGGTGGAGATCGAGAAGGCCCAGTACGAATTCGAGGGCCAGCGTCTGCGAGCCGAAGAAATCGCCCGAGAAGAGGTGTCGAAGCAGCAGATTGAAATCGCAGCCGAAGCCGAAGCCGAGCGCCAACGCCGCATCGCTCAAGGTCAAGCCGACGCTACCCTCGCCGCCTACAACGCCGAAGCAGAGGGACAGCGTGCAGTCTTGGAAGCCAAGGCCGAAGGTTATGCCAAACTCGTCAAAAGCGCCGGTGGCGATGCCAAGGCCGCTGCCACGCTGCTGATGGTGGAGAAAATCGAGGAACTGGTCGCTCGCCAGACCGAGGCCATCGCCAACCTCAAGATCGACAAGATCACGGTGTGGGACTCCGGCAACGGTGGCGAAGGTGGTTCAACCTCCAACTTCATCTCCTCGTTGATTCAAAGCCTCCCGCCAGTTCACGACGTCGCCAAGATGGCCGGTGTTGACCTGCCCGACTACCTTGGCAAGGTCAACGATGACTGAGCGTCCGCTCCCAACAGCAACCACCAAACCACCGTTCCATCGGGGCGGTTTACCGTGGGGTTCTTAGGCCCAAATCTCGGGACGCGACATCATGAAGACCGACCTTGAAATCGCACGGGAAGCCACGATGGAAGCGATTGAAGCCGTCGCTTGGAAACTCGGGATCTCCGCCCATGAACTGACGCCCATGGGCCAAGGGGTGGCCAAGGTCACCTGGGACGCTCTCAAGGCTCGGTTCAACCAGGCGCAGGGCAATTTGGTGCTGGTGACCTCGGTGAACCCCACGCCGTTCGGCGAGGGGAAAACGGTGACGACCATCGGCTTGACCCAAGCCCTGTGCCACATCGGCCAATCCGCCACCTGTGTGGTACGTGAGCCCTCCATGGGACCGGTCTTCGGTATCAAGGGTGGTGCGGCCGGTGGCGGCTTCGCCCAGGTGTTGCCGATGGAGAACATCAACCTCCATTTGACCGGCGACCTGCACGCCGTAACCTCGGCACACAACCTGCTTTCGGCGCTCATCGACAACCACCTCAAGCACGGCAACGCCTGCAAGTTGGACCCAACCCGCATCAGTTGGCCCCGGGTCGTTGACATGAACGACCGGGCGCTTCGCAACATCACGGTCGGTAAAGGCGGCCCAGCCAACGGTTGGGTGAGGGAAGACCGGTTTGACATCACAGCGGCGAGTGAGGTGATGGCGATCCTTGTGCTGGCGCGAGACTACGCGGATCTCCGCACTCGACTCGGCAACATCGTGGTGGGCACATCCACGGAAGGCCATCCCGTCAAAGCAGAGGACATCGGCGGTGCAGGCGCCATGGCATTGGTGCTCCGTCAAGCCTTCTTGCCCAACATCACCCAGACCCTCGAGGGAAACCCGGCGTTCATTCACGGTGGACCCTTTGCCAACATCGCTCACGGGAACTCAAGCATCATCGCTGACCGCATGGCACTGGCCAGCGCCGATTTCGTCGTGACCGAGGCGGGTTTCGGTTCGGACATGGGGGCGGAGAAGTTCATGCACATCAAGGCCGCCACGTCCGGGAAAGCCCCCGATTGCGTCGTCATGAACGTCACGGTACGCTCCATGAAACTCCACGGCGGTGCCTTTGGCGATCGAGGCGGCATTCGTCCCGACAAAGCCACGTTGGAGTCGGAAAACGTCGAGGCGGTCGCCGCTGGAGCCACCACAAACCTCGACCGCCACATCCGGAACATGGCCGCCTTTGGTGTGCCGGTTGTCGTGTCCATCAACCGGTTCGCCTCCGATACAGAAGCTGAACTGGAAGCCATCACCAACGCTGCTCATGCCAGCGGTGCTGGAGCCGTTTGCTTGACGGAGGTGCACGGCAAGGGTGGCCCGGGTGGCAGTGATCTTGCCAAGGCAGTCGTCAAAGCCGTTCAGCGTCACGTGGCCGACGGTCGCCCGTTCGTTCCGTTGTTCGACAAGGACGCCGACGTGTTGGACAAAGCAACCCAAATCGCCACGCGTTTGTACAAAGCGGACGGCGTGGACGTGAGTGCCAAAGCCCGACGACAACTCGACCAAATCCGCTCATGGGGTTACGGCCACCTACCGGTGTGCATGGCCAAAACCCAGTACTCGTTCTCCCACGACGCTGGACAACTTGGTGCCCCCACCGGTTTTGAGGTTCCCATTCGTGAATTCAGACTCAACGCAGGTGCTGGTTTCATCGTGGCCATCCTTGGCGACATGATGACCATGCCCGGGTTACCAAAACGACCAGCAGCCTTGGACATGGACATGGATGAAAACGGGAACCTCATCGGCATGTTTGGGTGACCGCATGCGCATCATCAACCGCAGCCCCTCAGAATGGCGACTGCGGGTCGAATCCGTGGACGACTTGTGGGTCTTGGCGAATGTGGTGCGTCCTGGGACCGGCTTTGCGATGCTGGGGGAGCGACGCGACCAAACCACGGCCGGCGAAGCCGGCGGGCGTGCCAAACAAGCCGAGCGAAAGAAAATGTGGATTCGTTTGAAAGTGGAGCGTACCGAACACCAAGCGTTCAGTGAGCACCTCCGCGTGCACGGCACCATCGAAGAAGCGGCCTTTGATGTCGGCCTGCACCACACGCATGCGGTGGACCTCCACGACGAAGTGGTGTTGACGGCGCATCCGTCCCTGCCCCAAGTGGATCAGGACCTGCTGTCGCAGAGCGAAGCAGCAGCATCTCAGGCGCAGGTCGCTCTCCTCGTGGTTGAACACGACGAGATGATCCTGTTCTTCGTCACGGGTCGAGGGCTCCGAGAGAGCGCTACTTGGACCATGCGAGGCGGGGGGAAGCGAGGCGACCTCCGTCAATCCGAGGGTGTGGCCGCTTCCTTCAGAGCCACGACGGTCCACGGACTGAACGAACAATTGCCGCCCGACATGCCCTTGGTGTTGTGTGGACCGGGTCAAGCACGTGACCGCATGATGCACGCCTTACGTCAAGTGGGTCATCAGCGAACCATGATGTCCGTGGCGACGGACATGGGGGGCCGAGGTGCCGCCAATCAAGTCCTGAGCGAAGGCTTGGCGGGTGAATTGCTCGCGCACCACCACATGGTCAAGGAAACGGCCCTGTTGGACGAGGCTTGGCGCCGAATCTCCACCGGAGGTGCGGTGGCATACGGCATGGCATCCATCGTGGCGGCCATTGAGGAGGGCGCCGTGGACACGCTGCTCATCGCAGCCGAGGTGTTGCGGGACAGCTCCGACGGTGCGTGGGAAACAGCAGTGGACACCCTCCTGGCGTTCGGCGGCGAGGTGGTCCAGTGTTCGCTGAACCACGATGCGGGTGAACAATTGACCGGTTTGGGTGGAGCCGTGGCCCTGCTCCGGTATGCGAGGTGATGGTGTGCGGGTGGTTCATTTCTCAGAACTGGGCGACCGCCCGAGGGAAGCCATGACGGGCCAACGGTGGCTGTTGTTGGACGCAGCTGATCTTCCACAAGCGACGGCGGCGTTGATGCTGTCCGAACTCGAGGACGTCCTCGTGGCGGTGGACCATCGGGGTGCAACACCCGAATGGGGACTGTGGTCAAGGGCCGTTCATCTGCTGGTGGTGGACGGTGACGCCGATGCGGAAGCCTTGCGGTTGGCATCGGGCATTTCCAAGGTCATCGCAGACGATGCGGTGGACCTTCCATCCTGCCTGTGGTGACGGTGTTGCTGGTGGGCCTGGAGGGACTCGAACCCTCGATCAACTCCGTGTAAGGGAGGTGTCATAGCCGCTAGACCACAGGCCCATGCGTGGCTGACACCCTCGGTTTTTGAACCAACCGCCGACAACAGGAATCATAAGTCGCTGCCCACAGCGGAGAGGCATGGGTGAAGCGGTCCAATCCGCTGCTGCCAAATTGGTGCGGCGCCTAAAAAAGGGCAACTACACCATCACGGTGGCCGAATCGTGCACCGGTGGCCTGCTTGCCAGCACACTGACGGACATTGCAGGAGCTTCGGCTTGGTTCAAACAATCCTGGGTGACCTATGCCAACGAAGCGAAGGTCAGGGAACTCGGTGTCAGTGAAGAAGCACTCGAGAGGAAGGGGGCGGTTTCCGCCAACGTGGCCATCCAAATGGCCCAAGGTGCACTTCAACGCTCGGGTGCTGATCTCGCCATCGCCATCACCGGCATCGCCGGTCCGGGCAACGACAGCACGACCAAGGACGTCGGCATTGTGTACGTCGGGATCGCCTCCGCTACATGGGCCACCTCGGTGCGCACCCAAATCGGCGGGAATCGGGAGGAAAACAAGAACGGTTTCGTTCACTTCGCTTTGCTCTCGGCCATGGACTGCTGGGACGATGCCATGGTTCGAACCCGTGAGGAGGCGGAGGAAGCACAACGCTTACTCATCGCTGAAGAGGAGCGAAAACGGGCGCTGGAGGCTGAAATCCATGCCAGGGAAATGGCGGCCCACGAACGAGCGCCGTGGCAGGACGAGGCTTGGGAAGACAGCACGCCGGAGGAAGATCTCGGTTTGAGCGGGGACATCGCTTGGTCCGAAGGTGAGGAATGAAGCTGTCAACACCAACGAACACAGCCCATACCTTTTCAATCGTCGTGGGAGGGTCATGACCATGGGTGAGCAATGGCCAACGATTGCTGCCCGATTGAAGCAACTGCGCCTCTTAGCACCCCGTTCCATTCACGAACGCTTGCTGGACCTTGATGACCCCATGGGCGTCCTGAACGGGGCCGTTGACCTCAACATCACCGGCGGCATGCTGACGCAGGAGCGCCTCGATGTGCTGCTGGCGCACGCCAACGGGCCTGCGCCCAGCCCAACAGCATCACCGCAGCAGCGACCCGTCAACGCTAGCATGGCAACGGCGACCCCACCGACGGATTTGGGACGAACCGTGGCACCGATGAACGAACCGGAACCCGTCGATGTGCTCCTGCGCAACAACCTTCCCGACTGGAACGCGGCCGACTTCTCGATGCACGCCAGTGATGCATCAAGCGACATCACGGTGCATTTCGACATCACGGGCAATTCCATCACCGAGGGAAAGATGTCCGATATCACGGCGTGCTTCACGGACCGGCTTGAGAAAATCCGAAAACTCATCATCCAGAATTCGAGGTTGCCCAGAAAACACCAGGAAATCGCCCGATTGGTCGCAGAGTCGTCCCGATACCAAGGCTATGAGAACAAGGCTGTCGCCATCGGTTTGGTCAATGAACCGCGCTACACGAAAAATGGACACTTGATGTGGGGGTTGGAGGACGAAACCGGGGAGATGACCTGTCTCTTAACGAAACGGTCCGGAGACGACAGGGACCGAGCGCAAGAAGCCATCATCGAAGCGGGATTGATGCCCGATGACGTGCTCGGCGTATCGGGAACATTCAGTCAAACCGGGGACATCTTCTACGTTGACGACCTTCATTTCCCACTGGAATCCAAACACACCAAAGTCGCCGCTGACCAGGGCGTGAGTGTGGCGTTTTTGTCCGACATCCACGTGGGATCCAAAACCTTCCTTGAAGCGCAATGGCACAAAATGGTGCGCTGGTTCCACACCGACCCGCTTGCGAAGACCATCAAATACCTCATTTTATCCGGCGATTGTGTGGACGGTGTCGGGATCTATCCCGACCAGGAAAAGGAGTTGGCCATCCCCGATTTGTTCGCTCAATACACCGAATTTGCTCGATTGCTTGAACTGCTTCCCGACTGGGTCGAGTGTTTGATGCTTCCCGGCAACCACGATGCGGTCCGACCGGCAGAACCGCAACCAACGTTTGAGAAGGACATCCAGAACGATTACAACACGACCACATTTGTTGGAAATCCGTGCGATTTTTCGCTGCATGGAGTGAGGCTCCTGTCCTACCACGGGAAATCGATCGACGACTTTGTGGCCGGACTGCGAACCGTCACCTACGCCGACCCGGTGGAGGCCATGCGAGAAATGCTGCGAAGGCGCCATCTGGCCCCCCAATGGGGAGGAAAAACGCCGTTATCGCCAGAACCTGAGGACGGTCTGGTCATCCGGGAGGTACCGGACATCTTCGTGACGGGCCACGTCCACGGCCACGAATGTGTGGATTTCAGAGGCACCACCTTGGTCTGTTCGAGCACGTGGCAGGACCAAACCTCCTACCAACGCATGCTGGGCTTCCAACCCAAACCGTGCATGTTGACCGTCATCAACCTCAAAAGTCACCGCTCGGTTTCCATTCCATTCGCTTGATGCGCTCGGTCAGTCATCAAGGGGCATGAAACCCCATCGAAACACAGACACCAAGGTTCATGCAGAGCACACCGGTGTTCATGTGCATCAACCACAGTCAATTCGCAGAGACCGTGAACGTCCAGACACGATGATCCACCGCCATCTGACCCAGCGACAACGCCCTTGACTGCAGCGGTTGAACGCCCTTTCAACCGACTTCAGTGCCGCAAATGTGCTGCCTCATCCAAGGGTCTGGTCGCCAGATACAGAAGGCCAAGTAGCCGGTCAAGGCGATTCGGATGAACCAACTGCCCCGTCACCAAAAACGGGAAGCCCAAGGAACGGACGGAGCAACCGGAGATCCTTGTCCGTCACAACAGGAACGTCCGCTGCTTCAAAGGCCGATTTCGAACTTTCGCGCGTCGGATTAAATCCGATGAAACGCGAACCGGCCACGTGCATGGAGAGATCCATCTCAGAGTCACCGACGGAAACACAGCCTTCAGGGGAAAAATCTTGCATCCCAAGCAGACGGTCAATGATGGCACCTTTACCGGTGGCGTGGAGTCGACAAACTCCCTCATCGGTCAAGTAACCCTCCTCGTCGAACACAAAGCCGTTGGCGATCCAATCGTCCACCTTCAGCAAGCTTGCAATGGACGAAACAAACACATCCACACCAGCGCTCACGATGGCGACATAGACACCGGCCTCGATGAGTTCGTGCACGAGTTCCCGTGCTCCAGGCATCAACTTCACGCCAGCATACGTCCGAAAAATGTCATCCTGATGGATGGGGTCTTGAACTGCCTTCCACATTTGGATGTCCGACCGCATGAACTCCACGTCACTGATCTCACCTCGGATGAACCGAGCGAGGTTATGGCCGTTGTCTGTACCGAACGCATCGTGGATGGTTCGCCAAGAACTCACGGCGTCAACCAGCACACCATCACAGTCGAACACGACGACTTGGGGCAGACCACTCATTCGTTCACGTCCAGTCCTCGGTTGAACCGATCGGTGCAGCACCCCAATGGGGGGCTCCAAGGAGCCCCCCGAGGGGACCGGCTGGGCCGGTGAGCTGTTCCGTCAACCCGTTCAGGCCTCAAGCACGTCGGTCGTAGCTCAGGTCACTCCAGGTGCGCAAAAGGGCACCGTCGCCGTTGGGCGGAGCGTAGCTCAGGGTGATCGTCGCATCCTCAAGTGGCGTGCCGTCGGGAGCGTGGGTGCGGACGTAGAGCGAGTCACCGGTGTTGAACGTCGAAATCGATCGGCGCTCGTCTTCAGAGATTTGCTCAACGTTCACGGAGTCCACGAAGGTCACGAATGCATCGCTGTTGTACGGGCTGAACCCGTAGACACCGCCGCTGTCGGCCAGGTTGGTCACATGCGTCACGAGGGATCCGGTGGCGTTGGTGTACAACACCTTGACCACGACGGCCTGGGTAGCGAGCTCAGTCTGAGCCTGTTGAACGGTGATCAACCAGTGACCCGTATCAGCATCGTACCCGTCGATGTCCTCAATGTCAAAGGTGACTCGGGGGACACCCTTCACGTCGGTTTCAGCAAGGCTCGAAGCCCACACGTAGATGACACCGGACAGCACCACGGTGATGGCCACCATCAGGATGGTGGCGATCACAGGGCTCACGGCAGCGTCGTCATCGACCATAGCGGTGACTTCTTCCTCATCATCGGCACGGCGTCCAGACAAGGTGAGGGCGCTCACAAAGAGACCCGAGAGAGCCACTGCCACGATGCTGGGTGCAAACGATGGCACGGAGCTGGCACCGATGGTGTCCACGACAGCGGGCAGGTTCTGATCGGTTGACAAGAAGTTGCTCGCAGGCATGTTGGCGTGGTTGCAGACGTCGGCGGTCTCAAGGGAGGTCATGATGTTGTTACACCAGTTGCTGTCTTCGAGGAGCGGTCGGCGCTGCGAGGTGCTCGTGGCATCCTTACCGTACTGACCTGGCTTGGACCAAGCGTCCGTGCTTTGCACGTTGTTGATGATCGCATAGTGAGATGCGGGTTCATCGGCCTGGAAGCGGTCGGCTGTGGTGACGGTCAGGTCGCACGGGTTCGTCAAACAGGTCAACACGTCCATCTCAACCCAAACATGGGTCGTGTCTCGAGTGACGTACACGTACTCGGTGATGTCGACGGACTCGCCGTAGGCTGGTACCGTGTAGTACCGGGTCTGCTCCAGATCTGCGTGACCGTCCGTGTGGAAGGTCACGGCCAACATGTGGTCGTATCGGTAAGGCCCTTCATCGCCGCCGCCGTCAACGGTGACGGTCACCGGCACGTAGGTGCCGCTCATGACGTTGGTCACACCGTTGAAGGAGAACCCGCTCACGTCGTTGAAGGCGTAGTCGGGCACTTGTTCACGGACATTCTCAACACGGACACCAATCTCCTTGGTAGCCAGACCTTGCTGGTAGTCAGCGATCGGCATCAAGGTGGTGTCGTAGTTGGGCACGTACGATGGTGCGCCAGCGGTGTCACGAAGGACCAAGCGGATCTGACAGTACTCAGAACCGGACGGTCCAATCTGGTGGATACCGTTGTTGTTGAGGTAGTCAATCTCCCAATCGTTGGCGTTGGTCGTAGCGTCCGGGATGAGGTCAAACACGAGGAGGTCACCGACGATGCTCGTGGTGAAGTAGTTCGTGTACACACACTGGTCGGTCGATTCGACAGTCCAGGTCAAGTCATCCATCTCGTGATCCACGTCCGTCTTGATGGCGGTGAGGTTGTAGGTCAAGTTGTTGGTGTTGGTGTCGTCCTCCATCAGTGAAATCGACCAAGGCAGTGCGGGGATGGAGCCGTTGTTGGCCACCATCACCGCTTCTGTGGTGCGGTTCCAGGTCTTGATGACAGGAGCGTCGTTGACCGGTGACACGGAGAATTCGACCGTGAAGGTCTCAGATTCCGAGTTCTCATCGCCATCATCGGACAGACCGAGCACGATGTCACACAGGCCACCCAGTTCGTTGTTCGTGTTCTCGGTGATCGTCAGTTCGTTGCTGACAATGTCGACCGAGAAAGCGGAACAGGCATCCGTGGTGTCGTCGTTGTACGCCATGGCCGACCAGTTGTACACCTGTCGGGTGGGCGCTTGCTCGTTGGCCATGTCACGGATGTACGACCGGGTCGTGTTCGACACATCGCCGAGGAACTTGGTGTGGGTACCGAAGCCTTCAGGCAGGATGTTGTTGAAACCGTCGTCTTCCGAGAGGATTGGCATGCAGTCCTGACGCTCGACGTTGCAGATAACTGGGGCATCGTTGACGTTGTCGACCGTGAACGTGATGTTGTGGTCGTCCACCAAGCCGTTGCTGTCAACCACCTCGAAGGAGAAGACCACCGTACCGAACTGATCGGTCAGCGGCGTGATGGTCACATCCTGTCCGGTCTGGGTCCAGTCCACGAGCACATTGTCGTGAGCGACGAGGGTACCCTCGGTCACGGTCCAGGTGAGGTCGGCTTCTTCGTCTTGCACGTCGTCAGCGAGGTTGGTCAGGCTGAAGCTCAGCGTACCAGAATCCTCGTCACGGGTGAAGTCAACCAAACCGTCCGTGGTTGGGTCGGTGCCATCCGTGTCAATGACGGGGCAGGCTCGCTCCATGTTGATCGTTGCACGGACATCGGTGGTTTCACCCGTACCGGCGGTGTACGCATCATCGAAGACCACGTTGGTGGCCATCGAGATGTCCTCCACAACGGCCCAGTCCATGGCACAATCAGCATCCGTCTTGACCATCAAGTTGTACTCCTTGGCAGCCGATGGGGAGGTTGAACCCTTGTAAGAACGGTAGACCAAGACCTCGTTGTCAAGCTCACCCTCTGGGAGGTCGTCGTGAGTCAATTCAACGGTGACGAACTTGGTCAAGTTCTGCAAGGTGTTCTGCGAGTCCAGGGTTTGCGTTGGGTGAACAACGGAGATGTCAGCCGTGGATTCTGCCTGAACGATCGCCACGATGTCGACATGGTCGGGCATGCCACCAAGTCGGCTCCACGGGATGTACAACTCGGCGAGTGACGTCGAGAAGTCAGCATCAACGTTGGCCGAACTGAGGCTCGATTGGCCCCAGCCGAGGAACCCATAGCTGTAGAGGTCGTACGACGAATCACTGTCAGCCCAGAGGACGTAGTTGGCGTTGAACGGCAAGTTGTGAGCGCCGCCCAATCCGTTGTACCCGACATCGCTGCCGCTGCCGTCAACGCTGAGGTAAATCAGCACGTCTGAGGTGGAGATGTCGGTGTCGGTGAGGCCGAGGTACAAACCATCGCCTTCGATGTAGGTCACAAGGAAGTTGTCCGTACCGTCACCGCTCATGTTACCGGGCATGGCGTAGCCGGATGGGTTGAGGGCATTACCACCAACCCAATCGGTGTCCAAACCATCGACGCTCATGACTTCTGGCTGGAAGCTGGTCGAAACGTAGGAAGCACGCTCGTTGTCCGTGGACATCAGCATCAACGCAACCTCTGCGGTCGGTGCTGCACCAAGGTGCGTGGTGTCCACCGACATGAGGTTGGCCTCGTCGATCACAGCGGAGGTGTGCACGTTGATCTTGGTCACGTCAAGCGTGTTACCAATCGAGGTCACGTGAGCATCAACACCGGCGTCGATCTGCGTGGTGGCAGCCGACCAGGTCATGTTCTCAACAGTTCCCGTGGCGTCCACAACGGACAGGGCCGTCGTGGCGTCCGTTTCACCACCGTCCCAGCGGAACGGCGAGTTTTCAACGTACATGCCAACCAATCCGGAGGCATCCATGGGGTAGACCCAGACATCGTCGCTGTTGACCACGTGAAGTCCGGTGCCGGATGCACCGCCGTCCACGCTGGCGTCGATGGCGTACACCATTACGTCGTCAGCGTACACAGCGTAATCGCTTCCAGTGAGGTCAGCATCGCCGATCATCGTGAGGGTTCCGCCTTCCTTGAACACACCCGTGGCGAAGCCACTGATGGTCGTGCCGTTGAGCACGAGCGCACTGTTGGTGTCGTCGGCCAGGATACCGTTGGTGGATGAACTGTCTGCACCCGTCAGGGTGGAGCCTTGGTCGTTGGCGTCGCAGTCTTCAATCACAAAGGCGTTGTCTTCCAAGGTGATGGTGTTGTCCATCGACTGGATCGTGACACCGTCGCAATCGATCATGGCAATCCCTTGAGCGTTGGGCGAGGTGCGACCGTTGCTCAGTGCGATGGTGTTGTCGCTGATCTCAGGTCCAGCGTAGCCGTTGGAGCCCGTACTGGATTCCAAGACCGTGATGGTTGCACCGCCGTCGCCCCACGAGTCGCGGACCGTCAACGTGTAGCTGCCAGCATCGGTGAACGTTGCCAAAGGCGTGTACTGGGTGTTGCTGGCGAACGAGTAGGTAGGCCAGCTCTGCGTGGTGCCGTCAGGCTTGGCAACAGAGATGCTGATCTCGTAGCCCCAGCTGTCGGTGCCGAGGTTCAGGAGTGCTTCTTTGCCTGCCGCAAGCGTCCAAGTGCACGTGTGTGGTCCTCGTCCGTAATCATTGCGACCAATCTCACACAGGGCGTTGGTGGGTGATGGAGGAGCTTCCATCTCAAGGAGGTAGATGCCACCATCGGCGTCCGTCAAGTCGTTGCCGGTCACGTCACCGTTGCCACCAAACACCAGAATACCGGTTTCGGAGGGGTCGGAAACACCGCTGATGTCGTTGTTCTCAATCGAGAAACCGGACACATCACGGAGGTAAACGCCGTCAGCAGCGTTGTTGATCGTGTTGTTCGCAATGGTCACGTCCGCGGCATTTCCGCTTTGGATCGCAACACCCGAGCCACCTTGTGTCGGATTCATCACGTTGTTTTCAACGACCAAACCATCCACGTTGTTGGCGGGATCACCGTACACATCGGCCACTTCACCGCCGTTGAGGAAGGTGTTGCCGCTGATGACCAGGTTGTCGGCGCCGTACACACTTGATGAGTGGGAGTACGAATACGGAGACAAGTCCATCAGAACACCGATCATGCAGTTGTCGAAGGTGTTGTTCATGATGGACGTCCCGTTACCAGCAACCATCGAAATACACGTGTCCTCGTAGTTCAGGCTCGTTCCTTCACGGTAGCCGCGGAAGTGGGTGAACGAGCTGTTCGTGATGTCAAACCACTCGAGTTGGTAGTTCGGATAGTACCCGTAGCCAATGGAACCGTAGATGGTGGCCAGTCCAGAAATGCTGGTGTTGTTCATCATCAGGTTCATTGAGTAGTACAAGTAACCAAGCGAGAAACCCTGAGGGTTACCCGTATCGGACACTGCCAGGGTGGTCACGGTGGAGTCGCTGAAGTACGTGTTGACGTTGGCATAGTAGTAGGGGTACATCCGGTTCGTTGCGTAGTAGTCGTACGAAGCCGTGACGATCCACGTGCTGCCGTTCCAGTACTGGTTGCCATCGTCGACGTAGAGGAACGGAGCATCCATCATGACGGTCTCGCCCTCGAGGTCGTTGCCGTTGAAGGCGTAGTAGTAACCGTACTCGGTCATGCCGTTGCTGAACGTTCGCTCGCCACTCGTCGAGAGGCCTGTACAAGGTTGCTCGTAGATGTAGCTGGACGATGTGTAACTGTAGCACAGACGGGCCGTGAACGTGTCTTCAAGGTACATGTCCGAGGACTGACCGGAGGTGTCCGTCAACGTCAGATCCATGAAGTCGTAGCGGAAGTCGCCGTTGTTGTCGTTTTGGGACACGTAGGAGTAAGCGCCGATCAACGACACCGTCACTGCCGTGTACCCCGTCGTGGGGTTGGTCGTGACACCCGAGGCGTCCACGGTTTGGGTGGTGAAGGTGATGCCTTCCGCAACACCGCTCGTATCGGTTTCCACTTGTCCTTGGACAACACCTTCGCTGTCCTTCAGAACAACGAGCGTGTCGCTCACGGTTTGTCCGACGTTCGAAACGTTGGCGTTGACCGTGATGTCGACTTGCCGCTGTCGGTTGAACAGACCCGTGCTTGTCACTGCGACCAGGGAAGTGTCAACGGTTCCTTCAATGAAATGCATCACTGAGGAGCCGGTGATGTTGACATCCTGGGTGTTGGACAAGGTCACATCCGTAAGGGTGAATTCACCCGATCCACCAGCATCGATGCCGAGCGCGTTACCGGAAACCGTCAATCCCGACAATTCAATCGTGTCATCGGTGTTGGGGCCGTACTTGAACGCTGCACCGTCGGAACCGGAGATGCTGCTGCCCGTGAGGTCGCCAGAGAGGTCGGTGAGGTAGTAGATACCAGCCAACCCTTGGTCGTCGAGGTCGAGGTTCGTCATGTGGACAGAACCAGAGGCAGAGCTGGCAACGAGCACACCGTAATCGCCGTCCGTGACGTTGAAACGGTTGACCGTTGAAGCGGCTTGTCCGGTGATGTGGAGGCCAGCGTACAATGGGTCAGTAACGGTGATGTCTTCGTAGTTCCCAGCAGCAAAAGCGCCGCCGATTTCCACACCGTATTCGGCACCGGTGATGGTACCGTTGGTGAACGAAGGCGTACCGGATTCTCGGAGATAGTCACCCAGGTCGGATGGGTCGTTACCCACACGGGCCACGAAGTCATAGCGGTCTTGGTAGTTGTCGTTGCCGCGGTGAAGCACGTCAATCCACATCGAGATCTTGGAGATGTTGCCTGCAGAGATGTCGACAATGGGCATCGTCATCCGAGCGCCCTGGCCGCTGCTGATGTAGTACGTGTAAGCGTAATCCAAGCAAACCCCGTAGTTCTGGTACCACGAAGGGTAGTACTGAGATCCTTGGGAACCCTCGAAGTTACCGGGTTGGCGGGGCGTCGACACACCGCTGGGTCCCTCCGGTGGCTGGTACACACCGCTGAACTGGTAGGTGGGAGCGTTGTAGCCCCAGTATCGGTATGGATAGGTCCCCGAGGTCGGGGTCTGGTCACCGAGCGATTCCCAGTCAAACCCGAACTGATCGGGTCGGTCGTAGGAACTGTAACCCGAGCTTTGGCCGAGCCAGCCGCGGTAGAGGTAGTAGAAGTACCCCTCACGGAAGTAGTTCGGGTTGTAATCGGCTGCGTAGTAGTTGCAATGCCACGAAGGAGCACCACCCGTACCACCGCTGTAGGTGCCAACTGGGCCCACGCCTTCGGCGGGGTCGCTGGCGGAATAGGGGTAGTAGCCGACTTGGTCGTCGCTCGTGATGTTCCAGGTGTTGCCGTTGTCATCGGTGATCTCGACGTTGTATCGGTCGGTGATGAAGTAGTACTTGCTGGATGCAAAGTTGTACGAGGGGTGAGCGTTGCCACCGCCGTAGATGGAGTTAGCACCAAGTTGGAGGTAGTTGCCCTTGCCAAGGTAGTTCGACAGGTCGAACTCGTAGGTTGTCCATCCGGCCGACTGTCCGGAAAGCGCGCTGCTTCGGTAAATCGTGGGCAGCGACATGCCACCGTACGTGGACAACCCGACCGTGTTTCCGTTGGACACGAAGTTGTCGATCTCAGGAGCTGCGTTGTGCGATTGGATACCGACCGCAGCGTTGCGGACCGTGAGGCCCGATGCAGTAGCACCCGTGTTCTCCAACCAAAGGGCAGTCCCAGAAGCACCGTCGTTGATGATGCTCGAGTCGCTGATGTCGGCTGAGCCACCTTGGACCATGACCGTGGCCATCTCATCGGAGGAGGCCGAGTCACCATAAATGGTGGCGCCGTTGGACATCACGAGTTCTGCACCACCGCCAATGTACAGGGCTGCGCCGAGTGTAGCATCCTGAGCGATGTTGCGCATGACAGCGTTGTCCAAGGTCAGGGTGCCTTCCTCAATGTCGAGGTGAAGTCCGTACGTGGACGACACGGCGCGGATGGAGGCAGGCGTACCGGAGGTGCCGGCATCGTTGGCGGTGATGGACCCGGAGGAACCAGCAAAGTTACCGGTTCCTGCAGCCAACGTGATCACAGGGGAAGTGGTTGCGCTGCTTTGAACCTTGAGCGCACCGCCTTGCATGACGATTCCACAACCGTCCAGCGTCAAATCAGCAGCCACGGTGATGGTGGTGTCATCAAACGTGAAGAGTTTGGTGCTGGGGTCGTAGTTGCCAGTGAGGTTGGTCCACGTGGTCACCAAGGTCTGACAGTCAAGCGTCGGGTCGTCAAAGGTGATCGGTGCAGGCACGAGTTTGAGGTCGAGGTGGTCGCCCCAAGTGAACGTGTCGTTGTACCAATCGCTTGCCAAGGTCGCGTCTGGATAATCATCCGGGTAGGTTTCGTTGGTACCTGCAACGCCAAAGGCACGAATGATCGTGTCTTCGTACGGTGTTTCATCGCTGTCCTCAACCACAACCCAAACGCTCGCGTTGCCGTTGGCATCTGTCACATGAGACCCAATTTGGAACATTTCGTTCATGCTGCTGTCGACCAACGTCGTCGTCACCACGTGGTCAGCCTTCCAGGCAGGACCTTGGGGCGTAATTCGGTAGGTGCGGACGGAGGCCAAGCCACCGTAGTACACCATCGATGGGTTGGACGTCGTGGTCGCGACATCCACCGAACAAGCGTCGGTTGCCCCGTTGGCGTCAGCACAGTCGGTGCCGTTGAGGCTCACATCGATGAGCACCAGGTTGGTACCGGCGCGGGCCTTCCCGACATCGGTGGTGTTGTTCGCCGTGGAGGACGTGATGCTCGATTCACCCACGGTGATGTGGGAGTTTCGACCGTCGATCACGTCCGTCGTGAGGGATCCGTGGTTGAACGTAGCATCCGAAATGGTCACGGTGTTCTTTGAGGTTGGGCACGACGAGGAGGACTTGAACGCATGGAGCGTTGGTGCATCCATCGTCATCGTCCAACCGCATCCGGTCGTCACGGAGAATGAGCCGATGTCAAAGTTCGTCATGTCCAGGATTTCCGAGGTGATGGCGTTGCCCGTCATGAGCACATCGCCGGCCGTGATGTCGTTGAAGGTGCCTGGGTGGACCCGGTCCATGGTCAAATCACCGGAGGTGATGCCGTCGAAGATAGCGTTTGAGCTGGAAGGCCCGTTCGCGTTCTGCGATGCACCGCCAGGACGGAACTCAAGGTCGTTGTCGCCCAAGTCCACATCCATCAGAATCAACGACTCCATGGCGTCGATGTAGGCGCTCTCGCCGTAGCTCGGGACATCCACGTTCGACAGGTATGCCGTAGAACCGGTTTGGGAAGTTGTTCGCCAAGGCGTGTGTTCGATGGCGTACTTGGTGTAGCCCGTACCGGTGTTCGTCAGCGACACGTTGGACATGAAGAGGTCCTCGAGGTCAATGCGGACGAAGTTTTGGTAAGCGTTGCTGGCCGTGATGTTCTCCATGTGGAGCAGGCCGCCACCGTTGGAATTCAGGACGCTGACCACAGCACCGTCAGCAACACCACCGTCGGTGTTGCAGTTCGTCATCGTACCTTCCATCAAGGTCACCCGGCTGTCTTCTGGCAGGTTGAAACAGGAACCGTCCACACCGCTGATGGTGAAGTCGGTCATCGTCAACACGGTGCCCTGGCCGCTGCCGTGGGAGAACACCGAACCGACGTTCGTGAAGGTCACATCGGACATGGTGTAGTTACCTGTGTTGCAGTTCGCCGTCGAGGAGCCGCAGGAAGGACCCTGGCCGTTGTGGCGGGAACCCGAGCGGATCACAGCGTCGGAGGTGTTGTTGAAGTTCACGAAGCTCAACCGATGTCGGTCGTCCGTGCCGCCAGCGGTAGCACAATCGTCCGTGAAGGCGATACCGAGCCACTCGCCACCGTTCATGCCGGTGAAGTTGATCGGATTGTCTTCCTCACCAATGGCCGTGAATTGTGTGCACGAACCGTCGAAGGAGATACCCTTTCCGGGCGCAATCTCGATTTCAACACCCGGATTGATGGTCAAGTCGGATGAAACGACGAGGTAGTCGTTCACGGGGTTGATGCGGATGGGGCTGTCCTCAATGTCCCAGTTCGGGTTTGAAGTGATGTCAGCGGATACATCCGTCCCTTTGCCGTTGTAAGGCACGATTCGGTAGTACACGGTGCAGTCGACGTTGGTGTTGACCGTACAGTAAGCGTTGTTGTAGTTGGACCAGAACGGAGCGATCAAACCGGGCCGAGCGATCGAGTTGCTGTTGTAGGGGAGTTCGGGGTTGTTGCTCGTCCAGATACCGCGCTCGGTGTTGGTGTTACCGTTGCTGATGAAGTACATGTATCCTTGACGGCCGATTTGGATTCGGTCGTTGGTGTCGTTGCCATCGTACGTGGTGCCGAAGTACTCGAACTCGAATCCTGCAGGGATGTCAATGTTGGCGTTGCAGGAATTCTTGTACGAACTCCAACGCCATGAGTACATGCAGTTGGAGTAGTACGTACCGCCGCCGGAGTTTCCAGAAAGCGTGGATTCGGCGTTGTTCAATGGAACCAGACCAAGGTCAAACGATTCGTAGGCGTGGTCTGCACCGTCGGTGCTGATGCGGAAGTTCGTGGTCGTGGGTTGGTATCCGGGGTTGGAGTTGTAACCAGTGGCCGAACTGTAGGCGATGCTTGCCCCATTGGTTCGACCCTGGTCCATGTATCCGATGGACCAACCGTTGCGGTATGCACGGCAATTGGAGTCGTACTTGTATTCAATTTCGTTGGTCACGTCGTAGAACAAAGCTTGAACGGTGCATGAGGGCCCGTTGCCGAGGTAAGCACCGGATCGGTCCCTCCACTCAACGATGAACACCTTGTTGGGGTCGCCGCGGGTGAAGTTGTACGTCGGCGACGTGACGGTGTTCACCCCAGTGCTTTCCGTTGAAACGTCACGAGCCGTGAAGTAATACTCAACGGTGTCGTTGACCTCAATGTCCTCGATGTCAGCGGTCCAAACACACTCACCGAGTTGACAGTCGTCGGGGTCCGAAACGCCTTGAGCGTCCATCAAAGAGGACGTCCACGTACCGGAGGTTCCGCCGATGCGGTAGTACATCGTGGGTCCCACTCCGGGCGTTTGCGTGGTGTTGAGGCCAGAGGCGGGGTCGCCTGCATCCTTGAACACAACAGAGACCACTCGGGTGCTGGCGTGCGAGTCGCCAAGCGCCGTGTGCTCGACCTCCGGTTCGTAGATGTCGGGGAGCGGGGCCACGTAGCCAACCTTGTAGGTCATCGTACCCGTAGCAGCTTGGCGGCCATAGTAGCCAGAGCCAAGGGCAAACCCGGACCAGCGGTAGCTGCTGGTTGAGCCGTAAATCATGTAGTAAGCAGGCGTGCAACGGTCGTAGGATCCGGACTTGTAGAAATACGTCCAGCCGTTGGTGGTTACGCACACGCGGTCAGCGAGGTCCGTCGTCGTGTTGGCGTAGGTGCGGACATCGGTGATGCTCGCCACCGTAATCGTGGCAGCGACGCCACTGGAGGAAAGCGTCACCGTGTCGCTCACAGCGTATCCGCTACCTGCGTCGTTGACGGCAACGGCGGTCACGATGCCGTCAATGCTCGCCACAGAGAGGGTGGCGTCGGTGGCGTTGGTGACGCCAGAGGACACCGTGATGGTGTCCCCAACAGCGTAACCGCTTCCAGCGGTGTTCACCGTAAACGCAGTGGTGGTGGTGGTGGTGTTGTTGACGGTCGTGCTCGTCACCGTGACGTCCACCGTAAGCCCAGTACCCGAGCCGGATGTCGTCGTGCTGACATTGGTAGCGTCGGAGAAGTTGGTGCCCTGCGACGTGACGCTGAGACCGGTCACGCCCGTTGAGGCGGTGACATCGAGCGTCAAACCACTGCCCGACCCCGAGGTCGTGGTGGCAACGTCGCTGGCCGTCGAGTGCCCCGTGCCTCCGTTGGTGACCGTGACGCCCGTGACGGTGTCCAGGGTGTCGGTGTAGATCACGTTCGTGTAGGACCCTGTGCTGTTGAAGTCAAAGTGTCCGTGGGTTCCGGTGAAATTGGATGGGATGCTGAATTTGTATGCACTTGCGTATCCGTACGAAAGTGATGCATCCATGGACGAACCGCCGGTCAGGGGCGTGTCGATTCCGGTTTCCGTGTCAACGCCGACAACGCCCCAAGCGTTCGAGGTGTTGTCGTAGTAGTAGATCAGGTTCATGCCGGGGCCGTGCTGAGCATCCACCTGGATGAATCCGCCTTCGCCGTTTCGCAAGTATTGGTTGCCGGAAGTGGAGCCGGAGTTCATGCCGTACGAGCCGGATGGTGGGTTGTTGTTCCACCGTGCAATCCAGTTGCCATAGAACGTGGACGTCCCGGTGTACCAGCATTGCTGAGAGCCAGTGCCGCAGCTCGAGGTATCGAATTCAAAGAAATACTCGTCGCTGTGCGTGTAGTACGTCATTTGGCGGTCAAGGAAACCTTGAGGCGTGTAGTAGCTGCTGGCGTGGACATCGGTGGCGAGGGTGACCATTTTCTTGTGTTCCCATGGGGCGGTTTCCCAATCAACGATTTCAAATTCATAGGGTGTTGGTGTGGTTTGGGTCCCCGTGAGCGCGGGCTCGTATCCGGTGTTGGGGCCGGGCGGGTTTTGCGTCGTCGGGGCGTTGTCCTCAAATTCCCAGTAGTACTGGAAGTTGTCACCAACGGCCAAGTCGGGAGTCCGGGCCTTGAACCTGCAGGAGTTGTCGGTTGCGCCACAGGTGCCAATGGAGACCACTTCACCAGCATCGAATTCGTTGTTGGTGCCGAGGCCGTAGGTCGTCGAGGACCAGGTCGTGCCGCCGTCGGTCGAATAGTGCAGTGTTGGTCCACCGGATGCGGTGGTGTCGATACCGAACGCATTGTCCGAGATTTCAATGAAGAGGGTGCGCACACCTTCAATGTACGAATCAATGCCCGTGTAGGGGGCGAATTCGGCCGTGGGAGCGACGGTGTCAATGCCACCGGAATAGGTGATCAGCAACCGGTTGTTGCTGGACCCTGTATTGGAGGTGTCGTAATTGGTGTAGTTGCTTGATGGAACGAACTCACCGATGCCGATGGTGCCAAGGTTGGCCAGAGCACTGGTCACGTGGCCCACAGCCCCCGTGGTGGAGTTGCAGGATGCGGCGGTGTTGCACATCACGGCGGTTTTGGTACCGGTGGATTGAGCTGAAACGGTGGCAAACACAGGGGAGTTACCGATGGACGCAATCAATGAACGGCCGTTCGTGGAGTAGGAGCCGGCGGAGGCGAGTTTGCTCGCTGCGATGGGAGAGCCGGTGCAGTTGTTGGTCGAAACGGCGTAGTTGCCGGTAGCGTCCAATCCGCAATCCTCGAGAACTTTGACATCCACGACACCGGTGTTCGACCAGCTGGCATACGTCACGCTCTTCTTCCACTCGATCTTCTCAACGGTGGCTCCGGGGAGCATGCTGTTGGCGGAAGTGAAGGTGAACTTGTGCCAAGGGACGTAGTAGTAGCTGCTGTAGTACTTGTAGTGGTCGCTCCAGGTGCTGGTTGTGCAGGAGCCATAGCGGACGTAACAGTCGCCGCCGGATGCGGACCCGACGTTGAGGGTTGGGTCGATGGAGATGGGGTAGGTGCGGTCATCGTCAAGCAACCAGTCGGCCTCCACCACGGTGATGAGGAGAACGGTAGGGCCGTAGGTGCGGACAACGAACGTTCCCATGTACGGTTCGGCCGAGTCAGCCTCGAGAACGACGGGAGCTGGGATCTCTGCGAGCAAGTCGCCCGTGGCTTCGTGGCGGATTTGGAGTCCTTCTTGAGTTTGCACGAACTCTTCGCCAACCTGTTGCTCACCTGCGAAGAGAACATAATCGCTTGGGAGCATGAGTTGTTCGGAGAGACCGAAGTGGTTGATGTGTTCGGGGATGATGGGTTGTTCTCTGAGAATCATGTTCTGCTTCACACCGACGGTGGTGACGGTGTAATCGAGTTCGATGCTCTCGGCGAGCGGGTAGCGAATGGTGTCACCGCCCACATCGACCCCCTTGTGTGCAGGGGCCACATCCAAAAATTCGGGAACGTCGTGGAGTTCCCCAAGTCCAACCACGCCTGGGTTGAGCCCAGAGAGAATGGGATCCACCCATTGGTTGGCCTGAACAGCGATGCCGCCAGCAGCTTCTGGTGCAAACCGGGTCTCGAAACTGTTCTGAGTCACTTCCCAGCCTTCGAGTGTGGGCTGGATGTTGAGGTTGATGTCCGACCAAACACTGTCTTCTGTGAGGTAGTGGATGGGTTCACTGGTCACCATCTGGGTGAACGTGCCGTCGTCATTGACGAAGGTCTTGGTCGTTTCACCCCGCAAGCCGAGAAGCTCCGTGGCGGGGTCGTGTTCATAGTCGGGTTCGTCGATGCGATCGGGGAGGCTGAAGATGTCATCCTCTGCTGGGTTGTTTTCCACAAACTCAGCGTCTGCGCTGGTGTTGTCGACAAATCCGCTCATGGGCATGAGCACCATCAACGCGCACAACAGCAGTGCAATTCCAATCCCGCCAAAGACGGTTTTCTGTTTCTTGTTTTTGTTCTCCATAGGTCATTCACCTCATACAGACTGTATGCAGGTGCATCCACACCTTATGACACTTATATGCATTCGGGTGCAAAATGTTTGAGCGCCCACCGGTATCCTACTAAAGAGATTCGGAATGGTGTTTGAAATCTGCTCAAAAAACAAATTTATGCGCCGAGGTGTTACTTCTTGACCTTGGGTTTGAACTGAGGCCTGTGGGAAGTCCACGGCACTGGGCCTTCCCCCGCAAGATTCTTACCGTGTCAAACTAAAACCAGTCCATCATTGATGTGGGGTCATTCTTCATTCAAGGCATCCCATCACCTGGTGTGGATCGGTCAAGCCACGAACCGTTGACGATGGCCCTCCCTCGGCGGACTCATCCACCTCAACGACGTTCTGCCTTCCCGCTTTGCTTGGACCGGCGCGCACGAGCATGAGGTCCTACCAAATGACCCATTGAACTGCCGCACCTGTTCGTGGAAGGCTGGACACTGAGCTTGATGAACTGGATGGGGGGTTTTCGTGAACCGAATTGAAGCTGTGGCATCGGGGCAACGAAATCGAAACCGTTGCCCTCCCATCGGTCGCCCGAACCTCTCGAGGAAACCGGCGTAAGCTGCACCGCAATGCTATGAAGACCGGCCTAACCGTGGACGTTGAAGTCGAAAAAATAACACAGGCTTTGAGAGGGGAAAAATGAAAAAAAGCCGGGGTGGGCGCCTTGACGCCCACCCCAGTGTTGTACACCTCGAAGAGGTGGTCTGGAGGGGTCAACGACTGGAATCAGTAATCCCAGTCTTTGTCGTCGCCGCCTTCGCCGTCCCCTCGGGACAGGATGAACGCACCGACCACGAAGGCCACGACAACCACGCCGCCGATGGCACCCCATGCCCAAGTGGGCACACTGGAGGAAGCCTCGTCGCCGGTGTTGCCGATGGATCCGTTGTTGTCGTTCTGGTTGCTGTTGTCGGCCTCACGGAAGTAGTCAATGCTGTTCATTTGACCCTGTGCATCCATGTTGCCCAATGCGTCCATGGGGACGGCCGTGAAGTAGTAGGTGAACGATCCTGCGGCGGTGGGCATGGCAATCGACAACGTCGTAGCGTCAGCACCCGTCACACTGTCGGGGCACTCCGAGGGCATTTCTGCAGCCGTGAAGGATTCGCCACGCTGGTAGCAGACGTGCCACATGGCGACATCGGCTGTGGAGCCTTCGATGCCCCAGGTAACGACCCAGTTGTCCCCGTCCTGAACGATGTTCAGGTCGGTGGCCATCACGTCACCGTCAACCTCCTTGTCGGCCACAACGGTGCCTGTGCCTTCGCCAGAACAGCCTTCGTTGTTGCACACGGCCACGGACACGTGATACGTGGTGCCGTGGGTGGTGGAAGCTCCACCGTAGGTAAAGGCGCGGTCTTCATCAGCAACGGTGGTTTCAAACGGCGCGTCGCAATCTGCAGAGCCTTCGCAAATTTCGATGACAATGCTGTCGGTTGGGAGTTGTGTGCCCGTGATGTCCCAGGTCACACCGATGGCACCCGCCTTGAGGGCGGTGGCGCTGAAGCCACTCACCGCTGCGTCGGGAATCATGGCATCCCTCAATTCACCGCCCATCAGGATGATGGTTCCGGCGGGGAGCATGCCCGAGTTGTCCGGGAACTCGAACGTGAAGGTCGAGGCCGTTGGACCATCGTCCTCCGCCGTGTCGTCCATGGGTGTCCACAAGCCGTTGCCACCAATGTACCACATCGATGTGGCCCCAAGGGTGTTTGGCACGGTCACCGAGAGCGATTGGGTCAACACATCGGAGGCCGACCGGGTGGTGCTGGGCTGGTAATCAATCACAGCAACCGCGCTGTACGACCCAGCATAGCCGTCGAGAACGACGTTGGTGTAGGTGTCGGTGATGTCCATGTCCTCGAAAGTCGTGATGGTGAATGCATCAAGACCTCGGTATTGAAGCGGGTAGGCGATCTCAATGCCTGAGGCAGTTGTCGCCGTGGCACGTGCATCGTTCCAAACTTCAACGAGGAGCGAATCGCTGACGATACCCCCGTCCTCATCCGTGACAGCAACGCTGACGGCGAGGTCGCCAACAAATTGGTCGGTGACTTGAACGGTGCAGAATGCGCCGCCCTCTGCGGCAGTTCCACCGCAGTCCTCGAACGGTCCGTGTTGACTCGAGTAGTTGAACACCAAACCAGCACCCGAGGGGTCATCAACATCAAAGGCTGCCACGGAGAGTTCAAGGTAGGTTTCCGGACCCACAACGAGTTCACCGTCGTTGAGCAATTCAAACGATGTGATGATGGGAGGGTTGTTGACCACGTTCGCTTCCATGCGCGCGTCGTTGTTGCTGGTGCGGGCGTCGTAGGCGCCTACCCACGGTGCAGGTTCGCCTTCACGGCTGCTCTCGTTGTGCATGTTCAGCATCAGATCAAACACATAGGCCCCAGGAGAGAGGGCAAGTTCCACGCAAACAAAACCGGCCATTTGGGATCCCATACCAACACCAACCGGAGCGTGAGGGTAATCAGCTTCTGCTCCAACGCCGATGCAGTCGTCCACCATGCCGGTGGCTACCTGAGCACCGTCCTTGGTCACGGTGTATTCCACATCCCAGTTGTAGGCCGTTTCGGGGTTGCTCCCACGGTGGGAGACTTCGGCGAACAGACGAGAAGCCCCGACGTTGAGGTCAGCCCCGGCATCTGGACCGATGAAGCCTGATGGAAGACCGGTGAAATCGGCGTTGTACCCCTGATAGACGCCCATTCGGGAAATGGCGATGTCGTGGAAGGTTTCCGTCGAGCCGCTGATGGCATCTTCATCGTTCGCAGGTCGATCGTCGTTGTTGAGATCCACTTCACAGAAGTGATTCCACGTCGTGATGTTCTCTCCCTCATCTTCGTTGGAGTTGTCAAACACCTCAACGCATTCGTCGTATTGGCCGTATCCGGCGTAGCCCAACAACTCGGCTTCGATGGTGAACCGTGAACTGTCTCCTTGGGTCGACGGCGTGATGGTGCCGGACACCGACCAGGTGGTTTCGAAATCCAACACGTTGCGGGAGTCCTCGGTGAAGTTGGAGGGGTCCGATTCGTTTTCAAAGGTGCGAACCGTTTGGGCCGTGCCAGCTTCAAGGACGGTGATGCCAGCATTTTGGAGGAGGTCATAGTTTGCGCCGTCTATCGACATTTGAGCGGTGCCGACATCACCGGAAACTGCCAAACGGATTTCCACGCTTCGGGGGTTGAAGGTGTTCGAACCGGTGGCCGTGACATCGAGGGTGAAGGAACCCGAACTCTCGATTTGCTGAGCATCGCCTTCGTAATTGTCCCAAGAAAGGTCGACTTCAATGTCGTACCAGTCGACAACTTCCACGTAGACTTGTTCAACGTTGTTGGCAATGTCAGCATCGCTGGAGCTGTCGACTTCAATTTGAACGATGTATTGACCCTGCGATGGCGTCCATGAGATGGGGACGCCGTTCTTGGTCAGCGTGAGTTTTCCACCGCCAAGGTAGTCACCTGCACCAAAGGGATGAGGCGTGTCGGTGGAATCAAAGTCACACACGTCACCGTCATCGCACAAGGCGTTGAGGTTGTCCCATTCCTGGAGAACCGAGCCAACGTTGCCAAGGTCGTCCGTGAGGAAGACAGACACGGTGTACGAGAGGTCGTCACCATCGGCGTCACCTGCGTTTTGAATGTAAGCAGAGAAGGTGGTGGCTTGGCCAACCTCGAGCGTGTTGCGGCACCCGTTGAGATCACAAACGGTTTCCTTCGGCGTGCTGATGGCCACGATGCTGGGATCGGCGCCAGCGCGAGCGCTGGTTTCGTTCGTTGGCGTCCTTGGTTCTTCAAGTTCGGTGAAGTCAACGACAGCGAAATAGCTCGTCATCATCAACACCGTCAAAATCAGTGCAGTCATATTCTTCATGTCAATACCCCCGATGGTTCGGTGACCCTCACCACGTCGTGTGTGGTATTTATACTATAGGCCCCTTGATTTATCCCAAATTCATCCAATTCCGAACATTTTGCCCTGGAAATGGAACGCAATAGCACATTTCCCCCCCGAAATGAGACAATCTGTTTGTGAAAACGGGATGACGAGTGACCCAAAAACTCAACCACCGGTAAATTTCCTCCGGGAACGACCTCGAAGGAACCCTGAACGTTGGTTGTGATGCGCAAGATGCACCAACTCATGTCGGGTTGGTGGAGCCATCGGCGGTGATGCGATCCGCTTCAAACCGTCCTCAACGCGGCCGACGGAGGCACACGAGCAGCACGCCGAACCGGTGTGAAGGTGGCCAACAACACCACCGCCCAGCATGCGAACAACAGACCGACCACTTCACCCCAGGGGAACAAAAACGGTGCCCCTTGTTCGGACCAGACCGCTTCGTGAAGCATGCGATGGAAGGCATACCCCGTGACCAAACCGTTGAGCAGACCGACACCGGCGAGCCAGCTGATCTCGATCAGAAAGACCCCCGCTACATGCGAGCGCTGAAAACCAAGCGCACGCAGCATGCCGACCTCACGCGTGCGCTCACTCACGTTGCGGACCGTGACCACGCCGATGCCGGCCACGCCGACCACCAATCCCAACGCGAGGTACCCCTCAAACAACGCCAGGATGGCCAAGACCAAACCCTGCACCACCATGACTTCGGCCACGACGGTGTCGACCACCACCCCTTCGCTGCTGAACGCCTCATCAAGCGCCGCCTCCAACTCCAAGGTCGCTTGCCGGACCTCCCTGGACTTGCCTTGGCCCGAGACATCCATACCAGAAAACGACGGGTCAATTGGACGCGCTTCGTCGCTGATGCTGACGTACATGCGCGTCACCTCGCCGCCAAACCGATTGACGACGGGATCTTCGGCCATCCACACCCCCGGAGAAAACAGGTACGATGATTGCGCCAAGA
>JAYOBJ010000011.1:0-61648 GCA_038104845.1 Methanobacteriota archaeon
AAAAGTCGCCAAACTACCTGAATTCGGCGCAAAATCGCCATGTGCGACAGAAAGTAGCCAATGATGCACGGTTGATGCACGGAAAGCAACCATTAAGTGGGAGTACGGTGATGTGCACACATGGACACGCACACCTCGTCCAACCAAGAGCACGGCCTGTTGGCCAAAGCCTACCAACAGGTGCTGAACCAGCGCAAAATGAACGCCGCCATGCTTCGATGGAGCATGAACCACCGTCAGGCGATGAAGGACCGAGACGCCAACGGTCACGGTGTGACCCTGTACTTGCTGTGAACCGCCAACCTTGATGCGGAAGCGGTCCTCGTCCGAACGTGACGGACCTTGCCGTGGACGTGATCCTCGCCGCTGGTACCGTCTTCTTGCTCGGTGCCGTGTCACCAGGCCCCAGTTTGATGGTCGTCCTGCGCAACACGCTGCTCGGTGGACGCAAGCAGGGCGTGATGTGCGCCCTTGGTCACGGGTTGGGGTTCGGCATCTACGCCGGCACCGCCGTCTTTGGCCTCATCGTGCTGCTGGAGCAAGCACCTCAGGTGTTCCTCACCCTCCAAATGGTTGGGGTGGGGCTGTTGGCGTGGTACGGTTGGCAAATGTGGCACGTCGACGAAGGCGTGCTCTTCGAAGACCACGCACCTTCCGCACGCCAAGGCTTCGCCGAAGGGTTTGCCATTGCGTTCTTCAATCCGAAAATCGCGTTGTTCCTCGTGGCGGTGCTGGCCTCCGTGCTGGAGGAGGGCATGTCCTTGGCCAGCAAACTGGCCGTCGGCGGCCTGGGCATGGCCATCGATGCGGCGTGGTACGTCATCGTCGCGACCCTCCTCTCAGGAACCGCCCGCATCGACGTGCTCAAGCGCCACGCCTTGCTGCTTCACCGCATCACCGCAGCGGTCCTGTGGGGCTTCGGCCTCAGCGTCCTGTTGAGCCTCTGAATCGAGCGGCCTCCCCGTAGAGGTCGTTCGTGGAGATGAGGCAGCGACCGGTCACCGCTGGCATTGCGGGCAGTGGAAGGTCGAGCGGTTGCTTTGCACGATGCGCCGCACCACACCCCCGCATCCCGCTTTCATGCACGGTTGACCTTCACGCCCGTACACCTGGAAATCGTGGGCAAAGTACCCCATGGCGCCGTCGACAGCGGCGAAGTCATTCAAAGTGGAACCGCCCGAAGCGATGGCCTCCTTCAGCACCGTCTTGATGCACGCCGTCAAGCGAACAAGGGCGGCGGTCGGTTGACCGTTTTTCTTGACCATGTTCGCCGCTTGGCGTTTCGGTGAAACGCCGGTCCGATGAAGGGCTTCGCAGGCGTAGATGTTGCCCACGCCCACCACCGTTTTTTGGTCGAGCAACGCGAGTTTGATCGACGTCTTGCGCCCGCTCAGCGCCCGCGCCAAATCCTCTGCCGACCACGGGTCAAAGGGTTCGGGGCCCAACGAAGCCAACAGGGGCTGGGCGGCTTCCTCCTCGGTGTTGAACAGGTCCACGATGCCGAAGCGACGCGGGTCGGTGTAGACCGCTCGGGTGCCGTCGGTGAAGATGAATTCCAGATGGTCGTGCTTGCCGCCGTAACCGGTGGTGCCACCAAAGGCCGACACCGGCACACCGCCGTTGACCGTTGTCAACAACGAACGGGGGGCTTGGGCGGCTTCATCGGCGGAAAACAGCGTGTAGCGACCCGACATCCCGAGGTGCGAGAGCAGCACGCGTCCGTCGTCAAGGTCGATGAGGAGGTACTTGGCGCGCCGGCGAACGTCCACCACGGTCGTGCCCGCCACGGTGGCCAGGTCGTCAGGAAACGGGTAGCGGAGCCCTTCACGACGAATGAGGACGTCTTCGATGGTTTTGTTGAGCACGCCTTGCAGCAAGCCCTGCCGGACGGTTTCCACCTCGGGCAGTTCCGGCACGGTCACGCCTCCTTCATGGTGACATGGTACAAGCGGTGGTTGTCCTCGTAGCCGGTCAGTTCAATCGATTCAACGACCTCGAACCCTGCAGCACCGAGCTGCTCTTCCACGCCCGCAAACAACGCCGCTTCGCCTTCGCCCGTCCACCGTTCACTGGCGGCTTTGAGCGAAAGCAGGCCTTGGCCCCCCACGTTGAGGAAGCGGCGACAGGCGGCGACGAACATGTCGACCTGGCCCGCTTGAGCGACGTCTTGGAACAGCCAGTCGACCTTGCGGGGCACGAGGATGCCCCACGCGCTGTGCTGACGGGCGTCGCCCAGCACCGGCACAAGACCGGGGCGAGAACCCGCCATGTGGGTCAGTTCGCGCAGGCAGCGAGGCGCGAGGTCAACGGCGACCAAGCGACCGCCGAACCGGTTGCCTTGACCGCACAGGTGGTCGTGCAAGTGACTGATGGAGGTGCCGTGGCCGGCTCCCAAGTAGAGCAGCGAGGTCCCGGGTTCGGGCAGCAGGGCAGCCGGGTCGTCTCGGGTGCGCAGCATGGCAGCGCCCAGTTTGGAGCGGGTGGGGTCCCAGCGTCGGTGCTCTCGCCCCGAAAATTTCCTCAGCGACTCGCCGTACACGGCCTGACCCGGCACGGCGTTTTGTGTCCACAAGGTCCGCCGGTCGAGAATGACCGTTGGTGAGAGGTCGCGTGGACCTCGATGACGCTGGCGTCCTCCACCCATCGTGCTCCCTCAGCGGCGCCTCGAGGGCGGTTGTTGGTTGGCGGCTCGCAAGGCTTCCACCTGAGCGTCCACCTTGGCCACATCGGCTTCGCTCCACGGCTCGCCACCGAAGGCGTCGAGTCGAGCGGCGATGCTGATTTTGCCGGCCAGCATGCGAGCGATCTTGCCCCGCACCCAGCGAGGCGAGCGGCTGATCCACGGGTGCATGAAGATGTGACCGTGTTTGGGGGGCGATGATCCGGTTTTGAGGTGCTGGAAAAACGCCTTCTCGGCACCGAGGACTTGTACCGTGCCCGAAGGCAAGCGGGCCAAGCGCTGCCGACCGTGGGCTTCAACGCACAAGCGGGCGGCGAGCAGGGGACCGACGAGCGCCGAAACCGAAGGCAGGTGCGACAAGGTCAGTGTGCGCAGCGCATGTTCGAGTCGGTCGAGCCGGCCTTGGGCTCGGTCGGTGTCGGCCGCCCATTCCTGAAGGGAACGCCATTCACCTTCATCGGGCAAGATCTCAGGCACGGCGGCTTCAAGGTCGACCGCCAGAGCCGCCGGGCTCTCGGCGTTGGCCACGGCCCGAACGAAGGCACGGCGGTCGGTGACCCGAACCAAGGGGTAGAACAAGCCCGCCCACTCAATGAGACGGGCTTCCATCGTCAGGTGCGACGCACGAAGTTCATCCCCACCCCGAACGAGGTGCTCGAGACGGCGGTCGGGGTCGCTGGCGGCTTGCTGCACCCCTTCCACGGCCAGGCGCAGCGCCGCTCGGTCGGCCAAGGCCATGGCTTCGGACGATGGCAGCGGGTAGGCCGCCTCAGGCAGGTCGGCGTCCCCGTGGACGCGAGGGGAGGCATCGGGAAACCGCTCGAGGAGGGTGAGGGCTTCGGGGATGAGTTCGCCACGGGCCACGGTACGCAGGCGTTCAACCGCCGCGTGTTCGGTTACGTGGCCGCCGCAGACGAGCACGTCGAGCAGGTGGCCCTCGTCGTTGACGACGGCAGCGGCTTGCCAGTCGTACCACAACCACATGGCCGCTCCTCCACGGCGTTCATTTTGACCCTTCCCCCTCGTACCCGAGGCCGGGAGAACCTTGTGAGTGAAAGGGAGCCAAAAAACGGCATAGACCTATATATGACCAAGACAGGGGGTCACCTATGTTTTGCCCAAAGTGTGGCACCCTCTCCTTCCCCTCCCCGTCCGGGGACATTTCCTGCACGAACTACAAGTGCGGTTACAGCGGACCGGCCAACTTGAAAACCAAGATCAACGGTAAAGAGGTGGACCTTTCCAAGGCCACCTCCAGCACCAAGGCCGAGACCCGCGTGTACGAGGTCATCAAGGACTCCGACAAGATGCAAGGCGTCCTGACCACCAACACCTACATGTGCCCGAAATGCGACTGCATTGAGGTCTTCGCCTACCTTGAGCAAACCCGTTCATCCGACGAACCGGAAACCCGTATGCTCACCTGCAAGGACTGCAACCACGGCTGGCGCGAGTACTGAACTCACCAGACCACCGGGGCTGCGAGGCCCATCTTGTATTCCTCCGACATGGGGTCGCCGTTGTGGTGGTAGAGTTCCATGTGAGGGCCCTCCCTCAGGGTGTGTTCCGATGCGGGCAACAATTCGGTGTAGAAGGTCTGGACGCTTTCCCCGATGCGTTCCATCGAACCCTCGTGAACGTGGACCACGTACGCCCCGCCCTCGAAGTCCACCGTTTCGAAGCCCTCGGGCAACTCGGGCACCTCGCCCTGAATGCATCCCCCTGCGATGTAGCGAAGCGAGCGGGAACCCTCCTCGCGAAACAGCAGCGCCATCGGCACGCTGGTGTAACTGATGTCGAGGTCCTTGGCGATGGTCCAAAACGCATGCCAAGCTGCCCCGAACGGTGCAGCGTCATAGGCTTCGTCGTGTTCTGCATTCACGTTGACGGCGAAGCCAAAGAAGCGGCCGGCCGGAAAGAGTTGGACCTCGATGCGACCACCGGACCTCAGTAGTCCGTTTCAACGCGAGGTGCAAGGAAGTACACGACTTCGCCAGCGCCGTCGTTGAAGGCGAACTCAAGGCGGAGGGGGAAACTCTCGCCGAAGCCGAGTTTGACCGTGCCCAAGGACCCGAACACCTTGGAGAGGGGCACGAGGTAGGTCAGGGAGTATTGGCTGCGAGCGGGGGTGGAGCAGGACAGGGACTCCAGCTCGTCCTTGCTGAAGTTGACCGTCACCGAATCGGTTTGGCCCTGGACGTTCACCGTGAAGTTCTCCGAATCGATGCTGAAGTTGACGAGGTCGCCCACCTGCTTGGCGGCTCGGAGCGCTTGCGCCAGAGCGGCCCCGTTCATCTCAACGGTGGACGGGATGTCGATGTTGGGCAGGTTGGGGGAGTTGACCGTGCTGGCGTCGAGCGGACGGATGTTGCGGTCGATCTTGCCCAAGTTGAGCGTCAAGACGCCGGCGTCGGGAGCGTACGCCATGTCGATGAGGTCTTCCGCCCCACCGAGGCTGATGAGTTCCTTCACCTTGCGCAGTTCAAGCGCAATGTCTTGCTCTTCGACTTCCCAGGTGTCGAACGCCGCAGCGTCCACACGCAGGTCGATCATGGCGACGTGCGAAGCGTCCACCACGGTGGCCTTGATCTGGCCTTCCTTGAACTCGAACTTGGCGTCTTCAACGACCACGTTCAAGGTTTCAACGATCTTGTTCATCAAGTCCTGACGGGCTGTGACGTTCAACATGAGTTCATCCCTCTCTAATCCTCATGGCCTCGCGACGGCTTATGAACTTAGCACAAACGATGGCATGAGGCCAACCCCTTGTGCGCGGAAATAATAGTGGAGATTTTTCTCCGCGCAAACGAAACCATATTCTACCCTACCCGCAATTTGGCAACATGAATTACCTACGGACGTTGAATGTCATCACCTTGAGCCTGCTGTTGATCTTGACCGGATGTTTCGGTTTGCTGGACGATGAAGTCAGCCCTCCTGCCGACGGCCAAGACACCACCACTGAAACGGCCACCGCCACTGAACCGTTGACGGCGCAAGACATCGCCGATGCCTTGACCTTGGCCACCAACACCGCACCTCAGGTCAGCATCAAGACCTTCATGATGGACCCCGATGAACTGAGCGAGGTCTACATGACCCCCAGCAACTGGGGCCTGTCGGGCACCCACATTTGCATGGACGAAGACGAGGACACGTCCGAGATCCCTGCGACCCTTGCAGAACAACAAGCCATGCTAACGGAGGACGGTTCCACTTGGACCTTGGCCAATCTGATCACCGAAGGGTCCTGCATCGTGTACATGGATTTCATGGCCGTGGACCCCGACGGCGACGCCGTGACCAAGGGTGTGGATTACGACTTCGACGGTGTCATCGATGTCCCCTTTGTGCACAACAGCGGCATCACGTTGATGGCCGTGCCTGGCGACCTGGACCAAGACGTGTTCGAAATGGCGATGATGAGCGAGTGCCTCATCATGGACTTCGCGTTCATCGCCGTCGACGAGCACGGCGCCTCCACGTCGGAGTTCTTCCACACCTTGAACCGTGACGGGTGCGAGGGTGTCGACGGCTACACCGATGGTAACCTTGCGCTCTACGCCTTCTCCGGCGAAGACGCTCAGGGCACACCATCCGACGGCACCGATGACAACCTCATCATGCTGACCATGACCCAAGGTGGCGACATCAACTGGGCTTCCATCTCCGTGAAGCTCCAGGTTGACGGCGGCGCCCCAGTGACCTGCGACAACCCCGGCGGCTCCGGCGGCGTGTGCGTGCTCGAAGAGTTCGGCACCACCACCGACCAAGTGTGGTCCGTTGGTGACGGTGTGACCATCAAGGAAACCGGCACCGACCTCTGCACCGCCAGCTGCACCATCGACGTGACCATCACGGACACGCGCGAAGGCATGGTGATTTACGAAATAACCGACGTACCTGCCGAATGAAGGCCGACCGGAGAGGGTCAAAGGGGCCGGCTGGCTCGATCGCTGGAAGCCCTTCAGAACAGGGAGGGCAGGTTCAACAGCGCCCTTGAGTTGATAGGGGGCGAACCGCTCCCGCCACCATGGGCGACAGCGACGGCACCGTGCCCGTGCTGATGAAGGACGACGGCACGCCGTACAAGACGGCCGTGCTCATCCCGACCATCAACAACGCTGACGAGTTGGACATCGTGCTCGGCCGATTGGGCCAACAAACCTACCCGCACTTCGAAGTGGTCATCTCCGACTCCAAGTCCAAGGACCACACCAAAGCGGTGTGCGAGAAGCACGGCGCCACGTGGATCGAAGACCCGTCCCGCAACCGAGCCGATGCGTGCAACTTCGCCCTCAACCAAATGGACCACGACCTCGTCCTCTTCACCGACGACGACACCGTTCCGCCGCTGGATTGGGTGGCCAAGTTGGTGCGTTGGTTTGACAATCCCGAAGTGGGTGCCGTGGGCGGCCCCAATTTCGCACCCGATGACGACCCCTTCGGTGCCAAGTGCGCCGACGTGGCGTTCTGCACCAAATTCATGACCGCCGGGACCCGCTACGGCGCTCAACCCAAGGGCGAACTGGTGCCCATCACCCACAACCCCGGCGTGAACTGCGCCCATCGCATGGCCAACCTGCGTGAGGTCGGGTTTTTCGAAGAAGGGTGCATTGGTGCGGAGGACGTGGTGCTGGACGCCAAGATTCAGCGAGCCGGTCACAAGCTCTTCATCGACCCCTCCAACGTGATGCCGCACCGACGCCGTCGCCCGTTCAAACCCTACATGAAGCAGATGCGAAACTACGGCTACACCCGCATGGTGGCGAACAAGCGATGGCCCGAAATCGCCACCTGGTCGCACACCGCCATCGGCTTCTTCCCAGCCCTCGTGGTGGTCGCCCTCGCCGCCATGCTCTTCGGCGGCCTCAGCGGCGGCGCAGCCAGCGACCTGTGGTTCCGGCTGGACGGTGAATGGGACGTGGCACGCGTCGCCTTCCACATCCCGCTCGGACTGGTCAGCGCATACATCGGCATCGCCTGGTTGGGCGCCGCCATCGGCACCTCGCCGCACCGTTCCCTGGGCACCGTCTTCCTCGCACCGCTGTTCGTGTTCCTCGCTCAATGGGCGTACGGTCAAGGCGTCATGAAGGCCTGGCGAGAGATCCGCCGAACCGGTGGACGAGCCGGCGAAGGTGCACAAATCGATGACCGGATCCGAACGGCGTGAGACCCCTCACCTTCAATTCCGCCGATCCAACGAAGTTGTGTCGGATAGGTTGATGCTCGCAGAAGCCTGGCATCACGCATGGCACGGCCATCTTGGTCCGAACGTTTGGCGGCGTTGGATGCGCCAGCGGCTGCCAACGAAGGCGAAGCCATCTGGGCGTCCGTCCGCCCCTTGTTGGTGATGGTGCGCCTCGGGATGATCCTCGTCATCATCGCCGTGGGCGAACTCATGGACGACACGTTTCACCGAGGGTTGAGCATCGGCGTGTGGGGCCTCATCGTTGGCATCCCCCTGTTCGTGGTGATGTCCATGTTCATCGCCTACATCGACCACCGAACCGGATGGAACGAGGGAAAGACACCAGCGTCCGGCCCAGCCTCAGACGAAGGGTGAAATACGCACCACGGGAGTCCACCTTGATGCGACGGCGATGGGCGGTGCTGGTGGTGCTGGCCCTCCTTGCCTCGAGCACGCTGGCGGTGGGCCAGCCCAACGGGAAGTTCAACGCGTCGAACGGTTGCACCTGTCACGGCGGCAGCCAAACCACCGTGCCCACCCTCACGGGCCTGCCCGCCGAGTACCTTCCCGACACCACCTACACGCTCACCGTGTCGATGACGGTCACCAAGATCCGTGGCGGGTTCAACCTCCAGGTCAGCGACGGTGAATTGTCACCGGCCGGTCCGGGCGTTCAGGCCTCCTCGAATGGGTTCCAAGCCACCCACACCTCGCCGACCTTCACCTCGTGGGACGTGAACTGGACCGCTCCTGCCGAAGGCTCCGGAACCGTGCAGTTCCAACTCGCTGTTCTCGCCGGCAACGGTGGAGGCACCAGCGGGGACGCCAAGGGCACGATGAGCACGACCGTTGCCGAGGGCGATCTCACCAACGACGCCCCCATCGTGTCGAACCTCAGCGTTGCACCCGCCTTCCCCACGACGTCCGATGACCTCGTTGCCACCTACACGTTCAACGACGAAAACGGCGACGACGAATCCGGCACCACCTACGCCTGGTACCGCAACGGCACGCTGGTGCCATCGGCCACCGAAGCCACCCTGCCCTCCAGTGCCACAGTGAAGGGCGAACAGTGGTGGGTGGAGGTGACGCCCTCGGACGGTGAAACCTCCGGTGACCTCGTTCGTTCGGCCAACATCACGGTCTTCAACGCCGCCCCACGGGTGGTCAACTTGACGGCCTCCAATCAGAACCCGAGCAGCAACAACGCCGTCACTCTGCAGTTCACGGTCGTGGACGATGACATGGATGCATCGGTCACGGAGGCACGGTGGTTGCTCAACGGCACGCACGTGCCGTCCTTGGACGGTGAACTCACCCTGCCGTCCTTGGCCACCCGCGACGGCGATGCTTGGGTGGGGCAGGTCAGGGCCTCGGACGGCGACAACGCATCGCCGTGGTCCAGCAGCCCCATCATCACGGTGGGCGGGGAGAACCAACCGCCGGTCGTCACTTCGGTGACGTTGGCGGACGGTGTCGGTGTGACATCGTCCAGCGAGGTGACGATGACCTACGCGGCGACCGATCCAGAAGACGACCTCGTTCGCGAGGTGAACGTGGAGTGGTACGAGAACGGTTCGTGGGTTTCGGACGGCACCAACGCCAACCCGCTTCCGGCCGAATTGACCCTGCGGGGTGAACGCTGGCACGCCATGGTGCGTGTGTTCGACGGGAGCAACTGGTCGGCGTGGTTCACCAGCGACCCCATCAACATCACCAACAGCGCACCCTCCGGAACCGCCGCATTGGCCCATGCCAACGCCACGGTCACCGATGGCCTGGCCGTTGAGGTCAACACCTACGACCACGACGGGGACGAAGTGAGTGTTCTGGACGTGGTGTGGGAGCGAAACGGTGTTGCCATGCCCGAACACCGCGGAGCCACCCACCTGCCCAGCAGCGCCCTCGCCAAAGGCGAGACATGGTCGACCACCGTGACACTGTCGGACGGCATCAACAGCACCGCCTTGCCACCGGCCAACGTGACCGTGGTCAATGCAAGGCCGCACCTTGAAGCGGGTGTGACGGACACGGTCACCTCGCTTGCGCCCGCCGAGGTCAACATCAGCGTGTCGGACGCCGACAACGATGCGTTGACGGTGGTGACCGCTTGGTACCGCAACGGCTTCCTCGATGCGACCTTGGCCAACCGGACCGTTGTGCCGGTCGACCGCTTGGCTCCCGGTCAGTCGTGGCGCATGGTCGCCACCGCCAGCGACGGTGAGGCCAGCACCGATCCGTTGGAGGTGACCTTCACGGTGAACAACCTTGAGCCGGAGGCGGTCATCACGCGCCTGGACCTCCACTTGTGGCTGGGCGAGCAACTGCGCGTGTCGTCTTCGGCCTCCACCGACCCAGAAGGCGGCGCATTAACGAGCCATTGGACGCTGAACGGGCAAACGACCACCGGTGAGCAACCCACCCTTCTGCTCGATGCCTCGGGCACCCTCACCCTCACGGTGACCGACCAACACGGTGGCTCGTCGACCACCACCCTGGAGCTCACGGCCCAGCAAGGCCCCCAGGTGAGCGACGTCATCGCCACGTTCGATGCCCAGGACAGCACCGCACGGATCGACTGGTCCTGGTCGGGTGAAGACGTGACCTTCAACGTCCTGCGAAGCGGGCAGATCATCGGTCACACGACGACCACGTCCTTCACCGATGCACCTCCGTTCGAAGGTCAACTTGCCTACACGATTCAACCGTTCACCGACAACCGCACCTACCAGGCCGGTGCAGCCCAGGTGCAGGTGGAGGCCTGGGTTGAACCCGTGACCGCCGACACCGGCTCAACGGGGGGTTTGGTCATGTTCGTGCTGCTCATGCTGGGCGGCGTCACCGTGCTGCTGGTCACGTGGAGGCGGCCCTGATGCGACGCATGCTGATCGTGTTGGCCGTCTTCGGCTTGCTGCTGGCACCCAGTCTTGGGTCCGCCAACCCCAACGGCGTGGGGGCAGGGGACTTCGATTACCAGTGCGGCGGCGCCTGCCACGGCGACGCCAGCATGAACGGCACCTCCACTGCGAACCTCATCCTGTCGGGTGAACCGGTGGCCTACGAAGGGCTGTTCACCAGTGTGACCGTCCATCTTGACGACGCCACCACCACCGCATCAGGCCTCGTGGGTGTGTTTTTACTGGCCGATTCAACCGGCGTGAACGACCACCCGTCCCGACACGGCTGGGCCATCATCAGCAACAGCGCAGGGACCACCACCAACTACGTGGAAGTGACCCTCCCCCAAGGAAGCCGCTCGGTGAACGTGACGTGGACGCTGAGGGCACCCGCTGCAGGCCAGCACGCCTTGTTGGCTGCACTTCACCACGGCGATGGCACCGACGGGACGCCGTACTTTGGTGAAAGCGAGCGGATGGACGTGAGCGTGGTGCCGGTTCCCGACGACCTACCGAGGCTGGACCCTGCTTTCACCCCACCAGCCAATCGGGGTATTGGCGTCACCAGTGCCGTTCAGGTGGCCGCGCTGTCGACCGACCAACTCACCGCCGAATGGCGCGATGCGTCGGGCCACCTTCAGCAAGCGTCGGTCGAATCCACAAGCGAGGGCGTGTGGACGGTCGCTCTCCCGGCCGCCCTCTCGGCGAACACCCTCGAATGGCGCGTGACCCTCAGCGGCGAAGGACCCTCCCAGACCAGCCCTTGGTTCCAACTCACGAGCGCGGCACCCCAACCCGACATCGATGGCACCCCGTTGTACCTTCAGGCCGTGGCGCTCGCCCTTCTGTCCGCCGCCTTGGTGATCGCCCTCCAGCAACGGCCCACCGAAGCGGCACCGTACGACCCCCTCGAAGCGCTGGAGGGCGTGTACCGTCCGGAGGTGAAGTTCTGATGGTCAGCGCCAACACCCTCCACGTGGTGGCCACAGAGTTGGCCATCGGCTCCATCGCGTTGTCCGGCCTTGCCTTCGTCGTGGCCGGTGCCTCGGCCACCGTCGCCAACATTCGCCGGAAAGAGTTGCTCTTCGGCGACCAAGTCGCCCACATGGCGCTCTTGTTCGGTTTGGTGGCCCTCCCCTTCGCCATCCTGACCGGCATCAATTCGAGCCCCGGCGATGGCATCGACCATCCGCTGCTGGCCAACAAACTCTCCTTGGCCACGACGGGCATGGGGCTCGGCATCGGCGTGCTGTGGTGCAGGCTAACGCAAGGCCGGACCGTCTGGGGCAACAAAACCTCGGCGACCGTTCAATCCCTTGCTGGTGTGTTCGCTGCTGCGTGCATCCTGCTTACAGCATCCCTCGGCGGAACCTACGCCCGTGGCGAATCGCTGCTGTCCTGGCTCCCCGTGTCCTTTGATTCGTTGTTGCTTATGCCGACCTGGGCATCCGTGATGGTCATCGTGTTGGCGACCGTCCTGATGGCTCAGTCCCGCACAGCCCCGAAGGTGCCCTTGGCCGACGTCAGCGGATTGGACTGACGGCGCCCTTGCCCGGCGGGGGTGGCCGTCGCTGAAAGGAGCGGTCAAAGTCCGGCCATGTCACCGGTTTGGATGGTCCATTGGCTCGCATACACGCCGCCAGAGGCGATCAAGTCGTCGTGAAGGCCACGCTCCACCACGGCACCGTCCACCATGGAGAGGATCTCGTTGGCATTGCGGATGGTGCTGAGGCGGTGGGCCACGGCGATGGTGGCGCGCCCTTCGCCCGAAGAGATGAGGTTCTTCTGGATGCGGCGTTCGGTTTCGGCATCGAGGGCGCTGCTGGCTTCGTCGAGGATGAGCAGACTCGGTGCCTTCAGCAGGGCACGAGCCAGCGAAATGCGAGCCCGCTGACCGCCGCTGAGTTTGGCGCCGCGATCGCCGACCATCGTGTCGAGGCCTTCTTCCAATTCCTGGACGAAATCCCAGGCACCGGCCAGTTCCAAAGCGGCCTTCAGGTCCTCTTCGTTGGCGGCCTGGTTGTAGATGACGTTGTCACGCACGCTGCCGTAGAACAGGAAGGGCTCCTGGCTGACAAAACCGATGGCGTTGCGCAGGGAATGAAGCGTGAAGTGATTGATCGGCTCCCCGTTGATGAGCACCTCTCCGCTGTCGGGCGTGTAGTAGCGCATGAGGAGTTTGAGAATGGTGGTTTTGCCCGCACCGGTGTGCCCCATGATCCCAAGGAATTCTCCGCCGGTGACCTTGAAGGAAATGCCGTTGAGCACCTTGATGGTCGTGTTGGGGTACGTGAAGTACACGTCGTTGAATTCGACCGATTGGATGCCGCCTTCGAGGGGCACGGCGTCCTCGGTGTCCACGATGGTGGGTTCGAGGTCAACCGCTGCAAACACGCGACGCGCAGCGGCTTCACCGCGCTGCAGTTGGTTGACGAGGATGCCGAAGATGAACATCGGCATCGTCATGCGGGTGCTGATGAGAAGGAAGGTGACGAGTTGCCCGGTGGTGATCTCATCGTTCTTGGCGAGGTAGCCGCCCGCCACGACCAGCAGCCCGAAGGCCACACCGGCGATGGCGTAAATCATCGGCACGAACCGGTTGCGGTCTTTGCTTGCACCCATCGCTTGGTCGCGGTAGGACCCCGATTCGCGAGCCACGCGGTCGGCTTCCCAGCCCTGGGCGTTGTAGGCTTGAACCACGGCGATGCCTGAGATGAGGTTCTCCAACACGGCGTGGATGTCACCGGTCGATTCCCGCTGCTTGCGGTAACGGCGCTGGACGCGCGTGGAAAACCAGTAGACGGCCGGCACGATGAACAGGATGGGTGTGAAGAGGACCGCCGCAAGTTTCCACGACATGAGGACCAGAATCACGAAGGCCGTGGCGAAGGTGATGACGATGCGAATGATGGAGGTGGACGAATCCGACACCACGTCCTCCAGTTGATTGACGTCGCTGGACAGGACCGACATGATCTGCCCGGTCTGGCGCAAATCGTAGTACGAGGCTTCCATGGCGATGAGGGAGCGCGTGGCGTCCATGCGCAAATCGTGCTGAATGTTGTACCCGAGGGTCTGCCAGGCGTATTCGGAGATGCCTTGAAAGATGGCCAAGCACAAGAAACCAAGGAAGACGAGCGAGCCGTAGCCAACGGCCGGGTTGCTGTGAATGCCCGTGATGACGTCCTGGAGGAATTGAGGACCGGACAACGTGTCCGTGGTGAAGTAATCCACCGCCAAACCGATGGCGACGAAGGGCATCAGGTCAAAGAAACGGGCTGCAGCGTTGGCAAAGATACCGGTGAACACGCGGCCCGGATACCGTTTGGCATAGGGCAACACGCGCCAAATTTGCCGTCCCAACGGCGCCGAGGCCTCGTCGTCCCCTTCGGGCCCCATGGCGTCGGCTTGAGCGGCCGCTGCGGCAGCGTGTGCTCGTGTCATGATGGGATGGCCCCGTCTCCGGCTAATTGAACCCTCGCCCCCGCTCACAGCGGGGGGTTTCGGATGCAATCTTTCATGAGGTAAGGCGTCGTGGAAATCGCATGCTGACCCGCCAAGTGCGTGCCTCGATGTTCATGATGGCCTTGATGGTGACCCAGGTGATGCTCCCACTCGCTGCCGCAGGTGCTGAGCAGGCATCGACCCTCGACACCGAAACCAACGCCAACTTGGACGCCCTCGGTGAGTTGGGCATCGCTCCCGCGGCGGATGCTGCCCACGGGTGGTTGCCCAGCGATGCAGGATCGGACATCAGCCAGTTGCTTTACCGAGACCTCACCTTGGTGGCTCCGGGCGAATGGGAGTCGTTCACCGGTGAATCCAGTTTGAACGGATTCCACATCCTCAGCCACACCTACCCCGTGCCCTCGGCGTGGGTCAAGGACCTCGCCAAGGCCGGCATCGACTGCCATTCGTTCCTGCCGCCCACCGGGTTCCACTGCGACCTCAACGGGCAATCCCCCGAACGCTTGGCCGAACTCGACGTGCTCGGCATCGGCGTGATGGATGCGACGGACAAAGTGCGCACCAGCCTCGCTGAAGGGCTGCTCGGTTTGGCGACGCCGCAAGCCATGGTGAACACCGACATGGCGGTGGTGAACGCCATGCTGGCCGGCACCGAACTGCCCGATGGGGTGGACCAGCGGGACGACGTGACCGTTGCCCACCACAGCGGTCGATTCGCCACCTTCGTCATCCAACCCACCGGCCTCGTTTGGCTGTCCGCTCAGAACGGCATCGAATGGGTGGAAGCCACCCCCCTCTTCCAAACGATGAACAGCCGTGGACTGGAGGTCATCGAGGCCGACCACCTGTACGAGACGAGCTATATGTCCGGTGTGGACAGCGGTTGGACCGGTTTGGACGGCAGCGGCATCATCGTGACCGTGGCCGATACCGGCCTTGACAACGGCGTCAACAACTCGAACATGCACCCCGATTTCCGAGACCACATCACGGACATCGTCTCGCTCGAACCTCCGAGCTACAAGTGCGGCTGGTATTCCTTGAGCGCCCCGTGCGGTGACGATGCCGAGGACAACGACGGGCACGGCACCCACGTCGCCGGGTCGGTGCTGGGTGACGGCACCCACAGCAACGGCGACATCGTCGGCGTGGCCCCTGAGGCCCACCTGCTGTTCCAAGCCATCGGGGTGACGGTGGGCAGCGAGGACAAACTGATCGGAATACCCGCTGACCTCGACGACATGTTCGCCGATGCATGGGACAACGGAAGCCGCATCCACACCAATTCGTGGGGTGCGCCGGAGGCAGGCGCCTACACCACCACATCGGCCCAGGCCGACGCCAGCGCCCGAACCTACGACGAACTCCTGATCCTTTTTGCAGCGGCCAACGAGGGCGTGGATGACGACTCGGACGGTGAAGTTGACAACGGTTCGCTTGGCGCCCCGGCCTCAGCCAAAAACGTGCTCTCGGTCGGTGCTTCGGAAAACAACCGGTCCAACATTACCAACCAGTACGGCGGCGCCTATGGGGCCCCGATTTCGACGGACCGGTACGCCGATGACATCGAGGGCATGGCGGCGTTTTCCTCCCGTGGACCTGCTGATGATGGCCGAATCAAACCCGATGTGGCCGCTCCGGGGACGTTCATCCTCTCCACCAAATCCCGCAGCACGACCGATACGGCATGGAGGGCCCACAACGCCAGTTACACCTACATGGGCGGGACCAGCATGGCCACCCCGCTGACCGCTGGTGCCGCCGCGTTGTTGTTGGAGCACTTGATGGAGAACGAAGGTGAATCGGCCCCCACCTCTGCACTGGTTAAGGCCATCTTCGCTGCCAGCGCCACCGACATGGCCGGCCAGTACAGCTCAGCCACCAACGGTGCAGGGGAACCCGCCCCCAACACCCACGAAGGGTGGGGCAGGGTCAACATGACCCAAGCCATCGACACCTCTTGGGTCCAAGGCCATTCGGTCAACACCGGCGACGACCTTGGCTGGTCCTTCAGCGTCGGTGCGGGTGCAGACGACATCAGCATCGCCCTGTCGTGGACAGACCCTGCCTCGACGCCCACGGCCTCCGTGAACCTCGTGAACAACCTCAATCTGGCTGTGAAGGACCCCAGCGGCACCTGGACGAACACCACCAACAACCGCGACAACCTCCTCGGCACCACACTCACCTCTCCCGCTCAGGGCACCTGGGAAGTCCACGTCGTGGGCACCAACGTCCCCACTGGGCCGCAATTCTTTGCCTTCGCCATGACCGGCGATTACTCGATCGCCAACCTGACCCAAGACAGCGACCTCGACGGCGTGAACGACGACGACGACGATTGCAACGCCACAGCTGGAACATCGACCTTGGACCGTGTTGGTTGCCCCGACACCGACGGCGACGGCTACTCCAACCCCGACGGGACATGGACGGTCGGTGATGGTGCCGACGCCTTCCCCTCCGTGGCCACGCAATGGGCCGATACTGACTTCGACGGCTACGGCGACAACGCCGCCGGTTTCCAAGCCGATGCCTGCACCGCCACGGCCGGCAACTCAACCGACGACCGATATGGCTGCACCGACACCGATGGCGACGGCCATTCAGACCCCGACATGTCGTGGACCACGGCCAACGGCGCCGATGCGTGCCAAACTGTGGCCGGGAATTCCAGCGAGGACCGGGCGGGCTGCGCTGACCAAGATGGGGACGGGTATTCTGACCCCGATGGTGTGTGGACCGTGGCCTCTGGAGCCGACGCGTTCGAAACGGACGGCACACAGTGGAACGACACCGACGGTGACGGCTACGGTGACAACCCTCCGCCCGCCACCAACGGTGACGGTTGCCCCACTGTGCTCGGGACCTCCACCATGGACCGTTACGGGTGCGCCGACACCGACGGTGACGGCTATTCGAACCCCGACGGTTCGTGGACGACCGCTGAAGGTGCGGACGCCTTCCCAACCGACAACACACAATGGGCCGACAGTGACGGGGACGGTTACGGTGACAACGCCACCGGCACCAACCCGGACGCTTGCCCTGCACAAGCCGGCACCTCGACCGAATTGGGCCGACTCGGGTGCCTTGACACCGACGGCGACGGCTACGCCGACCTCGACGATGCGTTCGTCAACGAAGCCACACAGTGGGCCGACAGCGACGGCGACGGCTACGGCGACAACGCCATGGGCAACGAACCCGATGCGTGCCCTGCCACCGCCGGCACGTCGGATCGCGACCGATACGGGTGCACCGACACCGACGGTGACGGGTCCTCGGACCCCGACGGCACCTGGACCGTACTCAACGGGGCGGACATGGCCCCCAACGACGCCACCCAATGGGTGGACACGGACGGCGACGGCTACGGGGACAACCCGAGCGGCACCAGCGGCGACGATTGCCCGCTGACCAACGGCAACTCCTCGGTCGATCGGCAAGGGTGCACCGATACGGACGGCGACGGTTATTCCGACCCCGACGGCTCATGGACCGCCGCTGAGGGCGCCGATGCCTTCCCCAACGACCCCACGCGATGGGGCGACCTTGACGGGGATGGATACGATGACGCCTCGCAAGATGCGTGCCCGAATTTCGCCGGCACGTCAACCGCCGATCGGCTCGGTTGTCCGGACCAGGACGGGGACGGTTATTCCGACCCCGATGCGGGTCATACCGTCGCCGACGGTGCCGATGCGTTTGCGTCCGATGCCACCCAATGGAACGACACCGACGGCGACGGCTACGGCGACAACCCAACCGGCACCCTCCCCGATGCCTGCGTGGACGAGCACGGCGATTCCTGGCAGAACAGCACGTACGGCTGCCTTGATACCGACCGCGACGGCTGGGCCAACGCTGGCGATTCACACCCCAACGACATCTCACAGTGGCTCGACACGGACGGCGACGGCTACGGCGACAACGCAGCCGGCACCCAACCGGACGCCTGCCCGTCGCAAGCTGGCAATTCCACCCAAGGCAACCGTCTGGGTTGCGTGGACACGGACGGCGACGGCTGGGACGACGCCATCGATGCACTGCCCAGCCTTGCCACGCAATGGCTGGACCAGGACGGTGACGGTTACGGCGACAACGCCAGTGGGTTGCAACCCGATGCCTGCCCCGGAGAGGTGGGCACCTCCACCATCGACCGTTTCGGGTGCGTCGATTCCGACGGCGACGGTGTCTCCAACCTCAGCGACGCCTTCCCCGACGACCCCACACGAAGCGGCGACATGGACCAAGACGGGTTCGACGATGTCGAAGACGACTGTCCAACCGTGACAGGCAACTCAACGACCGACCGCCTTGGTTGCGTTGACAGCGACGGTGACGGTCATTCCGATGCGACTCCACCGGTCGGCAACGGCACCGGTTGGACGTTCGCCAACGGCGCCGATGCCTTCCCGCTGGACCCCACGCAACACATGGACAGCGACACGGATGGGTTCGGTGACAACGCCTCCGGCTTCCAAGGCGACGCGTGCCCCAGCGAGGCCGGCAGCTCGACGGTTGACCGCTTTGGGTGCGAGGACGTTGACGGCGACGGTCACAGCGACCTCAACGACGCCTTCACCAGCGAACCCACGCAGTGGGCGGACAGCGACGGCGACGGCTACGGCGACAACCCCAACGGCACGCAGCCCGATGCGTGCCCCTCAACCTCCGGCACCTCCAACCTCGAAGTGTTCGGTTGTGAGGATGGGGACGGCGACGGTGCCGCCGACAGCGTGGACCTGTGGCCCTCCGACGCCACCCAGTGGTTCGACAGCGACGGCGACGGCTTTGGCGACGAGAGCGGGGGCACCGACGGCGATGCATGCCCTCAAGAAGCCGGCTCGGCCACCCAAGGCACGGCCCGCGGATGCGTGGACACCGATGGCGATGGCTGGGCCGACGCCGAGGACACGTTTCCCAACGACCGGACGCAGCGCGTGGACACCGACGGGGATGGCTACGGCGACAACCAGACCTTGGGCGCTCACCGGCCGGACCACTACCCCAACGACGCTTCACGCAACGCTGCGGAGGCCGCGATGACCTGCGATCCGACCTCGCTCAGCGTTGACGTGGCCGCCTCGGGCGACTTCACGTTCCTGTGCACCGTTTCGACGACCATGGGTTCGGCCTTTGCCGCCAACGTCGCTTGGGAAAGCACGCAAGCCGTGACGGGCATCACGACCAGTCACCTACTGACCTTCACCTCAAGCACCGGCAACACCCAAACGGTCTCTTTCTCCGGCACCGCACGCACGGCTGGGACGCATCAATTGCTGCTTTCTGTGCGCGAACCCGGCGCCGACCACCCCATGGACACCGTCACCGTGACCGTGCAAGCCTCGGATTCCAGTCAACCCACCGTGTCCACCGACACCGGAGAAACCAGCGCCTTGTCGCAATGGTCGGACAACACCACCGTACAAGCCGCCGGCGCCGTACTGGTGCTCTTGTCCCTGATGGGCGTGCTCGTGTTGCGCGGTCAACGGAAGACCCGGCGAGCGGAGAAGGAACGAATGGTCCGAGCCGAGGAACTGCGTGCGCGACGTGGCATCACCGACGATGGTTACCAACCCCGGCCGCAACTCGGTGAACGAAACCGAGCAGCGTCGGCGCCAAAGCGGACCAACCTGAACAGCACCTTTGACGAGTTTAAGCGACGGCGCTGAGACGGTCGCCAACCGATTCCCTCAAAGAGGGAAGCACGGTGGGCAGGTCAACCCCCCTTGCGGATATGGTGAAGTGGTTATCATCTGAGGTTTCCAACCTTATGTCGTGGGTTCGACTCCCGCTATCCGCACTCTATGTCCAACAGCCAAGAGCGTGCGATAGCCAGTCGTGATTTGTGGAACAAATCACTTCTCCCGCTGTCCGCACTCCTTCCATCCGCCGCCCGCCCGTTCTGATTCGGGACCATGCCTCACACCACCGCCATGCGGTGCTTCACCACGGGGCCGCTCGGAACAATCAAAGGCCAGCGGTCCAAGTCATCAGCACGGAGCGTGCCAACATGAATTTCCTCGCCCTGTGTTTGCTCACCCTCTGGCTCTACCTGCCGGGCTTTCTGGCCAACACCTTCGCCATGATGTGGGGGAAGTGGTTGCCCAAAACGGGCTATGGCCCGTGGCCTATCGACGGTGGACGCAACTGGAAGGACGGCAACCGCATCCTTGGGGACGGGAAAACCTGGAACGGCCTCATCGGTGGCTCGCTGACCTCAGGCGTGCTCTGCGTACTCTTGGCCTCGCTGGTGGACCAGGGATCTGCGGCCACCGCCTTTGAAGCCGGGAGCACCGTCTTCGCCCACCCGCTGACCGGAAGCGAAGGGGCATGGTTCGACATGGGCAGCGACACCGCCACAGCCTTTGTGTTGGGCAGCTTCCTCGGCTTCGCCTGCTTGCTCGGGGACAGCACGGGCTCGTTCTTCAAGCGACGCCGCGGTTTGAAGCGGGAAGGCGATGTTTCCTCGAAAGCACCGCTTTTGGACACGTTGCCCTTCGCCATCATGGTGTTTCTTTGGGGCCAACTCTTTCTCGGCCCGTCGATCTTGGCCGCCTCCGAACTCATCGCCCCCATGGTGGCGGTCATCGTGATCACCCCGGTGCTTCATCGTTCATTCAACCTCATCGGCTACAAAATTGGATGGAAAGACGTCCCCTATTGAGGTCGCGTTCCACGCCAAGGCCTATCAACGCCCGTTGGAACGGCATGCCATGATGCGAGGGACATCGACGGCCCGTGCGTTGCTGCTGATGGCGCTCATGTTGTTGGCTCCATTGGCTGGCTGCTTTGGTGAAGCCGAGTCCACCGAGACCCCGGTGAACGAATTGTTGCTCATCGATGGGCGAAACCCAACCGATGTGATGTTGGCCTCGGGCGAGTGGCACAACCTCGTGCTGCGCGGCGAAAACACGCGATTGAGCGTTCCCAACGACGCGTTCCTGTTCGTCGACAACATGCTCGTCCGCTCCGGCGAAATCGTGGTGGACGCCAACGGTTCCATGCAGGCCACGTTGTTGACCACGCCTTATGCCACCAACACCACCCTCACCCTCACGCAAAACGATGGCATCGTCCAAACGCTCAACCTCGAGGTGACCAACGGCACCCCCATCGTCAACGGGGAGGACTGGCTCGGCCACATGTCCTACATCCTCAGCGTGTGCAGCGACGGAGCGGAATGCGGCGGTTACATCAACCGCTGGATGGGTGCTGGAAATCCAGCGTTCGAACGGGCGGCCTCGTATTTCCACGGCCACTTCCAAGGTTTGGGGTATCGGGCCGACATCATGCGTGTGCTGGACACGGGCAACCCCACCCAACCCGAGAGCCTCAACGTCATCGCCTGGAAGGACGGGCCTGCCGGCAACAACTGCGTCCAGGGCATGGGCGCCCACATGGACATCGCACCTCCAGCCGGACCGCCCGGTGGTGGCACCTGGGAAGGGGCCTACGACAACACAGCGGGGACGGTGGCCATCATGCTGTACGCCCGGGCCTTCCTCGACATGACCTTTGAGTGCGACACCTTCCTGGCCCTGTGGTCCTCCGAAGAGGAAGGGCTGCGTGGTTCCAACGCCTTTGCCAACAACGATTGCGATGTCTGCCTCCCCCAGGACAAGGAACTCCGGTTTTACATCAACATGGACATGATGGGCATTTCTTGGCCTGCACACAAGGCCAACGGCGACCCCTTCCCCTACCACGCTTGGTCGGGCCCCGACCTGGACCCCAACACACAGGACGTCGAAATCACCAGCGTCCTCGAACACGTTCACCGTGACATCCTCAAGGCACCGATGGACCTCCGCATCGACGGTGAATTCGGCGCAGGGTGCGACCAACACTGGGACGATCACGCCAATTTGGTCATGGACGTGCATGAGGACACGTTCGGCCGGTCCGACCACGTCACCTTCCGTGACCTCGGCGCTCAAACCATCTTCCATCTTGGGGCATACGATGCGGATTACAGCGCCTACCATTCACCCTCCGACACCCTTGACAACATGATCAGCGTGGTGGGCGGCGAGGAGGAACTGAAGAAATCGATTCAGTTTGTGATGTGGGCAGCGATGCTGGAGTTCATCATCGCCGACCAAACGCCGGACGTGCGCAACATTGGTGCTTAGACCTTGAACGAGGCTTCATCAACGCGATGTTCAATTTCGCCTTGAAAGGTGAACACCATGGACGACCTTGGCCCAAGCATGGACGACGTCGTTGTGACCCAGGACGACGACCACGAACCTTCACACAAGACTTGGTCGAGCCGCAGCATGGCAGCGTTCGTGGCCCTCGGGATGGGGCTCGCTTACGCCGAATTCATCCTCGGTCTGCTCAGCGGGGACAACGCCGTGGATGCCATTTGGCCGCACGCCGTTCGCTCGCTCTCGTGGACCATGACCTTCCGCTCATCACCGGAAGGGCTCCTCGTCGCCCTGCTGGCTGCGGCCGGGGCCACGGCTTGGGCCCGCCGACGTTGTGCTGAAGCGCTGGATGGTTCGAACGCTCAGGCCGTCTTGTCCGTGGGCATCGGTTCCGTGTTGGGGTTCATCAGTTTGCACTTCATCATGGACGTGTTTTACCTTCGAGGCGCCTTCTTGTTGCTCCCTACGGCCATGGGCGCCGTGCTGGCCTGTCTGCTGGTGCTCAAAGGAGGTGCGCCACGCTGGCGCTCCTCGGTGAGCGAAACCTGGTCGTTCAAACGCACAGTCCACCTTTTGGGCGTGTTTCTTGCAGCATGGTTGGTGGTGCCGGGGGTGCCTGCACTCATCGGTTTGGCCCCTTCCCCTCCCGATGCGCCGATCATTGGCTACGGTGCGCCACCCGGGCCCTACGACACCGTGGATTGGGCGACACCCTACGAAATGCCCGCCTCCGTGGTGGCCGTCCAAGGCGATTTGGAGGACGACGTGACATTCAGTGTCCACTTGACGCTGCCCTTGATTCCCGAGAGCAAAGGCGTGGAGACCGTCCCGCTTGCCATCTTGCTGCACGGTTTCTTCTATCCCGACCATGACGCTTACACGGCGTGGATTCAGCATCTTGCAGCACGCGGGATGGCGGTGGCGTTTCTTCAGTACCCATCCGACATCCGGCCACCGGGTCTTGAAGCGCACGTGGCCACGGAAACCGGCGGGCAATCCGATTTCCTTCAGCACCCTTACCGAAACACGGCCATCCGTGCGGCCGTTGAACGCATGAACGAGGTGCTGCTGAGCGATCAACGAGCGGCATGGGTGAACGATACCCTCGGCAACATCACCGTGGACCCGAACCACCTGTGGGTCGGTGGCCACAGCCTTGGCGGCGCGTACACCTTCCTGACCCTTGACGAATCGCTTCAGCGCGGTTGGGGCTCGCAATCTCTGGTTGTGGCGTTGGAGGCACCGGCCGACCGGCCGATGCAGAATGAACTCCAACCCAACCTCACCGCCTTGCCCGAGCACACACTCGTTCAAATCGGTGTGGCCGAGGACGACATGAGCGTGGGGGTCTGCCCGGGCGCTCATCACCAACGCACGTTTGAGGGCGTTGAAGCCGAACGCAATCAACTGCTCGAGTACCGCTCGGACAAGTACGGGTTCCCCCGTATGGTCGCCAGCCATTACCTCCAGACCGACCCCGCCCACGATCGTCTCTCTGACTGGGGGTTCTACCGACGCATCGATGCACAAGCTGATTTCCTCGTCGCCCACGCCCGCAACGACACCTTCACCGCCGGTTGGGCCATTGACTACCTGACCGAGCCCGTGACCTTGACCGAAATGGGCGAGTGGTCCGACGGAACAGCGGTGATTCCGCTGGGGTGGTACACCAACGCCCTTGACAACCATTCAAGATTCAACGATTGCAGGGAAGGTTGATCCCCATGCGTGAAGGCAACACCCGTGACGATGTGCGATCGCTGTGGAAGCTGATGGGGGGGAGCGCCTTGCTGGCCTCGATGTGTTGTTTCCCGTCGGTGGTCTTGGTGCTGTTCGGGCTTGCCAGCGTCTCCACGGCGGCGTCCCTGTCGGACACCCTGTACTGGGGAACGGATGGGTTCTGGTGGTTCCGTGGCACCCTGAACCTGGTCTCACTCGTGTGCGTGGTCGCCGGCCTGGTGGTGTACTTCCGGCGTCAAGGCATCTGCACCCTTGACGACGCCAAGCGTCAGCGAAATCGCGTTGTGAACACAAGTTTGGTGGTGCTCATCGTGGCCATCTCGACCTACCTCGTGTTCAACTACGTCATCTTGACCGAAATTGGCATTGCGCTGGACCTGCCTTGGGAGTCCAGCCGATTCTGGACCTGAACGATCAGGCCAGCCGTCGGGTGGTGTTGCAACCCACGCCCCACGAAGGGTCGGCATCCATGGCCGACTTCGTTGCCGCCAGAAGCCGGTCCTCCGGTGTTTCATGAACCGCACCCTCGGGGTGGGAGGCGAGACCCAAGAGGTAGCCAGATTCAGACCAAACTTCCAATTGAACTTTCAAATTTCCAATTGATATTTCGTGACATGATATTCCAATTGGAAGTTGAACATGCCTTGGGTTCAGGTGCATGCCCAAACCCATCGCTTTTTGCACCGCCTCCTTGCCAACCCACGATCGAATCGCCGATTCTGGACGGGCCCGGAGCCCCACCAGTTCGTCACCGCTGGCCATCAGATCGAACGCGTTGGGAGCCAGTGTCCGAGCCTCCGGCTCGGCATCGATGCCAAGACCCCATGCCGATGGGCCGATGGCCACGAACGCCCGGCCGTTGCTGTGGGAAATGGAGATGCTGGGCAACGGCGTGCGCACCCATACACCGTGAATGTAGGCCAACCGCGGCGCACGGTGCTCGTCGCGCACCACCATGAGAAGGTCAACATCCACCGAGGTGTGAGCTTTGAGCACCGCTTGAAGCAACCATCGACCGGTGAGGTGCTCGTCGCGACGTTTCGCCACGGCAAAGGTGCGGACTTCATCGGCGTCAGCAAGCGCTGCGTCCCGCAGCTGAACGGTTCGAACCGACGTGGAAAACAGGCGTACGCCCTCCATGGAGGAAGGCACGGTGTGCTCCACAACCGAGTCCATGCACATCACGCCAGCCTCATCGGTCCAGCGTGAAGCGGTGTGCCTCGTCGACCGGCGCCATGGCCTTCAGGCGCAAGCCTCGCAGCGCAAGGACCGGCGCATCGTCATCGCCCACCACCACGGCATCGTGCACGGTCACACCGTCCGCTTCCTCGCCGAGCATGACCGACCGGAGACGCAGGGATTCGTCGGCCTCGGGGACCCGCAGCACGGTGGACCATTCGATGCCAACGGGTAGACTGCTCAAACCCAACCGCTCCATAGCGACCAAACCGGCGTTTTGGAACCCTGCCTCAATCAACATGGGCAACGCCTCCAGCAGCACAACGTCCGTTCCGTCCTCAAACCTAAATTGCTGAGATTCGGGGAGTTGGTGGCGCATCAAGGCCACGCCGTCCATGCCGGGGTGTTCGTTCGAGCCCACGCCGCGCAACACACCACCGTGGGATTGGAACCGCGGCCCGTGGAAGTAACGGTCGTAGATGAACGAGGCAGGATGGAGCGGTTGACCCGGGGCGGGAACGCCGACTGTGGGCAAGGCAGCCACCTCATCCTCCAGGAATGGACGCAGGTCGTCGCCGGTGCGGACCAAGCGCACCAAGGCGGTGTGGTGCTCCCGCTGGCCGAAGACCTCGCCTTTGGAATTGCTCAGGTCGGACACCAGGTGGCATCGAACCCAAACGAGGTCACCCGCTTCCCGTTCAACGACAGCCTCCACACGAACCGTGAACGGGCCCTTCACCAATTTCACCGGCAAGCCGAAGGCCACGTCCTCAAACCCAGCAAGGCAGGTGTCGGGTTGGAGCAACAACGCATGCTGTGCAAACATCTCGAGCGCCATGACACCAGGATGGTACGGAACCCCATTGATGGCATGGTCCGTCAAGAACGGGTGGTCGGCCTCGGAAAGGGTGCATTGGCCCACCAACCGGTGCTCCGGTTCAAGGTCCAACACGCGGTCGATGAAGGGGAACCGGGCTGGTTCGGCGATGACGGCCGCCATGGCCGGGGGCAACTTGACCGGTGCTTCACGGAACGAACCAAAGCGGTCCATCACGCCAAGTGACCCGCATCCAAGCACCCGGCGCTTGCCGCCTCGAAGCGCTTCGTCAACGAAGATCTTCACACCATCGCTCACGGCCAAGGTCTCGATGCCGGCGGCGGCGAACACCGCTTCGATCGAGCCGCGAGTGGCCATGCCAACGTCCCGCCAGCCCGTCCAGCCAATGGCGACCGCACGGCAATCGCCAGCAGCGGTCAGCCTGGCCATCTCAGCGTCGAGAATCCCGTTGGCCGCAGCGTAATCGGTTTGGCCGCCGTTGCCGAAACGACCCGCCACACTGGTGAAACTGCACGCAAACCTTGGATGATCCACACCGGAGGCCTTGACTGCACCCATCAGTGAACGCCAACCGTCCACTTTGACGCGCACCACGCGATCGAACACGTCGTGACCTTTGTCCTTCACGAGTTTGGAGTCCTCCAGACCAGCACCGTGCACGATGCCCGTGATGGGGGCGTCCAATGAACCGCCGATGTGGGCCAAACGGTCACCGTCCATGACGTCGGCCACATGGTAGGTGGCTGCATTGCCCGTGGCCTCGATGGCGGCGATGGTTCGATGCACGTCGAGACTGCGCGTGAACGCTTGCCACGCTCGGTTCCACTGAACCATGGTGACCTTTCCGTCCGGCGTGGCGTCGACCATGCGTTGACGGAGGGCGTTCTTTTCATCGGTCAAGGCTGCGTCGTCCCAATCCAACCAACCGGCGGTGACCTCAAGCAGCGGTGAACGACCGAGCAGGTGGAAATGAGCGCCCGCCTTCGGACTGGCTTCCGCCACGCCGATAATGGACGCAGCCGTGACGCCCGAACCGCCACCCGAGACCAACCAGACATCGTCGGCGGCCAACGGTTGGCGTTCCTGCTCAAGGTCCTCGGCGAAGGCGACCATGGCCCAGCGGCGACCGTCCCGGTCCAGCCCAACCTCGACCTCGCCGTCGAGATCGAACAGGTCGTTCACCACAACATCGGCGGAAACCTCCTGGTCAAGGACGGTATCGGGGTGCAGGTCGAGGGCACGGCACCGGAGGCCGGGTCGTTCGAAGGCGTAGGACTTCGTCACACCGGTCGCCCCCGCTTGGAGAGCGTTGAATCGGTGACCGTTGTTGCCGTGGCGACCGTCCAAAGCCGTCACCGAAGCGACCAACCCTTGACCGTCGGCGAGGTGCTCACCAAGGGCCTTCAACAGACCGAACCAACCTTGAGCTGCCAAGTCGACCTGCGACGATGGAAGCGTGTCTTCAGCCCATCGTTCGGAGGCGAGCTTGAGCGGGGCAAGGTGGATGAGGCCGGCCAACCTTGCATCGGCCATTTGCTCACCGACCCACGTCAAATGGTCCGGATTGCCGGGGTCGGCGCGAAGAACGCGCCGACCGCTTTCGTTCATCTCCGACGGGTCGCGCACTTTGGATTCAAACCCGATGCGGACGGCGTCCAACCCCCGGTCGGTCAACCGCTGACAGACGGCTTCGGCGATGCCCCAACCGTCGTCGGTCACGAGCACCGTGCCGTTCAGGTCAAGCACGGACGGCGCGCCGGGGCAAGGTTCGATCTCGACCTGCCATCGACGGGTTCCGTCCACCTTCACGCTGCTGTGAACCGATGCATCATGGCCACTGGTGTCAGCGACGGAAGCCGGTGGTTCGGCCGCCATCTCCGTCGATTCGCCGCCCTGCATGCGAACGATGTACGCCGTGAAGTGATTCAGGGTCGGGTGGTCCGCAAGGACGAAGTGGTCGTCCACCGGAAGGGCAAACCGGTCGCGAATTTCACCCATGATTTCCGCCTGCTTCACCGTATCAATGCCCAACTCACCTTCGAGGTCTTGGTCCATTTCGATGAAATCGGCCGGATACCCCGTGTGAGCCACGACGACCTCGATCAGCACCGATTCAATGGCCGGGTGGCTTCCAGCGGAAGCGGGTTCAACCGTGCCTTGGGGAAGCGGAGACGAAGCAGCGGCCGGCGTGAGGGGCGAGCCTGCGTTCGGTTCGGCGGCTGGTGGGTTGGTCGGTACGGGGGTGGCGGGCGCAGCCGCTGGCTGACCTCCCTTCATCCGCTGAATGTACCCCATCATGTGGTTCAATGTTGGATGGTCCGCCAGGACGAAATCTTCGTCCACGGGCAGCGCAAACCGATCGCGAATGTCGGCCATGATCTCGGCTTGCTTCACCGTGTCGATGCCCAACTCGCCCTCGAGGTCTTGGTCCAGTTCGATGAAATCGGCGGGGTAGCCGGTGTGATTCACCACCACGTCAACCACCGTGGCGACCATCGCTTCGTCCGACACCGGCCCGGGGGCGGCGGCTGGAGCAGGTCCGGGTGTCGTTTGAACCGTGGGCGATACCGGCGTGGCAACAGGAACGGATGCCACCGGTGAGGGCGGCGCTGCAGCCGGCGCCGCAGTCGCACCACCGGTCATGCGCTGGATGTAGCCGATCATGTGGTTGAGCGTGGGGTAGTCGGCGAGCACGAACTCGTCGTCCACCGGCAGGCCGAACCGCTCTCGGATGTCGGCCATGATTTCGGCTTGCTTCACCGTGTCGATCCCCAGTTCCCCTTCCAAGTCCTGGTCCAGTTCGACGAAATCGGCCGGATAGCCGGTGTGGTTCACCACGACGTCGATGACGGTGGCTACCATCGCCTCATCGTTGACGGGGGCCAAGGTTGGCGCAGGAGCATCGGCTGCCGGTTGTGAAACAGGTGCTTCAGACTCAGAAGCGACCTCTGGGGTCGAGGCAGGTTCTGCTGCAACGGCCGAAGGAAGGCCTTCCCAGGGTTGGGTCGGGGCGTACATTTCACCCTGAACCCCGCCGTGGAGGTTGTCTTCACCCCGCACGTAGGTGACCAGTTTGTTCTGCAGCACGCGGAAGACCACATCGTCGGTGCCCGCCAAGGAACGGACCCAAGCGAGCAGGCGCTGGCCGTCGATGCGCTCGCCCTCGACCGGCCACCGACGCAACAGGGAGAGGGCAATTTGCGAACCAAACCCTGCGGCAAACCGCAATCCGTATTCCACGTTGGGGTAGTGACCGCCTTTGGAGAGGTTCAGGTTGCCCAATTCAGGGTCCTGTTCTTTGTGATTGGCGATGGGCGGAATGCGTTGGGTCAACAACCCGTACAGCATGGAGGCGTCTTCGATGCCCACCGCCATTGGATGCCCGGTGAACCCTTTGGTGTTCGCAATGACCAGTTGGTCGGTGGATGCACCAAAGGTGTCGCGAAGGGCTTTGACTTCCGATTGGGCGGAACCGCCCCGGGCAGGGGTGTAGGTTTCGTGGGAAAAGAACGCCGTGTTGGGGGCGATGGCATGCCGGTCAATGCCCCACCTGCGCTCCATCCGCCCCATGAAGCCGTCCACGACCTGGCTGACGTGCTCGACGTCGAGGCGCGTGCCGTGGTAGGCGGAGTTGGCGGTGGTTGAACCAAGGAATTCAGCGATGGGTTGCACACCGCGTTGGGCGGCTTCCGAGTGGCGTTCAACAACAAACGCTGCTGCCCCCATGCCGAGCACCAAGCCGTTGCGCCGTCGGTCGAAGGGCAGGGCGGTCTCTTCAACCACGTTACCGGTGGCGGCCGCCCCCGAGGCTGCAAAGCCCCCCGCAATCCATTCCCAAAGGTCGTCCCCGGTCACGTCGTCACCGCTGATGATGATGACACGGTCCACACGGTCGGCGTCCAACCAATCTTCGGCCACACCGAAGGCCGCCGTTGCCGAGGCGCAAGCGAGGTTGATGGTGGTGTTCGGGCCACGAATGCCGGTGAATTGGGCGAACTGAGAGTGCCCCATGTTGAGGGTTTGGAAGAGGTAGCGACGGTCGAACCGACCCTCGCCGTCGTCACCGTTGTTTTTCGCATGCGCCTTGGCCATTTGCAAACCGGGGAAACACGAGGAAAACACAATCCCGGTGCGTTCACGCTGAATCTGCGGCACTTCCCACTTTCGGATGAGGCGCAAGCCACCCTTGCCGACTTGCTCCACCGGCGTCAACGGAATGCCCGCATCGCGAAGGGCCAGCAAACCTGCTGCCACCGACAGTTGCGTGCTGATGTCCCATGCGAGGATGGCCTTGGGGTCAACACCGAACTCTTCGGCCAGGTCAAACGCACCCTTCAGACCGGCCAATTGAGGGATGTCGCCAAACGCCTTGGCCGGCTCCATGTTCACCGAGCCGTCCCGTCCTTTGATCAGCCGGACCAAGTTTTTGTCCAGCAAACGCTGCTTGTACTCGTCGGACACCTCCGAAAGGCAGGTTTCGCCTCGAACCAGACGCTCGAACGCGTCCTCCGAGAACACACGGTCCATGCCGGGCAAACCGAGCGAGACACCGGTGACCACGTAGGGGTCTGCGTCCCGTCGTTGGCCAGCTGCAGGAGCGGCAGTGCCCCTGGAAACAGGAGAAGCGGGTGCGTTGACCACACGGGAGCGCGGCATCCAACCGGTTGGCGCTTGCTTGACCCAACGGACCAGGTCGTCGGCGGTGACGGCTGCGTTGGGGTCCACCGAGGCGTCCACCGTCGCTTCCGAGCGCAGCGTCGCAATGACGCTCTGCACGTTGGCGGGTGACAGGCCCAAACCCGATTGGAGATGGACGTTGCCGTGACAGAAGGACGCCGGGTAGCCGCTGAACACAGCGATGCGGTCGCCGACGTAAGCCTGAATCGCCTTGTGGTGAAGGAACGGATCGTGCTCGACCGGGCCGCCCGAAACGGAACCCGTTAAGCCGGCTGAAACCGCTGGGGCAGCACCGCCCGACGGAAGCGGTCGTGCCCGGGACAGCAACGATTCCCGCTCAGCCGAGGAAGTGCTGGGTTGCACTTGAGCGCCTTGATGGGCTTCGATGGGGCCTGCGCGAAACGCCTCGCTCAACGCAGGTGAATCCAAGGCGGGCCACTTGGGGGGCCGGCCAGCCAGGGCGAGGGCTCCGACAGCGCTGAAGAAACTGGCAATGCCACCTTGCTTGGGATGATTGGTCATCATGGCCACGTGCGGTGTGCCTTCCAAAATCTGTGAAGCGAACATCGTCAAGGCTCGCTTGGGACCGACCTCGAGGAACATGCGAGCACCAGCGGCGTACATGGTTCGAACCTGTTCGGTCCATTCCACCGAAGACGCCATCTGCGGTGCAAGTTTTTCGAGGATGCTCGTTTTGGCATCCTCGCCTTCGTTGGGGTAGAACGAACCGTCCACGTTGGCGGTGATGGGAACGGTGGGCCATCGAATCTCAAGCCCCTCGAGGAAGCGGCGCAGGGGTTCGTTGGCGGGTGCGACGATGCGGGAATGGAAGGCGTGCGATGTGGCCAGCGGCACGCAATTGAATCCCTGCGCTTCAAAGGTCGCCATCGCTGCTTTGACTGGAGCGGTTTCGCCGGCGATGACGGTCATCTTGGGGGAATTTTTGTTGGCGGCGATGACGTAGCCCTCGGTGGCTTCGAGGACCTTTTCCACCTCATCGTACGGCGCCGTCACGCTGGCCATGAGGCCTTGGTCATCGATCTCGACCGACCCCATTTCGGTGCCGCGAGCAGCAGCAGCCCGCAACGCACCGTCCATGTCAAGAATGCCCGAAGCCATCAACGCGGCGTATTCACCGAGCGAGTGACCGGCCACCATGTCGGGCTCGTAACCAAAGGCGTTGAGGGTTCGCTCGATGGCCAGATCGGCCGTCAACATGGCCGGTTGGGTGTATTCGGTTTGCTTCAGTTTGTGCTCGGCTTCCATCCGCTCGTCCTTGGACAACGCCGTGCGAAGGACGAAACTGGAAAGGGTCTCACCGTCCAGCACCTCCACCATCGTTTCATCGGCTTGGTCCCACACATCCTGCGCCGCTGAGAACCGTTGGACAAGGTCGACGGTCATGCCGACGTATTGGCTGCCCTGACCGGGGTACATGTGGGCAACCTTGGCTTCGTCGGGAAGCGGTGGTTGGTCGGTGATCATAACCCCTTGTGCTTGCAAGAAGCCCCATTTCTCGGGGTCGTGCATCGCTTTGGCGGCCAACGCTTGCCGCTTGGTGAACTCCGCCCATGTGGTGGCGACAACGGCCATCCGGACCTCTGCGGATGCGTCGAAACCGGCGCTCCAACGCTGGAGGTCGCCCGATAGCCGCCGGCCGCGCGGATCTTCATCGAACAGCGGCCCGGAGGTGTCAAGCGACATCAACGCCGATTCTAGATCGGCCAACGAGTCGCCGGAGAGCAACAGCACGCCGCCTTCCAACGCCTTCAGGGCGTCGTGACCGAGGGAAGGTGAGGCAGCACCGTCGAACACGGAAGGGGCGGCAGGCGCCGATGCATAGGCGCGCCAGCGTTGCTCCCAAACCTCAGCCAAGGGTGCGTGCACATCGGGTTCGTAGCCCTCAAGCGCCACGTGGAAATTGGTCCCACCAAAGCCAAACGCCGAAACACCAGCACGGCGAGGATGGTGCTCGGGACGAGGCCATTCACGCGCCTCCGTTGGCACAAAGAAGGGAATGTTGGACCAGTCCACGGTGGGGTTGGGGGTATGGAAATTGGCGCTTGGCGGGATCGTGCGGTGGTGAAGCGCCATCACGGTCTTCATGATGCCAGCAATACCTGCCGCAGCCTTGAGGTGACCAATTTGGGATTTGATGGAACCCACCGCCACTTGACCGGTGCCCTCCACATCCGTCCACAACCGCGAGAGCGTGGCCAGTTCGGTGGCATCGCCGACTTTGGTCGATGTACCGTGGGCCTCCACCAGCTCAACCGTGGAGGCTGGGTAGCCGGCTTGGTTGTAGGCGCGTGCAATCGCTTGGATCTGGCCGCGCTGACTCGGGGCCGTGATGCCCTTGCCGCGTCCATCCGAGGACCCGCCCACGCCTCGAATCACAGCGTAGATTTCGTCGTCGTCCTTGACAGCATCGCTGAGCCGCTTCAGCATCAGGACACCGGCACCTTCGCCCATCACGAAACCGTTGGCCCGTGCATCAAACGGAGAGGAGTGGGTGGGTGAGAGCGCACCGATGGCGGAAAATTTCGAAAACGTCGCCGGGTCCATGGTGCGGTCCGTAGCTCCGGCGAGCATGGCGTCCACCTGGCGTGTTTGCAGCAACCGGCAGGCGTCAAGCACGGCCGCCATCGAGGACGCACACGCAGCGTCCATGGCGTGGTTCGGCCCCTGCAGGTCGAGCAGGTTGGCCACCCGACCCGAAACGACGTTGGCCAACTCTCCGGGCATCGTGTCCTCGTTGATGCGGGGTGTGCCATCGATGACGGCCTCAACAAAGCCGTCCAGCGAAGCGGCTGGCATGCCATGGTCGGCGGCTAGCGCACGGGTGTGGTCCGACCACACGCGGATGTTCGAGAGGTTTCGGTTTTCACCGCCCAAGGCGTTGGCAAACACGACACCGGCCTTGCTTCGGTCCAAGGGCCTCCCATCAGCGCCGTAGCCAGCGTGCTCCAAGGCGTCTGCCGAAACGGTGACCGCCCACAGTTGGCAAGGGTCGATTTGCGGCAACGTCCCTGGAGGCTGCCGCCAACGCTTCCAATCAAACGCATCGTTGTGAACTAGAGCGCCGATTTTGGCGTAGGTTCGCCCTTCGGTGTGTTGGCCAGGGCCACCTTCCTTCCAAAAATGGTCCACTGGGCCAGGCCAGCGACCCTCGGGCAATTCAGCGATGCTGACTTTGGCGTCGAGGATGTTCTGCCAAAACGCCTCAATGGAGGGTGCGTCGGGCATCAAGGCCCCCAACCCCACCACCGCAATGGGCTCAAACGGCCCTTGGTCAAGTCCTTCGCATGGTTTCCCGTCGTCGGTGGTCAAACTCATCGGCTCACCTCAGTTCATGATGCTCTCCGGCACCATCGTGATCGAATACCCAGCATCCACGTGGATGCACTGACCCGTGACGCCCGCAGAAAGCGGGCTGGCCAGCCACAGCGTCGTGCCGGCCACGTCCTCTTGGCTCACGTTGCGTCGCAGCGGTGCGTTGGCCTCGACGTGATCAAGGATGCGATCAAAACCCGGAATGCCGCTGGCAGCAATGGTTCGAATTGGGCCCGAAGAGATGGCGTTGATGCGATGGCCCTCGGGCCCCAAATGGCAGGCCAATTCCCTCGTCCAGCATTCCAAAGCGGCTTTGGCCATGGACATGATGCCGTAACTGGGTACGAATCGCGTGCTCGCCGCATAGGTCAGGGTGATGGTGGAGGACCCCGGGTTGAGGTGCGGCAGCGCATGCTTCAAGCATCGTTGCAGGGAATTGGCCGAGATGGTCATGGCGGTGTTGATGTCCTCGTCCTCCACGAACAGCACGGGTCGATCAAAGCAGGAGCGCGGTGCGAAGCCAATGGCATGGACGAGGATGTCCGCTTTTTTTCCAGGGTGGTCGGCGGCGAAGGCCGTGAAGAATTCCTTGGTGGTGGCATCGGATGCCACGTCCAAGGGATAGAAACCAGCGATCGCCGGGAGTTCGTCCTTCAATTTGAAGACGCGACTCATGAAACGCTTCTGATAACCCAGGTAAAGCGTCACACCCGAAGCAGCCAAATGCTTGCAGATGGCCCAAGCGATGGAATCCTCGCTGGCAACTCCAAAAACAAAAGCCGTTTTCCCTTGAAGACCGAGCATCAACGCCACACCCTATCAAGTGTTGTGCGCTACACCGAGCCTTTGAGTGTTTTGACCATAAGAGCGGCACGGCGCCGCAATTCAATCTTCCGAATGGACGCCGATTCAGAGGTCGGCGAACACATCGTCAAAATCGTCGTCAAGGTCGTCAAGGTCGTCAAGATCGTCCAAATCATCGAAATCAAACGCATCCTCTTCGGGGTCGTCGTCGGGCAGATTGACCGTTGGCATCACCATCGGTTGGGCGTTGGCTTTGTTGCGAAGAATGCGGGCCATGGCCACCAGCAAAATCAGGCCAAACAACGCCGCACCTGCAATACCACCGTACAGCATGACATCGTCCTTGCTGACCTCTTCAAGACCACCGCCGAGCGCATTGGATTCACTCCCTGCTTCAAGTTGAACCGAGATGGACATTTCACTGACCTGTGCGTCGTCGTCGTTGCCGCTGCTCGCTTGGAACACCACTTGATGACGGGTCCCCTCGGCGATGTCGGAAGGCGAACGGATCACGAGTTCCTTGAGGGAGGAGGTTCCTCCCTCGTCCACGTTTTCAGACACAAACACCCCGCTTGGGAACGTGAAACCAAGGGCTTTGAGTTCATCAGCGTTGACAATGTCCACGCGAATGTTGTCACGGTCGTTTCCGTTGTTGCTGAACTGGAAGGCCACCTTGGCCTCCTCACCCTCGCCCAAGGTCCGGGTGCTGGTGTCACCGATGTCCAAGTCCACCATGCCGAAGGCGGCGATGTTCAAATCGCCGCTGACCGAGGCGTTGGATGCCAATTGTTCAGGCCATGTGAGCATGCCAACGTTGGTCACGGTGGCGGTGAGGGTGAAGCCCCAGGATTCAGTGGCGGAAAGCCGTTTCACACCGTTGAAACTCACGGTAAATTCCTCTTCATCACCAGCTGCCAGGGTGAACGAATCCTCCGAAAGCAGCATGTCAACCTGCGTGCCCTCCCATTCCTTCTCAACGCTGATGGTTTCTTCGAACGAGGAGGGGTTGGTGATGGTGCACGTGATCTCCACCGTGGGCGTGTTCAACGGGTGGACGTCCATTTCGGGTTGCTTTTCATCGCAATCGATTTCAACGCCCGGAGCGGATTGGGCGTGAGCCGCCATTGGGAAGGTGGCTAGGGTGAGGAGCACCACCAGCGTCAACGCACCCCGCATCATGTGACTCCGCCCCGGTGGCGAGGTGTGCATCCTCTTTGATGAATGTGCTGACGAAGCAACGCAGGGCCCGAAGCACTCACGGTGCCGGCGTGGCATCGCCGTACAGGCGAAGGGGCAGGTCGTGATGGGTGTCCCACATGATGGATTCATCCAAACCCGCGTCAAGGAGTTGCCGGGTGCGCTTGGGTACGGTTTTGGGCCCGAGCACAGCGCCGGGGCGGCGCAGGTCGTCCATGTAATCCGTTTCAAGAAAGAACCCGTGCGTTCGTCGCTCGACCGACGCCATGATTGCCTCCACCGAACCCTTTCCTGCCAGCACGCTCGGTGTCAGGCCGTGGGTGTAAGCGCCGTCGATGTTGGGCGGCGAATAATGCCGAATCAACATGTCCAATGCCATGCCCTGGCGACGTGCACGCATCGCCAAATCGCCGTAGGTGGCGTCGGATTCGCCTTCCACGTGCAGCTGGAGCGGAAAGCCACCCTGCGCCGCTAAGTGCATGGTTTCTTCGAGCAATTCGTTGGACAACGCCCACACCTCGTCGGACACGGGCCAATGCGGACGCCCCACCTCACCGATGGCATGCGCTTCGCCTTCGTCAAGGAACGCCATCGCCGCATCGATGGAAGCCCGGTAATTTTCCACCGCCCGCTCCTTTCCTTGCTCGCCGCCCTCGCTCACCCACCGTTCGAATTGATGCGCAAACGCCGCTGGGTGGGGGCCCAAAACAACCCGAGTCGACAGGCCGACCTCGCTTCGCAAGGCTGCGGCCATCGCCACTGTGTCGGCGTAGGCCACACTGTGCCCGTCCAAGGTCGTCGGGGGGGAGGAGAAATCAGGGCAATGCACGAGGACAACGTGCGTGCCACCCGTTCGCTTGAAGTCCCAAGCTGCGTCAAGGTAACGACCTCGCCGGTTGAGGTGGAAGTGGTTGTCCATGATGGGGCCGTCGTAGACCATGTTTGTCCCTCAACCCTCGACCACGAAATACCCGCGCTCTTCGAACACACCCCGCCAGTGAACGGCGGCCATGGCGACCATGTTCGCATGGCGCGCATCGGCGACGACACAGCGACCGTTGGGCCACATCTGCAGGGTGAGACTGTGCCGTTGGTCGTGCAAGGTCGTGCACCCCAAACGGTCGTCGTACTCCGTGGTGGCCGAAGGCAACTCACCGGCGATGGCTTGGAGATTGAGTCCACGCTGAAATTGGAAGGATGCAACCACAGGACCCATTTCCGCTTCGAGCCCACCATCGTCTCGGCCCAACCGCAGCAACAGTTCCTTCGCCGCAGCTCGGGCTGCTTCAATGCGGTGGGTGCCGTGGACGACGATGCGACCTTCCTGATCGATGACCAGCGTTGCTCGCGGGCGATCCATGGCCTTGATGACAACGCCGCTGTTTCGCTGGCCACCCAATTCGTTCACCACTTGCTCGGCGTCCACCGGTTCGGGGCACACAAAACGAACGAGGAGGTTTTCCACGCGAACATCGATGGTTCCTGAGCCCATGTCACGCCTCCTCCAGCAGTGCCTCGTCGGACATGTTGATGAAATCTCCTCCATCCACGTGCGGTGACTCAACACCCTCCAGCGCCTCACCGGTGGTGGAGGAGCTCTCAGCGACCATGGCCTCCACCGGGTGGTGGGCGTTCAACGCCTCAAGCAACGCATCCCGATGCGGCATGTGATGAACCGTCAACAAGATGGCCTCGTCACCGTGGTGTTGGCGAAGATCGGCAAGCGCACCGCGAAGCCGTTGTGCGTACCTCGCATCGCGGCGAGCGTTCAATTCGGGCGTGCTCAACCACGCCGTGAAGGACCACCACGTGCTGGCCAGAACGTCTGCACTGCTCAAATCGGAGGTGACGCCTTTAGGGGGTCGGTGAGCGCCTAAGAAATGGTGCTTGAGTTGGCGTTTCCACCGTTTCCCGGTGCGGATCATCCCCAGCAGTTTCCGCCAGTGTGACACGGCTTTGGCCTCTTGCGTGAGGAAATCGCTCCAATCCTCGTCGTCGGCCAACGGTTCGATGAAGTACACCGGCCGGCCATGCCGTTCAGCGTTCCGGTGAAGTCGACGCGGCTCTGGGTCAGGGTACCGACCCACGCTCAATTCATCGAGCGTAGCGAGCCCTTCGAGGTAACGGCCGAACACACCGCCCGACACCAAGCCCACGTCAAAGTTCACGCCGGGGGATGCCGCTTCGTCGGCCTCCTCCTGCTCCCAAAGGTCCACGACGTCCGGCGACTCAAGCAATGCGAGACCGTGCCCTGCTTCTCGGGGCCGAAGGGCGTTGGGGTAGACAACGGTGGGCAGCGTCCCGTGCAGGACGATACGCCCCCCGTCCGGGTCGTTCCACTCAGCGTCCGACCAGCGGTGCGGGGTCGACAACCCAGCACCTCACTGATTGTTGCGCCAATCTTGGAGCGAAGCGATGTCCCAACCCTGGTCAAAGTAGCCTTGGATTTGGTCTTGCGTCCAATCGGGGAACGCCTCCATGGCTTCAGCCATCTGAGGCGAAACGTTGCTTGGGATGGCGGCCAGCGTTTTGCTGGCGGCTACATGCTCGTCATTGTCCTCGTATTCTTCTTCAAACATGGAGGAGCCGTCGCCGCTGCCGCGGCGAGCAAGGACCACAACCACGGTGCCGAGCACACCAATAACACCCACCAACAGCACCACGATGAGCAGGAACGAACCAGAGTCTTCCTCTTCGGCTACCTTCACGTTGAACGCATCAGCCCATTGTGCTGAGGACCCGTCGTAGAGCACCTCACTGCTGCCGTTGAGGCTGATCGTGTAGTACATCCCCGTGGTTTGGGCGGTGAACGGTTCGAGTTCGATCTCGATCCAATCGCTTTGTTCGGCCACACCAAGTTCTTGCGTTGGCACCACGATTTCAAGCCGTGGCGTGCCCTGATCGATGACCGACTTGACCTCAAGTTCAGCCACACCGGCCATGGTACCGGTGTTACGGACCTTGACGCGGAGTTTCATCTTGTCACCGACACGAGGGTCATCATCCAACAGCACGTCAACGATTTCGAAGGTCGCTTCCTCGTTGATGAAGGCGTACAACGAGCGTCGCTTGGCCTCGTCCGAAGAAATACCAATGACAGAGCCGTCCTCTTGGGGTCCGCCACCGCCGACCACCGCCGAACCGGCGGAGTCCACACCGCTGACCCAGAACACCAGTTCGATGCCGTTCATTTGCCCCACATCGGGCCCGTAAACGCCTTCGGTGATGGGCCAAAGGTCCAGACACGTTGCGGACGCAGCGTACCCGTCACCAATGGTGGACAAGTCCAAAGTGGCTGTACCAGGTTCGGCGCCGAAGTACCTCACGTACTCGTTCCACTTGACGGCCGGCGTAGCCGTGTTGTCCTGGTAGAACATCCAGTTGACCGATAGGTCTCCTGGGAACATGGCCTCGCGCTCGGTGATCTGCACGTTGACATCGACACAGTGGAAGTTGGCGGTCGACAGGGTGCCGACGTTGAAACGATCATCACCAGCGGATTCGGGCAAGGCCCCCTTTTGTGTGCTCCACGTGTTGGCCTTCACCGTGGGTGGCGAGAGGTCGACCTTGATGGTGAACGCCCCGCAGCCGTAATCCGTCGTGGTGGCGCAGATGGACGCCGTGAAATCCTCGGCACCGTTGGGGAGGTTCACGAGTTGGAAGGTGTAGCTGTACTCGTTCGTGAAGATAGGCGCTGTGAGGTTAAAGTCGAACACACCGCCGGTGAAGTTCATCACCACGGTTTCACCTGGGTACTGCGTGTACCCTCGCAAGGGATCGGCTGATGCGGCCGCCCGGATGATCTCCATGGAGAGTTCCACCTCGGGGTTGATGTAGACGCTGTCGTAAATCCCCTCACGGAAGGCGTACTGGCCTTGGAACCGGATGGTGTCGCCGGCGTAGACAAAGCCCTGACGAACGTCCTGCGTGAACGGCTCGCTGAGGTCCTCAAAGAAGGGGTTCACCATGAGGTTGTTGGTGGGGTCGGTACGGAAGTCAAGTTGAATGCCGTCGCTGTACCGCCAAATCTGGATGTGACGACCGGGAACACCGGACAACATGGTGTAGAGTGGGTTGTCGAGGTCTTGCATCTGAAGGCGCGGTTCGATGTCTTGGCCGTCCAGGCCGACGATGCCCCAGTTGATTTGAACGGGGATGTCAACGATGAAGTCGCCTTCAAAGGGGTCGATGAGGGCCGTGCCGTCGATGTTGAGCATGCTCGGTCCAACCTCCTCGGTGTCCACGATGGTGAGGTAAGGGCTGTCGGTCCACGCCGTTTCGTTGCGTGGGAAATACCACACGACCATGTCCTCCGACGTTTTGTCCAGATTCAACTTGAAGAAATCGATGTCACGCCAGCCGTTGTCGTCGCTGGCTTCGGTCAAGAGGTGGTAGACGTTGCCGGCGTACATGGTTTGGTTCCAGGTGCCATCCCATTGCTGCTCATTCGCGTTGAGGAAGGTGTTGCCTTGGGAGTCTTCAATGTTGAAGTTGCGAATCACGGGAGAGCGTGACGTCATGGAAACGTAGCTCACACGGTCGTTCTCGAAGCCCGGTGCACCGCCGTCGATGGGGTTTCCGGCGTTGTCGTAGCCCTCCACCCAAATCGACACCTTGCCGCGCAGCCCTTCGTTGGCATAGTCGCTGTAAGTGCCGGTGTAATTGGCCGTGGGGGCTTCGCCATCGCTGGCCAAGGTGATCGTGGCGTATTCATCGGCATCGGGGAATCCGTCGCCGTTGGCGTCGTGGTCGTGCTCCACCCAGTAATGAAGGTCCAAGCTGCTGGGTGGGTTGGGCAAGTCTTGACTGGACATCCGGATTTCCTGCACCGATTGTGGAACCACCCACGTGTCGTCAAGCAACGTGCGCCAGTTTTCGTCCACGTTCCGGTCGGTGCCTGGACTCAACACCTGCAGGTCGAGCAGGTTGGGCTCGTAGGTGTCGATGGAGATGTCGAACGGAATCGCACAGGTGGCGTCGGGCATGTAGACGGCCGGTGGACAGACCAAGTCCCCATCATCGTAGCCGCGCACAGCGAAGCGGTAGGTTTCGCTGCCTGCTGCTGTAGAACCGAGGTCAATGTTCCAGTTGAAATCGCCGCCGATGACGCCCGAGCGGTTGGCCACCTCTTCCCACTCAACGGTCACGTTGCCGTCGGTGATGTTCATGTGGCGCAATTCGAGGACCATGTAATAGGCCGAAGGGTCGGGGGATTCTGCCAGATTTTCAAGGCGAATCTGACCGATGATGTTGATGTCTTGGCCGGATTCAGCACCCGTGAGCGGTTGTTGGACACCGATGCTGTTCTGAAGTTCGAACATGACGATGCCAGCGTCGTTCTCGACGGCGTTACCGGTCGCTGGGTCCAAGAGGACGGCGTCGGGCAGACCGTTCACACCGCTGTTTGAGGTCAGCCCGGCGTAGATGCGCACCGTTTCCGTGTCGTCCCAGGTGGGGTTGACTCGGAACTGCCAGGTGATTTGCTTACCGTTGGCAACATCAATGGCTGAAGACGTGGCTTCCAAGGAGAGGTAGTCGTTGGGGTCCTCAGCCTCTGCGAAGCCCAAGAACTCGGACCAACTGAGTTTGATGTAATCGTTGGGCGATTCAAAGGTCAGCCAGGCTTCCGAGAGGCTGCTGGCAGGGGCGGTCACCGTATGCGTGGTCACCACTTCGTAGATCTCGCCGTTGGGGTAGAGGCCGACTGGATTGTCGGTCATGGACAGCGTGTTGCTGTAACCGGTGGCCGTGGACACGTCGAGGTTTTCCAACAGAACGCTACCACCGGAGTTGGCACTCACGCTCACGGGCACCTCGGCCGTTGCACCGCCGGTCCAGAGCGCCACACCTTGGTTGAGCTCCAGGTCAAGACCGTCGGATTCGTCCAAGGTCGTGGTGTAATCGTACACCACGTCAAGGTGGACCGCCTTCATGGAGGTCCCTGACGAAGCGTTGGGGGAATCCACGGCAAAGCGGAACATCACCCAGTAGCGTCCGAATTCGTCCTGATGGGTGCCCGACACCGATGGGTTGGTCAGCAGGTTGTTGAGTGCATCCTTGAGCGGCAACCCCGAAGCGAGCATTTCCTGAGTGAGGACGGTGCTGTTGGGCATGTCACCCAGCACAACAGATTGGGACCCGGCCATCAAGGAAAGGCTGTACCCCTCCAGCGGGTCGGTGTTGGAACGGACCGAGATTTGGTCAAACGACACGTCGGCGGTGCGGACCGTCGCACCCTCGGGGAGCATGAAGAAGGCCCCTTGGGCTTGCCCGTTGACGTTGAGCGTGAGGGTTGCATCGTCGGTGCCGTAGTTGACGCCATCCACGGTGTTGAGAATGAACTTGGTTTGGCGCCCGAACATATCAAACGCAGGCTCGTTGAAGCCGTAGTCGACATCGCCATCGTTGGCCACGTCGATTTGGACCTGTTCGGGGTGGTGACCGAATTCAAGGTCGAACCAAAAGCCGCTCACCTCACATGGGTCCTCGTAGGAAAGAACGGAGGTGAAGCCAAAGATTGGTTCGGAGAGAACCGTTTTTGAGCCCACTGTGAGATTGATGTCTTCGACGCCGGTGAGTGGGGTGATGACTACGGCTGGCGTTTCACTGCAATCGTCCTGGATCATAGGCGTAATGGCGGTAACTGGGTAACTGAATTTTGATCGTTCAATCACCGGAGAAAAACCAAGCTGCTGAACCTGAGGCCTGTAGATCATCGGCATGCCGCCACCCAGCGTGCTCCAGATGCCGTCAAGCACCCCTTCCGCCATGTCGAGGCCGGAGGTGTCGTTGAAACCAGTACCAACGCGAGTGCCAAGGCTAAATCCATGAAGCACGGGTGTCGCTAGGCGAGCCGGTCCAGAATTGAAATTGAATCGAAGGTTCACCGAACGGTGCTCTTCGGAATCGATGTCCCACAGCTCGATGATGTCTCCGGTGAGACCGGCCAAGGGCTCGCCGTGGCGGTCGTCGATGATTTGGTTGGTTGTGTCGAGCACGTCAACGCTCAGAACCGCAGTCGAGCTGGTTTCGGCTTCAATCGTTAGCAGGCCGTATCCGTTGGGGTGGTTGTCGCCGCCGAGGGAAGAGGGCAGCATGTTGCGGACGATCATGCTCTCGTTTTGGGGCATCAAGTCGCCCAAACGGAAGTTGTCGATGTACCAGCCCGATTCGTTGCTGCTGATCGAGGGATAACTTGCGCTTTCGTAGGCGATGTGGCGCATGACGAAACGGATTTGAACATAGGAATCAGTGAATTCATTCAAATCAACCACAAGGTTGGCCCAACCCGTTGGGTTGTTGGTGGGGTTCACAGAGGTGCCCGACAAGGCTCTGTCCTGCGAATTGCTCAGGCATGCGGAGTGAATGCGGGCGTCTGTACCTGTGTTGCCCCCGCCCTGGGAATAACCGTTACCGTAGCTGACACCCGAACTGTTGGCGAAATCGATGGGAAGGAACTGGAAACCCGAAGCATCCGGTGGGAATGACCCATCCGGCGAGGTACGAACCTGCAAATAGCCACAATCGGGGTAGCGCTGAGCATTGCTCGACGAGCCGGTAACGGTTTCGAAGCTGTGCCATGAACTGAAGGAGGCGCTCTTGCTCTTGAGCAGCGGATCGACGAAGAGAGCGGGACTCAACAGACCGAGGCTGAATGCGGCCCCGTTGTTGTCGTCGGTGTAGTTGGTGTCGACAAGTCCGGTACCCCAACACGTTGTGACCGAAGCGCAACCTGCAGGGATGTCGGTGGCAGACAACGGACCATGCTCCCACAGGGTGTTAGCGCTTGGCATCGGAATGTTTGGGTCGGGCATAAAGCCATTCGGCGAGCCCTCAAAGTCGGTCAAAAAGCCCTCGGATTTCAACGAAACTGGTGTTGCAGTGTTCTCGATTTGGTACTGGAAGTTGTCGATGTTGCTGAACACCGTGAGTTGGTTGTTTTCGGCAGGGTTCCACACCTTTGGCATGGTGTCAAGGTCGATCCGAGATTGAGCACTGTGCGTGGCCATGGACGTTGAAATGTCCAGCGAAGCCCCGGTGACAGTCTCGCCGTCCGGCAAATGAATGGCACCGTCGACCAAATTGATCAATTCGGCTCCATTGCGGATTTCAACATCGGCGGTGGCGTTGCCGTTTCCGAAATTGCTCACGTTCGCAGCCGCAAGGGGCGCAAGGAGCATCAAGCCAACCAGCATCAACGGTGTCAATTTTGAAGGAGCATCACGAACCACAGGACCACCTATGCGTTCGGGAGGGTTGGTCAACATAAAACCCCGTCGCTCATGGGTCACGGAATTGGCTTTGCTGCGGCGGTTCCTCGGTTTGAATTATGAGGGAGGGGTGACTCGAACAAACATGGAGCCCTACTCCGTGGAACCCGTCACGCTCATTGAGGAGGTGTTTCCCCAGGACACCAACGCCTACAACACCCTTTTTGGCGGCCGATTGTTGTCGTTGATGGACAAAGCCGGTGGCATCGCATGTGCAAAGTTTGCGCATCGCGAATTCGTGACCGTGTCCATTGACACCCTCACCTTCATTGCGCCCGCTCGTCAAGGCGACCTGCTGGAAGTGACCGGGCAAGTGGTCTACACGAGCAGCCACACCGCCTGCACCAAGGTGTCGGCGTACACGATGAGCAAGGCAACCTGGGAGCGGAACATCATCTGCGAGGGGTACTTCTTCTTCGTGGCCATTGATTCCATGATGCGCCCCATCCCTGTCCCTCAATTCACACCGTCCAGCGAGGACGAACAGCGCGAGTGGGACAAAGCCCATGCCATCCGGACCAACATGCTCGCACAAAAGAAAAAGCAGGACGCTTGAGCACCCCCACGTTCAAGAACGCACGGCCGCAGGCGCCGCCATGGTTGTCCTCAACATCGCCATGGTCGGGTCGGATGAACTGGCCAAATCCATTGCGAAAGCCGCCGATCAACGGGACGTGCACACCTACGTGCACAAGGAAACCACCTCAGGAGAAACGCGCATCTTGTCCATCATTCGACCGGCCAAGTACCCCGAACGGTTGCGCCCTTTGCTCAACGCCTTGAGTGCAGGCCAAGCCGGCCTCATCGAAGTCGAGGCCGTGGATGCGACGCTGGGCGAGGTGCTGGTCGCCTTCGCCAGTGCCGGCATTGACCACGGCGTGGCGGTCATCAACCCCCCACAAGGCGGTTGGGTGGACGAGGAACAGGTGAAGATGTTGTTCAAACAAGCCGGTCTCGGAGGATGGACGTTCGCTCCCAACGACGGTTTGGCGCTACGCGACCGTCTCTACGACCTGCTCGATGCCCGCGCATCCCACCTCGAAAGCCTCGCTGAGGCGCCGTTGGTGGTCCCCGTTGACCAACACTTCAACGTCAAAGGCATCGGCCTTGTCGCCATTGGCTACGTCCAAGCCGGTGAGTTGAACGTTCACGACGAGTTGGTGCTGCTCCCGGCCAACGGTACAGGGAATGCGAAATCATTGCAAGTCATGGACGACGACGTGCCCACGGCTCGAGCAGGCGACCGCGTGGGCATTGCCCTCCGCAACGCCAAGGATGACCACCTGACGGGCAGCACCGTCCTCGTGCGCCCTGCCGTTGACGACAAACGAACCAACACCCACCGACCGTTGGCGGTTCAATCCCACCTGCGTTCAACCGTGACGTTGACGACCTCGCCGTTCCAAAAGCGCGTGTTGGCAGAGGGCGATGTCATCCATGCCAGCGTCGACCTGCAGTTCGTCGTCGGGCGTGTTCAACGCGTGAACGGGGCAGAATTGGAGGTGGCTTGGGACGCACCGTTGCTGATCCGCGAACATCAACCGCCCCACGTCGTCATCGCTCAACTGGACGCCAAACCTCGCCTCATGGGGTCGGCATCCGTCACGCTCATGGCCGATTGATTCGGCGGAGAACGGCGCACGGCGCATTCTTCGGTTGCGTCCCTTCACCCCCCGGTGGTTTGATAACGGGCCACCGGCGTCGCATCCATTGGGATGCACGAAATTGGGAGGGGTTCCACCCCACCAAGTGCCGAGGACATCGAGGTGTTCTCGACGCTAAGCACGGTGGAGCCGAGCGAACGGGTCACGATCCGCTTGGATGAGCACGCGCTTCATCTGACGGGTCGCAAAGGCAACAGCGCCAATGTACGCCTCGGCGCCATCGACCAAACCGTCCACCACTCCACCACGTTGATGCCGAACTGGGCCTTTGTGGTCGGCGCCGTATGCGTGTGGATTGGCTACCGAGTCATGCTGGATCCACTGTTCCGCCTCGGGTTCACGGGCGTTGGCGTCTTCCTCATCGGTGCGCGGCTGCTGACACGCAAACCCACCGTGACGGTCACGACCACCACCGGGGATGCCTACGTCGTGGTCGGGAACGAACACGAGTTGGCACGCCTTGAATTCATGTTGAACAAGGTGATGAGCGGCATATCCATACCAACCGCACGCCAGCAGTGGGACCGTCGGCAACGCGCCCTGCTGAACGGTGCACTCCCCGAGGAACTCGAGATTGAAACGCCCGTTGTCATTCACCGTCCGGTGGTGCTGGACGCCCTGCTGCACGGCCAAGGCGAGGATGTCGAGGCACCCGAGCCGGTGGAGGAGGAGGATGAACCCGAATGGATCCCGACGGATGCTCCCATGCCATCCAGCCCGTACTTGCCGGCCGACTCGCCCGTCCACCCCTTCCAATTCGACCTGGAAGTGGCGGGGTACCACCACGGCCACCGCCCCGCCCCGACGGCGCATCCGGTGTTGGTGACGGTGGCGCCGCCCATGCACCAACCCACCAGCCCCGCACCATCAGGGAGGTTCATCCCCAATTTCTGGAGCGGCGATCAGGCCCACATCCCATCCACGCCAACACTGCCCACCGAAGAGGAACTCGTCCAGATGAACACCAATGAAGCGAACGAAGGTTTGCACGATGCGGTGGAGGACGACCTCATGATGGCTGACCGTGCGGACGAGCCCGCGTCGCCCACCGTCGAACCAAGGTCCCATCGCGTCAGCATCAGCCAGCCCACGAGGCGGTTGGTCCAGCGTGCGCAAGGCAGGCCGACGCCGTTCACCCGCAGAAAGCCGCGGGGCTTGGTGGCCCGGCCACCAGCCGGACGCTCCTTGGGCCGGTTGGCCACGGATGCCTATCATGCCGTTCGTGACAGCTTCACGGGACGAGGGTCAAGTCAAACCGGTGTGGAACTGAGGGGCACGGCACAGCGCACCAACATGGAGATTCAGGAGCAGGGAAGGTTCGGCAGCCTCGGCCATCAAATGAGCGATGAGGCCATCGAGCGTTTGGAAGCCCACGCCAACCAACTCCTGGCGGTCAGTGAATCGATCGACGGTGGACCCCTTGACCTCGACCGGTTGTCGTTCAGCGAACTCCAGCCAACGGTCGTGGACAGCGAACCGGCCTTGGACGAATGGTGAACTCAGCGTTGTTGGGGCATCATCGCCCGGTATTCAGCGAGCCGTGCCTCATAAGCCGTTTCCGAAAGGGCGACAACGCCCCCGGTGCCAAAGGATTGGAGGGTGAAACTCGCCGTGACGTTGGCAGCCTCCAGCGCTGCGGCCAACACCGGTCGCGTCAAGTGGCCGCCGTTCGCCGCCACGTGCGCAGCCAAGGTGCCCGCAAAACTGTCGCCGCAGCCGGTGGGGTCCACCAGTTCGATGGCAGGGAAGGCGGGCAGGGCCAACCAGGCCCCTTCGTGCAGGGCCAGCACGCCGTGCTCGCCGCGTTTGACAACCAGCGTGCTCGTCGAGGTCATCTCGGCCAGCGCCATCATGGCGCGTGGCAGATGGTCGTCACCGGTCAACATCCGTGCTTCGCCGTCGTTGATGATGACCAAATCGGCACGCTCCATGGCTGAGAGCAATTCATCGCGGGCGATGTTGATCCACAGGTTCATGGAATCCAACATCGTGATCCCCTTGGCTTGGGTCTGGTCCATCACCAGGTGTTGGAGGGCCGGATGGAGGTTGGCACAGAACAGCACGTTGGGTTGAGCGATGCTCGCTGGGACGCGAGGTTCAAAATGTTCGAAGACATTCAAGTGGGTCGCTTTGGTTTCGGCCTCGCCCATGCTCCCGGCGTACCCACCCTCCCATCGGAAGGTCGAGCCGGGCACCGTCTCCAAGCCGGTCAAATCCAATCCTGCGTTGTCGAGCACCTCACGGTCCTTGGCGTCAAAGTCCTCACCGACCACACCCACGATGGCAGCCGGTGTTGACAACCCGAGTCGCTTGAGATGGAACTGGCAGGCCAGCCCCCCGTAGGTCGCAGAGCCACCCAACGCATTGGTCACGGCACCCGCCGGTGTTTCGATGCTGTCGTACGCTAAACTGCCAACGATGAGAACGGCCATGCCACGCTGACACGGGTGAAGTTCAAGGTTCTACCTCAAGCCGTTTATCCGAGCAATTCTTGGTGCATGTCAATGTACTGGATGGTGATGTCACCGTTGATGAAATCCGTTTCATCCATGATGCGCCGATGAAGTGGGATCAAATGTTCCACGCCCGTGATGATGGTTTCGTCGAGCGCCGTGCGCATGCGGCGAACGGCGTCCTCTCGGTCCCGACCCCACACCAGCAATTTCGCCAGCAGCGAGTCGAAACAACCCGGCATTTCGTATCCAGGATGCGCGTGTGTATCGCAACGAACACCAAAGCCACTGGGAAAATGGCACTCCCACAACCGACCGGGACTGGGAACAAACTTGCGAGGGTCTTCTGCGTTCAACCGGCACTGGATGGCGTGGCCTCGCCAATGGATGTCCTCCTGAGCCAGCGACAGGGCTTCACCCTGCGCCACACGGATGCCCAATTCCACAAGGTTGTGGCCGGTGATGAGTTCCGTCACGGTGTGCTCCACCTGCACGCGAGGGTTGACTTCAAGGAAGTAGAAATCGCCGTTCGCGTCCCGAAGGAACTCAAAGGTGGCGAGTCCCTTGTAGCCAACGGCTTCGGCACCTCGGCACACCAAGGAGCCGATTTCTTCTCGTTTGGCATCGGTCAACCACGGACCTTCCTCGACGAGCTTTTGGTGACGGCGCTGAATGGAGCAAAAGCGCTCACCGAAGTGGATGGCTCGTTGACCGTCCGCCAGCACTTGAAATTCGACGTGTTGGGCGCCTTGAATGTACTTCTCAACGAACACGCGGTCATCCCCAAACGCCGATTTGGCACGGGATTGGCAGAGTTTCAGCGCCCCCTCGAATTCATCGGCTTGCTGCACGATTTGCATCCCGATGCCGCCGCCGCCAGCGGCTGCCTTGATGATCACAGGATAACCAATCTCGTCGGCGAGGGCACTCGCCACCTCAGCGCTGGCAATGGGTTCGGACGATCCTTTGGCCGTCGGAAGACCGGCGGCCTCCATGGCAGCGCGCGCCTGGATTTTATCACCCAGCAGCGTGATCACGTCCGACGAAGGACCGATGAACGTGATGCCTTCCTCTTCCAAACGAGCCACGAAGGCGGCATTTTCAGCGAGGAAGCCGTAACCAGGATGAACGGCGTCGCATTCCAATTCCTTGGCAGCCGTGATGACGGCCTCGATGTCAAGGTAGGAATCCAGCGGGTTGGCCCGGTAGTTGGCGTACGCCACGTCCGCCATCCGAACCGGAAGGGAAAGCCGGTCTTCCCGTCCGTGAATGATGGCCGCTTCGATGCCCATGTCGCGCAGCGTTCGGAGAATGCGCAAGGCAATTTCACCACGGTTGGCAATCAACACCCGCTTGAACGTCATGCATCCACGGCAACCGAAGCCATCTATGAGCAAAGCGGTGCCCATGGACGAATGGGCGGCGATTCAGACATGCGGTTGGTCGACCGTCTCACGTGAGCCCTTGCGTTGCTGCACGCGCTCCACTGAACGCTCGAACGGTTCACCGCGTGGCCGAAACATGGAACGGCGCATCATGCCCAAAATGCCGCGAAGACCGACCAACATGGCCTTCACGCTTCGAATGGGGTGCCGAAGGAACCTGAGGGGGTTGCCCATGCCCTCCAGTGGGTACCGGAGTTGCTCCATCATCGTCATCGGAATGGGCTCGTCGATCCCGTACACCGTGGGACGCTTGTCCTTGGGCATGTAATAGGTGCCGAAGACGATGTCCCACAGCGGCAGGAATGTCGAGTAGTTGCACCAGATGGCTTCCTCTTCGTTGGCATGGTGCCAGTGGTGGAATTCAGGCGTCATGATGAGGCGGGAGAGGGGTCGAAGGCGCAACCGAACGTTGGCATGAAGGAACAGCCCCAACACGATTTGCACCACCGCAATGGCCCCGGAGAATTCGGGGCTGAAACCTGCGGCGATGAGGAAGAAGAAGGCCGGCGCGATCAGCGTGCCGTCGAAGGGATGAGCACGAAAGCCACTCACCCAATCCATGTCCTCGGGCGAGTGGTGAACAGCGTGGAAGCGCCATAATTGAGGGACTTCGTGGTACCAACGGTGGGTCCAATATCCGGCAAGGTCGAACAACGCCACACCGACCAGCAGCAAATACGGCTCTGGAATGGATTGGATGTACGGCCTCAGCAACAACCCCGGCAACCAAGCGAAGCTGAGGACACCCACGAGCACGGCAGCCACCAAACCCGCCCCTTGGAGAATCGGTGAAGCGATGGCGTAGCCGATGTCAAGATCGAGGTGCGGGCGTCTGAACCCTTGATGAGGATGGCGAGGAAAAAGCCGCTCAAACGGCACGACAAGAACGAACAGAGCAATCACAGCGCTGAGTCCTTCCTGGTCGTAGAGGTAGGCCACAGCTGCCAGCGTCAAGGCCATGATGCGCAAGACAATGGCACGGGGCCAACCCCCGACAGGCGGCAAGCGTGGTGCTTCAGGCACCTCGCCCTTGGCCTCTTCGCCGTCCATGGCCTTTGGTTACGCTGGACCTATACGGTTCTTCGCGTCACTTGATTGCCGGGCATGATGTCGGAAAGAGGTGGATTGTCGCACCCAAATGCCGGATTCTTGAACGGAATTTGGCGAATACGCCCGAAACTTGATATCCATCCACGGCGATGGACCTGTATGAGCGGAACGGTACCGTCCGGCCGAGAGCGGCTGGCAGAACTTGCAGGACGGGATTTGAACAACGACGGCGTGGTGATCAACCTCGTCGTCTGCGGCCATTCAAAATTTTACGATGCCGCCTTTGTTGAGCACGAACTTGAGATGTGGATCAAGTACAACGGCTACCCGGACGTGGTCATCCTCGGAGGCGCCAGTGGCGTTGATTTTCTGGTGGAACGATGGGCGACCAACAACCGCATCCCGGTGGCAGTGTTCACCGAAGCCTGGGCTGAGCCACGGCCAGCGAATGAGGTGGATTCCGGACGGCCTGAAGCGAGCAAAGACCTTGGTGTCCACATGCTGGAACACGCCACGCACCTGCTGGCGTTTCCGGGACCGAAGTCCGTATGGACCCGTCGCATGATGGAGATGGGGCGAGAAGCTGCCATTCAGGTGGTGGCCATCGAATTGCCGGTCACGTGATCAGTACACGTCGCGCAGGTACCGCTTCTGCTCTCGCATCATGGTCTTCTCAATGAAGTGCGTAGCATCGGCTTCACTCATGCCGCCGTGCTCGATGGCGATGTCAATGAGGGCACGATGAACGTCCTTGGCCATGTATTGTTTGTCGCCGCAAATGTAGAAGTAGGCCCCGTTTTCGAACCATTCCCAGACCTCTTTGCCGTGCTCCTTCAACCGGTGCTGGACGTAGATTTTCTCCTCTTGGTCGCGAGACCAGGCGGTGGTAAACTTGTAGAGATGACCCTCATCGACCCATCCCTCGATGGTGTCCTTGTAGTAGAACTCGGTGGATGCGGATTGGTCGCCAAAGAAGAGCCAGTTACGGCCGTTGCCACCGTCATGCACGCGCTGTTCCATGAAGGCACGGAAGGGTGCGATGCCGGTGCCGGGACCGACCATGATGATGTCGATGTCCTTGTCGTCGGGGAGAACGAACGATTTGGTGGGCGACATGAACACACCGATGGGGGCGCCCGAGGTGTTGATTTCGTCGGCCATGAACTGCGTGCACAAGCCACCGCGCGCCCTGCCGTTGTATTCGAAACGGACGATGCCGACCGTGAGTTCCACAAAGCCGGGGTGGGCGTCATGGGAGGAGGCGATGGAGTACAAGCGTGGCTTGAGTTTGTCCGCCAGTTCCATGAATTCCTCGATGGTGTACTTGACCTCGAATTCACGCATGATGTCCACGTAATCGCGAGTCCAAAGGTAATCCTCCACCGCTTTCACGTCGGCGTTGATGGCTTCCACCTGCGCTGCCGGATCGTTGGACGGCACGGAGGCTTTGAGGCCGGAGGGACGGGCTTCGTCGCCCGAAGCGTTCCAAGCGTCGTCGTTGCGTTGGCGTGAAACAAAGGCCATCGAGATGTTCATGCCGGTGGACACAACCTTGGAGGCAAGGGATTTGACGAACTTTTTGTTCGCCATGTGGACTTCGAAGTCCTTCTTCAGCGCGTCGTAGAGGGTGCGCTCGCCTTTGTGGGTGGTCACGGTTTGATCGCGGTCCCAGCCTTGCACCTCGATGAGCTCATCGACGATGTGCGGTGGGTTTTCAGCGATCACGCCCAAAGCATCGCCCACTTTGTAATCAAGACCGGAATCACCGAGGTCGAACACGATGTGGCGAGTTTCTTTTCGGGACCCCTCACCGTTGAGAATGTAATTCTCCGTGATTGTCGTCATGTAGGGGTTTTTTGCCGACCATTGCTCCGCCATTTGCTTCACCTCAATCCGCACGGTGTCGGATGGATTTGGGCACCTGCGCAGGCTATATCATCGTTGGTATGAAGTCGCATCGCCCACCACCGGTGGCAACATGTAGGTGGTCGGATGAAGGCAATTCATGCCGCACACCGTCACGATGTTGGGCACCGGCAATGCCTTCCTACCTCACGGCCGGATGCACTCGCTCGCCTTGTTCGACGGCGTACACCTCATCGATGCGCCCCCAACCGCCCTGATTGCCCTTCGACAGCAGGGTATCAGCGTCGCCGACCTCCGTTCGGTGTTCATCACGCACGTCCACGGCGACCACGTCTTCGGCTTTCCGTTCCTGCTTCTGGAGCGCAAGTACATCTCCGACCGAGGCGGTGAACGACCGCTCCGGGTCGTCACCACACCGTTTGGAAAAACGCGGTTGGAGCAATTGTGCAACATGGCGTTCCCTGGCTCGCTCACGGATGCCCTCAACCGCATCGAGTGGTGCCTCATCGACGAAGGCGAATGCGATGACGGCTGGCGCTGGGAACGGTTCGAGGTTCACCACGACGACGCTGTTGAGCCGTTCGGGTACCGGTTCGAACACCCATCGGGGGCCAACTTTGTGCACAGCGGCGATTCGGGCCCTTGCGAGACATTGTTGGAAGCGATGCAACGCTCCGACCTCACCGTCTTGGAGATGGGTTTCCCCGATTGGGTACCGTCCACACACCACCACAAACCGAAGGACATCGCGACCGTCGCGGACGTCGTCCACGCACCGATCGGCATCACCCACACCTACGTGGATGCGCCGTCGGCGTTTCCGCCGCTGCTCGAGCGTGGTGACTGGCATCATCCTGACCACGTCGTCCATTTACAGGACGGTGACCGCTGGACGTGGTCGGAAGGGCGCTGGCAGCACCAACTGAGTGAGTGATATTTTTTGTCGAAATCGGTGATTTCAGCCGTGAACATGGCATTCAATTTCGGGGTATAAATAGGAAGAAATGAAGCCGGTCAATTCTCGTTTGGGACATCCATATAAGGGGGACTCGGACTCCGAAGATTCACGGCGTTTCACCGCCGTTGCAGAGCCCCCGACCCACTTCACCCGCACGAGTTGATTCACATGGAAGAGAACATCTTTGACAAGTTCATGTCACAGAAAACCCTCTTCAAAAACAAGGAGATCCTTCGTCACGACCACCGCCCCTCCCAACTTCCTCACCGCAACGACGAGGTCGAACGCATGTCGTACAACCTTTGGGAGGCATTGAAGGGGCACATTCCCTCCAACATGACGGTCTACGGCGTCACCGGAGCAGGGAAAACTGCGGTGACGAACTACATCTGCCATCATCTCAAGGTCAAGGGCGACACGATCGGTCGTCAGGTTGAATCCATCATGGTCAACTGCCGCCAAATCGACACGCAATACCGTGTATTGAGCCACCTCGGGAACATGTTGCTCGAACCCCATGAATCCGAAGAGATTCCCTTCACGGGCTGGCCAACCGACCGCGTGTTCAAGGAACTCGTGCGGCGCATGGACGCTCGTGGTGGCGTCTTCATCATCGTCCTCGACGAAATTGACCACCTCGTCCGCAAGGCCGGTGACGATTTGCTGTACAACCTGACCAGCCTCAACGGTTCGCTCAACACGGCCCGAGCCTGTGTCATCGGCATTTCAAATGACCTCAAATTCACCGATTTCCTCGACCCTCGCGTTCGTTCTCGCTTGGGCCAACTTGACATTCTCTTCCGCCCCTACGACGCCGAACAACTTCAGGACATTCTCCGCCAACGCGCCGAGTGGGCTCTGCAGGAGAACGTGTTGGGTCCGGGCGTCATCGAACTCTGCGCTGCCCTGGCCGCACAGGAACATGGCGATGCTCGGTGCGCCCTCGACCTTTTGCGCATCTCCACGGAGAAAGCCGAATTCAACGGTGAAAACGTGGTGAACCAGAGCCATGTCCGAGCTGCCCAGAGCCAAATCGAGGCCGACCAAATGAATCCGGTGCTCGCCACCCTCCCAACGCAACAAAAGCTGGTGTTGGCTGCCCTTCTGCTCAACGAACGGAACGGGTTGCGCAACGTGGCGACCGGTCAGGTGTACGACATCTACCGACAAGCCTGCCAGCACATCCGACAGAGCCCCTTGACGCAACGGCGAATTTCCGGCCTGATCTCCAACCTTGACATGCTCGGTCTCATCACCGCACGCACCGTCAGCAAAGGGCGCTACGGCCGATCGAAAGAAATCAACTCCTGCATCCCCGCCAACGTCAACCCCGTTGAGATCATGGTGGCGGCTGAAGAGGACTTGGGCGTGGTGTTTGCCTCCAACTACCAACACCAATCCTCGCTCTGAGCTAAACGGCCAGGGTCGTTTCAAACCGGGCTGTGTCGCTTCGGTGTGCTTAAATGCCCATCGTGATTCGCCGATGGCATGAGCGACGGCCTGCCCACTCCAGTTGCGTCCAAGATGGCCACCGGCGAGCCGGTGCCTGCCTACGCCAACTGGTTTGTTCTCATCGGTGTGTGGGGTTTGCTGCTGGCCGTGCTGAACATGTTCGGGATGGCCCACCCCGCCTATCACATCTCGTGGGGTGGTTTGCTGACCATGGAAACGACCAACGCTGCTTTCGAAACGGCCAGCGATGGTTTCCAGTTCTCCATCCTCGGCGACTCCGTCTTCATCGCCGTCTGCCTCGGGCTCATCGTTGGCGGTCTCAATCAAATCAACAAGCGCACCGACACGGCCTCATGGGTTCGCGGCTTGTTCGTCAACGACACGTGGACGGCCTTGGCTGACACGACCGTGGGCGGTGGACACCGCACGGTCGGTGCATGGTGCCTCCTTCTCGGGTTCGTCTTCTACTTCTGGTTCGGCATCCAGCACACCGGCTGGACCGACGTGGGGGTGTACTCCGTGGCCATGGCCCTCATCGCCTCCGGCTACGCCTTGAACCACCTCAGCCGTGTCCCTCCCGGCGACGACAAGATTGACTGAACTCGGTGCGCTCATCCATGACCGTGGCGCTTCAACAACGCGTCCAGCACACCGCAGACGATGCCATACCACAACGCCAAGCTCCAAGCAAGGACCAAAACGTGAAGCAACACGGCGTTCGTGAACCGTGAACGCGACGCCTGCCGCAGCACTTCACGGTTCACGGTCCCCAATGGACCGCTCCACATCATGGACAACTGGACCAGCAACAGCAGGACCAGAACACCATCAACGGCCACCTTGGCGCTTGGAAGGAGGGACCAAGGATCGGACATCGAAGGGACGAATGCCAACACGCCCAGCAACATCAACACCGATGCCCATGGGAGGGCACCAAGCACGACGGTTGAACTGCCAAGGAAATCAAAGCGTTGCTGGCGCCGCTCGTGGGCGGGATAACGACGGACAATCCTCACATGAGCCCGAGCGTCACGAGCTCGCTTGGACAAGAACCGACGGATTCCGGTTTCCGGAACGTGCCGGACCACGGCGTCCGGCGTGTAGACGATGGCACCACCGGTTCGGACCAAGCGGAGGCTGACCTCCATGTCCTCAGCATGGTACCAACTCGGGTCAAAGCCACCGATCGCCATCAGTGAGGGTCGATGGAACATCGAGCAAGGGCCGTTGGCGAGTGTTGTGCGCCGGGGTCTCGACCGGTACTTCGCTGAAATTTCGACCGAGCGGTGCCAACTTACGAGGTCCTGCGCCCGCTCGAACACGGTGCGGCCCGTCACGGCCACAACGGGCCCTTCGCCATGGTCGGCGTCGCTGGCAGCCAACAGATGCTCAATCCAGTCCGGTTCAGGGCGTACGTCGATGTCGGTGATGGCCACCCAATCGCCTTGGGCCAGCTCCAGCCCACGCTGCCTGCCAGCAGAAAGGCCAAGCGGCGGTTGGTGCACCACGCGCACCGGTGGGCCGCGCTCACCTTCTGCATCGGCCCAGGCGTCCAAGGCATCGCCGGTTCGGTCCGTCGAACCGTCGTTCACTGCCACAATCTCATAGTTCGGGTGTGTCTGGCGACACAACGCCTCCAAGCACCCGTCGACCCACGATTCAGCATTGCGTGCGCACACCGTGATCGTGACCTCAGGCGGCGCCATCACACCACCTCAAAGAGCACCAACAACGAACGGCACCGTTCCTTCACTTGAAGGGAGGTCACCTGAACCACAGCACCTCGGCCAGGCTGACCGTAGACCACGACGGCACCAAGCGGTGCCAACAAATGGGCGAACAAGGGTGCCAAATCCTCTTCACCCTCGACCACGATCAAACTGGATTCAGAGGTGGAAAAGGCCGCCGAAAGCGCTTCCTTCAGGGCTGGCGTCAGCACACCAGGAGGGTTCACCACGTGCTGTCGGTGCGCAAACGACGACGGGGCAACGCAGTCCTCGCTCGCCAGCGGCGTCCGTTTGGTTTGACCGTCGATGAGGGCGAGGTCGGGCGTCACCCCCAGCTGGAGGAAGGTTTGCACCGTGACATCGCCGACCGCGACCAACGGGGCTTGGCTCAAATCCATCTCCTCAAGAGCACGGGAAAGGGCCACGTCCGGTGCGGCCTCCGGCCCTTCATACAACACCCCCATGGGCGTTTTCAGTTCGCTGTCCAAGGCGCCGGTCATCCGGAGGGTTCGGTTGGACCATGCCGTCTCGAACCACGGGTGGCCTTCCGTGTCGACCGACCCTCGACGGATCAGCGAGGAACTCAACCAATCTCCAGCCATGGTCAAGGCGTGCTGGACCAGCAGCACCTCGAGCGGCGGCAACCCCGCCTCCAACCGCCGTTCGTTGATGAGGTGGCATTGCCCCTCGGTTTCGGGTGTGGCCACGATGGCATCGGCCGTGGGGTGGGTGGGTGCGGGCCCGTGAACGTCGCTCAGCTCGTGGAGGCTCGCATTCATGGATTGTGCATCGATGAACGCTTGGAGCACACGCATGCGCTCATCCAAGGACTGAATGTTCGGTGCTTTTTGATCCGCCATGGCGTCGTCAACAACATGAATTTCGACACACTGAGCTTGGCGTTGAGCGGTCTTGAGCAAGAGACGATGACCGGCGTGAAATCGGTCGAAGGTACCACCGACCAAACACCGCTGGAACGGTCGGTCGCCCATGCGTCAAGGACCGAGCAGCGGCCTTTCATCCCATCGCTGCGCCGTAGCCTCGGCACGCAGGTCTGTGCCCCGGCACCTAACGGCCTCTCTCACAGGTGACTCCGAGGCCTGACCCTCGGTGCCGGGGCGTGCTGTCCGGTAGGGTGGTTGTCTTGAGTTCATCCTGACGTCGCTCAAGGACCCATAACCTACCGATGGTTTACCGCATTGCACCGTGCTTCATCCCCCGAAGGGTCAGCCCGGTCTTCGATTGCGGCCGTACCGTGGTGTCAGACGTCATTGCTCTTTCACAGTCGCTCAGCCTGATGTTGCAGGTACGGTAGGCTGGGCTCCTGCCCACTCCATTTGAACTCATCGTTGGCCCGTGAGGTTGGATGCATATTGACGGGCGAGCAGCAAAGCCGCCACGCGAGGGCACCCCACTCGGAGCATCTCAGGCGTGAACGTGGGCCATTGGTCCAACGGTCGGACCAACCAACCCGCGCTTGGATGCGACGCCCCCACGGGCACCGGCGCATGCTGTTCGTGCGCCAAGGTCATGTCCAACAGCTCCACGAGCGCCCCTGTTCCGGGACCTTCACGAAGCATCCGCACCGGGATCAGATCGTCCCCCCTCAAATTCCACCCCGGGTGGGCATGAGGTGCGCCGGGGACACCGCACCGCTCGCCCGGGGTGCGTGCCAGCAAGACGGTCCAAGGCACGGGATGCTCGGCCAACCAACTGCGACCGGTGGAACTGTCCAATTGCGTCCGCAACCATGCTGAGGCGTAACTCATCCACCACCGGTCGGGCAGGACGGTCATGCAACGACGTTGAAACGAAGGCGTCAAGGGTTCTTGGCCCTGAAGGCGACGGACAAGCCCAGCCCACACCTTCAGCAGAGCATCTCCCTCCGAGCGCTCTGCCTGCACCAGCCATGGCTCGAGCTCCACCGCGCCGTTCACGGGTTGGCCATGACCGAACACACTGGCGAGCACCGCATCGGCGAGCACCGGTGAAGACCACCAGCGTTCCAACGCCTGTTCAAACAACGATCGATGGTCCGCTCCGTGGAGGGTCGGGCTGCACAGCACCATCAGCGCCGCCCAACGGCTGCGTTCCGGGTCGGTCATGGCGGTCGCCACGTCAAGCACCATGGACGGGTCATGACCAATGGTGTGAGCGAACCGCTCCACGGCCCGACGCCGCCACGGCTCGCTCGCATGGTCCATCACATCGATAAGTCGGTTGACGGGCATGGCGTCGGGGGGCATCAATTCCAACCAACCCGGTGGTAGACGTTCAGCGATGCGGAGGGCACGATCGGCACGAGCGAGGGGGTCCGAGGCGATCCACGCCGCCAAGGGGGCGCGGTGCTCAATTCGGTTGGCCAACGGTTCATCGCCCTCAGGGAACACAAACAAGGCCGATTCAAACGCTTCACGGTGTTCTTGCGGCCACACGGCGGTGAAGCCGTCAGCTCGGACCCCTTCAGCGTTCTCGGCCATCCGAAGTTCCTCAGCGCTGGCGGGAAACCTCACGGAACGGAACCGCCCAGCGCTCTGTGGGCGAGGACGAACGGTGAGTTGAACGTCGTTCACCTGAACCTGGAACGCGCCAAACACCGGGTCAGGCACGACCGCACAGTCCACCTGTTCGGGTTGAGAAACGCTGGCCGAACGCGTGATGACCGCCCAGCACCCGGGATGTTTCAGGGCCGAGGTCAACGTCGCGATGGCCTCATTGCCAAACGCCCAATCAACGACAAAGGGACGGTGCCCCGTCGCCATCAACCGGTCCAAGATCGCCACGACTGCTGGGGGCCTCATCGAACGGGTGTCGATGGCGCGACCCCCGATGACCTCGACCCCCCAGTCCACTCGGCCAAAGTCCTCAACCAACGCCCGGGAAAGCGCAGTGGCCGAGCCTTCATCGGCGCCCACGATGCGAACCAAATCCTCCAGCATCATCGCTCGCCGAGCCACCGACATCCGAGGGTGACGGCGAACCAACCAAGCGTCGATCACATCCAACGGCAAACGGGGGACGGTACGCTGGATCTGGTCGGACAAGACGAGGGCATGGGGTGCGTAGGCCTGCACCAGCAGACCTCGCTCCGTGACGTTGGGCAGACAAGCCCAGGTGCTGGGCGGAGGTCGGAATTCAAGTTCAGTCCCCTCCACGGTGCCCAACGGGACCGGCCCTTGGTTCAGGAACACGGGAGGTTGGGCGGGCATCGACGAGGAAAACCAGAGGTCGGTCACCAAGCTGCTCGTGGACGTGCTGTACAACAGACGTGCTCGGACCACGCCCACCGCTTGAGGCTTCAGGTAGGCATCGAGTCCTTGCGCATCCACCGGAACCGGTGATACGGTCGGGTCAAGGGTGGCAACATCGTACCACTGGACGTCATCGGGCGGGGCGTGCAACCACCACCCCCCTTTGTTTCCCGTGGAACCGGCCGGGCTCTCCTGCCGCCCTTCTGGAATGAACGTCAGCGCAGAAGCCGGTGGAAACACGTAACCAATCAGCACGTCATCGCCCTCGACCTGCAACACCACCCCGGTGCGATGACGTGGAATCTCGTCGAATCGGCCGGAGATCTTGGACAGTGCATCAGCGTCAAGGCGTGCCCGCCCTTGCGTCGTGAGGGTGTATGCGGCGTTTCGCAGCCCGTGGGCTTCGTCCCGACGCACCAATCCCTGTTCCCTCAATTGCTTGCACGCCAACGAAGCGTGCGGCATTCTGAGCCCCAACGCCTTGGCCAATTGGGACACGGTGGCCGGTTGACGAAGCAGATGGAGCAGCGCCTGCCGATGAACCGCAGAACGCAAGCCGGTTGCTGGCATGAACCGTCACCTCAACATGCCCCAACATCGCCTCTTTGATAAATTATTCTAATAAACCCGGCCATAGTTACCTTTTGTTATACATTTCCTGTGGAAAGGTCGGCACATCCTTACAAAATCCCCCAAAGATGTAGAAAAAACACCTGATTTCGGTCATGAACGGTAACCAACAAACCAAGATTGGAGCAACGGTTATATGAGCGGCCTCGCTCCTGTAAGACAACGGCACACTCCCTTGAAGAGCCGCACAAAATTAACAGGAGGTAACGACGATGAAAACAACCAGAATCCGAGAGAAGATCAAGAAGTTCCTGGGCGACCGCCCCCGAAACACCGCCGAGATTCTGGAACACATCAACAGCACCATGCGTCACGGCACCACCAGCCAGCAGCTGGGCAACGTGCTCTCCAAGGACAAAGACATCGTGAAGGTCGGCTACATCAAGCGGTCCGGCATCCTCTCCGGCGGCTACGACATCTGCGAGTGGGCCACCCGCGACTGGGTTTCGGAGAACTGCCCCGAGTGGATCGAAGGCACCCCCATCATCGTCGACAGTGAAGGCAACTTCACGACCTCCGCCGACCAAAGCCTCTGAGGCTGCGCCACGTTCCGCCCGCAGCAAATTCCTGTGAACGTGCCTGCCCGATGGCCGAATACGTGTTGTCTCACTGGAGCAAAGGGTACCCTCGTTATACCCGTCAATACAGAGGGGTCTCTCTGTATTTCTCAAATTAAAAAGTTAGTTTCAATTTTTCCAAAACATTGTAGCGCCACAATG
>JAYOBJ010000031.1:0-15136 GCA_038104845.1 Methanobacteriota archaeon
AATTCGATGTTTGGCGCCGAGAGAGAGATTTGAACTCCCGAGGGAACGGGCCCACGCGATTTCCAGTCGCGCGCACTACCAGGCTATGCGATCTCGGCTCACCCGCGGGGACATGCCATCTCCGTTTAATCATCACCCATGATGAAGCCAAAACGAGAGCAAGGTGACGAAAGGACTCAAAGCCGACACGGCACCGGCGAAGCATGGTGGAAGAGCTGGGTGTTGACGACACCACCCGTCAGCGGGGTCTGCCGTTTCGCATGGCGGACATCGCACCTGCCATCGCGGTACCTGACCGTCTGCCGATGGCGGGCCATCTCAAGCGGATGGTGACAGAATTCACCTTCCAACTTCGCTTGTTGCGCCGTGAATGGGAGCAGCGACATTACCTTCTCATCGCGTACGGCATGTTGGCGTTCCTGCTCGGATCGGTCTCGCCAGAACTCACCGACGGTGGCGATGCCACCCTGACGGGGATGGAAGGCATTCTTGCGATTCATGGCTTCCATTTCTTCCAAATTTTGATCTCCATCTTGCTCTGGGGATGGTTCCTCTATCAAGCGGTGCTCGCGTTTCCCATCATGCGTGTTCACACGGTGTCTCTGGTCATCATGTGGAACTTGGTGATGTTGGCTCAGGTGTTTTTTCATCAAAACAACCCAACCTTTCCCGCCGGCATTGCCCTCGCCGAGATGATGGGCGGCACGTTGGTGCTGTTGATTGCAGGATTTTTCCTGTACTTTTTTTGGAAGGCCGTTGTGGAAACACGCGACCTCCACGTGGAAGTCCATCATCTCCACGAAGATGTGCGAGTCATGGAGGCCGAAATGGCCGAACATTCGTTGATGGCGTGGACGGTATCATTCCTCACGTGGTTGGGACTGGTCACCGTCTCTTCGTGGGCCGGTGTCCACCATGTCAGCACCTACGGTGAGCAACCCATCTGGTCCCTTGTGCTGCATCTCGTGACCGGTTTGGCCTCCATACCCGTCTTGTTGCTGTTGCTTTGGTACCCGCAGCGAATGCTGGGCAATCAAGGGCGGATTCAAACCAAGGCCGCTCGCCACGCTGACATGGAGATGAACCAAGGCACTGTTCCCATGACTCGACAAGCGTCATGCCCCGATTGCGGTGCAGCCTCATCGGTTCGCCGCAACGATGCCGGAGCGTTGACCCACCCGTGCGGTACCCCTGGCTGCAAGGAACGTGCGGTTGTGGGCACCACCTGCACCGGTTGCAACGAACCAGCCCCCCCCAGGATCTCATGTCCTTCATGCGGCACCAACGCCCCAGCGCTGGACTACCTGCCCGACCAAGAAGCGTGGTGAGAACATGATCGAACGCCGAAAGGACTTCCCCACGCTTCAGCAGGACAACGCACCTGCTTACTTGGACAATGCCTGCGTCACCCTCAAGCCAGAATCCGTGATTGATGCCATCACCGAATATTACACGAAACACCCTGGGTGCGGCGGTCGGTCCGTTCATCGGTACGGAACCAAGGTGTCCCGGGCGGTGGCCACAGCTCGACGGACACTCAGCACCTTCATTGGAGCAGCCGACCACAACGAAGTGGTGTTCACACGAAACGCCACCCACTCCATCAACCAAATTGCCCACGGCATGTCTTGGTCGCCCGGTGATGTCGTCCTGACGACGGACCGAGAACACAATTCCAACCTTGTGCCGTGGTTGCAACTTGAGCAGGAGCAGGGCATCGACCATCGGGTGGTGGCCAGCCACGAGGACAACACCTTCGACATGGAGGCGTTTGAGACAGCGTGCTCAGAAGCCAACGGACGGTTGAAGATGGTGGCCATGAGCCACGTTGGCAACCTGGATGGCGTCACGCTCCCCATCAAAGCCATCACCAACGTCGCGCATGATCACGGTGCACTGGTGGCCGTGGACGGTGCGCAGTCCACCCCTCACATGAACGTGGATGTTCAAGATCTTGGCATCGACTTCCTCTCGTTCTCCATTCACAAGATGTGCGGCCCGTCCGGCATGGGCGGCCTCTGGGGCCGTTACGAATTGCTCGACCAGCTCAGAACGATTCAATCAGGTGGTCAGACCGTGTCGAGCTCCACCTACACCAACGCCACGTGGGCCCCTCCCCCCAACCGATTCGAGGGTGGTCTTGGAAATTTTTCAGGCATGATCGCCACGGGCGCTGCCATCGAGTACCTTGCACAACTCGACATGGACGCCGTTCACGAGCACGAGGTGAAGTTGAACCGCATCATGACGGCGGGTGTCAAGGATTTGCCGGGCGTTGAGATCATCGGTCCCGAGGATCCCGCCATGCGGGGTGGCATTTGTTCGCTGCTCATGCACACGGTCCCGGCCCACGACGCTGCGTTGTTGCTCGATGAGGCAGCGGGTGTCATGGTGCGCAGCGGGCAGCATTGCGTTCACTCGTGGTTCGAAAACAAAGGCCACAACGAAGGCTCCCTTCGGGCCTCGGCGTACTTCTACAACACGGAAGAGGAAGTGAAGTTGTTCGTCGAAACCTTGGACGAAATCGTGCACACCATGGGATGAGGCGAATTGTATGACCGATGGCGCTGACCCAAGCATACCCGAACAACCCTCAATGTTCCCAACCACCATGATGGAGCCTTTTGCGCCCCCCTTCGTTGCCGAACCGATTCAGGACGATATCGCCATGGTCCGTCGCATCGTGACCGTGACGTTGGGCATCACAATGCTGCTGGCGACCGGTTACCTCGTGGCCGTGGTCATGTCCGACGGTGCCATCCTCCTTCGTCCAAGTGAATTGGCGCTTGAGCGCCAAGAACAGTACATCGACATGGTGGCGATGCCCGACGGTTTGACCGGCACGGGTGTCACCGTGTGCATTGTTGATTCGGGTATTCACATGGACCACGAGGATTTGGCCAACCTCGAACTTGCAGGTTGGCGTGATTTTGTGCACGGGCATGGTGAACCCTACGACGACCAAGGGCATGGCACGGCGATGGCCGGTATTTTGGTGGCCGATGGCTGGATGAAAGGCATGGCACCGGGCGTCGATTTGCTGGTCGCCAAAGCCCTGGGCAGCGACGGGAGCGGCAGCGACGAGGTCGTGGCAGAAGCCATTGACTGGTGCGTGGACGAGGGCGCCGACATCGTCTCCCTTTCCCTTGGCGGTGCGCCTGGTGTCCTGCCGTTCTCCTTCGGCGGTGGGCGCGATTCGGGCGAAGCCGCCAGCGATGCGATCGACCAAGGCGTGCTCGTGGTGGCCGCTGCTGGCAACGATGGCGAAGACCCCGATGACCGAGACGTCGCGTTCCCAGCGAGTGAGCGCGAGATCATCGCCGTGGGGGGTGTCACCCACACCGGTGCTCACTGGTCGGGCTCCTCGAAGGGCGAGAACGACGGCAGTTTGTTTCCGCTGCCGATCATTCTTCCTCGCGGCGACCCGGACAAAAAGCCCGAAGTGGTGGCCCCAGCGGAAGCTGTGCCGGTGCTGACGACGGACGGTGCATGGGGTTTGGCCGACGGTACAAGTGCTGCAACCGTGTACGTGACGGGCGCACTCGCGCTGCTGGTTGAACACCATCCCGAACTCAAGGCCAACGAACCCTCCAGCAGCGCCGACACCGTTCAAACCGTCAAACAGTGGCTGATGGACGCCGCCGTCCCACAGGAAGGACAAACCGGACACGACGACCAGTACGGCTACGGGCGGCTCCACATGACGGCCCTCATGGAGCGGTCGGATCAGGCGTGAGCCGAGGCATCCACGCCACCACCGTCCCCCCAAACACAGGCATGAACGCCAGGTGATGGGTTGCCTGCGTATCCTTGACCAATTCAATCCAATCGTTGAACCCGTGGACGGCCTTCATGGCCTCTGCGTCCTCCTCGTCCACCTCTCCAGTGGGGTGATTCGGCTCGGTGGTCAACAGCACGCCACCCGACGTGAGGAACGGGAGGTAATGACGCACCGTGGACGCACGGTGCTGGTGGGGCCCGTCCACCACGATGGCCTCGTAGGCCGCTTCGAACGGCGTTTCGGCGATTTCGAGGCCCGTGGCGGCCGCAAGGGTCCACGCACGGTGCTCGGACGCCAGTTGCAACGGATCGCCCACCACGATGCTGGACCAGGACTCCGCACCGTAGCGTGTGCGAAGTCGATGAAGAATAACAGCGAATTTGTTGCCCGGCTCCACCAGCGTGTAGGCGGTCATCGGTGTTTCAAACCGCTCAGCAGCATCGTAAAACCACGCCGAGCGATGGCCGATGGACGCCCCCACCTCAAGAAGCCGTGCGGGTTGAATGCGCCCGATGGCATCGCGAACACGACGGATGACGGAAATGGACCAGCCGTCCAAACCCATGTGCGACAGCTGCTCCCCGATGTTCGCAGCGATCAGCGGTTCGTCTCGGGATTGCTGTTCGTCTTTGGACAGCAGGTGGGCCAGCACCTCGACTCGGTCGGTGGTCGCACCCTGCTCCATGGACATTTGTTGCACCGCATTCTCTTGAATCCTCGCACCCCGACCAACGATGGGTTCAAACCCTGAAGGCAGGGGCCTTGATTCAGGCGGTGAACCCATGTCGGACGACGAAGAGGTGTTCGATGACGAAGAGGAAGTCATGGACAACGCCACGCACTGCCCCGTTTGCGACGACATGACAGGGCACGCCATCCTCAAGGAGCGCAAGGTGGGGAACGGCGCTGACTTCAAAGTGCGATGCGAGGATTGCGGGCATGTGCACACCGTCCAGTTTCGGCCACCGCCCGCCGTGAACCTCCCGTTCATCCTCAGCGATGGACCCCACTCCGAACGTGTGGTGCTGGTCGTGGACGCCGACGAGGAGTTCTACGTCAACGATGTGTTTGAGGAGCAGGAGAAACTCTGGACGGTCAACCAAATAGAGCTGAAATCAGGACCTCGTGCCTCCAACGCTCTCGCCGGTGACATCGCCAGCATCAACGCGCTCCGCACCGACATGGTCCGGGTGAAAATGACCCTGACCCGTGGCGAGGATTCCTTTGCCGACGTGCTTGTTGTTCCTCAAGAGACGACCTTCACGGCGTCCCACCTGATGGAACACGAGGGTGAAACGTGGCGTATTCGTGCCATTCATACCGGTGCAGGGCGGACCTTGCGAGGGACGGTTCGAGCGCCCGACATCAAGCGAATGTACCTGCACGAGCCGCCCAATCCCGAGCACTTTGCGCCCCGAACGCCTCGGGAGCGACGCCAAGCATGGAAGGAAGGAAAATTGGGGTTCAACCCCAACCCCATTCGTCCCAAGGAGCACGTGAAGAGCGGCGTCAACCCCAACAATTCGTCAAAGCGTAAGAAAAAGAAGCCGCGCAAATGATCACGGTCGGTTGGTCCACGGCATCAAAAAGGCCTTGGCAACGTGGCTGCCGATGGTCGGGTTTTCCTTCAAACGACGGATGCTGTACTCGTACCACTTCTCGCCGTAGGGGATGTAGACCCGGGTCCTGTGTCCCTCAGCCAACAATTTTCGACGGAGCGGACCGCGAACACCAAGCAACATCTGGAATTCATAACCTGGCCCTTTGTGGTGACGGGCCGGGCCGGCATTGGGCCGTGGGTCGTCGATGTTGGGGCCCATGCCGTGCGACACCAACGCCGATTTGGCATGATTGATGACAGGAAGGTCGTGCGAAGCCACAGCAACATAGGCACCGGCGGCCAGCATCCGGTCCACACAGGCGTTCGTGCCCTCGATGATGTCCTGACGACCGGTGTAGGCGATGGTTTCGGGCTCAAGGTAAATCCCCTTGCAAATGCGGTAGTCTGCATGGGGACCCAAGTCGGTTTCAAGGGCATCAATGTCGGCCAACGTTCGGTGCAAACGGCCTTGCAGCACCGTGCCAACGTTGGTCAGCCCCTCCCCGTGGAGGGCCTTGACGACATCGATCGTGTCGGTCGTGACCCGGTGGTCTTCCATGTCCAAACGGACGAACATGTCGTGCTCGTTGGCCTTGGCGACCAGGGTGCGAATGTTGTTCATCCCTTTGGCCGGATCGATCAGCAGCCCAAAGGCGGTGGGTTTGATGCTCAAGTTGGCGTCGAAGCCGTGTTGGTGGATGGCGTCAAGCACACGCATGTACTCGTCAAAGAAGTACTGCGCTTCGTCCATGTTAGAAATTTCTTCACCCAACACATCGATGGTGAAACAGGCACCTTCCGAGGACAAGCGTTTCATGATGCGTACCGCATCGTCCAAGCTTGGACCGGCGACGTAGCGTCGGCTGACCCAGCGGACGAACCATTTCGGCATCCGCACCGTCATGACGACGATCGTCTTGGAAAACCAGCCGACCATGCCGTTGTGGGAGTGAAGGCAACCTTTGACCCTTTGTGCGAGCGGTCATGCATGTTCAAGCAGCGCTTCGATGCCCTTGGTGGTCAACAGCGGAATCCCACGCAGCTCGAGATGATCACGCACCGCCTGACGCTGCCACCCACGGAAGGATTTCTTGTCCATGGAGGCCACGAGATGACCTCCCGGAAACGCCACCTTCGTGGCTCGAATGGCCTCATCGATTGAGGCGGTCCAACCGCCTTTTGGTGGCGTTTCACCTTGCTCGAACGGCAGAGCGTACGAGGCCAACATGTGGCCCAACCACACGCCCTCTTTGGCGGCGAGTTGATTCGCACGGGGGGCGTAATGACCGCCACCGAGGGTGATGACCACGGGTTGGCCGGCATGCTCGGATTCAGACCAACTGGCGTTGTGGCGTTCGTCGAACAGACCGTCGTGAATGATGGTGGCGAGCAGGTTCGCTGCCCCCTGATGGCCCCACGTCGCTTCGGTGCTGCCCACCTCAATGAACAGCGCCGGCGCTTCAAGAGTTGGGCCATGGTGCGTCACCTCAAGCGAGAGGTCAAACGCCTCCACGGATGCATCGTTGGGAGCACGCTCGAGAAGCATCCGCCACCAAGCGGCAAGTCGGGGATTCGGGGGTGGGGTTTGGCCTCCAAACCCGCCGAATCGACCTTGCTCGCCGTCGGCAAGATGGGGAACACCGATCGGATGAAGGGTCAACGAGGCCTGACCGCTGGCAGCAGCGTGACGCGAAGGGAAAATGACCTCGCTGACATGCTCGCCCGTCGCCGCTCGCCATCGACGGTCCAGGTGGTCTTCGAACAGCAACCCGTCGGGAAGGTACCACATGCGCACGTGCTCTTTTGACCACGCTTCATGCCCCTCAACCGGGTCGATGGAGGACCACGACGTTTGTTGCTTGAGCGCCTCGCCCTGGTTGATGCTGGCCACATCGGCGCAATTGACCACCACGAGGACGACATCGTCCGTCATGGTCAGGTCATGTTGAGCGTGGTATTTCAGGGGTGGGTTTCCGTTGGAAGCATGGAAAAATCATCCGGTTTTTGTGTTCATCTGGAAGAAGGCAAAAATGAGGCACAGCGAATACCATTATATAAAACAAAGAGCGAGGAAAACGCATGAGTCGGGGGGGCGACGCCATGCTTGGGCAAGCGGCGCGCGCCGTGGCCCTTGCATGCGTCTTTTTCCTCTCCACGCAGGCCCCCATGCTCATCGATGCATTGGCCAACCCACCCGAGGTCCTCGAGGACACACCACCCGTGGCCCGAGCAGACACGCTCGTGACCCTCACTCGCGGCGATTGCACCAACGACGACGGCGATTGCGATTCCGACAACATCGCCAACGTTGCCGAGGACATCGACGGCGATGGCGATTGGACCGATGACGACACCGACGGGGACGGGACGGCCGACTACCAGGACAGCGACGACGACGGCGACGGTTGGCCCACGTGGTTCGAGTGCCCGGATGGACGCAACAGCACCGACAACCATTGCGTCGGTGTTGGGCAAACCTTCGACTACCTTCACGACGCCTTGTTCAATTGCGACCAACCCCTGCTCCAAGTGTCCTCTGGAACCGATGAACAGGACATCTTTGCGTACTTTTGGACCAACGACACGCTCGTGGAGATCGGAGAAGACGTGGCCGGCCGATCGGCTGGATGGGCAAGGTCGGCCACCGACGGCAAGTTGTGGTGGGTGGACAGCGTGCGCCAGACCAGCGGCAGTCAAAACGTGTACACGTGGGACATGACCAACGGCGTGACCTTGGTGGGCAACACCGGGTCAACGACGACGTTCTCACGTGCAGCATTTGACGAAGACGGTGTGTTGTACACCGAAGACAGCGACAACATCTACACCATCAGCACGACCAATGGGGCTCAAACCACGCAGGCGACCAACATCGGCGACACCGGTACCGGAGGCGACATGATGGCCCATCCGGACAACGGTTCGTGGTATTTCTTGAACTCCGGCGATGGCCAGATGTACATCACCGATGACGCCTTTGGCAACCGCGTTATGGGTGATGATTTGGATTCCATGCACAGCGTGGACGAACAATACGTGGGCGCCACCATTCTCTCCAACGGCACCCTGTTGGCCAACTGGGGTCAGGAACTGTGGATGTTCAACGGGGATTGGGCCAACGGCTCGGGGAGCATGGTGCAGTTGCACGCCAGCGACACCCACGGTTCTGGCGACATGGCCAGTTGCACGACCCCGTACACAGACACGGACGGGGACGGGCTCGAGGATTTCCTTGAGGAAAACGTGTACAACTCCAACCCGGACACCAACGACACCGACGGAGATTACCTGCTCGATTACGACGAGGTGCTCAACGGCACCGAGATCAACAACCCCGACACCGACGGTGACGGTCTGTACGATGGCCTTGAACTCGAAGTCGGGGCCGACCCCCTCGTTGTCGAGGACGCCGACGGCGACGGTACACCCGATTGGTGGGACACCGACGAGGACGACGATGGCATCCTGGGAACCTTGGAATGCAATCCAACCAACCCCGATGCCTACAACCTCGTGAATGGCGGTTTCGAGTTGCCCGTGTTGACGGGCACCGACGTCAGCAGCCAAGAGGACGAGGGCGATGTCCCCGGCTGGGAGACCACCGAAGACGATAGCGACGGTGCTGAGATTGAAATTTGGAAAGGCAATCCGCAGAGCGGCCAGGGCCCAGGGCAAGCACAATCGGGACTTCAGTACGCAGAAATCAACGCCGATGACGTGGCAGCGTTGTACCAGGACTTCACCTCTACGGGAGGTGACATCATGGTGTGGTCGTACCATCACGCACGCCGATACAGCAGCAACACGGACCGAATGGTGTTGAAGATCGACGCAACTTCCGTGGCCTTCACCAACATGGACATCATCGATTACTCCAACGTCAGTTCATCCGGCTGGCATGCCAACAACGGTTCCTATTTGGTGCCGGACGGTCAAACCACAACACGATTCGCGTTTGAGGGCAACGGGGGTGGAAGCGCCGCCAACCTGGTCGACTCCATCAATTTCCGACCGGTGTGCACGTTGGACACCGACGGTGACGGGATCTACAACAACGTCGATTTGGACTCGGACAACGACGGCATTGAGGATGCGAACGAATCGCAGTTGGATTGGGACGGGGACGGCCTCCCTGGCTTCCTCGACACCGATTCGGACAACGACGGTGTTGATGATTTCAACGACACCGACAGCGAATTCGCCGGACCCACGTTCGCCGACGGCGGGGCAGGCTTCGACGGCACCGACGACTACATCGAGGCACCCGACGACACGGACCTCGAACCCACGGGGCATTTCACAGCCATGGTGTGGGCCTACCGAGAGGATTGGACGCCCGACAGCGCCTTCACGCTGTTTGACATCGGTGGTGGCAGCACCAACGGGTATCGCCTGCATTACGAAACCACCAGCAACCGCATTCGAGCACAGATCGGGTCCACCGTCGCCAACAAAGACGCCCCGGACCTCATCGACGGTTCGTGGCACCATTTTGCGATGACCTACGACCAAACCAACCTCAAACTCTTCATCGACGGCGAGCAGGTGGCCAGCGTTTCAAGAAGTTCGGCCACGAGTTACGACGCCAACGACGTGCTGCATCTCGGCTGCGCCAACGACGGCACCGCCTGCACGGGTGGCTACTTTGAGGGTGTGATGGACGAATTCAAACTCTTCAACCACTCACGAACGGTGGAGCAATTGAATCAGGACATGCGTTACCTTGGACGCCAAAGCGATGGGGGCTTGCTGGCGTACTACAACATGAATTCCATTTCCGCGGCGGCCGTCAATGACGGCAGCGAGAACGGCAACGATGCCACACCGAACGGTGTCGCCAACCGGACCAGCCAAGCTCCGCTCTCAAGCAGGGAAGGGCCCACACGGGCCATGAAATTCGACGGGACGGACGACAGCATCGTGTTGGACAACCCGCCCACCATCGGAACCGCCGACATGACCGTGGAGTTTTGGTACCGCACGGCCACGACAAGCCTGTCCAACATCATTGGTCAGCGCGACACGTCGACCACCACCGGGCAATGGAACATCCAAGCGCGTGCGACCGGCGAACTCTGGTTTTGGGATTACAGCGGGTCGGCGTACGTGGCGGATTGCACCACAACCGACACCTACAACGACGACCAATGGCGCCATGTGGCGTTGGTGCGGGATGGGACCACCATCCGATGGTACGTCAACGGCGTGCAGGAAGACACGTGCACCGAATCCGCCACACAGTCCTACGCAGGATTGGATTTCGCCATCGGGTACGACCACCGCGGCAACACCCGTTTCTTCGCAGGTGAACTCGATGAGGTGCGGTTGTGGAGCGACACACGGACGGCCACGGAAATCGAGGAGACCATGTTCGAAACCTTGCTGGGGCAAGAAGACAACCTCGAAGCGTACTATCCGATGGACAATGTTCGGCACGTGCGTGTGCTGGACATGAGTTTGAACCACCGCCACGGCATCGTGAGTGGCGTGAACATCAACTGGTCCACGTTGGAGAGCAAGGTGCCCATCCTCAACCGAACCGGTCCACAATTGGCGTTGGATTTGGATGGCGTGGACCAATACGTCGCTGTGCCGGGAAGCAAGGCGGCGTATAACTCGTTCACGGTGGAAGCATGGATTCGCTTCTCAAACGCCCCATCGGCACGACGGGGCATCCTTTCCCACAAGGACAGTTCAAAGGGTTGGGGCTTGTACTTGACGACCGAGCGGAAACTGGAGTTTGATTGGATCACCACCACCGAAACCAACACGGTTTCGGCATCGGGCGTGATGGACACGGACACGTGGTACCACGTGGCAGCTACACATGGCTCAGGCGATACGAAACTCTACCTCAACGGCTACTTGGTGGCCAGTGAAGACACCTCCGGTTCGATGTATCCAGCCGGAACGTCGGTTGGTTTTGACATCGGGCGTGCGGATGACACCTACTTTGAGGGGCAGATCGACGAAGTTCGTCTATGGTACGGGTTGCGAACGGGTTCATCGGGTTGGTACATTCACCAAGACAGCATTCAACGGTCGCACGGTGCTGAACAAGGCAACCTGAAACTGTACTTCAACATGGACGAAGGCAACGGCAGCACGGTGTACGATTTCACGCCAAACAACGGCCACGGGATCCTCCAAAACGGAGATGATGACGACAGTTACGTGGCCTCCACCTGCGGAGCTTGGGGGGACCATCAAGACCAAATCGCCATTGGCCTTTCCGAATCGGGTGGTGAATCCGACGAGTACATCCTGATCGCCGACGACGACGCGCTGGACATCACCAGCGACTTTGGATACGCTGTCTGGGTGAAGGTGCCAGGCTCGTTGTCAGGCACAGACGTGATCCTCAGCAAATCCAACACCGCCGGCCCCATTCAACTTGAAGTGAGCAAGAACAGTTCCGACGATTACGAAATCGTATTCAAATGGCGCAACAGCGGCGATTCAAGCGACACCTCCATCCAAAACAACATGTGCCTCACCGAGGGCCTTGATGACCGATGGCACCACATCACGGTGACCGGGACCGCCTCGTGGCAGCGCATGTACGTCAACGGCATGCTCTGTGGCGCCCGTACGGGGAGTTACGCCCCCGCAGCCAACTCGAACAATTTCATCATCGGGCGGGACCTTGGCACAACGACCGGGGAATTCGACGGCCAGTTCGCCGAATTTGCCATCTACAACACGAGTTTGAGCCAGCAAACCGTCCGGGACCGCATGCATGTATCGCTCATTGGAAACGAATTTGGCTTGGTGGCGTATTACCCCATCCAAAACCAAGGTGAGGTACTTCGGGACATGGGACCCAACGGGTTGCACGGCACGTTTTCGGCCGATGTCGGGGACGATGACCGGGTCACGGAGTCGTACCATCCCATGGGCGATTCCCGAATCAAGAGTTTCAACAACCCCACAGCCGCCTGGTGGTCCGGCACCAACGCTGGCACCACCGGTTTTGCTTCCGGTGGTGTGGCCATCACCAGCAACCCGATTTACAACAACAACCTCATCATCGCGCACAACGGGGCCACCGGGTCGACATCGGACGACCTTCCCACCGACCCGCCGTTCACCAAAGCCACCAACCGCATGTGGTGGTTGGACATTCACAAGCCGATCTCGAGCACCAACACGATCACTCTTGAGGTGGACGGACCGGAAGCCCTCGGAACCGGTTCGTACTACGCCAACGAATGGCGGGCCATCCACAAGGCCAACCTGAGCGACGATTGGGCTGTTTGGACCTCGGGCTGGTCCCTTGACGGTGATGACTTGTCCATCACCAACAACGACAGTCTCGATGAAATGTACTTTGCCTTTGCCTACGTCCAATCCGTGGGCAACCTCACCTACGATGCCAACGGCTACATCATGACCAACGGCTCGTCGTTCACCGTGGCGGCACCCACCCACGACGGCGTGGGGGACACCTGCACCATCAGCCCCGCGCTGCCCGACGGGCTCACGCTGGCTGACAATTGCAGCATCAGCGGTACGCCGACCTCGCAGGATTACCCCTCAACCACGCACACCGTCACACACACAGGACCGGGGGGCTCAGCGAGCACCACCATCACCGTCGAGGTGCTGTCCACCCCGAATTCCATCAGTTTCTCGCCCAACAGCCGTGTGGAGGAGCGAGGTCAGTCGTTCACCGATTGGGTGGCCTCGGTGGGCAACGATGCTGCCAACCTGTCATGGGCCATCTCGCCCGCCCTCCCCACCGGTTTGTCCTTGACGGGGGGCACGATCTCCGGATCGTTGGACGCCAACCTGACCTCGGCCACCACCTTCCAAATTTGGGCGAACAACTCCGCCGGTTCGGCCACGACCACGATCACGTTGACCGTCAACGAACCCATCGCCGACCTCAGCATGAACGACGTCACCATCACCCTCAACGAAGCCATGACCGACGCCCTGGTGACCAACACGGGTGGTGCGGTTGAGACCTGGGGGATTCACCCGGCTCTGCCCAACGGATTGACCTTTGCCGACGGTGTCCTTTCCGGCACTCCAACACAGAATTTGACAGCCACCACCTACACGGTTTACGCCAACAACTCCGGCGGTGCTGCCACCACGACCTATCAGTTGACGGTTCAAGACCCCGCCCCCTCCATCACCGCCTCCTCCACCACCATCACCGGAACCCGTGGGACCGCCATCACCTCAATCACCATCACGAACAGCGGCGGCAACGTGGCCACATGGGAAGTGGACCCCGCCCTTCCCAACGGCATCAGCCTCGTCAACGGCGTGATTTCAGGAACCCCAACGGCCAATCAAACCAACGCTGTGAGCCACACGGTGTATGCCAACAACAGCGGGGGCAGCGACACCGTCATCATCAGCGTGACAATTTCCGAACCGGTTCCTGACCTGTCAACCACCGCTACCACGGTGACGTTCACCAACGGGACCGCGGTGGACTGGACGGCCAACAACACCGGCGGTAACGCCGTGGAATGGTCGTACCGTGCTGAACTCGACGCGTACTCAGCCAGGTGGAAAATGAACGAAGGGTCGGGTACAAACCTGTACGACGAATCCGACAGCAACAACAACGGCACCATCAGCGGGGCGTCATGGACCACCGGTCGCTTCGGCGGGGCCTTGGCGTTCGATGGCGTTGACGACACCGTCTCCGTTCCCAACGATGAGTCGCTGAATTTGACCGAAAATTTCACGATTGAAACGTGGGTGTGGCTCAACGATTCCACCACCAACCCGACGCGTGGCTCAAACCTCTACGAGGGGTGGATCATCCTTGATGCGGAAGGGGAAGGCTGGGACGGCTACATGTTTGGCATTGAGGCGGCGATTCCTCAAGCGAACAGTGACGAAGACTGGTCGAGGCTCACCATGTTGTCCGAGCAACAATCCGCCGATGGAAACACCTGCAGTGCGTTCCAAGAAGGGTCCACAGGAACTGTGGTTGGGCGAAACAACGTTACGAAGGGCCAATGGAACCACGTGGCCGTGGTCTACAACTCCACCGTCAGCGGTTCCGAATACCTCGAATTTTACATCAACGGTATGCTGGACGTTCGCTACCAGTGTGCCTTCACCTTCACGCCGAACAACGAAGTCCGCTCCATCGGTTCAGAGGACGGCGGACAGTCGTATTCGTCGTCGGATTTGGCGTTCTGGGAGGGGTCCATCGACGAACTGGGCGTGTGGCAACGAACCCTCAATGGCTCAGAAATTGCGGCGCTGGCATCGGGCAACGACTTCACTCAACTCCCCGACGGCCTCTCCTTCAACAGCACGACCGGCCAAATTACCGGTACACCCACCGACCACACCTTCCCCGACACGCGCTACATCGTCACGGCCACCAACGACGGTGGCGACGACGACGTGACGATCAACATCGTCATCAACGACGCCATTCCTGTGTTGGGCACCGTCAGCGACCAGACCTACACTCGAGGCACGTCAATCACCGACTTGACCGTGACCAACACCGGAGGGACGGTGGTCACCTGGTCACTGTCACCCGATTTGCCCGATGGATTGACCTTTTCAAACGGCGTCATTTCAGGCAATCCAACCGAAAACATGAGCACAACCACCTTCACCGTGAGCGCCACCAACAGTGGAGGCACCGCTACGGTGAGTTTTGACATCACGGTGAACGAACCCATCGCATCGCTCACGTTGGCAGATCAGACGTTCACACGCGGCACCGACGTGGGAACGGTTGCGGTGACCAACGGAGGGGGCAATGTGGC
>JAYOBJ010000032.1:0-14633 GCA_038104845.1 Methanobacteriota archaeon
ATGGCAAAGCGAAACCACCCACGTCGTGGATCAATGGCGTTCAGCCCGCGCAAGCGTGCGAACCGCCCCTTTGGTCACGTCAAGTCGTGGCCCACAACCGATGCGAGCGAAGTCCGAGTGCAGGGCTTTGCCGGCTGGAAGGCTGGCATGACCCACATTTTGGCTCGTGATTTGAACCCCCGTAGCACCTCTGCCGGCCAGGAAGTTCGAGTTCCTGTGACCGTCGTGGAATGCCCGAAGATGCGAATTCTCGGCGTCCGAGGCTACGAGATGACCCCTTACGGCATGCAAGCCCGTGGCGAAGTTTGGGCCGATGCCAAGACCATTCAAGAAGCGTTCAAGGAACTCTTCAAGCGCGTTCCTGAGCGAAAGGAACACGACGCTGAAAAGCACATGACGAACCTCCAGCAGGCCGACCTGTGCGAAGTCCGCCTCATCGTCGCCACCCAGCCCCACACGCTCGCAAGCGTCCCAACCAAGGTTCCTGATGTGATGGAGATGGGCTTGACCGGTGGCACCATGGACGACCAACTCAACTGGGCGAACGAGCGCTTGGGTGAGGAATATTCCTTCGCCGATGCTTTCGAAGAAGGCACGATGACCGACATCGTCGCCATCACCAAGGGCTACGGTTGGCAAGGTGTCATCAAGCGATTTGGCGGTAAGCTCCAATCGCACAAGAACTCCAAGAAGCGCCGACAGCACGGAAACATGGGTGCGTTCGGCGATGGATACGTTCGAAAGACCATCCGCCAGGGTGGACAAACGGGCTACCATCAGCGCACGGAGTACAACAAGCGCATTTTGCGCGTCGCCAACCCAGAGGACCATTCCATCACGCCCGCTGGTGGATTCCTTCACTATGGTGAAATCAAATCCGACTACATTCTGGTCAAAGGAAGTGTCCCTGGTCCTGCCAAGCGATTGATTCGCTTCCGCGACGCCACCCGTGCGTCGGACAAGACGCTACATGACTACGAGATCACGTACGTGAGTACCGCATCCAAGCAGGGGGCCTGAAGATGAAGGTCGCAACCAAGGACATTGTCAACAAGGTCACCCAAACCGAGATGGACGCTGGCAAACTCTCCGCCCGCTTTGAGGTCGAGGTTTCGGACGGTTCCAAGGTGAACCTTCCCGCAGCGTTCGAATCCGAGGTCCGTGAAGACCTCGTCAAGTTGGCCGTCGCTTCCAGCCGAGCCAACCGTCGCCAAGCCTACGGTTCCCGTGCACACATCGGAAAGCGCCGACCCATGGCCGGTATGAAGCACTCCGTCGAATGGTGGGGCAAGGGTCGAGGTGTCTCTCGTATCATGCGCCGAACCGGTTCCCGACGAGGTGCTCAGAACCCTCACACGCTCGGCGGTCGCCGTGCTCACGGCCCCAAGGTCGAGAAGGACTGGTCCCGCAAACTCAACGCCAAGCAACGACACGCAGCCCGCAACGCAGCGCTCGCCGCCACCGTCTCCATGGACACGGTCGCCGCTCGCGGTCACCGCTTCGACGACGCCGTTGAGCACCTCCCCATCGTGCTGGGCTCCTACACCGAAGTCGTGGACGGCAAGTCCGTTGAGTACGACATTGAGGCTTTCAACCACGGCTCCGCCACACGAAAGGCAGCGGCCATCTTCACTGAACTTGGACTTGGCCCCGACATGGAGCGAGCCCGCATCGGACGGAAGATTCGTGCCGGAAAAGCCACGATGCGCGGTCGTGTTCACAAGACGCCCAAGTCCATCTTGCTGGTGGTCAAGGAAAAGTCAGGGCTCGCCCAAGCCGCTCGCAACCTCCCCGGCGTTGACGTCGTGGCGGCCAAGGACTTGTGCGCAGAAGACCTGGCACCCGGCGGTGACCTCGGTCGTTTGACCGTCTTCACAGCTTCGGCATTGGAGGCCATGAACTGAGGTGAGATCATGAACGCATACGACATCATCATTCAACCGTGGTTGACGGAGAAATCCATGGAGGCTCGCACCACCGAGCAACGCCTGGAGTTCATCGTCCGCCGATCCGCCACCAAAGCCCAAATCGCTCGGGCCGTTGAGACCATCTTCGAAGTTGAAGTGGCCAAGGTCAATGTCCGCAATTCCAAGCACGGCAAGCACGCTTCGGTGAAGCTCGCCGAAGGGTACGACGCAGAAGACGCTGCCATGCGTCTGGGAGCATTCTGAGGTGATTCATCATGGGTAAGCGAATTCGTGCACAACGCAAAGGTTCCTCACCGCGCTACCGCGTGGCCAGCCACCGGTTCCCCGGAAAGAACAGCATGCCTCGCGACAAGGACGTCGTTTGTGAGGTCACCGAGTTGGTCCACAGTCCGGTCCACAGCGCACCCTTGGCTCGCATCAAGACGCCCGACGGTGACAGCACCCTCGTCGCTGCAACGGAAGGTCTCTCGGTGGGCAGTCAAGTGGCGATTGGCGACAACGTCGCCCTGCGACCCGGCAACATCACCGAGATCGGCAACATCCCCGAAGGGACCGCCGTCAACAACCTCGAACTCCGACCGGGCGATGGCGGAAAAGTAGCTCGTTCTGCGGGCAACTCCTGCCTCATCGAATCCCGTGTTGGCAACATGGTTCGTGTCCGCATGCCCTCCGGCGCTCTGAAGGAACTGCCGGTGAAGTGCCGAGCCACCATCGGCGTGCTTGCCGGCCACGGCCGTGAGGAGATGCCACTGCGCACCGCCGGTGCAGCCTACTACAAGGCCAAGGCCCGCGGTAAACTCTACCCGCACGTTTCCGGTGTGGCCATGAACCCTGTGGACCACCCACACGGTGGTGGAAACCACCAAGCCGTTCACGGGCCCAACTCCGTGGCTCGAGGCACCCCTCCCGGTGCCAAGGTCGGTTTGATCGCACCACGACGCACGGGTCGTGGACGAGGTAAGAAAGTCTGAGGTGATGATGCATGGCACGTAAGAAGAAGTCGTTTATGACCCCCAAAGCCAGCCGTCGTAAGGCACGCAAGCGCCTGTCGACGACCTCGGCACGCGTCAAGAAGGAATTCACGTACCGTGGATACACCATGGCCGAACTCCAAGGCATGCCCATGTGGCCCGAGGACGGGCAAGACGAATCCATCGTCGGTCTCATGCCATCCCGAGTTCGCCGAAGTCTCGGTCGAGGCATGTCGTTGGAGAACGAGCATTTCCTCGACCGTGTGACCCGCTCGTCCAACAAGACGATTCGCACGCACCGCCGTGACATGCCCATCCTTCCCCAACTTGTGGGCCGCAACATCGCCATCCACAACGGTCAACACTTCGTTGAAGTCGAGATCAAACCGGAGATGATCGGTCACTACCTGGGTGAGTTTGCCGTGACTCGCCGTGGCGTGGCCCACAGCGGTCCGGGTGTCGGTGCTACCCGTTCGTCCAAGCACGTTCCGCTGAAGTGAGGTGAAGATGATGAGCAAGAAGAACCAGATGGACCGTCGCTCCCGTCGACGCCAACTCCCCCAACGAGGGTACACCCAGATGCTCCAAGGCAACCGCCTGGCAACGGCACGTGCCGTTGGCGTCGACATGCACGCGAAGCACTGCTTCGAAGTGTGCCGAGCCGTCAAGAACAAGACGGCAGGTCAGGCCGTTGAGTTCCTCAACCAGGTGCTGAAGATCGATTCCGACCGTGCCGATGTCCGACGCAAAGCCGCTGCCGTGCCCTACCGCCTCGGCAGTGGCAACAAGCGCAAGCGCCGCTCCGGCCCATCGATGGTCGGCCACCGCAAGGGCGGAATCGGCCCCGGCCGCTACCCCGTGAAGGCCTCTCGTGAAATCCTCAAGCTCATTGAGAGCGCCATGGAGAACGCTCGCTTCCAGCACGAGGACATCGATGCCGATGACATGGTCATCACGCACATCGCCGCTCACCGTGGCCAAATTCGCCGTGGGTGGATTCCACGAGCACGTGGGCGAGCCACGCCAAGCAACCATTACCGCGTCAATTTGGAGGTCTTCCTCGAAGACATGAACGCCATGGACGATGAACTGGAGGACGAATTCTGAGGTGGACATCATGAGCAAACAAAGCACTCTCCGAACCATTGTGAACCGCAACGTCGAGCGATTGCTCGTCCGTGAGTTCCTCATGAACAACACCCAGAAATCCGGTTTTGGCGGCCTCGAGATTCGCCGCACCCCTGGGGGCACCGAAGTGACGGTTCACGCGGAACGCCCGGGCATGGTCATCGGGCGCAAAGGGAAGATCATCAACGACCTCCAAAAGCGCCTCGATCAAGAATTTGACCTCTACAACCCCAAACTCAAGGTGGAGGAAGTCAAGCAATCGACGCTGAACGCTCAGGTCATGGCCGAGAAGATTGCCTCTGCCCTCGAGCGTGGCTGGTACTACCGCCGTGCAGGCGGCAGTGCAGCACAATCCATCATGGAAGCAGGCGCACGCGGCGTGATTGTCACCGTCGCAGGGAAGTTGACCGGTTCCCGCAACCGAACCCAGAAGTTCATTCTGGGTCACGTGAAGTACTGCGGTGAAACCGCTTTGCGCCACATGGACAAGGGTTACTCCGTTGCCGTCAAGAAACTCGGCACCATCGGCGTGACGGTTGAAATCATGCGGCCCGGTACCAAACTCCCTCACGAGATCAGCATCTTCTCCGATGAAGAACTGAAGATTCAAGCCGCTCAGGCTGAAATGGACGAGGAGGGTTCCGAGTGAGCCACGTGTCCAACCGTGAAATCGCGTCCATGAGCGCCGAGGCACGCGCAGCCCGTCTGCTCGAACTTCAAGAAGAGCTGCTGCAACTTCGTGCCGAGAAGGCCCTGGGCGGTACACCGTCCAACATGGGCGCATACAAGGCCACCCGTCGCAGCATCGCTCGGCTCAAGACGCACATGAACAACAACGCATGAACACGAGAGGGGTGATGAAGAACAATGGCGGCCATCTGCAACGTTTGCGGTCTTCCTGACGAATTGTGCATTTGTCAAGAGATTGCCAAAGAGCAGCAAAAAGCCGTCATCTCAACCGACCGACGACGCTACGGAAAAATTGTCACCAAAGTGGAAGGCATCGATGACGCAGCGATTGACATCAACCAACTTGCAAAACTCCTCAAAAACAAATGTGCAGCGGGCGGAACGGTCAAAGGACGATTGATTGAACTTCAAGGAGATCACAAGAAGAAAGCCGCTGATGTGCTTCGGAACAACGGATTCAATGTGGAGGTGCGATGAGATGGAAGCATGGAACGAAACATGGATCGGTCGAATGTTGACCGTGACGTCGTCCACCGACCCCACCCTCCAAGGTCGAAGCGGCGTGGTCCTCGACGAGTCCAAAAACACCCTCACGCTCATGGAGGCGGAGCAAACCGTTGTTCTCAACAAGAACAGCATTCAATTCAACATCGACAACTCAACCGTTGTCGTGAACGGGGCCATGGTGAATCAACGCCCTGAAGACCGGATTCACCGAACATACAGGAAGGCATGATACGATGCGAGACATTGGTGTAGACGTGAAGAACCCCACCGGTGAGTGGGACGGCGATGTAAACTGCCCGTTCTACGGCAGTTTGCGACTCCGCGGGCAGGTCCTCGAAGGAACGGTGGCCAGCCTCGGCATGCAGAAGACGATCACGATTGAGCGCAACAACGTTCGATACATGAAGAAGTACGAGCGTTTTGAGAAGCGAACCAGTTCGATTTCCGCTCACCTCCCCTCGTGCATCGGTGACGTGGCCATTGGCGATACGGTCAAGATCATGGAATGCCGTCCGCTTTCGAAGACGGTCTCGTTCTGTGTCATTGAGAACAGCGGAGGTGTTGCTTGATGAAGGGCATCGCCGGTAAGCAAACCCGCGGCCTGCCCACCGCAGCTCGCCTGCATGTGGCCGACAACACTGGGGCCAAGGTCGTTCAGATTCTGAACGTCCTGAAGTTGGGCAACACCATGCGCCGCTACCCTGCGGCAGGCGTGGGCGACATGACCAAAGTGTCCGTCAAGAAAGGAACGCCCGACACCCGTCGCCAGATGTTCAACGCCGTGGTGATTCGCCAGCGCCGTCCGTTCCGTCGTGTCGATGGCACCTGGGTCCAATTCGAAGACAACGCCTGCGTCATCGTCAACGAAAAGGGCGACGTGCAGGGTTCCGACATCAAGGGCCCCGTAGCCCGTGAGGCCGCAGAACGCTGGCCCCGTATTGCGGCGAACGCCAAGCAAATTGTGTGAGGGATGAAGATGGTCAAGAGCATGAAACCCGGAAAACAACGCAAAGCGCACTTCAATGCGCCCATGCATGAGAAGCGCAAGCGCGTCGCAGCACGCCTTCAACTCGCCAAGCCCGACGCCCGGTTCGACGGTGTCCGCACCGTGACGGTTCGCGTGGGCGACGTCGTGCAAGTCACGCGAGGCGACCACGCCCACGGCGGCAAGCGCCACGGCGGCAAGCGCAAGGGCGATCCCTTGACCGGTGCCGTTCTGCGTGTCGACGCGGAAAAGGGTCGCTTGTACATTGAAGGTGTCAAGGCCAGCAAGGCCGACAACAAAGAGGAGGCGGTGCCCGTTCACGTCTCCAATGTGGTGGTGACTCAACTCGACGAGTCCGATCGCTTCCGCATCGCCAAGTTGACCGGGAACAGGAGTTGAACACCATGAGCAGCAATCACTTGAAGCGCCTGGCCATGCCTCGAAGTTGGCCGTTGCCCCGCAAGACCACCGTTTGGGTCACCCGCCCAACGCCCGGAGCCCACAGCTTGGAGCACTGCATGCCCATCACCCTCGTTGTTCGTGACGTCTTGGGTCTGGCACAGACCGCTCGTGAGGTTCGGTTCATCCTTCACAACGAGATGGCCAAGATCGACGGTCGCATCGTCAAGGACACCCGCCGCGGCGTGGGTCTGATGGACGTGCTGTCGTTGGGCGATGACCACTACCGCTGTGTCCTCGACCACCGAGGTCGGTTGCGCTACCGTGCCATCTCCGCCGAAGAGGCTGCCTGGAAGATCTGCCGCATCGAAGGCAAAACCACCATCAAGGGTGGAAAGACCCAACTTAACCTCCATGATGGTCGCAACATCATCGTTGACGACGCCCAAGCCTACAGCACCGGCGATTCCCTCAAGGTGGGGCTGCCCGAGCAGAACGTGCTGGAGCACATCCGATTCGGAGAAGGCACCCGGTGCTACCTCATCGGTGGTGGCCACGTGGGTTCCACGGCCGACGTGAAGGAATACGTGGTGAAGCGATCGAGCATGCCCAACGAAGTCAACTTCGACGGCTTCGGCACCGTGGCTCGCAACGTCTTCGCCATCGGTTCCGCCCCTCTCCCTCTCTCGGAGGTGAATGAGTGAGCGCCACTGTCAACCCCATGGCTCAACTTCGCGTCACCAAGGTGTGCGTCAACATCGGTGTCGGTGAAGGCGGCGAGCGCTTGGTCAACGCCGAAAACGTGCTGAAGCTGGTGACCGGTGTCAACCCTCAGCGCACCCTCGGCCGCATCCAAAACCGTGACCTCAAGGTCCGTGTTGGTGCACCCATCGGCTGCAAAGCCACGATGCGTGACCAGGAGGCCATCAAGACGTTCTTGACCAACGCCTTCGATTGCCGCGACAAGACCATCCCCGCCTGGAACTTTGACCGCGAGGGCAACCTGTCCTTCGGCGTCCGTGATTACACGGACTTCCCCGGTCAGAAGTACGATCCTGAAATCGGAATTTTCGGCATGGACATCACCGTGGTCCTCGAGCGACCCGGCCACCGTGTCAGTCGTCGCCGCCGTGCGAAGAGCAAGGTCGGCATGCACCACCGCGTGACCGCTGATGAGTCTCGCGCTTGGTTTGTGGAACACTTTGGCATCAGCATCTTGGAGGAATGAACATGGCACGAGATCACGGAATTAGAATCGGACGAACGGTCGGCTGCCGCCGATGCAACCGAAAGCGAGGCATGATCCGCCGACACGGCCTTCGCCTGTGTCGCCAGTGCTTCCGCGATGTGGCCCCGGAAATCGGGTTCAAGAAGATGAATTGAGGAGGAGAGAAGCATGCAATTTGATCCATTGAACGACGCACTTGTCAAAATCTTCAACGCCGAACAGGCCGGTAAATTCAACGTGGAGTTGACCCCCGCTTCCAAGCTGCTTGGAAACGTGCTCAACATCATGCAAGCATCCGGCTACGTCGGTGAAATCACTCGAGAAGAAAACGGTCGAGGCGATGCCTTTGTCGTGGAACTCCGAGGAACGATCAACCGCTGCGGTACGGTCAAGCCACGCCACAGCGTCCGCCGTCAGGAATACGAGAAGTGGGAGACTCGATACCTCCCCGCCCGTGACTTCGGCCTTCTCATCCTGACGACGAACTCCGGCGTGATGCACCACTACGATGCAAAGGACGCCCGAATTGGCGGGAAATTGCTCGCATACGTGTACTGAGGTGAAAGCATGGCAAAACTCGACAGAATTGAACACACCGTGACCGTTCCTGAAGGCGTCACCGCCAGCTTGGCTGACGACGGGACCGTCACCATCAGCGGGCCCAAGGGCTCCCTTTCCCGAACCTTCGAGAGCAGTTTCATTCATCTCTTCAAGGAAGGCAACGACCTTGTGGTCCGGGTTGACCTGCCACGTCGCAAGCAACGAGCGTTGGCAGGCACCTGGAACGCGCACCTCAACAACATGGTGAAGGGCGTGACCGACGGGTTCACCTACAACCTGAAGGCGTTCTACTCTCACTTCCCCATGACCTTGGCCGTGAACGGCAACACCTTCACCGTCAACAACTACTTTGGAGAGCGGGTTCCACGCACTGCCAAGATCCTGAGCAACGTGGACGTCAAGGTTTCCAACAAGGTCGAAATCACCGTGTCGGGCATCGACAAAGAGTTGGTCGGTCAAACAGCCGCCAACATCGAGCGTTGCACGACCGTCAAGAAGCGAGACCGACGTGTCTTCCAGGACGGCATTTACCTGTTGAACAAGGAGTGATGATGGATGGCTGAAGATTACGAATCAATGACCGTGGCGCAACTCAAGGAGTTGCTGAAGGAGCGGGATCTCCCCGTGTCCGGCAAGAAAGGCGAGCTGGTGGCCCGTCTTCTCGAATCCGAGGGCGGCGCAGCCCCCGTGGCAGAGGATGCTCCTGCTGCCGCTGACGACGACGACAGCTGGGATGACGAGGACTGGGATGACGACGAAGACGATGTCTATGTGGTCAAGCAGAAGCCCGTGCTCGACGAAGCGACCAAGGAAGCCTTGGCCCTCCGAGCCGCTCAAAAGAAGAAAACGCCTTCCTTCCGCCGAACCGAATGGTTCCGCTACAAGCGACTGTCCCGCTCGGGATGGCGTGCGCCCCACGGAATGGACAACAAACAACGTCGGAACTTCAAGTACCGAGGCTCCCTTGTCCGGGTTGGCCATGGTAAAGTGGCCGCCGCACGGTTCCTCCACCCCTCGGGTTTCCAAGAGGTCATGGTCCAGAACGTGGCCGACCTCGAAGCCATTGACCCTGAAACGCAAGCTGCCCGTGTCGGCGGCACGGTGGGTGGTCGAAAGCGAGAGCACATCTACTCCCGGGCCGATGAACTCGGTATCCGTGTCTTGAACCGAAGGAGGGATGTCTGATGCAAATCACCAACCAAAAGCGCCTCGCCGCTCGCCTGCTCGGATGCGGCGTGAACCGTGTCTGGATTCATCCATCCTTTGTTGACCAGGTGGCTTCCGCCGTTCAAACGGACGACATCCGTGAATTCATCGAAGAAGGCTGGATCAAGGCCAAGCCCGTGAAGGGGACTTCCCGCGTTCGCGCCCGGGCCCGTCTCGAGCAAAAGCGCAAGGGTCGCCGCAAGGGACAAGGTACACGTGCCGGTACGGCCAACGCCCGCAACCCAAAGAAGAACCGATGGATGCGCACCATCCGCAGCCAACGCCGTGTGCTGAAGGAGCTTCGCGAGGATTCAACCATCACGCCATCGCAGTACCGACGGTACTACCTGAAGGCCAAAGGCGGTTCTTACCGGTCCATTGCCCACATGCGCTCGCAAATGACGCTTGAGGGTGTCAACTTCGGTGGAGGTGACCAGTGATGGCTGGCAACAACCGCCGTTCGATCTTCCGTCGCCGCAAGGCCGGTCTGACCGACTACCGTCGCCGATTGAAGCTGCTTCGAGGCCGCAAGCCACGCGCCGTCGTTCGAGTCTCGAACACCCGCACGACCTGTCAGCTCGTTTCCTGGGCTGCTGACGGTGACCTTGTCACCGTGTCCATGACCGGCTCGGACCTGGTCAAGAAGCACGGGTGGCCCGCCGAGGCATCCACCAAATCCGTGCCTGCCTCCTACTTGGTCGGCTTTGCCATGGGCAAAGCCGCCATGGCCGCAGGCTCCGATGAAGCCGTGTTGGACATCGGCTTGGCCGCCAGCACCCGTGGCGGTCGCGTGTACGCCGCGCTCAAGGGCATGGTCGATGCCGGCCTCGATGTCCCCCACAGCGAGGACGTGTTCCCCTCCGAGGACCGCCTGAGCGGTGCTCACATTGGCGATGCCGTTGCGGCTGCCTTTGAATCCACGAAAAAATCCATTGAGGAGGCTTACTGATGACTGAAGAAGAAACCACGCCCACCATGGCCCCTGGGCTCCTCCAAGCCTACGCCCCCGAAGCAGCTGAGGAGCAACCCGATCCCCGTCGTCGACGACGCAACCAGGACGACCCCATCGCTGCGCTTCGCAAGTGGGAGCCACGCACCCGCCTTGGTGCCGCCGTCATGGCCGGCAAGATCGTGACGTACGAAGCCGCACTCGCCTCGGGTTTGCCGCTCCGTGAAGTGCAAATCGTTGACGCGTTGATTCCCAACCTCGAAGACCACGTCATTTCCGTGAACATGGTGCAGCGCATGACCGACAGCGGTCGCCGACCCCGGTTCAACGTCATGGCATGCGTTGGCAACCGAGACGGTTACGTCGGCTTGGGCATGGCCAAGGCCAAGGACGCTTCCGCAGCCATCCGCAAAGCCATCGTCGCCGCCAAGTTGAACCTCATTCCGGTCCAACGTGGCAACGGCTCTTGGGAATCTTCGCCCGGACCCGGCAACACCGTCCCCTTCAAGGTCAACGGTCGAGCCGCCTCGACCCGTGTGACCCTCATGCCCGCCGCCAAGGGCAAGGGCTTGGTCATCGGTGAGACCGGCAAGCGTGTCTTGGAACTCGCTGGCATTGAGGACGTGCTGTCCCGCACCAAGGGCCAGACCCGCACCACGATCAACTACGCAGCGGCCACCTTCAACGCCCTCAAAGGCGTGAACGCCACCCGCGTGACCCAAGGTCAGCGTGAGAAACTGTACATTCACACCGGGAGGAAACTCTGATGGCGTTTGTTGTTGTTCGAGCACGAAGCGATGTGGGCGTTGAACGTTCCATCAAAGAGACCATGCATTGCATGAACCTGACCCGTGTGAACCACGCCGTCATCATTCCTGACAACCCACAATACCGTGGGATGCTCCAGAAGGCCAAGGACTACATCACGTGGGGCGAGGCCGATGCAGGTCTGGTGGAGCGCATGCTCGCCGAGCGTGGCCGCATGATGGGCGACGTTCCGTTGACCGACGCCATCGTGGCCGAACACACGGCTCACGGTTCGATTGCCGACTTTGCGCAGGCCATCGTCGCAGGTGAAGCAAACGTCAAGGACGTTCCAAACCTGAAGCGCGTGTTCCGCCTTCACCCTCCACGAGGGACCAAGGGATGGGGCGGCATCAAGCGAAGTTACGTGGTCGGTGGCGCCCTCGGTTCCCGAGGCAACGACATCGGCGCTCTGGTTGACCGAATGATTTGAGGTGATTGAGATGGGTACGAAAGCAAACAAGCACCGTGGACGAAACCGATACCACGGTCGAGGAAAGAAAGCCGGTCGCGGTGCTGGAAAGCGCGGTGGCCGAGGCAACGCCGGTATGAACAAGCACCGCGTCATGACCCGAATCAAGTACATGCCCAAGCACTGGGGCATGCACGGTTTCAACCGACACCCCTCCCTTCGCACCGTGCATGTCACGGCCAACGTGGGCCAGCTCGACGAGATCGCCAACGGTGCCGACACCGTTGACCTCACCGAGATGGGTATCGACAAACTTCTCGGTTCCGGGCAAGTCCGCAGCGGCCTAAAGGTCATCGTGGGCGAGGCCAGCGCACGCGCCGTGGAAAAGGTCGAAGCAGCCGGTGGCAGCGTGGAACTTGGCGACGACTGGGACGACTTTGAGGAAGACTGAAAACGGTCTTCACGAACGTGATAATACCGAGGTGTGAGCAACATGAAACACAAGCCAATTCCATGGGCCATCGCGTTGACCGGTGTGCTCTACTACGGGTTGCTCATTTACTGGCAGTCCGATGAACTGTCCGGAAGCGGCGACGCCTTCGATGCAGCGGTCTTCGGTCTCCTGTTTTCTGTCGCCTACATGGCGTACTGCATGTGGTGTTTCCAGCGGGACCTTCCTCCTTCCCTCAAGGACATGCCATTTGTTGGCAAGTTCGGTAAACTGACCGGTTGGTTGGTGTTCCTCTTCATCGCCGCCTGGTACGTCCGTCCCGATGCATGGGGTGGCTACGACGACGGTGTCGGCTTCTTCTTGGTCGGGATCATTCTGCTTGGCTACGGTGCATCCGCTATCCTGACGTGTTTCATGTGGGAAGGCGACGATAGCAGCCGTTTGTACGCCTTGCGACGCTTCGTGGACGTGTACCCCACCATCACCAAGCCAGAGCGCCACGTTCGCTTCAACGAAAAGATGTGGACGACCACCTTTGTCCTCATCATCTATTTCGCCATGACCAACGTCATGTTGTTTGGCCTCTCCGGCCAAGCCTTGGACTTGTTCAGCGGTTTCCGCTCCATCATGGCCGGTGCCTCCGGGACCATCATGCACCTTGGCATCGGTCCCATCGTCACCGGTTCCATCATCATGCAGTTGTTCGCTGGTGCCAAGATCATTCGCTTGGACCTCAGCAACTCCGAGGACAAGGCCATGTACCAAGGTGTTCAGAAACTCCTGGTCCTCATCATGATCCCCATCGAGGCCATCCCGCAAACCTACGGGTTCCTTGACCCGAGCGAGTGGCTCATCGACGCCTACGGTTTGGGATGGGCCAACTTTGTGATCGTGGCCCAACTGTTCGCTGGGTCCTACCTCGTGTTCTTGCTGGATGAATTGGTCAGCAAGTGGGGCATCGGTTCGGGTATCTCATTGTTCATCGCTGCCGGTGTGGCCCAATCCACCTTCGTCGGTACCCTCTCGCCTTTGGCAGCCACCTCAGGTGCCCCCTATTCCATCCAAAACCCGCCCTCAGGGACATTGCCGATGATTTTCTACATGTTCCGTGAATCCACGAATTACGAAATGATCCAGGCAAACGGGTTCGAAATCATGCTGCTCACGCACGTGAACCCGGTGGCGGCCCTTGTGTCGTCGATTGTGGTGTTCCTCGTTGTGGCCTACGCCGAATCGAGCAAGTTGGAACTGCCGCTCACCCATGGCAAGGTCCGTGGCCACCGTGGCAAGTACCCCATCCGTCTTGTCTACGCTTCGAACATCCCGGTGATTTTGATGGCTGCGCTGCTCGCCAACATCAACATGTTCACGCTGCTGTTTTGGAGCCACCCGACGCTCAGCCAAACGCCCATTTTGGGGCAAAACGGATGGGCGTCAGCGTCCGCCTACATCGGAACCTACGATCCGGGTCAAACCACGGCATCGGGCGGCTTTGCATGGTACGCCAGCATGGTCAACGGTGTGAACGACTGGCTCATTCCGTTGCTGAACCAGCAAGGTGACATCTTCGGTCACAGCCTGACGCAAATGATGGTGCACGTGGTGTTCTACGTGGCGCTGATGACCGTCGGGTCGATGGTCTTCGCCAAGTTCTGGATCGACACCACCAACATGGGCACCAAGGACGTCGCCAAGCAAATTGAGCGCACGGGCATGCAGATCCCCGGGTTCCGCAAGAACCCCAAGGTCTTGGAGAAGATCCTCGAGAACTACATCCCACCGGTCACCTACTTCTCCGGTGCGTTTGTCGGACTGCTCGCAGCTGGTGCTGACCTGCTGGGGACGGTTGGAAACGCCACAGGCACAGGTCTGTTGCTGGCCGTCGGTATCATCCTGCGGACCTATGAACAAATCCAGAAGGAACAGGCCATGGAAATGCACCCGATGATCCGCCAGTTCTTCGGTGCCGAGTGACTCCGTCGAATCGATTGACCTGGGGCTGTTTTCGCCGATGTCGGGCGCAATGCTTCTCCCATGTTGCCGAGCCTCGCGTGATGGACGATCAACCGCCGTCAAGGCGTTCTTGTGACCTGCCAATGGGTGGCCTTCAGACCACCTCACCTTGCGTTCGGGTCCAGGAACGTTCGAGGCTCGTCCGAGGGCCATCAGCATGAAGGGCGACCGGTTCAGAACGTCAACCCGGGAGGGGGCCGGTTCGTGACCGGCGTACCTTCCTGACGGCCACCAATTGCATGGGTTTCCGAGCATTCCGCGCTGGGGCGGGGGATGTTGAGTGTCTTGGCGGCGCAGTCTGCGGTTTTTGGTGGCTTTTTGATACGGGTATCTTGATATAGGGGAGGTATGTGGCTTGGTTGCTTGCGTCGTATGGGAACGGCGTTGGGGGCAGAGTCTTC
>JAYOBJ010000012.1:0-49277 GCA_038104845.1 Methanobacteriota archaeon
CCGTGTTGTTCCAACCGGTGACCATCGCATCTTCGGCGTCGTAGCCGCAGCCCGTCGGTTCGGATACGTTGAAATCAAAGTCGTAATTCCACGTGTACGTCCACGGCCCCAACCACACTCCACTCAACTCAACCGTGTAAACGCCAGCGCTGAGGTTTGAGGCTTCGAAGAAGTGTTCCTCTGTGAGGCTCATGGCATTCCAGGTCCAATTGCCTGACACGATCAAGTTCTCATCGTCATCGAGGAGCTGGTAGACAATACGCATCGTTTCGTTCAGCACGTTGCAGTTGGTGTAGACGCTGATGTTGGCTGTGTCGCCTTCGTACAGGTCCCAGTTGTTCACCCAGCCGGAGACGTTGAATTCATAGTATTCGTAGCCGCAGCCGGTGTTGTTGGTGGCCACTTCGGACACGTTGAACTGGAAGAAGTAGCTGTCCAACACCGTGGATTCGTTGTAATACGAGGCCACCAGCGTGACGTTGTACACGCCTGCGCTGAGGTTCATGGCCTCAATGAAGTGCTCCTCCATGAGGTTCATGGCGGTCCAGCTCCACTGGCCTTCTGCAATCGTGTTTTCCCCGGAATCCGTGACGCCGTAGCTCACGAACATCGTTTCGTTCAACAGGTTGCAGTTGGTGTAGACGCTGATGTTGGCCGTGTCGCCTTCGTAGAGGTCCCAGTTGTTCACCCAACCGGTGATGTAGAAGTCCTCGGTGTCGTAGCCGCAACCCGTTTGGTTGGTCCCGTTGTCATCGTCTTCGCCAAGGGTGACGCAGGTGTCGTCTGCGGCGATCCACATCGACGTCACGGTGGTGTTGTTCACGGTTTCCGTGGCGTACAGATCCCCGTAGAAGCAGTAGTACCCATCGGCCAGGCCGGCTTCGTACACGGAGAAGATGTACGAATCGGAGGTGGCGTTCCAGTCGGTGTAGTTCTCCACCACGACCGTGTTGTTGGCGTCGAGGATCTCCCACTCCACACGGTAGGTTTGCCCCGTGGTGAGGTTGGTGGCTTCGTAATGAGCGTACAGGGCGGTGCCGCTGGTGAAGTTTTCACCGTACGTATCGATGTCCAGTTCGCCATCGCTGAGGTTCCACGTGGGCGTGGAGCCCGAGGCGACAACAAAGGAAGCGTTGTCCATGTCAAGACCGGTCCAACCCGTGCCGTTTTCCCACAGCGCGATGACGCCGCCAAAGGTGTAGTTGCCTGCACCCACGGTGGCCAAGTTGGACGAGTTGATGTAATGGGTTTCGCTGTACACGGTGTTGGTCCAAGCGAAGGTGCCCCAGTCCACGTAGGAACCGGTGGCGTCATCGGTGATCCAATAGGTCAGGTTGACGTACTCGCCAACGAAGTTGCAGCTCGAGTAAATTTCACCGCTGAAGTTGTCCCCCACGTTAAACGTGGTCTGGCTGGGCCAAGCGTACAGGCTGCAGAGGGGGAGTGTGCTGCCGCTGGAATTGTCGATTGTGAAGTAGTCCGTGTCCGAATCCAAGGTTTCCCACATCATCGAGGAGGTGTTGTACCAGGAGATGGTGGCCATGAACGAGTAGTTGCCCTCGCCTTGGGTGGCGAGGTTCGAGGAGTTGACGGGGTGGAACTCGCCGTAGGTCATGCTCGTCCAGTTGAAGAGGCCTGAATCGACGGTGCTGTTGGTGTCGTCGTTCACGATGGTCCATGCCAGGCTCATGCTCTCGTTGGTGAAACTGCAGTAGGTGTCGATTTCACCGGTGAAGGATTCACCGAGGTCGTACACGCTTTCGTTGGACCAAGCGTACACGCTGCAGGAATTGCCCGTACCGGACGTGAGGTTGGCGATCATGAAGTCATCGTCGTCGCTGTCGAGGTCTTCCCACATCATCGAGGAGGTGTTGTACCAGGTCCAATCGACGGTGAAGGTGTAGTTGCCAACGCCCTCCATGGCCAACGCCGTGGAGGTGACGTTGTGGGATTCATCGGTTTGCATGGCCGTCCAGTTGAACGACCCCGTGTCCACGGTGCTGTTGGCGTCCGTGTTCACGATGCTCCAGTCGAGCATGACGGTTTCGTTCAACAGGGCGCAGTAGGTGTAGATCACGCCACCGAAGTCCTCGCCCAGACCGTATTCGTACTCATCGGAGTACGCCCACACCGAGGCGTCATCTGGCTCGGAGCCGCAGGTGCTCCCGCCGGTGCTGTTGAAGTCGTACACCATGAACCAGTCCGAGCCGTCGTCCAGTTCCTCCCACATCATGGAGGAGGTGTTGTACCACGAGAGCGTCGCCAAGAAGCTGTAGTTGCCTTCGCCTTGGGTGCTCAACGCCGTTGAGTTCACCGAGTGGTACTCGCTGGTGGTCATGCTCGTCCAACTGAAGGACCCGGAATCCAGGGTCGCATTGGTGTCGTCGTTGATAAGGGACCACGAAAGGTTCATCGCTTCGGTGTCGAAGTTGCAGTACGAATCGATTTGACCGGTGAAATCTTCGCCGATGTCAAACATGCTTTGCCCGGAGTACGGTGAGACGGTGCACGTGGGCGATTGAACGGTGATGCTGAGACTCCCGGTGATGTCAACGTCGCCGGTGTAGTTCGTGAGGCGGTAGTCGAGGGTGTAACTGTCAGCAGACAGGTTCCAGAACATCACATTTCTTGATGACCATGACGAGTTGGTCGCAGCAAAGGACAAGTTGCCGGTTTGGTACTCGTACCCGCTGCTGTCGTTCATCCAGTATTCGATGTTGTGGGTGTCGTAAACAATGGGGCACTGAATGTAAAACGTGGCGTTCACGTCGTCGTTGTGATCGGGTGAAGAGGGCGTGGTCCACACGCTGAGGTTCACCCAACTCGCGTTGTAGCCACAACCGCTGGAGCGGCCACCGGTTTCAAACAACGGGCCTTCCCACTCAGCATCTCGGAGGTCTTCACCGGGCAGCGTGTTGAGCGATGCGGCCATCGATTGAGCGAGCAGCAGCGTTACAAGAATCCACATACGGGCGTGCTTCATGTTCGTTACGAACTTCTGTCCATTTATAGCCGTTGCTGTTTTTGTTCGGTTTTAGCCGTTTTTCATGACAACCTCGCACAGGGGTGCCAGCGGCACCTGGGCGGCGGCGAACCACCGCTCCACGTCCTCAAACGGCGCTGCAGCGCCCCGTTTCCGCGAGGCTTTGGCTCGCGCTGCGACCAGCGACCAGGCAGATTTTGACCCAATGCCCGGGACGGCGGCGAGTTGTTTCTCCGTCATCGTCCACGGGTTGAGGTCCACTTCGATACCGGTGATGGAGCGTGCGCCGTGCCCGGTCACGATCACGTCGGAAACGGTTTCGAGCGGAATCAGGTACGACGCCCCGATGAGGATGGGGTACGCCCCGAGTTGCCGACCAAAGGTCACACCGGCACGGCCGTGCACCTCAGGCGACGTGTGGGTCTCGGTGAGGTGCACTGGCAGGCGGGTTCGTCCATCGTGGGCCTCCCAATGCACCTCGGACAAGCGTTGACCCAGCGGGAACAGTTCCTCCAGCAACGGCCCGTCGATCGTGTCGCGTACGGTGGCCTTGAAGGAGGCAAACGCCGCTTCGGGAACGGGTTGGAAGCCTTCGCCCTCCACCTGGCGGATGTTGATGCGGCGCAGCAGCAGACCGTCGTTGCGCAGGTCGTTCAGCAAGGCGAGGTTCATGCCGTATGTGGCGTCGGTTTCCCCGTTCAGTCCGGCGATGAAGTTGAGGCCAGGCAGCAATTTCGGCAGACCGCGTTCACCGCGAACACGACCGTGTTTGTTGACCAGCCGTACCGCCGATTTCAGTTGTGCAGGGTCGCAGTTCAACCAGTTGGCTTCGTGGACGGAAGGGTCGGCGGATTCGAGGCCAAAGGAGAGCACGGCACCGTCCGACAGCGTCTCCACGAGCGTTTTGGTGATCGCTTCAGCGGGTTCGAGGTGCTCGGCGATGATGGACGGGTTGCCGTTGTCGGTGTGCAGCAGGGACAGGCGCTCGTCGTTGCGCAGGCCGTGGAGCAGTTGAGCGATGGGCTCGGGGTTGGGGATCGGGTATTCCAGTTCCCGCACCCCTTCGGCCATGTAGGTGTAGGTGTCGGTCATGCCGCCCAGGCGGACGTGCTGGACCCCAGCCTCGTGAGCGAGGCGGACCTCCTCGATGATGTCCTCCGGTGTGCGCCACAACGGCACCCCTTTCTTGGGCTCGATGCAGAACTTGCAGCCGCGCTTGTACCGCACGCAGCCCTGATACACTTCCACTTCGAACGTGAGGGGTCCCGGTCCGTGAACACCGTGGAGGTCAGGATGGGCACGCACGGCCAAGCTGGCGGCACCGGCGTGCGCCCATGCAGTCCACTGCTCGGCGGTTCGTCGTCGATGGTTCCATTCGCCGGTGTTCAGGAAACCGTCCAGCGTGGCGTCGGTGTCTTGAACCGCAAGAAACAGATTGGGTCGAAGCGGCTGCCAACCCTGTTGGCGCCAACCTCGAATCGCCCACCCGCCCATCAGGACGGGAAGGCCCGAAGGGACGGACCTCAGCAGATGTTGTGTCTCGTTGAGGGAGATCGGCGTGCCCCGCAGGTACTTGCCGGGCACCACGGCACCGGCCACGCACACCACCCCAAGAGCGTGCTTCAGCAGATGGGCCATCTCGTCGGGTTGCTGCCGTTCCATGCGACGCCATTGGTCCACCGTAAGGTAGAGGTAGGGCAATCGGTGACGTTCGAGCACGCCGCACACGTAGCGCACGTGGAACCCGACGTAGGGCGGTACGCCAAACGCCGCCGGTTCATCTTCGTAGCCGTCGATGACCAGCCAACGCAGTTCGGTGGCCTCGGTCATGTCCGGTCAGCCTGAAACATTGCCCTTCAATCCTTCTTCGGGCGACGGCGGCGGGAACGCTTCTTGCCCGACTCGCCTTCTTCGCGAAGGGCTTGCAGTTCCCGAGCGGATTTCCCACCAGTGTCCTTGCCACCGGGCCGACCACCGCCACCTTTGGCCTTGGCCACATCGACCTTGATCGTGCGCCCGTCGACCTCTTGGCCGTTCAGTGCCTTCACCACGGCGTCGCCTTGGTCGTTCTCGGCAATGAACACAAACCCGAAGCCCTTGGACTTGCCCCCGGGGCCGGTCGCCAGCGCCACCTCGTTGACCGTGGCGTGTTGGCTCACAAGCGCTTGGAGTTGCTCCGCCTTGGTGGAAAACGACAGGTTGCCGATGTACAGTTTCAGACCAGCAGGTTCAGCACGGCGCCCACCCTTCTTGTCGCCCTTCTTGTCGTCGTCAGCGTCGCGAACCCCGATGCGGCGACCGTTGATGCGGTGGCCGTTGAGCGCCTGAATGGCGGCATCGGCCATCGCTTTGTTGGCGTAGGTCACGAAGCCAAACCCTCGGTTTTGACCGGCGTCGTCGGTCAACACGATGCAATCCGTCATGTCGCCGTGGGTCTTGAACAGCGTGCGAAGCTCTTCGGTGCCCACGTCGCGAGGCAGACCACCGACGAAGAGTCGGGTTCCGGGCGCCGCCTTGGGCGGGCGACCGCCTCGACCGCCGCTTTGGCCCTCGAATTGGAAGTAGGTGCGTTCCCGACCGTCCTCGCGAACGTCGGCGGCGATGTAGGTGGCTCGGCCGGCAGGACCCTTGGCGAACATGGCTTCGGCAGCCGATCCCCACCGCTTGCCGGCGTTGTTGAGCGCACTCGCCCCTTGGTCCAGTTCAGCCCATCCAGCGCCGTAGTTGTCGGCCAGCGCACGGTAGGATTGGTGCCCGCAGGTGGGGCACACGACGTTCCAATCGCCGTCGAGGTGGGGCTGGAGCGTGTCGCCACATGGCGGGCAGAGGGCGTGGAGCACGCCGCAGTCGTCGCGGTCCCGGAAGTCAAGACGCACCACAGGGCTGACCTCTCGGATCAGGGCACGGCAGACGTCGCGACGGCGAAGTGCATCGGAGGTTTGGTGCATGAATCGGTCAACCAATCCCGTCACGAAGAATTGGCCGTACAGGTGTTGAGGTTGGATGGACCCGTGCTTGCCTTCGATGGCGAGGAGTTTGGCTTCACCGTTCTTTTCGTTGAGTTTTTCGACGACCACGATGGCGGTGTCGCCAACGGCTGGCGCCACGACCGGTTTGCCAGGGGACACAGACACCACACCGTCGGTGATGTTCACGTGGCCGATGACGGTGGCCACGATGTGTTCGCCCTCAACCGCGGCCCCGTCGCCGGGGGTGTGGTCGTTGGGATTGCCGATGGTGCTTCCTGGGGTGACGAGGCTCGCCGTCATGTTGCTCATTCCTGTGGCAGGCATGGCCCGATGTGGGTCGCACGCCGTGTTCGCCGATTTGAGGCGAGGGCTCTTACCATTTGAACCCCCCTTACGGGTCAACTGTCCGTTGCATCGGGCAGTTGAGCGTCACCCGTGCGGTGGAAGCGCCAGCAGGTCACGTCGGTGTTGACGGTCCGCTTCGAGTGGTGCAGGTACGCGGCCGGTAAGCGAAATTCGGTGCGCATCAAACGTTCGTGCTCCCAACCGGCATCCCGTCCCATCCCGTCCAGATGGGCCGCATCGGTGTGGTGCAGGACATGAACGGCGCGTCCCGCCAGCCTGAAGGCTGCATTCAACAACGGTCGGTCCGCCTTCGCCGTTTGCGTGCCCCAAGGCGGATTCGTCACCACAAGGTCGACGTGCGGAAGGTCGGCCTCTTCCATCCCAAGACGGTGACAAAGGACGGTGGCCCGTGAAGTGAATCCGTCGCCCAGGCTCGCCAAGTTGGCGTTCAAGACGGCGACAGCGTCCTCGTCGACTTCGACGAAGGTGACGTGCTGTGCGCCGAGCATCAAAGACGCGATGCCCAGCACGCCGTTGCCAGCACCTAAATCGAGCACGGTGGCCCCTTCCAACCCGTCGGTTTCGTTCACCGCCAGCATCCAATACGCCGCCAAGTCGCCCTCGGTGGCGTACTGCTCCAATTCCAAACGCAGGCAGGGATGGGGGGTCAACTTGGACAGTTGAATGGCCAAGTGTTTGGGGCGCATGCCTTCACCAGCGTCGTTGCTGCTGATACGGGTTGGCTTGCTGGGCCTGCATCTGCAGGCGGTAGGCATGGATCTGTTGCGCCTCCATGCGAAGGCGCTGAAGCAGCGGTTCGCCGGGTTGCTGGTTGCCGCAGTAACGGCAGAACTTCGTGCCGTCGGGGTGCTGTTGACCGCAGTTCACGCAGAAGCCCATGTCACGCCCTCCTGTTCCTGCTCCGGTTCAACACATTTCAAGGTTCTCAGCCCACGGAGGCGACTTCCATGAGGATGGGCCACGGCTCCACGCCGGCAGCCAACGCTCGTTCGTTGATGTCCTCCCAGCGCGGGTCGTCCATGAACGCCGACGGTTCCACACCGGCCGCCATCAACTCGGCAAAGAAGTCGCGCAATTCGGCCTCTGCATCGCTCATGGGTTCGCCCTCGGGTTCGGGCTCAACCTCCGGCAAGGGGACGACCTCCTCGGTGGTTGATTCGGCCGGTGTCTCGGTTGAGGCCTCCTCGGGTTCGAGCGCCTCCTTCGTGGGCGTTGCTTCACCATCCGCACTGGCGGGTGGCAAGGGGACTTGAGCCTCCTCGGCGACGGGTTCTGCAGGTTCGGCTGCGGGTGGCAGCGGGACGGCAGCGGGTTCGCTGGTGGCTTGGGCGGTGTCCCTCGTCGGTGATTCGGGGGGATTCTCAGCCTCAGGCGCAGGCGGTGCTGATTCGGCCACTTCCGGGACGTGAGGCGCAGGTGATGCCGGCGGTTCGGGCGCCTTGGGCTTCTCCAGCCGGCCGATGCCGAGGACCTCGGCTTGTTGGCGCGCCATTTCAGCGGCGGCGCGTCGTGGCAGGCTCACGAAGCACTTGCCGGGCAAGGCATCGGGGGGAAACGGCAGGTAGTACCGCTCGAGCGGCGGGAGGGACGGGTGGCGAAAGCACAGGGTCCGAATGGTTTCGAACGGGCGTTGCGTCGGCAAGCCCACCGAGAACGGGGTGGACGCGATCTCCACGGCGCCGCGTTTCCAGCCTTCGCCGGTCACCAAGTGTTGCATCCAAGGACCCAGGTCTGCTGTGGCGATGTCCACGAATTGAAAGGATGCATCCCGGGGGTTGAACCCCTGCTCTTGGAGGAGTTCCGCCTCGTGCCGAGGTCGATGAAACACGCTCATCACGGGTTGCCCGTGTTCCACCATGTCGCCGTGCAACTCCATCAGTTTGCGTTCGCGTCGGGGGCAGATCAACAAGACACAGGTGCGGGTGGCCATCGGGTCCCAAATCTCCCCCCAACGTTCTGCGGCTTCAAAGGTCAATTGACCGATGGTCATGTCTGGAATCATCGCCGTGAGTCCCATGGGCGCACCGTGCTGAAGGAGCGGGTGGCGGCCTTTAGCCCTGTGCCTGAGGTGGGTGCAGCAGGCCCATGTCGACGGCCAGCTCGGCCAGGTACACGACCCCACCGGCTGCCCCGCGCAACGTGTTGTGGGACAAGGCTTCGAAGCGAACACGGCGACCGCTGACCTCGAGGTTGCCCACGACCACCGCCATGCCAAGGTTGAGGTCCCTGCTTGGGTCGCCGACGGCCTCCAACGTGTTTCCGTCGGCGTACACGTGGTTCACGGGGTCAACCTCGTCCACCAGCATGATGGCACGGTCAGGGGCCGAGGGAAGATGCCTTGGCGTGACGCGCTGCGACCATGCCGACAACGCGTCCACCACCGCAGGGAGGTGGAGTTCGTGCTCAAGTTCCGCCTCGACGAACACATGGTGACCGTCCAATCGGTTGACACGACGGCACGTGAGGGTGGCAGGGCCCTCCCAGTTCAACAGGTGACGAAATTCCGCTTCCGTTTTTTCAGCTTCACCGGGAATGCTCGATGGGCAATCACCGGCCCGAGCGACCTCATCGATGAGGGCGTACCCACCGCCCGAGAGGGCTTGTTCGCTTCGCATGGTCCATGCCTTCAGGCCAAAGGCTTCGTGCAAGGCCGTGAGGGGCAGCAACAGCGGGAGGAGGGTGCAGTTCGTTGCACAGGCCATGGGCCGATGGGTTGCTGAAAGGCCGTTCAGTTTGGCCGGGTTCACCTCCGGCACGACGAGGGGTACGCCTTCGACCCGACGAAACGCAGCGGCGTTGGACAGCACCGTCATGCCCGCCTCCGCCCACATCGGTTCCACGCGGCGGGCGGCTTCGGTTGGTAGGGCAGAAAAGACCACACCAACGCCCGCAGAGCGGCAACGCTGGATGACGGCAGGGTCGTCGAGGGCGATAACGGTGAACTCCGGCAAGGTCGGACGTGGTTCTGGTAATCGCCACGGCAGGCTGCTCAACGCTTGCCCCACGCGCTGGGGTGAGCCAGCCACGGCGTGGGTCTCGAACCAAGGGTGATGCGCCAGCCGTTGCAGAAGGCGCTGTGCAACCAGCCCGCTTGAACCGAGAACGACGGCCTTGATGCGTGTCATGGTGGTTCCTCCGTTCGGGTGCATGCCTCATCGAGAGGGCGTTGGGAAGACCCTTCGTGTGATCAATTTTCTCAAAATCTCCCAGCCGTCAGCGGTCGAGCCCAACTTCGCTTCACCGAGCCGAACGCTGTAGCGAATCGGGACGTAGCCGAACGTGACGTTGTGGTGCACCATGCTGGCGTACATTTCTGCCTCGAGTTCAAACGACACGCTGTTGAGGTTCATGCGCTGGATGGCCGAAGCCGTCATGGCCCAATAGCCCGAACACAGATCAAGGGCGGTGTGCCCGTACAGCGCCGTTGCGGTCCAGGTCAGCAGGTGATTGCCGACGAAATTCAACCGGGTCATCGCTCCGTCATCGATGCGACCGCCCAAGCGGTCGCCGATGACGACGTCCCATCGGTCCAAACGGCCGACGAGATGCGTCATGTCTCCGGGTGCGTACGTGCCGTCGGCGTCCAGCATCACCACCACGTCGGCGTCCATGCCGAGGGCGCGCTCGAACCCTTGTCGGATGGCGTTGCCTTTGCCCGCCTCGGTCTGGACCAGCACGTGCACGCCGTGTTCGTCCGCCACCATCATCGAACCGTCCGTGCTGTTCCCGTCAACCACGAGGATCGAGGTTCGGTAACCACGAGCCGCCAAGTCGTCCGTTGGAATCCGTTCCAGCACCCAGCGCAAGCCCAACGCTTCGTTGAGCACGGGCAGCAGGACAACGAGATGGTTCACAACAGCCCCCGGCACCCCCTCGAGGTGTGGAGGTATAATTCTGCGCTCAACGCCATTCCATCCAATGCCACCGCACACCTGTGGCGTCCCAAAGGACGTTGTCTCGGCCGGACAGCCCCAAGGGATTGAGCCACCGGTCGGCCGCATCGGCTTCCCAGTTCACGGTCAACACCTCGATGTGCGCCGACGGGTTGAGGTTCATGCAGGTTCTGTGGAATCCTGCATCCGTCCGCATGCTGTAGATTGGGCGCTCCGTGCCTTGATCGGGTTGGACGGACCAAGGCTCCACCTCCCCCATCACCTCGTAGACCACGCAAAGGCTGGAGTGCGCCGACTGGGCATCAAGCGTGGACGGCCAAGCCACATCCACCGCATCGTCCGTGCCTTCCCGCGTGAAGGCTCGGGTGTCGCCCAAGCCAAGCGGGTCCCTGAACCGGTGGTCCCGCCACGGGTCCGGTCGTTCGTCGCACGCCTCGCAGTCATCGTGGGCAATACCGACCTGTTCCACGATTGTACCTGTTCCGTTCGGCACATGGCCCCACAACACCGCACCATCGGCATGAGCCCGCTCCTCCCAGTAAGGGGATGCCGCGAGCGTCCATTGCATTGAACCCAAAGGTGAGGTCAAGGCGTGCATCATGTTGTGTTCCTGCATGTAGGTGAGGTTGTTGTAATGAATCGCTAAAGAGGCGTTGGCATGCTCGCTGCGGTCGATGTGAACCAAGCCCAACGAGGGGATGCTCGTCGTCAAGACCCCTTCGGGAGCGTCGTACACGTACCCCCAATGCATGTTTTCCGTGTAAACGGTGCCTTCGAGACCTTCGAGGGTGCGACGAAGTTCCACATCACCGGGGCTCACCGCCCAGAGTTCCTCGTGTTCGTCCAACATCAACGCGACGCCCCCTGCCATCCCCGCCCCGAGCAGCACCGCTGCGATCATCACAGCAGAGGCGCCGTCCGGCACGCGAAAGGTCCGGAGCGGTTGGTCCGAGTCCAGCGCGGAGAGACGACTGGACGGAGACCACCACAGGGCCACCAGCGCCGCCAAGGGGACGTGGAAGGCGTGAAGCGCCATGGAGTACAACGTGTAGGACAGCAACGAAAGCACGGGGACATGCTGGAGGCCCTCGATGAGGTGAACGAGCGAAAGCACCCAAAGCATGGCGAACCACGTGATGAGAATGCGGCCTTCCAATGATTTCCTCAGGAACACCGCAGCCCACATGGCCAGGACGAGGAGGGGTCCGTTGTACACCAGCATTGGCAACCCGCCCTGCCAACCGTATTCGGAAAACACCGCTTCATCGAACAACCGGGGAGCGAACACGAGCAGGGCCACGCCGAACCCGAGCGTGATCAAGCCGGCCGTCACGTACGCCATGGTCCGTAGCACGGCCAAGGTGTCCTCGTCCTCGATGCGAACGCTTTGGAGGACATGGCTCAACATCAACAGCGCGAGGTAAATGGCGCCGGTTGGATGAACGAGCCCCACGCAAACGACAGCGAGGACCAAACCGGCCGTGTGGTGCCGGTGGCGGTCGTGGGTTGGTCGCAGGAGCACCAAAAGCCCCACCACCAACCCGAGCTGACTGGTCACGCTCGGGTAGCCCGAATCAAACACCTTGGCGAAGAGCGCGAGCCCAAACCCCATCGCCAGCATGGCTTGCCCACCCGCACCGTAGCGGTCGAGGGCCCCCATCAACCCCAAGAGCAAGGTGAACAGGGCATAGTGGCCCAACACAAACACCGCTCGACCTGCATCGGCCGAAGAGGTGAGCACCACCCACCCGGCAAGGGAAGGGAACGCAGGGGGGTATGTCCAGAACCCTTCGTTGGTTCCCGGGAGCGTAAAATCACCCACCACGGCGGTTTGCTGGGCCAACATCGCGAAACCGACCCAGTCCACGCCAAAGGGAATGGGTTGAAGCAACGGGCTGAGCAAGGCGAGCGAGGCCAACGCCGCACTCAGCGTCATCAGCGGCACGTTGCGGGCTTCCCGAATCAGTCGTTGCTGCTCCGCTTCGACTTCAACCGAGGGGTTGATCTCGTCCAGGTCAACACCCGACATGGCGGCCTCCAAACGCTGCCATCGTGTCCACTGCGCCACTTCGACGTGGCGGACGTGAATCACGCGATAGGCCAAGGTGTTCACCCCGATCAAACTCAATCCGAGGGCCCAAGGCGACCACCATCCCAGCGCCAGCCAGCCACCCGACACCCCGAGCAGCAACAGCAGGCCGAGGGCCGGCGCCAACAACGCCTTGCGCCATCGGTCGCCGCTTCCGTCGAGAACGGTGGCGAGCGCCCAACCCGGCATCAGGCTGGGCAGGATGACCCACGCCAGTGTGCCGAACATCGTGTTCACCCACAACGATGCATGCTTTCATGATTCTGCGAAACCTCATGTTCCCCGGGCTGTACGGCCCGACATGGACGGTGATGTGGGGTTTCATCCCGCCGTGGTCTTTGATGGACCGTATTGGGTGCACGATTTCACACGCGCCCCTGCCCAAGGTTGGACCTGCCCGTACCCGTTTTCTGTGGGTCGCTACGACGAGGCGAGGCCGTGGATGTACACCGATGACCTGTTCGGTGGCGTGCGGCATCACCACGTTGGGCTTGACCTCGGTGCGCCCGCACTGACACCCGTCCACGCATGTTGGGACGGGCACGTGTGGTTGACGGGTGTGAACGATGAACCGGGCTCCTACGGCCCGACCCTCATCACGGTTCATGAAGCCCCCCTCCCCGCTGCCGTGGGCGAACCACCATCGGGGCGGGCTGTCCGTTTTTTCGTCCTCTACGGTCACCTGCACGGCGAAACCCTCGCCACCATGTCGGCCGGCCAACCCATCCAACGCGGTGACCTCATCGGCCGGCTGGGCACCGAGGAGGAAAACGGTGGGTGGGCGCCGCACGTCCATGTCCAAATGGCGTTGGCGGAGCCAGCGGTGTGCGACCTCCCTGGGGTGGTGGCGCCCGAGGAACGCCTGGACGCGTTGAAACGCTACCCCGACCCGCGGCTCATTTGCGGACCGCTTTACTGAACGCTGCTCAAGTGCGCTTTCAGGGCGTTGATCGGGCCGATGGCGGCCGGGTCCTTGCCGTGCAGCACGGCCACCGACAGGGACAACCAATCCATCACCAGGCAGTGGTAAAGCAACGCCTCAAGCAGCGTCGATCCTTCACCAGCGAGGTTCCACGCCGTCTCCGTGGTGGTGTGGGCCACCATCCAATCGATGCGTTGCCGGACACGAGGGTGCATGCCGTCCCACGTCAAGAACAACAAGGCCTGATTCGGTACATCGGGGTCTTGATCTTCGCCAACCCCGCCCCATGCCACGCTTTCGTTGTGATTCATTTCAGGGACCACGCCCGGTCGGACGAAGCGTGCAGCGTTCTCATTGAATTGGTTCTTGATTCGGTTGACCACAGGAGCCAGTTCGGTGGGTCCAAGCGCAGCAATGGGGCGGTCGAGCAGAGCGGCTGCAAGGAGGGCCACATCACCCTCGGGGTGTTGGACCGCGTCGAATTGCTCGTTGTGCGCTTGCAACCGCTTGAGCATGGCTGCGCGGTGTTCGGGTGCTTGCCCCTCCATCAGGCCGAGTTGTTCCAGCAACGCCAGTTGACGGCTGAAGAGGTGGCCAAAGGCGGTGCGGGGTGGCTGGCCGCCGACGGAAGGGATGAGGTGGCAACGCTCGTGAAGTTCGGCCAGGCCTGCAAGATGACCGCCGGTCGCGATGACCACGACGGTGGCGCCACGACGAAGAGCGGCTTCGGTGGCGGCAATGGTCTCCTCGGTGTTGCCGCTGTGGCTGGTGGCGATGACCAAATGCATCGGGTTCCACCAGGCCGGGAGGGTGTAACCGCGGTGAACGTGAACCGGACAGCGTCCCTGCTGCGATGAAAGGGAGGCCAGGAAATCACCCCCTGCGGCGCTTCCGCCCATGCCCAAGCAAAGCACCCCTTGCCAGTTCTGGGCGGCCATGTCCGTCAGCCAAGGGCAACTCGAAGGGTTGACGGCGGCAAATCCGGCCTCGAGGTCGTCGACAAAGCGGCGGGTGAACCCGACCATTCCTTCGCCGTCGAGTGCATCAAACAGGTCCACAAGGGACGGTTCTCGCTCGTCTTGGGTCATGCATCTTCCTCCTGCTCATCAAGACCCATCCATGGAAGGGCCATCCACTCACCGTCCACCCGGGCGATTAAGCCTTGTCGGCCAGGCGTGTGGTCAAAGGGAAGGCGAACGGATTCCATCGTCCAGGTGTTCGGGTCGAGGAATTCACCCACCGAAGCGTCCTCGTTGATGAACGGCACGCGCAGCATGGCTGAGCGTTGGGCCACCACGGTGGCCTGCTCAAGATCCCGCCATGTCGCTCCGGTTCGCTCCCGTCGATCCACCCGTTCCAGCACAGCGCCTTCCTTGGTCCACGTCGAGGGTCGCCAGTGATGGTGGCGCCAGTGGACCAAATCACCGATCTCGTAACCGGGCTTGCGGTAAAGCAAGGTCAACCGCGTCACGTCGACACCGTCCTTGCGGCCCACCGTGGTGTTGGTTTCCACGGTCATGCCACCGTACTCGTCGACCAAATGGCGACCCCATGCACGGGCCAAGCCCTTGCTGCCCAGCACCACATCGTAACCTCCGGTGACGGGTCCTTCGTTCGTGATGAAGAACATCGGGTCGTCGGACAACTTGGCCAAGACGTCGTCAAGGGTGGTTCGGAGTTTCGTGAACTCAGCTTCGCTCAGACGACGACCGCTCGACCGAAGTTGGACGGTGGCCTCGAAGTAATTCCCCGCTCGTCGCGTGCAGGTCAAGCACACCCCGTTGGCCATTCTTGCCCGCATGGTGTGCTCTTCCTGGTACAGAAGTTCGTCGATCACACCTTCGATTTGAATGTGGAGCAAGGTGTGACGGTCCGACACCTTCACCGGCTCCATGGCCAATTGGATGTCCTCGGCCCGTTCGTGGACGCCGAGGTGGCGGTGAAGCAATTCGTCCCAAATGTCCGCTTCTTTGGTCGCTTCCCATTTTCCATCGAGTTCCACGATGCCGCATCGGGCACACCGGACCCAAGGGACGTTTTCGGGTACCGTGGCGAGGGTGGTGCGGGTGCGAACGCACGGTTCGCACATGCGGTCGCCAAAGAGGGGAGGGTCTGCACCGCAGACCAAACAAAAATCTCCACCCAATCGACCGCTCATGCCCTGACCGTTGTGTGGTCAATGGGCGGGGCTTTCAACGTGTCCGTTGGCGTGCGAGGTTCATGCCCGTTCTTCTCCGCCGTGGTCGAGGCGGTCCAGGGCGGCTTCCATGGCATCAAGCCGGTCGGATAAACGTCGGCTTCGAACGACCACGGTGTAGGTCCAGAGCCCAATGCCCACCACCATGCCGAAGTAACCCACGGCCAAGTACGTCATCCCTTCCATCACCGTTCACCTCCGTCCATTCGTCGCTGCAGGTGGAGCAGCCGCTGTTCACTGTTCGTGATGAGCATGGACGTCAAGAGGTGGCCGACGATGAGGACCGTGAAGGACACGGCACCGACCAACAGCACGAGCCCCATGTCGCCGTTGATGGACCCCTCCTCGCCGGTGGCGACGACAGGTCCAGGATGTCGAATCGCCCAAATGCGGGTGGCGATGTAGGTGAACGGCACCAGCACAAATCCGTACAAGCCGAATCCAGCAAAGGTGTCGCGGGTTTCGATGCCGTCGGGTTGACTGGCCCGCCCGAGCACCAGATAGACCGCCAGGAGGGTGAGCAGGCCGAAGGTGTTGAGTCGCACGTCGCTCCAATCCCACGGGGTTCCCCATTCGGCCGCTCCCCACACGCAGCCGGACCAGACGGTGATCAATCCGGTGGCGAGGCCAGCTTCAGCCCCAGCAACGTGCAGCCGCCACATCCGTTCGGAACGCTTGAACAGCCATCCTGCCGACCCAACGAACAACGCTCCGAACGCAATGAAGGCCGCCCATGCGGCAGGCACGTGCCAGTAGAAGATGCGTTGAGCCGCCGGTGATTCGAACGCCTCAAGCGACACGCTGGGGGCCCACAGCAACGCCAACAGCAGCGTGCCGGTGATGCCGAGAAAGCCGGTGAGGAGGAGGGCTTCTCCCACTCGGACCTTCATGGTCTGTTGGAGCGGTCCGTCCTTCTTGAAGGTGGTTGTCACCGTGCCAACCAATCAACGAGCAGGGCGTAGGGCAACAGCAGCACGGGCGTGAACAGGCCAACGAAGACCGCTTGGGGCCGTGCGAGGCGACGCACCGACCGCTGAAGGACCCCCATCACCCACGCCACAACGGCGCTCAAGCCGGCGCCGGCGGTCACCCAAACGATGTCAACGCTGCCGGTCAAGGCGATGCCAGCGAGTGCGGTAAAACCGGCGCCCAACGCGGCGATCAAGGGCGTGCCGTGAGCGGTTCCCAAACCGAGCGCAAGACGCCAATCCTCGCACCGCTCTTCTCGGCCAAGGCTTGCCATGGCTTCGCCAACAAGTCCAGCGGCTGCCGCAGGCGCCAGCACGAGCGCCAGCGTCTGTGAGTCGCTGATGCGTGCACCGAGGTCGCCCAGCACCAACAGAACACCAAGCGTGAGCAAGGCTGCGACGCCGTTGGTGGACAACCAGGCTTGTGTACGCAGGTGTTGGCGGCGACCGAACTGCGCCCCGCTTTCTTTGGCGAGCGGTACGGTGGTGACGCTCATCGAAGTGGGCGTTGTGGCAGGTTCAGCGGCGTGAGCGGTGGTTTCGTTGAGTTGGAGGCTGGCCAAGTCAAAGGTGTGCGTGCACGCATCCACCACCTCGTCGAGGTGACTCGACACCAGCAGGGCATGGCCACGTTGGCGCAAGTCGCCCATCCAAGCCAAGGTCTGTGCACGTGCCTTGGCGTCCAATCCAGTGGTGGGTTCGTCGAGCAGCACGAGGCCGGGAGATGGTGCAACAAAGGCCGGAAGGAGGCCGGCGAGGACGGCCACCTTCCTGGCTTGGCCCTCAGAGAGATGGGCGATGAGGTCGTGGCGCCGATGGTCAAGGTTGAACCCTTCCAGCCAGGGCTGCAGGTCGGTGTGCCGCCCCACCGATGACATCGCCGTGCGAAGGTGCTCTTCGACGGTTTCGCTGCCCATGGCGCCGTTTCGCTGCAAGGTCAAACCATGAAGGATGGGGCTGGCTCTTCGAGCACCGTCGGGTTGGACGACCGGTGCGGCGCCGTGACGGATCTCGCCTTGTTCGATCGTGAGCAAGCCCGCACACGCCTCAAGCAGGGTGGATTTGCCGCTGCCGTTGGGACCAACCAGCGCTGCGGATTGACCGGATTGAAGCCCCAAGGTGCAGTCGGTGAACACGACGTCCATGCCTCGGCGAACCGTGATGCGGTCCACCTCCAGCATGACCTTCGCCATGGCCTGACCATCGGTGCCGCCCGCATGAACCCTCCTCTCGGGCGCTCACAATTGCCTTCAAATGCAGCGGCGACCTGCACGGACCATGGCCTACTTCGCCTCGGTCTTCACTTCGGTGGAGTGGGCGGTGGGGTTGCTGTGGCTTCTCGCGATCGTCGGACCGCTCGTCTACGCATGGCGGACCTCAACATCGGTGGCCATGGGGGTCACGGTGAGCGTTCTGTTGGGTTCGGTGGTGCAGGTGCTGTGGGGCATGCTGCACCAGTGGGGGCTTGTGGAGGTGTGGGTTTGGTACGATGCCGTGCTGGTGCCGAGCCGAGCGTTTGACCTTGCCTTCCTCCACACGCTCGTTACGGCAGGGTTCCTGCACGCCCAAAACGACCTGATGCACGTGTTGGGCAACGTGATCATCCTGGCCATGGTCGGCGTGCCGCTTGAACAGCGGCTCGGCCGGGGACGGTTCACGGTCGTCTACGCCGTGGGCCTGCTGGGCGGTTCCATCACCTGGGCGCTGTTCAACAGCGGTTCAAACATCCCTGCGCTGGGTGCCTCTGGGGCTGCTTTTGGCCTCTTGGGTGCCTACCTTTCGGGGTGGCCCAAGGACGAAATCCCGTTCCCACTCATTTTGATTCGACCTTGGCCGGTGGTGTTCATTGCGCTGTTGTACTTCGGCCTCGAACTTGTGCGTACGCTCACCGTGATGGACAGCGGTGTGTCAAGCGGCGTCGGTCACATGGCCCACGTCGGGGGATTCATCGCAGCCTATGCTTGCCTGCCTTGGGTGGCCAAGGGAGGGCCGTACGAACTCGGTGTGTTGGACGGCGGGCCGATTCAACAGAGCGCCGTTGCTCAACGTCTCCAACAGGTCAAGGCCAACATGGCCGATCTGCGAGCCGAGGAGGACCCTTGGACGGCTCGAGGTCTCGCCGTCCCGAAGCCGGCTCGAGGGCCGCTGCGCAATCTGCTGGAGGGAGGTGATGAGCCCGACACACGGCTTGCATGGATGGAACATCTGGCCAACGTCGCCGCATGTCCGGCATGCGATGCACCGCTGGGGGTCGTTGAACGCCGTTCGGGTCCACACCTGCAGTGCTCCGTGGACCGCCATCACGTTGAGTGGCCTTCCTCTGAGCGTGCCTGAACCCCTTCGCTGCGAAGGTTCGAGTGGATAGGCTCAAAGGTGGGCCGTTGTTGCTTTCAACGAGAGGCGGAGCGCATGCAGGTTGAATCGAAATCAGCAACCCGCCGTGGCGCTTGGTTGCTCGTTCTGGTGTTCCTCGCCGCCGACCTCAGCGGACTGGCCTTGGCGGACGGTGAACCGCTCACCGCCCCACCCACCCACGCCCCACCGATCCTGGTGGACGGGCTGCCGCCGTTGATGTGCGGGGACGAGCTGTGCGAACGCCCCATACGAACGATTGACATCGGTGACCGTCACACGGAGGAGCCGTTCCAATGGTGGCTCAGCTACGGTCCTGATCTGGATTGGAACGGTATGGACGATCGGCTTCAGCGCGTGTTGGCCGGTGCCGATTCGGACTCTCCCACCGCCATCACGGGTCAAGACGGCCGGGCAACGGTGGCCATCGTCGTTGATTTTGCTTGGTATCCGAACGCTGAGGACGTCGACCGGTTGGTGGGTGTGCTTGAATCCCACGGTTGGGTTGGCGAAGCCGGAGGTGCGTGGTTCCAGGCCATGGATTCTCTTAACGCCGTGGTGGTTGACAAAGTCCCTGTAAGCGCATTGATGGACATCTACCACCTCGATGGCGTGGTGGTCATCGAACAACAAAACGTCATGGTGCCGTTCAACGGGGTGGCCTCGCAAGCCGCTCGAGCCATGCCTTCCGATGTGTATTCGGCCAGCACTTACGAGCGTGGCTACTACGGAGAAGGTGTGGTCATCGCCGTGCTCGACACGGGTGTCGACAACGAGCACCGAGCGCTCAACGACTTTGATGATGTGGACGATGAACCCGACAGCGATGCCACGAGCTATGACGATCAAAAATGGGTGGCTGGATACGATGCCACGTCGACGGCCTCCAACCCTGACGGGTCCACCGACCCCGACGACGGGCAAGGCCACGGAACGCACGTGGCGGCCACCGCCCTCGGGACAGGCGGTGCACAGCGGGTTCACACCGGCTCAGGCATGGGCGCTTACCTCGTCGACATCAAGGTCCTCACCGATGCGGGCGGGACCAATTCGCAGTACTCGCTCAACGGCATTCAATGGATGATCAACAACGTCAACACCGATTGGGGCAACAACGAATCCAGCCGAGGCATTCAAGTTGCTTCCATGTCGTTTGGTTCGGTTGCCAGCCCGCTCAATCCCGGTGACGAGGGTGACAACGGTTCGGGCGCAGAAGCCCGTTTGGTCAACGATGCCACAACGGCAGGCATTGCCTGCGTCGTGGCGATGGGCAACGACGGAAGCCGCCGCGTGCCGTCCCCCGCAAGCGCCGACTCGTCCATTGCCATCGGTGCAGCAAACGACCGCAACACGGTGAACCGAACGAACGATGTTGTGGCGGATTATTCAAACTACGGTCCACGGTTGGACGACGGCGACGACGATGAGTGGGACGAGTTGAAACCCGACGTCACCGCGTTCGGCACCGGCATCATGTCCGCTTCGGCTGCGACCGGCCCCTCATTGCCGGGCCAACCCGAGCGTCCGTTGGCGGACAATGACTACGACAACAAAGACGGGACCAGCATGGCAACACCGGTGGTGTCTGGCATCGTGGCCGTGCTCCTTCAGGCCGATGATTCGCTCGAGCCGTTGGAAATTCGTGACATCTTGCGCAACTCATCCGAACAGCGCGGCTCGGCCACCGAACCGGGCATCTCCGACCGTTGGAACGACCAATGGGGCTTTGGCCTTGTCGATGCCTCCTGCGCCCTTGACCGAGTCCTTGACCGCGTGTGCACCCCACTGGAAGACAACGGTGACATCGTGATTGACCCTCCACCCGGGGGTGACGATTTCGGTTACGACGTCAGCATCACGTCGCTTGCCAACGGGACGTTGGTCCTGGCCGGTGATCCATTGACCGTCCAAGGGACGACCGACACCACGGAGCACGATTACGAGGAGGTTCAAATCAAGATCGAGCAGGTTCTCGAAGGTGGGGAATCCAACCTCTTGATGGACTGGTCCAACACGGGTGGTTCGGTCGAGCAGTGGTACCTGGACTTGACGGTGGACGATGACTGGGCCGTCCTCGATGAGCAGTACTCGCTGGTGATGGTTCGCGGTGTGACCGGGCAAGGCGAAACCTCCAGCATTGACCTCCGGGTGATTCACATTTCACAACTGACGGCCAACATCGTGTCGCCGCCTTTGGGCTCCGCCCTGGTGGGCAGCGTGACCTTTGAGGGAACCGCGATTGGTTCAGAACCCGACCGCATTGAGTACAAGATTGACAACGGAGATTGGATGGCAGGCGATACGCTTGATCCCGATGAAAGCGGCGAGCAATCGTGGTCCTTCGGCTGGGATTCCACTGCGGTGGACGATGGCAACCACCGCATCAGCGTGCGCATGCTCAACGTCAGTGGCGATGCGAGCGAAATCGTCCGACGCAGCTACGAGGTTGACAACCTCCCTGCCGCCCCCAACTTCGCCTTCACGGGCAACGTCGAGGTGCTCGAAGGTGGCGTCGGGGTCAACAGCGTCGTGGCCGGCACGGTGGTGCAGATTCGATTTGAAGTCCGCAACATCGGTGACCTGGATGCGGGTGAAGTTCTGTTGCGGGTCACCGGTCCAGGCGATGTGTCACCGACCTTCCCCTCGGAAGGCAAGTTAACGGAGTTGGAACAAGGTGAAACCGTGCGCGCCAACCTCTACTGGTGGGCCACGGAGGCCGGAACGCACGACGTGACCATCGCCATTGACCCCAATGGACAGTACGACGACCCCGACACCTCGGACAACACCTACACGTTTTCCTTCACCGTTGAAGAGCGTCCGGTTGAACCCATGCTGCGCTTCCTTCCCGGTGCTGCGCGGGCCGACCCGAGCATACCTCAACCGGGTGCGCCGTTCAACATCGTCCTGCGGCTGGACAACCTCGGCCAATCTCCGGCCAGCAACCTCAACATTGGCCTCGAGCGTTGGGTCGAGGGCATTGGGTGGTACCGAATCGACGACAAAACCGTGACCAGCATCCAAGGCTCGCAAACCGCCTCGGGCTACCAATTCGTTCGCTTCGCTGATGTCAGCAACGAAACGGGGGCCGTTTCCTACCGCGCCGTCCTGAGCGGTTCGGGTGTGGAGTTGGCACACAACGAAGCTCGGTTCAACATCACCATCGCCAACTATCAGGTTGGCTCCAACGTCAACGTGCCGTTGGGTTCCAGCGAGACCGTGGTGGATTGGGTGGGTGTTGACGGCGGGGGCTTGCTGTTCACCACGAGGGACGGCAGCCTGTACGCTCGGACCGTCAGCAACCAATTGGCGGTGCTTGGCGAAACCATGGTGGAGGAAGGCTGGGGCGGTGAACTTGCCACGTTGCAGCGGGACGACGGGTTGGTTCACATGGCGTGGACCCGCCGGGCGCTGAGTCCCGAAGGGTATTACCTCACGGACATCGCGATGGCGTCCATCACGGCATCCGGTCAGACCACGCCCAAGCATTACCACATGACGCCGCTGAAACTTTCCGAAGGTGCCTACTTCGGGTTCGCCATGGACGAGCGGGACGGCACGGTCGTGTTGACCGGCTACCATCGGGACAAAGCCACGGGCGGCTCATGGCAAGACATCACGTCGATTTTCGTCCTTTCCTCCTCCACGCCCGATCGCGGTTCCTCATGGGGCAGCGCCCTCACGGTGCTCAGCGACGTGGACATCCGGTCCGACGATGCTCAGCCACTGGCTGTGGCGTTCGGTGAAGAACACCTCCACGTGCTCTACCAGGAGTACCGCTCTGACGTCACCGGTATCGAACGTGTCGGGCTGATGTACACCCACGGTTCCTTCGCCGAGGCCTCTTGGAGTTTCCAATCCTCGGTGGGGGACGACGCATCGTCTCCGGTGCTGTCGGTGCATGTGGAAGACGGCGAGGATCACCTGTTCGCTGCGTGGATTGAAGGTTCCGGCAAATCGGCGGTGGTTCAAACCGTGAACACGAATTCGGTTTGGTCGGCCGAGTCCCCCAATGGGCTGGCGTCCCCCGGCGCCGAACGCATCGCCGTGATGACGACCGATGAGGGCACCTACTTGTTCCACGATGAGATGACGTCCAACGGTCCCGTGACCCGGCTTGGAATGGTGATGGACCGAGAAGGCATGGCCATCAACGGCCTGTCCAACCCCGTTGCCCCCGAACGCCTCATCCATGCTGCTTTGCTCGACCAGGACGTCGTGGTGCTGACCCTTTCCGCAACCGGTACCGAGGCGTTGACGAAACTTGCTGCCGTTGCAACCGATGGAGGCGATGATGAAGCAGAAGGGTGGTTGGACAGCATCGTTCGCTACCTGCCGGTGTCGTCCCAAGACCAAGCGGTGGCCTTGTTGGGAGCCAGCGGTGTTGGCTTGTTCATGTTCCTCGTCGTTGTGTCGGTGTTGGTTCGTCGTTCCCGCCGTGAAGAAGAGGCCTTGCTCACCTCCATGGATCAAGGCGATGAAGACGGTGTCGAGTTGATGGTTCAACCCGAAGTCGACCAGGGTCCCTTGCTCACCGTGGAGGACGAGTCGGAGGCGACCTTGGTGATCCGTGCCACCGTGGACGAAGAAGCGGACGAGGAGGTCAGTTTGGCCGAGGGACTTGAGCAAAAGGTCGAGGACGGCGAAGCCAACGCACGCCTTGAGCGCCGGATGCGTCGAAAGCAGCAGCGCGAGATGAAGGAGCACCTTGAATCCGCTTTGGGCCATGCACCCGCACCCACCCTGCCTACGGGTGGGGCGCCGATGCCCTTGCCAGCGCTACCGCTGCCGGGCGACCTGCCACCGCCCGGGCAACTCCCGCTCCCGGCTCCAGGAGGCGTTGCTCCTTTGCCCGAACTCAAGCGGCAAGCCACATGCCCTCAATGCAAAGCCACCTTCGGCGTCAAAGATTTGATGCTGCGCAGGTTGCCTTGTCCGGTGTGCAGCACTGAAATCGTTCTCTAGGTGGTTAACATGTGTGGGATTTTTGCATACCACGGTCATCAACAGGCCCTTCCGCTGCTTGTCGAAGGTCTGCGTAGATTGGAGTACCGCGGGTACGATTCCACGGGCGTTGCGCTCCCCGAGGGCGATGAAGTCGTGCGTTTTCGCACAGTGGGCAAGGTCGGCAACTTGCACACGGTCCTTCCCGCCAACCACCTTGCAACCAAAGGCATCGCTCACACACGATGGGCCACGCACGGCGGTGTGACGGAAGCCAACACGCACCCTCACGCATCGTTTGACGGTGAGGTGCACTTGGTTCACAACGGCATCATCGAAAATTTCCGCCAGCTCAAGGCACAACTCAGCGCTGCGGGCATCACATGCACCAGTGAAACGGACTCCGAAGTGTTGGCGCACCACGTGGCGCTCGGCCTCAAGGAGGGTCGAACCCCTGAGGAGGCCGTGGCGGCGGTCCTGAACAAAGCGCGTGGCACATGGGGGCTGTGCGTCATGTTCAACGCTCACGATGCCTTGGTGTGTGCACGGCACGGTTCACCCCTCATCATCGGAAAAGGCGACGGTGAGATGTTTGTCTCCAGCGACCCGCACCCGCTCGCTTCCCACACCAACCGCGTGATCTACCTCGAAGACGGCGATTTGGCCACCATCACCTCCGATGGCGTGCGGGTGTCTCGGCTCGGTGGACAAGAGGTGGAAGCCAACGTCACCGTGTTGGACAACGATTGGGGTGAATCCGAATTGGGCGATTCACCGCATTTCATGCACAAAGAAATTCATGAACAACCCGATGCGCTCCGTCATTGCATCGCCGGTCGCGTGGAGCGCACCTTGGGCAAGGGGCACCTGGGCGGGATGAAACTCACCCACGAAACCATGGTTCAAACCCCTCACGTCAAGTTGCTGGGCTGCGGCACCTCGTTTCATGCCGCAGAAATCGGTCAAATGTTGATCGAAAACATGGCACGCATTCCTTCCGTGGCTCACATTTCAAGCGAGTACAGAAGCAACGAACCGGTCATCAATCCAAAGGCCCTTCACCTTGCGATTTCACAATCGGGGGAAACCGCTGACACCATCGCAGCCATCAAAGAAATTCACTTGAAAGGCGGCCAAGCCTTCGGTGTTGTCAACGTGGTGGGGTCGACCATCGCTCGCCTGTGCGGCCAAGGGGTCTACATCCACTCCGGTCCTGAACAGTCCGTGGCATCGACGAAAGCCTTCACGAATATGGTGGCGGCGTTGACCATCTTCGCCACGCAATTGGGTCGGACCGGCAACCTTTCGCGTAACGAAGGGCGCGCCATCATGGAGGGTCTGCAGCAAGCACCGCACCTGATGGAAGCGTACTTTGACGATCCGGGGCCCATCGATGAAGCCGTTGATCTGCTGTGCGATGCGAACTCGGTGCTGTTCTTGGGCCGCGGTCTCTCCGCCCCGGTCGCCAAGGAAGGGGCGCTTAAGTTGATGGAAATCGCCTACATCCCGTGCCTAGCGTATCCAGCGGGTGAGATGAAGCACGGGCCCATCGCCCTGCTTGAGGAGGGAAGTCCAGTGGTCGTCATCGCACCCAACGACCATGTGAAGGCGAAGACCCTGTCGGCCATCCACGAATGCCGAGCCCGCGGCGCTCGCGTCATCTTGGTTCATGAGAAAGGCGACGCCATTGCGGAGGAGGGTGACGTCAGCATCGCCGTCCCTGCCATTCACCCGTTGTTGACACCCTTGTTGACGGTCGTGCCGCTGCAACTCATGGCGTATCGAGCCGCTGTCAAAATGGGTCGCGATGTGGACCGGCCCCGCAACCTTGCGAAGTCGGTGACCGTGGAGTGAACCTAGCCCTGGCTTGTGAATGGCATTCGAACGTCGGATTCCAACGGACCGAGGGGTTGGTCGTTGTATCACAGATCGCTCTTCAACGGCGTCAAAGAATGGTGAAACGCTGTTCGTCAGCTTTCCAGTTGAAGGGTTTGTAACCAAGCATGTGGCGCGTGTGGCGCATTTTCACAATGCCGATTTTTCGCTGAACGTCGTCGGCCGAGCGTTCCATCACCAGGTGGACCACACTGTCGGACAGGTAGTCCTCAACACCGTACTCTCCGAACTGTTTGTGGTCTTCCCCGGTCATTTCACAGATGAAAAACGAGGTCAGTTCCAAACGGCGAACGGCTTCGAAAAGGCGGAAGATTTCATCCCGAGGGTTTTCCATCTTGGTCAACGTGAAGAAGGCGCCCAAGGAGTCAAACACCAGGAGTTCAAAGCCGATCGATTGTCGGTAGGAGGTCAGTTGCTTGATGAGTTGGCCCATCCAATCCACGCGGTTGTTCATGCCCTGCTCGTCCAATTGGACGCGAAGGTCCGAGAGGTCAATGATGGCGATGCGGTTGCGGACGCGAGGGTCGTCCACGTTCATGCCCATGTTCGCCATGTGCGAGCGCAGCGATTCCTTCCCCTGTTCGAGGGTGACGTAGATGCCGCTGGTCTCACCGTAGAGAACCGCGTTGTACAGCATGGAGAACGTTAGACTGGATTTCATGGCACCCGAGGCTCCGGCCACGATGGCGATGTGGCCTTGCGGAATGCCACCTTCCATGTTTTCATCAAGCCCCTCAATGTGTGTTGGAATGCGTTCAATCGTCGCCATGGGGTTCCCTCGGTCCCCGGTGTTCGTCCCAATTCTTCAACCTCTCCCTCTGCATGCATGAGAACGACCATGAGCGGTCCGTTGTTTGGCGTCACATGCGCATCCAATTGGCTTCCAATTCGCCCCGTCGGATGACCATGCTCACGGAGCGTTACGACGAGGTGGTCCAACGTGGCTTGAGGGATGTTGACGAATCCCCACCCTCTGGGACGGTCGACCATCAGGTGCTGACCATCTGCCAGCGCAAGGCCGCTGCCATCGCTCCACCGGAGCCCTCCTCGGTGGTCGTGGTGGCGGACACGATGATCGCCGACCCGGATGACGTGTCCCTGAGCATGGGCAAACCGAGGGATTTGGTCCATGCCGCCACGATGCTCCACCGTCTTCAGGGACGGCACCATCAGGTGTGGACCGCCACGGGCGTGTGGTCGCTGGGTGAATGGCGGTTCTGGTGTGAATCGGCCACGGTGGCGTTTCCTCAGTTTTCCCATGCCGAGATGGACCGCTTGCTGCAATCGGGATCGTGGCGAGGCAAGGCAGGCGCCTACGACCTTCACGGCGAGATGGGGCAGCACGCCACCCTCGTTGACGGGAAGGCGTGCGTGGTGCTGGGGTTGGCGCAATCGGCCCTTGACCGGTTGGACGACCTCGTGCAGGCGTCGGGTCACATGAGCGGCTGAAGTCCCAAGCGGTGCTTCTGCGCATCCACCACCGTGCCCACGCCAGGGAGCATCAGGAGTTTGTCTTCGTTGTCGAGGGCGAACGCGTTGATTCGAGCTTGGTCGCAGGCGTGCTTCAACTCGCGCCGGCATGCCATTTGGTGGCTCTCCATGTGGACCAGCGGCCTGAGGTCGACAATGACCGTGTCCCCCTCGTTGACACGCTGAAGAATGGCACCGGTGTGGATGCGCTTCATCTCGTCCGGTGCAACATAACGCAGTGCGGTCGTGGCCGGTTGAGGCGGTCGAGCAGCATGGTGCCCAAGGTCGTGAAACGGTTCACCATCCGGTGTGACGGGGCCAGCCCAATGTTCGGGCACCGGCAGCGGAGCTGCGATGCGCGCGGCGGTTCCGGCGCTGTCAATGGACACCGGCGGTGCCTGTGTCGGGGTGGCGTGTGCATCGGCCGGAGGCTCGGGCGATGCAGGGGAGGCCGGTTGGTTTCGTGCCCGCCGCTGGCCTCCTTTGGCTTCTGGGTCAGGGAGCCCAAAGAACTGCCACAAACTGCCCATGCCTTCACCTCAGAACTCAAGATCGTCCAACAGGGATTGGAGTTCGGCTGAAGCAGGCGTGGGGGCGGTTTGTTGAGGTTGCGGTGCAACCGGTGCCACCGACGCTGGCTGAGCCGGCTCGAGGGTCTCACCGTAGGCCGTCATCGGCGCTGTTGGGGCGGGTGAAGGCGCCGGTGCAGGTTGTGAATCGAGCCATTGTTGGCCGTAATGCTGCCACTGCTCCATGGTCCAGCCTGCCGGCAAACCGCTGGCAGGAAGCGGGGGTCCTGAGGCGTAGGCCGGCGGAGCAGGCGCCGGTGCGGAAACCGGCGGGAGGGCTTTGGTGGGTGCAGGCGGTGCTGCACCGTACCCTGAGGTCGCCACGGCGGGCTGGAAACCTTGGGCGCCGAGGACCGCCATGGTGTCGTCATGCCGGCTTCCTCGGGTGAACAACAAGAAAGCGACGAGACCGAGAATGACGAAACCCAAAGCAAAGATGACCAGCGTCATCGTCGTACCCAAGGTTTCGGAGACGCTCTCGAAGATGCCCTCCGGGGGTCGTTCGGCTACGGAGAAACTGAACGTCGTTTGTTTGCTCTCACCGTCGTCATCGAGCACGGTCAGGGTCACGGTCCACTCGCCAGGGGGTAGGTTTTGCATCGTCCAGGTGGGGCCGATGTGGTCGGTATCCCCCACCGTGTCGCCGTCGCCATCAAAGTCGAGGTGGTTGCTGTCCCACCGGTACACAAGGCTGGCCTTGTCGCCTTCGGTTTCCACCGATTCGAGGGCCGACAACGTGAGGTTGTCCCCTTCCATCAAGTCGAAATCTTCGGTTTCGAGGCTGATGACAGGGGTTGGTGGGAGATTGATGACACTGATGTTCGTGGAAGCGCTCGCCACGGCACCGTCGTCGTCGATCACGTTCACGGTCACCCAGCGCACGCCGCGTGTGGACCACGAGGCGGACAAAACGCTCCCTTCCTCATCGCAATCGTTGTCCCGCACGCCGTCGTTGTCGCTGTCATCGGTGCTGTCGAGATCCCAACAGATGCGAAGGTTGTCTTGGTCGGAGGCGGTATCGTCGGCGCTCACCGTGAGGTTCAGCACCTCGTCCTCGAACACCGGAAGCGACACAGGAAGTGGCGAGACGGTGGGTGGGACGTTGTGCACGTTGATGTAGGCCTCACGCAATTCCGAGGTGGCGCCGTCGGCGTCGAACGCTTGAACGAGGATGCGATGCAGCCCGGACATGTTCCAAGACACCGGGGCGATGGCGTTGGCGCCCACGCTCTGAACGGTCCAGTTTTCGTCGTTGTTGGCCGAGGGGAACCACTGGACGATGACCGTCCCTTGGTCGTTGGCCGTGTCGCTGGCTTGGATGCCCAGCACCCCGATTTCATCTTCATCGATGTTCCAGTGACCTTCGCTGTCGGGTTGCTGCTCTTCTCCGGCGACGGTCAAGGTGGGGTAGTTCAGCGTTGGGGCCACGTTCAGCACGTCGATGGTGGTCGTGTGCGTGGTTTCATCGCCGTCGTCGTCCGTGGCGACGGCCGTGATCTCCATGGGTCCCTCTTGGGTCGGTGTGAAGGTGCAGTTGGCTTGTGTCAGCCCTTCCGAGCAGTCCAGTCCCGGCCACGACACGGAGACCTGTTGGCCTGAAGGTGAGGTCGTGTCGATGTCGGAGATGTTCACAGCTTGCACCGTGATGGGGGATTCCACGTACACCGATGGGGCGTGAATGAGGTCAAAGGTGGGTGCACGGTTGAGAATTTCAATCTCCACCGAAAGGTCGTCGATGTCAAGTTCCTCATCGATGACAAGGACGTTCACCGTCCACATGCCGCTGTCGGACCAGTTCCACTGCGTCCAGCAGCCCGGCGCTTCAATCACCTCGACCAGGCCGGCACGAGACTCGATCTCAAAGCGGCATTCGACCGAACCACCGTCTTCGTCGAAGCTGCCTGTGGCGTTGAGGGTGACGTTTTCGTAGGTGTAGACGGGGTCGTCGGTGGTCAGGTTGCCGGTGGGGGCACGTCCGATGAACACCGCCACGGACCCATCGTTGTTGGAGCGGTTGGCGTCGGCCGTGACGTTCTCGTCGGGGTCCACCTCGAACATGAGGGAAGCGGTGCCGATGGCCATGGTCGGTGGCACGGTCCAATTGACCAGCACCCGCTGTTCGGCGTAAGGTTCCACCTCGGCCATCTCATAACGTGCCACGGTGCCGTCAGGCGTTTCAACCTCCATCACGGTGGCTGGAGCCGTCAACACCCCGCGGTTTTGAGCGGGCAACGAGAAGGTCAGGACATCGCCCGGTAGGGCGTTGTAGCCGATGGCTGCGCCCAAGGTGCTGGTGATGCCGCCACGGGTGCGCTCGACGATGACCGAAGCGGACTGTGCGATGAGGTCAACGCCCACGACGTTGAGGTCTTGGACCACGGTGGCGGTGCCCACGATCTTGTTGACCGGGTCGTACACCACCACGCCGTTGCTGGTGTGGTCATCGCTGGCAGCGGTGTCGTCGGTTTGGTCGGAGACGTTCAGGCCGAGTTGGGCCTGGCCGTTGTTGTCCGTGGTGGGGTTCAGGATGGTGTTGGCCACCTCGTAACGCAGCTGCAGATTGGTGTTCCTGACCGGCAACGGCGGTGCACTGGCGATGCTGTAGTCGATGTAGATTTGCTCCACGGCGTTGGGGAGGGTGGCCAGCGTACCGGTCGTCACCGCCAACACGGTGTTGCGTCCACCGGCGTCCGAGGCCGGGTCTACGCCGTTGGAATCTGCAGGCGTGTAGGTTTTCAGAATCCAATCGATGGTGAACCCAGCGGGGTTGATGACGCGATTCCAAACGGTGCCTCGAACCTCGGGACAGTACCAATTGAAGCCCACGTTCACGCCGGTGGCGTTCCACTCTGAGATTTTGTACGAGTCGTCGCAGCCCGTGTATTGCGGTGTGTCACCGTCCTCGGTGGGTGCACCGGTCTTCACCACCTGCCAGGAGTTGTTTTCGGCAGTGGTTGCGTCAAAATCGGACGGATCAAAGTAATCCGAAGTGCCGTCCGCACTGGTCTGACCCGTGAACGCCATCGACCATTGGTCGCCGTTCCTGAGCGGGAAATCATGACGCTCCTTGGCTGGTGTGTAACTGTTGTAGAAGGTGACATCACCCAAAACCACAGGGCCACCGGTGATCCATGCTGCAGGGACGCCAAACAGACAGACCACGAACTCCACTCGAAGGTTGAATGTGGAATTCATGAGGCCAAGGTCGCGAACACGCATGAGGTCAACGCCCGTGTAGTCGATGTCAATGCGTCCGTTGGTGGGGGTGCCGTCGACTTCCACGGTTGCACCGCAGTTGGTGTTGGAGTTGGCGCTCGTGAAGGCTCCGGAGATGTTCACCTCGTACGCCAACACGGTTTTCCCTGTTGCGTCGGTCGTGTAGGCGATGTCCGTCACCTCGTTGGTGGTGTCACCGGTCAACGTGTTGAGGGTGGCCGAAACGTTGGCTTGCGCCAGCAGGGTGGCGATGTCGAATTGGGTTTCGTAAACCCACTCGTCCCCAACCCGGTACGCAGGGACATCAACCGTGGCCGACGAACCGCCCGACGCCATGGGCATTGTTGCTGGATTGAGCAGACGTTCGCCCACCGCAGCGTGGACGGAGGCACCCATCAAGAGCCCGAGCACCAGCAACGGCACGATGGACCTGCGGTTCATGGTTGCAGGTGGGTGTCCTGCTACAAAAGGAAACGCACGGTGCCCGATGCACCATGGCGACGCAACAGCAGCGAATCAGCGGGCTCAGAGCAAGTCGGCGAGTTCGTCCTTGATGATCTCCACGGCTTCGAGGATCTCGTCCTTGTGGCGAGCACCGGTGATGACCATCTTGCCGGAGCCGAAGATGAGGCAGACCACCTTGGGGTCGTCGAGCCGGTAGATGAGGCCGGGGAATTGCTCGGGCTCGTATTCCACCTTGTCAAACGGCAGGTGGAAGGTCAAGTGATTCAAGTTGAGTTTACGGGGCACACCGGCTTGGGGTTCGCCGGTGAACTTGTCGACACCGTCGTAGTCCTCGGGGTAGTGAAGGGCGTAGGTGGCGACCATGTTCTGAACCTCAATGGTGACGTCTTCGAGGTCCCAGGTTTCGATGCCGGCGGATCGCAAGTCCTTGATCATGCGGTCGATGCCGGTGTGGATGTTGTCCTCGTCCTTTCCACCGGTGCACACAGCACGGCCGGAGCGGAACATCAGAATGGCCAGCTTGGGTTCGGTGACGCGGTAGACCACACCGGGGAATTGCTCGGGTTCGTATTCGCAGTTCAATTGAATGGCGATGTCGGGCAGGTCGAGTTCTTCGGCAACGCGGGTGCTGGCGACAACGTTCACGACGGTGAGGCGCTCTTCATCGGTGGTCATATAAAAGCCGAAACGGGCCGAGTATATAAAAGGAATTTCGGCCTTGTTCCACCACTCGAGGTCAAACCATCGCATGATGAAGCACGGCCAGTTGGAAGCAACCCATGTGGTTCATTGGGTGCTTTGAGGGGATTCATCGACCGTCCAAACGTCAACCGAGCGGCGGCTGAACGAGAGGTTTGCCTTGCCTCAAGCATCGGTCCAGGACGCTTCGGCCCCGGGGTTGCTGAGCGCGGTGATCATGGCTGTCCCGCCTGCCGATTCAATGGCTCGGGCGGTGGCTTCGGGGTCGCGGGTGAGGGCCACCATGCATCCGCCACCGCCTGCTCCAGTCAGTTTGACGCCAAGGGAGGTGGGTGATGCGGCTTCGATGAGCCGCTCCAAGGCCTCCGAAGACACGCCAAGGCTTCGCAGAACGATGTGGTTTTCGGACATGGCGTGCCCGACCGCTTCGGCGTCACCGCTTTTCAGGGCAGCAAGTCCACGGCGCGTGATGGCCTCGATGGCGTCGATGGCTTGCCGCTGCTCTGGGTGTTTGGTCAAGCGTTCGGCCACCCGTTGCACCTGCTTGGCTGTGGGCGCGTGAACGCCGGTGTTGCCGATGACGAGATGGACCCCTTCGAGCTCCGTTGAAAGGCTGTGAATCGACCAGGTCACGGCCCCTTCCGAGGTGTCCAATGAACGGTTGTACCGGTGGATGAGTTCCTGCTCTTTTCGGTCGGACAAGACCACCAAACCGCCGAGCAAACTGGTGGACGTGTCCATGGGTGAAGCCCGACCTTGTTGAGCGTCGGCTTCAGCGAGGTGGGCCCAACGCCCCGCTTCGTCCTCGGTCATCGGTCGGTCGGTCAAGCGTTCCAGGCTGCGCAAAAAGGCCGCACTCAAGGCTGCACTGGAGCCCAAGCCCGACGCCGGGGGGAGCTCGCCACTCACGGCGATGTCCATCGGTTCCATGGCAGTAGCCCCGCCCCAGTGGCCCATCAACGACACGATGTGGGGGTGTTTTGACGCATGAAGGGGCGTGCCGTTCACCGTCCACTTCGTCGACGGTGTCAAGGTCACCGTCATGCGTTGCTCGATGGCGACCGCCACCGCCGGTGCACCGTAAACCACCGCATGCTCCCCGAACAAAATGCACTTCCCCGGTGCGGTGGCGGTGACGCCCCGAGGGACCATGATTCGGACCTGAGGATTGGGCCTTATGTCCCTTCGCCTTCAACGGCCGCTCACGAGGGAACTTGACGGTGCATTCAAGGAGCGCCGTTGTTTGGAAGCAACTGCGCAACAGCGACAGGTGATGACATGGAGCACCCTTTGTTCATGGATTACGGCCCCGTTCCGGGTTGGGCCATCCTACTGGTTTTGTTCGGCGTCTCGGGCGGTTTTTTCCTCTACCAGGTGGTCAAAGCCACGCGTTTGGTGATGCTCGGTCGTCCGGAAGACCGATTTGACAACTGGGGGGCTCGCATCAAGGAAGTGCTCGTCGGTTGGCTCGGCCAAAAGAAAGTCCTCCAGGACCGAATCGCAGGTGGCATTCACGTGCTCATGTTCTGGGGATTCCTGATGCTCTCCACCGACATGTTTGACCTCGCCAGTGGCAACAAGTTCTCGCACGATGTGTTGCCTGATCTGCTGCGAGGACCATGGAACCTGATGGTGGAGGTCGGCTACACGATCGCCTTCATCGGCTGTGTGCTCGCCCTGACCCGCAGGGTCGTTTTCACACCGGAGAAACTCAAGGGCAAGTCTCAGTTGGAGGGCAACGTCATCCTGTTGCTCATCATGACCATCACCACCACCTCCTTTGTGGTTGAAGCCGGCGAAGCCGGCGAAGCGGGCGTTTCGTCCACGTGGGAGCCCATCGGCCATTGGGTGGCCGCCACCCTGGTGCCGTCCACGGCGGTGGTCGTCGCTGCCTACTGGGCCCACATGCTGGCCATTTGCGTCTTCTTGTTCCTGATTCCACTCTCCAAGCACATGCACCTCGTCATGGCGTTCCCCAACGTGTTCTTCCACGACCTTCGACCCATGGCCACGATGGAACCGTTGGCACGGGGTCCCGACGGCAAAGCGGTGCTGCTCGACGAGTTGGACGTGGAATCCTTTGGTGCGGTGAACTACACCGACTTCACCTGGCGGGACCTCATCGATGGCTGGGCCTGCACCTCGTGCGCTCGTTGCCAGGACGTCTGCCCCGCCTACGCCAGCGGAAAGGACCTCAACCCCATGCAAATCATTCACGATGTCCGCCACTACGCCAACGACAACGTGAGCACCTTGATGGCCGGAGAGACCCCCGAGCAGGACATCATCGCCCGCTTTGGTGAGTCCTCCATATGGGCCTGCACCACCTGCCACGCCTGCGTTGAAGCCTGCCCCATCTACATCGACCACGTTCCCAAACTCACGGACGCTCGTCGCCACATCATGATGGAGCGCATGGAATTCGACGCATCGGTTGAGGACACGGTGATGCCGTTGATGGCCACCATTGAGAACCTTGAATCCGATTCCAACCCGTACGGTCTTCCCGCTCACGAGCGCGGTGAATGGGCAGAGGGGCTGGACGTGAAGGTCGCCGAGCCCGCTGAGTACATCTATTTCGCAGGCTGTGCGGCCTCCTTTGACGAACGCAACAAGAAGGTGGCTCGCGACACGATCAGCATCATGAAGGAAGCCGGTCTTGATGTCGGCATCCTCGGCATGCAGGAGGGTTGCAGCGGTGACGCCGCTCGACGTGCCGGCAATGAATACCTGTTCCAGATGTTGGCGGAAACGAATCTGGCCACCTTCGAGGAGATCGGGGTGAAGAAAATCGTCGCTTCGTGCCCGCACTGCTTCCACACCTTGGGCAAGGAGTACAAGGACTACGGTGGCGAAGACATTGAGGTGATGCACCACTCGCAACTCATCAACCACCTCCAGCAGGAGGGGAAGTTGCCCCAGCCCAAGCACGACGGTTCCGTGACCTACCACGACCCCTGCTACTTGGGTCGCATCGGTGGCGAACTGGACGCGCCTCGCCAAGCCATTGGCGGCGTGGATGTGGAAGCGGACCGCCACGGTCGAGAATCCTTCTGCTGCGGGGCCGGTGGCGCTCAAATGTGGATGGAAGAGCACGTGGACGAGGGACACGATCGCGTCAACGTCATTCGCTCCAAGGAACTCGCCAGGACCGGCGCCGATACCGTTGCCGTGGGTTGCCCCTTCTGTTCGACCATGGTGACCGACGGTCTGAGCGCCATCGGTGCTGAGATGGACGTGAAGGACATCGCCGAACTCGTTTGGGAGCAAATCAAGGCCAACGATGCCAAAATCGAAGCCAAGAAAACCGCTACGGAACCCACCGACCTTGCCGAAGCCTGAGGTGGCAACGTGTTGTCGGCCGGCGACCAGCGGGCGTTGCTGAGGTGGTACGACGGCCACCAGCGCGACCTGCCGTGGCGGGCCACCAGCGACCCTTGGGCCATCCTTCTGAGCGAAATCCTGCTCCAACAAACCCAGGTGGTTCGCGGTCGTGTTTTCTGGGAACGCATGATGACGGCGTTTCCAACGGTCGAACGCATGGCCTCAGCCAGCGTTGACGAGGTGCTGAAAGCGTGGGAGGGTGCAGGGTATTACAGCCGAGCACGGCGGTTGCATGCGTTGAGTCAAACCGTTGTCTTACCCGAGGCGGAAGGCGGTCACGATGGACGGCTTCCAAGCGATGCCGCCACGTTGTTGACCCTACCGGGCATCGGACCGTACACGGCTGCGGCCGTGGCAAGCATTGCGTTCGGCGAGGCGGTGGCCTGCGTTGATGGGAACGTTCGGCGCGTGATGGCGAGGCTCACCGCCACCGCAGACCCCACCGCTCGCGAGGTTCAAGCATGGGCCGATGAGGTGCTGGATCACGAACGTCCGGGCGATTGGAACCAAGCGGTCATGGAGTTGGGCGCCACGGTGTGCACACCCAAACGGGCGCGTTGCATCGAGTGCCCCCTGCTGGCGGCGTGCCGAGGGGTGGATGCACCCGAGCGTTACCCCGTTCAGCGTCGAACGACGACGAAGGCCGTGACCCTGCACGCTCATGTGGAGGTTGACGGTGACGGTCGGCCCGTGCTTCATCAACGCCCGGCCACCGGGTTGTTTGCTGGTTTGTGGGGACCACCCTACGGCGACCAAGCACCTCAAGGCGAAGGGTGGCTGCACGTCGGTCAAGTGAAGCATGCGTTGAGTCACCGGAAGATCACGGTGGAAGTTCACGTCCAAACCCAAGTTGTGAATCAGGGCATTGACCCAGCGACGGTGGCGTGTTCCGTGATGGACACCAACGTGCTGGCTTTGGCCTTGGAAGGATTTCACCGTTCAGCCGACGCGCGCAACTCGTGACGGAACGATGCAAGGCACAGAAACAAGCCGGCCACAAGCAGGTATTCTGCAGGTGCGGCGATGTTGATGCCGGCTTGTGCTTCGTTGAGGAACTGAGCAGTGCTGAGGTCCGTCGCATCCACGCCGTTGCCGCCCCATCGGAAACTGACGATCATGGTCGCAAACGCTGCGGCCGAGGTGATGAACCCCCAGCGCCGTTCGTTTCGACCCGCTTCGGTCCCGTTGTCCCCCATCGCTGCGTGGGCGGTCATGGCCCAAACGAGCCCGCCGCCGAACGCCAGCATCGAGGTGACAACGTGGGCGTCGAGGTGGTTCCACATGTCGAAGTAAGCCAGCAGCACTGCATTGGCGCCAGCCACGATGCCCACGCCGTTGCCCATCGTCCACCACCGGGTGCGTTGCGCTTGGAGCACTTGACTCAGTCGCCAGGCATAGGCCATCTGTGCGAGCCCGCCCAGCGTGAGGCCGATGGAAAAAATCCAACCTTGAAGCCCTGCTGCATCGGCTTCGGAGATGAAGAACGGCACGGCACGCGGCTCGTCCATGGCGTGAACGAGCATGGCCAATGCCAACGATGAGGCGGGCAACGCCCAGCTGAGGTGGGCCAAAGCAACGCTGTTTCGAGTCATTGGAAGGCCTTCACGGTGTCTTGAATGCAGGTGTCGAGGTCCTCCCACGTCATCCCCAACACCCGTTCGGCTTTTTCGCTTGAGTAGAGGGTGTCGCCCCGCATGAGGCTTTTGGCCAATCGGCGTGTCAAGTATCGCGGTCGACCGAACAGGCCACCCACCCAGTCCTGAAACACCGCAAGCGGGAGGAGTGCCCTCGGCAATGCGCGTTTCGGCGCTTTGGTGTCCGGGTTCAAGGTTCGAATCCTGCGGCAAATGCTGGCCAAGGTCAGGCCGATGTGCGGGGCGAGGATGAACCGCCCCTCGGCTTCATCGACCTCAAACGCCAACCGGTGCGCTCGTGCCACGTCGCGCACGTGGACCACCGACATGGGAAACGGGGGGGCCACAGGGTAGGCGCCCCGAATGGCATCGGGGATGAACTCAATGCTGGGCGTCGGGCGCACAAAGCCGCCTCCGTAGATGGCCGTTGGGTTCAACACCCTCAGGTCCAATCCAAATTCCTCGGCCAGCGCCCATGCATGACGCTCCGACGCCGTTTTGGCCTGCGTGTAAGGAATGCCATCGTGTTGCTGCCAGTCGTCCTCGGTCTTCACTCGTCCTTTCGGTTCCGTGCCGACGGCTGCGGTGCTGGAGGTGTAGACCACGCGAGGCACGCCAGCTCGGTGAGCAGCGCTCAGCAAATGCGTGGTTCCCTTGTTGGCCGTGTCCAAAATGGTGGCGGCCTCTCCTTTCGTGGCGTACACCGTGGCGGTATGAAAGAGGCCGTCACAGCCAGCGATGAGGTCGGGCCAAGGGTCGGCGTCCAGGACGTCGCCTTCAACGATCTCGAGTCGCTCTTCCACGCCCAAGTCGATGGCGTGGCGTCGGACATGATCGGTCTTCTGAGGGTCGGCAAGGTTGCGGACCGAGCCCTTCACGCAGTAACCGTGGGCCAGCAATTCGCGAACGATGTGATTGCCAACATGCCCATTGACACCGGTGACGAACACGGTTTTGCCGTTCTTGGGCGTCATGGGCGATGCGAACGGTCCGCCCCGTATGAACCTTGAAGTGGGATGTGCCAAACCGCGGTTCATGCCCCTACGCGTCCACGACACCCGTCGTCGCACCAAGGTGGAATTCACCACGCTTGAACCGGGCAAGGTGTCCATGTACGTCTGCGGGGTGACGGTCTACGACCGATGCCATCTCGGCCACGCACGGTGCTATTTGTCGTTCGATTTGATCCACCGATGGTTGGAGGCCAAAGGTTTCGACGTGATGTATGTTCAGAACTTCACCGACATCGACGATAAGATCATCCACCGAGCAAACGAAACCGATGGCGATTGGAAGGCCTTGGTGGACGCCAACATCGACGCGTACTACGAGGACATGGATGCCCTCAACATTCGCCGAGCCGACGCTTACCCCCGCTGCACGGAATACGTGGGCGACATGGTCCGAATCACGCAGGACCTCATCGACAAGTCGCACGCCTACGTGGCGGACGATGGCGTGTACTTTCACGTTGAATCGGCGCCCGAAAAGTACGGGCAACTCACGGGTCAATCCATCGATGCCGTTCAATCCGGTGCTGGCGGGCGCGTGGAGGGCACGGGGTCATCCAAGCGCGATCACAAGGACTTCGCCCTCTGGAAAGCAGCAAAGCCCGGTGAACCCACGTGGGATTCACCGTGGGGGCCCGGTCGACCCGGCTGGCACATCGAATGCACCGCCATGTCGCTGGACCATTTTGACCGGGAATTCGACATTCACGGTGGGGGCCACGACCTGCGATTCCCACACCACGAAGCTGAAATTTTCCAAGGTGAATGCCACACCGGTCACAGCCCGGTGGTCCATCACTGGCTGCACAACGGCTTTGTGAACATCGACGGTGAAAAGATGAGCAAATCCCTTGGCAACTTCTGGACCGTTCGGGACATCCTCGAAAAAGTGGACGCTATGGTGCTGCGGTTTGCCCTGATCAACGCCCATTACCGTTCGCCGATCGACATGAACGAGGCACTCCTCAACGACGCCGAGCGGAACTACAACCGCTTGTTGGGGTGCTACGTTGACGCCCTTAAGGCTCGCACCACCACCTCACCGGTGGCCCTTCCCCAACCCGACATCGCTTCACCGCATCCTTTAGGCAAGGCGTTGGGGCTCCTCGAAAAAATGGGTGAGGGTTTCGCCATGGCGATGGACGACGATTTCAATTCCCGTGAGGGCGTTGCCAAAGTGCTGGGCATGGTCCGTGAAATCACGAGGACACTGAGCGCCACCTCACTCGACGATGCGGACCGGGATGCCTTTGCCCACTACGCTGTGGAGTTGCTTGAAGAGACCGCTGGTGATGTGCTGGGCGTGTTGCCCGCTCAAGACGTGGCCTTGGCCGAACCGGATGAAGACCCCCGGAAGGCCGCCATCGCCGATCATGTCGAGGCGTTGTTGCTCCAGCGTGCGGAGGCTCGATCCGCCAAGGATTGGGGGCGAGCCGACGCCATCCGTGACGAATTGAATGCGTTGGGCGTGGTCGTCACGGACACCGCCCATGGACCCGAATGGGACCTTGCCTGAAGGGGTCTACTCCTCCTCGGTCATCGGTTTCAGCGGTGGAGGCGCAGGCACAAACGACGGGTCGGTTGAGGCATTGTCCCACATGGCATCGATGGTGACCTTCTCGCTCAATTTACCCGGTGGTTGCCGTGAAACGATCAGAAGCATCAGCCCGAGGACCACCACGATACCAGCCAAGAGCGTGAGGGCTGCACTGGCTTGTTCCGATTCAGCGGTTTCAGGGTTCACGTCGGCGTTCGGGTCCAGCGCCGTTAACCCTCCTTCTTCGCTTCCGTCGTCGGTGGTTTGCGTGGTGTTGGCCGCCTCGCCCCCGTCTCCAGTCGTTGGGTCATCTACCGTGGTCTCGCACGGTGCGCTGCTGCCGTCGGGACAAGATTCGTTGGGGGCGGACGGGGTCGTGAATTGGGTCACGGGTTCGAGGTTCTCGGACCGGTTGTAGTAACGGTCGTACAACAACGACAGGTCGATTTGGGCGTTGGCCACCGATGAACCGTTGAGCACTTCGAAGTAGCGCTCGTCACCGTAGGTGTACCACGGATCAAGGCCAACGGCCGTCATGCCCTGTGTGACGCTGTCGAAGTCCGTTGCATCTCCGAAGGCAGCCTGCATTTCTTCAGGGTCAAACGTCAAGGCCATGGTGAGGTTCTCAACGATGCTCGACCATGATTGGGCACCGTCCGGTACCGACGAGAAGGTGACGTCGAGGGCTTTGCCGAAGCGCCCCGCTGGCTCGTGGTCCGCACCGTTCATGGCGGCCATCAAATCGCTGTCACCGTACAAGGGCAACCCACCGACAACGGAGAGGCGAACATCGGGGTCCACGGCGTTGATGAGGTTCCGGTAGGGGTCGGCGTGGATGTTGTCCACCACCACAAGGTCTGCTGCGGTTCCGGGTGTCAAGGTGCCCACGTCTTCGTGCCAGTTGGTGGCTCGAGCCGCACCGGAGGTGACCATCTCAACGAGTTCGTAATCCGAAAAGATGTCCCCCAGCATTTCGTCGTCCCAAAGATCCGCCACCTTGAGCTCATGAAGGGGCGATTTTGAACCCGATGGCGACCAGTCTGGGGCCAGCGTGATGTGGACGCCTGCTGTTTTGGCTGCGGCGACGTCCGCTGTTTGGCCGTACAGCAGCAGGTTGGAAAGGGGTGACCACACCAGACTGCTGCCTGCTGCGGCCATCTGAACGAATTCAGCCGATGTCAAGGCCACCCCGTGAATCAGCACCAATTCTCCCACAAGGAGGTCGTTGTTGACGAGAATGTCAAATTCTGCCCGACTCCGTTCGTCCACGCCTTCGGCGATGTGAACAAACCACGCATCGAGGGTGCCGCTGTTGTTCCCGTTCTTGATGTGGTTGCCCTCGTAGTCCACCGTCAGTTCCGTCACCTTGGTATGAATTTCGTCCCGACCAAAGTTGTAGTCCTCGATGTTGCGTGCGAGGATGCTGGCGTAACTGTCGTCGGGGTTGGACGGACTGCCTTGGGCTGCGGTGGTGCCGCCGACGATGGATTTCATTTCGATGTACTTCATGGCCTCGGATTCCATGTTCCAGTACGGGCCGGAATGGACCAGCATCTTGGGCTTGGTCACTTGCTCGCTGTAATCTGGATGGTCTTTCCATTCGTACCGGTTGTTGTAGCCGCCCCAAGCGTTGCGCTCCGAAACCGGGAGATGGGGGTCCATGTTCCAGAGCGGGACTTGGTTGTAATGCAGGTGGTTGTGGAGGTCGATCAGGCCCGGGTAGATGGTGCCGTTGGTCGCAATGACAGGGACGTTGGTCAACTGCACGTTGGCAGGGATGTCGTTCTCCCACACCGCAGCGATGGTTCCATCTTGAACCAGCACGTGGCCTTCGTCGATGACATCACCAGGTCCGGTCATCGGCACGATGCGCCCGGTCAGCACGTAGGCGCCGGAATGAATGTGGTCGTTCGACCGATAGCACCGGACGGCGTTTTGTGCCGTGGTTCGGTCATCGTTGGGACCCCATCCCGGTGTTGGGGCATCCGCCTTCCAGAGGGTGCCGTTGGCCAACCGCTCGTAAGGACGGTCCCACCACGAATCTTCGCCCGGGTAAACCAGCTGGTCCACCAGTGCGCCGGTGTCGGTGGACAGGGTCACGGCATCGCCGTCCCAGTAATCCAGCTCAATGCCCGAACTGCCTCGGAACACCACCAGGCGTTCATCCGCATCAAGGGTCGTGTTCCACGCAAGGCGGCACGGCGGCGACCCTCCGTCCGTGGCATCGTCGAGCCACCAGTCGGAGACATCCACGGTGGTGTCGCCCGTGTTCCACAGTTCGATGTATTGGTCCGAGACCGAGCCGATGGTGCCATCACCGTTCCAATCGGTGCCGTTGTACTGCTCGGATGAGGCCGACACCAACACCTCGGCGATCACCACTTGGCGCTGTTCGGGTGTTGCTTCGTGCCCGTCAGCGGCAACACCGAGCACCACCGAGCCGGTGGTGCTCAACACAAGGAAGCCCACGAGCCACAAGCAACCGACACGTGATGCCACGGTGATGCTTGGGCATGGATGCATTTAATCCCTGCACACTGGTGATTTCCATGACAGGCCTTCAAAAAGGATGGTGGTTCGGAATAGTTTATGCCTTCCGTGGAATTGACCGAACCGGTGTTCGCTGACACCATCGAGAACAACCAACTCGTGATTCTCGACTTCTGGGCCGAATGGTGCGGGCCGTGCAAGGCGTACGGTCCCGTCTACGAGCGGGTGTCGGATGAATTCCCCGATGTTGTGTTCGGAAAGATCGACACCGAAGACCAGCAAGCCTTGGCCGGCATGTTTGGCATTCGTTCCATCCCCACCACCATCGCCTTCAAGGAAGGCATCGGTGTGTTCATGCAACCTGGTGCCTTGCCCGAACAAGCGTTGAGGGACTTGGTCAAAATGCTCCAAGACCTCGACATGGACGAAGTTCGTGCTGAAATGGCCGAGCGTGAGGCCAACGGCGAGTGAGGCACGGCCGGCCGATTGGTTGAAATGCGTCCCACGAAAGGGTTGAGCATGAACGCTCGTCCATGGTTCGTGGTGTTGCTGTTCTTCACCGCTTCCCTGGCGGGTTGCTTCGGTGAAAGCAACGATGACGGGACCACCGTCGGAAGCACCGCCGCTTACCCCCAACCGTGGGAGCGTGCCGACCTGACGTACGACGACAGCGATGTCTTCGCCCGCGTCACGGTGAACGGGACGCACGGCATCGATGCGGTTCGTTCGGTCTTCGTCCCCGTTGACACCATCACGGCCGCCGACGGCGGCGCTGGACTCACCGGCGATGCGGCGGTGCACCTCGGGTTGTGGTTGCCCGTCATCGAAGGATGCGACTGGGAAGCCGCCGAACTCCCCGAGTCGTGCCACGTCCCGGTCATTGCCGAAGTGGGCCCTTACTACAACGACGGAGACGTGGACGCCCTCACACCTGCGGACCGCCTGGGCCGCATGCTCATCGAGAATTACGTGCCGCACGGCTACGGGGTCGCTCAGGTGTCGGTCTTCGGTACCGGTGATTCCAACCACTGCATGGACCTCATGGGCACCGATGAACAACGCGGCATCGATGCGGCCATCACCTGGCTGGGAAGCCAGGCCTGGTCCAACGGCAAGGTGGGCATGATCGGCAAATCCTACGACGGTTCGACCCCTTGGCAAGCCGCCACCTTTGGCAATCCGCATCTCGCCACCATCGTGCCCATGTCCGGCCTCATCGGTGTTCACGAACTGATGTGGCGCAACGGGAGCATGGAGGCTCGCGGCATGATCATGCACAACGGTGTCTACGGATCGTTCGGCATCGATGGCGACAGCGAGGACGCCCACACCCTGTGCGAAGGGTACCTCGAAGGGTACATCAACGGACCAGCGGCCTACTTGTCGGGGGGGATGGTCACCTACGCGGGCAACGATTACTGGACCGAGCGGTCGTTCCTCGACCGGGTGCTCTCCAACTACAACGGCTCGATTTACATCATCCAAGGGATGCAAGATTGGAACGTCGACCCCCACATGGCTTTCCCCACCCATCAACTGGTGGAGTCGGCTGGCATCGAGGTGAAGACCCTCGCTGGTCAATGGGCGCACGATTACCCCGACCGTCGCTCCGGCCACAGCGCCCTTCCCAGCGGTGAGGGGTTGGAGGCCTTCCCCTACACGTTGCGCTGGGATTGGGCGGATGAAATGCTGTACTGGTTTGACTGGTACCTCAAGGGCGAAGGAGCACCTCCCGTGTTGGGTGTTGAAATGCAGGACAACCGCGGGGGTTGGCGCTTCGAGACGACCTATCCTGCCCTCGACACCGAGTACTTGGAGATTGGAGCGGCCGATTTGAACCCATCGAGCGCCTCCATGGTGACCTCGACCGAGACGATCACCATGACCTACGGACCGTTCGAGGAAGATGTCTACATCGCAGGGATGCCGACCTTCCACATCGCCATCACCCCACACACATCGAACGGGGCACACGGCTACCTCGAGATGACCGACGGCAGCGGGCTTCGGCTCGGTCACGCCGTGATGGACTTCCGGTTCCACGAAGGCGGGCGTGACGGGCAAGAGGCCCTTGCACCGTTCTCAACCGTGCTCGGAAAGATGGAATTCATGGCCATGGACATTTTTCTCGAGCAGGGCGAAACCATCGTCATCACGCTGTCCCAAACCGGGCGGGATTACGTTCCATCCCCAGGTGCCTCTGGCGGCTACTCGGTGAATTGGGCCGAATCAACGCTCACGCTCCCGCTCGTGACCCGAAGCTGCGAGGATCTCTTCCAAGCGCCCATGCTCGAATACGGGGAAGGCGCAGGTCGAGTGTGTTGAACCGCACGGCGTGCTGCTCGACCCACCGATGTTGAACCCCCTCGCCAACCCACCGGCGTCATCCTCTTAAGCCGATGACAAACCTTTGCTCAACATGTCGTTGGCCAGCGCCTTGGGTGTCAGTGAGCGTCTAGCTGAGAAAATCACAACGCACTTTGGTTCGGAAACGGGTGTGCTGGCGGCCCTTGAATCGGGCGATGTGGGACGCTTGGCTGAGGTGGACGGTGTTTCCGTGAAGCGGGCCATGACCATCGCCCGGCAATTCACAGGGGCCGACGGGTCGTTTTTGGCGACCAAGGAAGCCGAACGGCTTCACCACGCGCTCGTTCAACACCTCCAGAGTTTTGCCGCCTGCTCGGCTTCCAAGGAGCGCATGGGCTTGTTGATGCCGGCCAAGCACCTCGAGGACCGGCGTGCCGTGGTGAGGGCAGCGATGGCGCTGACGCCGAATTGGTTGGAGGAACAGCGTCAGCAGTGGTCCAAACTCACCCGGCTCAAGGAGCCGCAGGAACGGTACGAACGCGTTGTGGTCACGCCCGAGCCGATGGACCACCTCAAACGATGGTGCAGGGTGTTGGTTCCAGGTGAACGGGAAACGTGGAAGGACTACACCGTCTTCAAGACCGTAACTTGGGTGGGGCCGGGTGCGCCGATGGACCCGCCCGAAGGTTGGTTGGTGACGGGGTCGGGGGCGGATGAAGCCACGTTGATCCCCGAGCGCATCATCGATTGGTTCACCCACAACAGCAGCACCCTCGGGCTCGTAACCCACACCGTCCGGGCTTGGATGGACGGCGTGTTGCCCGACAACGACGCCCTTGAACCGTTGGTCGAGGCGTTGCAACCGCTGCGGGACCTGCCCGAGGCCATGCAACTGGTGGGTGATTCCCAAGACGCTGCGGTCATCGCTCAACTGCGTGACGAATTGTGGACGCTGGTGAAGGGACTGGAAACCGAGGTCAATCAGGAAGTCGAATCGGCCATGAACGACGCCAAATTAGCGCTCTCCGGTGCAGAACTGTTGGAGGCACTGGCCGACGGTGCGGCGTTCCAACGACGGTTGAGGGATGCCACGGGCGAGGTCATCGCTGAAGCCATGCAAAAGGCCAGGGAGCGGCTTGCGACCTTCCTCGAACCGGCCAAGGTGAAATGTCCGTACGATATCTTCACCTCCGCTTGGCCTGCAAAATTGGACCGTGAAGCCATTGACGGCGTGGACGCCGCCCTTGAGGTCAAACTCAACGCCGCCACGACGGACCACCTGGTTCAGGCCGCTCACCGTCTTGGTCCGTTGAAGCCGAAGTGCGAAACAGCCGTTCAGCGCATGATTGAGCTGGACCAGTGGTGCGCCATCGCCCGTTGGGCGCATCACGATGCCTGTGTCATGCCCACCTTTGGTGACCACGGCATCGCCCTCGAAGCCGGACGCCACATCTTGCTTGGCGTCCAACCCGACCCGGTCACGTACGGCTTGGGGAAGGTGGCTGGACCGGACGATCGTCAATCCTTGGCCTTGCTCACCGGAGCCAACTCCGGTGGGAAAACCACCCTTCTCGAATGCCTGGCGCATGCATGCATCCTCGCTCACATGGGTCTGCCTGTACCGGCAAGAGCCGCTCATGTCGGGAGGGTGGATGCCCTCCACATCCTGGCCAAAGCCGGTGGCACCCAAAGTGCAGGTGCGCTTGAGCAAACGCTGGTGGAATTGGCGGATGTGGTCAGCGACCCAGCGCCGAAACTCATTCTGGCCGACGAACTCGAAGCCATCACGGAACCCGGAGCAGGGGCCCGCATCATCGCCGGTATGCTGCTCGCCGCAGAGGCCCAACCGCACACCACCATGATGCTCGTGACGCATTTGGCCCCGGCCATCTTGGAAGCCACCGGACGTGAGGACCTTCGCGTGGATGGCATTGAGGCCCGAGGCTTGGGTGAGGACCTCGAACTTGTTGTGGACCGCACCCCTCGCCGAAACCACCTCGCTCGGTCCACACCGGAACTGATCGTGCGAAGGTTGGTCGAAAAAAGCGAAGGTCACGCCAAGGCGTTGTTCTCGGACATCCTCAGCCGCTTCCACGCCTGAGGCGTTCCAGCCATTGGGACGTGGACCGTTCAACCGATTTGCCGTAGCCAACCAGACATTCCGAACACAAATCAGGTGAGATGGCCAGCCTGATGGCGAAGTGCGTGGACGTCCTTCAAGCCTCAAGCGGGGAGATCCAACTCCACGGCAAAGAGCGGGTCGGGGTCGGTGGAATCGTGGTATGCCACGACCACGCCACCGTCGTTGAGGATGCCGAGCGAGGCGAAATCAAACCGAATGTCGTTGCCCGCACCCGAGGTGGAGTCGAGGTCGCCCTGACCGATGTAAGTCAGCGTGTCGGGTGACATGTCGGTGCTGTAGCCGCGAACGTGGTACACCGTGTCCACATCGGGCCCTTCGGTGGATTGGTAGCGAACGTTCAGAATGAACAAGTCCAACTCACCGTTGGCTTGGAATTCCCATTCCTCAATTTGGGACGCGTCGTTGCCGAGGTTGTAGGTCTGGTTGTCCCACGTTTGACCCCCGTCGTTGGAAAGGTAGTGCGTGAACGAGGTTCCGCTGTTGGCGACACAGTGCAGGCTTCCCGAGCGGTCGATCTGACAGTATTCGGACGGGAAGACAACCTCGAGTTCGTTCCACGACAAGGTGGTGTCCATGAACGCCGCATGGCCGTTGTCGTAGTAGGCGGGGAACAGGAGGCCACCGCTGGGCACGGAGAAGGCGCGCATTTCCTTGTGGGGCTTGTTCACGTCCCAATACGCCGGCAAGTCGGCATCGGTGAAGTCCAGGTCCAATTCGATGGTGGGGTCACCACCCGAGCGGTCGGGGAACTGGAAGGGGTAGTAATTCAGGCCGTCCACGCTGATTTGGCCGCCGGCGTTTTGACTCTGGTGCCAGAAGTTGGAAATCACCATGCTGGCCCATTCGCCGCTTCCAAGGCTGGAATCAATGGGTCCCACCACTTCAACTTGCCAGGAGCGGTCGTAGAACGGTTCTGTTAAGCGGTTGTAGCACCATTTCCATTCGCCTTCGGATTCGTCGTACAGGATGGCGTAGAACTTGTCCAGTTTGAGGTCGCCTCCCACATACGGGAACCACGACATCGAGATGATGTCCCCGTTCGTCGCTTGGACGATGCTGCCTTCGCCCAACCCCTCTTGACCGGGGTTGGTGGGGATGAAGGTTCGGCATTGACCGTCGGGAAGGGCAGGAGGAATGTACGTGTCCCACTCGTGTCCTCGGTCGGTGGAAAAGACGGGATATTCGCCGCCGATGTTCAGGATTTGACCGTCGATGTCGGTGGCAAGGTAATGCTCGCAGCAGTTGCCACCGTACGTGGCGTCAAACACCGCCCACGTGGTGTTGGTGGTGGCGTTGGTTCGGAGGTCCACCGTCACGAAGGTGCGTTCATCCCCGTGCGGGGCAGGGTCGATCCGTTGGTAATCCTCGAAGATGGACGTCACGCTGCCGTCGTCCATCACCACCTCGCCGTCGCCCATGCAACCCGAAGTGACCATGGCCACCATCAGCAGGACAGCGAGTCCACGGCGGTTCATGGGGATGCGTCGCTGCAGCGTGATTTGAAGCCGTCGCTCAGTCCCCGTCCTGCACGGGTGCGGTAAGTTCAGCGAGTTGCAACAAGCCTTGGCGGGTCCTCGCCCCCATCCAAGTCAGGGCTTCTCCATCGATGCATTTCACCCACGGACGAACACCACCGGCATGTTCCAGACGATCGGCGATCGCCTCGCCTTCCTGATGCGAGAAGGCATGGGGTTCACTCGACATCAACAACCCCTCCACGCCGTACTCCAGGAGGTCCGTTTCGGTGACGGCAGGGTAGCCGGTGCCCTCGGGGTCGATGTCGGGCACGGTCCATCCGAGCGTGGCCAGCATGCCGCCAGCGTAGGTTCGAGCGCTGGCGATCATCAGCGGTTCGTGCCAGATAAACGGCATCACCGTGCCCGTAGCCACCCTGCTCACTTGAGCGAGGGTGGATTCGAGGTCTCCCGCCAACCGTTCACCGTCCTCCATTCGGCCGATGGCGTCGCCGAGCTTCCGCAGCATGTCGGGGACCTCGGACGGGTGACGGACATCGCAAACGAACACACGGTATCCCTGTTCCAGGCACCAATCGTGCACCGACTTGGGGTTCTCGTCCCGGTCCATGACCACGAGGTCGGGTGTTGCAGCGGTGATTTTGGAGAGGGTGGGTGTTTTCGTGCCACCCACCACCGGTACGTCGTCCACTTCGGGTGCGGGATGAACGCACCAAGGGGTTCGACCCACCACGGAGGTGTTGTCAAGGCCAAGTGCGAACAGGGTCTCGGTGAGCGACGGCACCAAGGACACAACGCGCATGACGGGCCCTCATTCCACGGTGAAGGCTACGGTGGCGCCGTCCACCTCAAAGCGCTCTGCATCCGTTGGTCCGGCTTCTCCAACATGGAACACGGCCGAAACGGCTCGTGTTTCGGCGGCAACATATGCACGGTCGGCGTCGAGGACCTCGGGAGCATTGTTCAGCCACACGTTAAGGGACACCGTGTCCTCCAAGGCCAGGTTCATCTCCTTGCGCTTGGCTTGGATTCGGCGCGTGATGTCACGAGCCATCCCCTTGGAAAGCAGTTCGGGTGCATCGTTCATGTCGAGCACCAGTGTCACGTGAACGGTTTCGCCGGCAAGTTCCACCTCGACCGTCTGGGCTGCGAAGCCTTCCCGCTCCACGCGCTTGACCTCAACATCGCCTGCGTCGATTTGAATGCCAAGCAATTCGGCGTCCCCGGTTTCAATTGCCTGCAGCAAGGCCTGTGGGTCGCTGTGTTCGCGGATGGCCTTGGCGACGTTGTTGACCTCGG